>JAJPIX010000023.1 GCA_021324545.1 Alphaproteobacteria bacterium
AAGCAGCATCTGCGAGGCGCCCACTTCGTCGATCACGTCGATCGCCTTGTCGGGCAGCTTGCGGTCGTTGATGTATTTGGCGGCGAGGTCCACCGCGGCCTTGATGGCATCGGCCGTGTAGCGGACCTTGTGGTGCTCTTCGTAATACGACTTGATGCCCTTGAGGATCTTGATGGTGTCCGGGATCGTCGGTTCCACCACGTCGATCTTCTGGAAGCGGCGCACCAGCGCGCGGTCTTTCTCGAAATACTGACGGTATTCCTTGTAGGTCGTCGAGCCGATGCAGCGCAGCGTGCCGGCCTGCAGCGCGGGCTTGAGAAGGTTTGAGGCATCCATCGCCCCGCCCGAGGTGGCGCCGGCGCCGATGACGGTGTGAATCTCGTCGATGAACAGGATCGCGCCATCCAGCGACTCGAGCTCCTTCACGACCGATTTGAGCCGCTCCTCGAAATCGCCGCGATAGCGCGTGCCGGCAATCAGCGCGCCCATGTCGAGCGCATAGATGGTGGATTTTTTCAGGACCTCGGGCACCTCGCCCTTCACGATCTTGCGGGCAAGCCCTTCGGCGATGGCCGTTTTGCCGACGCCCGGATCGCCCACGAACAGAGGGTTGTTCTTCTGCCGGCGGCAGAGAATCTGAATCGTGCGTTCCACTTCCGCATCGCGGCCGATCAGGGGATCGATGCGGCCGGAGCGGGCCTTTTCGTTCAGATTGACGCAATAGGCTTCCAGCGCCTCGGAGCCCTGCTTGACGGGCTTTTCGTTGTCGTCGTCGTCATCGGCCCCGCGCACGGGCTTGGGCTGGCTCATGCCCGGCCGCTTGGCAATGCCATGGCTGATGTAGGACACGGCGTCGAGCCGCGTCATGTTCTGTTCCTGCAGGAAATAGACGGCGTGGCTTTCGCGCTCGGTGAACAGCGCCACCAGCACATTGGCGCCTGTCACTTCGTCGCGGCCGGAGTTCTGCACGTGCAGGACCGCGCGCTGCACCACGCGCTGGAAGCCGGTGGTGGGCTTGGCATCCTCGCCATCCTCGATGACGAGCGTGATCAGCTCCTCGTCCACGTATTTCTGGAGCGATTTGCGCAGCGAATCGACGTCCACATTGCAGGCCTTCATCACCTGCTGGGCGTCGGGATCGTCGGTCAGCGCGAGGAGCAGATGTTCCAGGGTCGCAAATTCATGATGCCGGTCGCTCGCGAGCCGGATGGCACGGTGCAACGCTTGTTCCAGGCTGCGCGACAACGATGGCATGCCCGAATCTTACTCCTTCTCCATGGTGCATTGTAAAGGATGTTGATGGCGGCGGGAGAATTCAATGACCTGCGCCACCTTCGTCTCGGCCACTTCGTATGTGAAGACGCCGCAGATGCCCACGCCGTGCCGGTGGACATGCAGCATGATCTGCACCGCCTCGTCGCGCGGCTTGTTGAAGAACTTCTCCAGAATGTGAACGACGAACTCCATCGGCGTGTAGTCGTCGTTGAGCAGAAGAACCTTGTAGAGCGACGGTTTCTTGGTTTTCGGCCGCGTCTTTGTGACGACGCCGGTGCCGGTGCCGTTGTCGGATCTGTTGTCGCGCCTATCGCTCATCTTTCCCGAACGCGGACCCTAAGCCGAAACGCTTTAAGATATAATATAGCTTAAGCCAGCCCGCCGCGGAGGCCGCAAGTGGAGCAGCCTTAAAGCAAAGGGCCCGGGAGCAATCCCGAGCCCTTGGCCATTCAACGTTCCGCCTTGGGGGAGCACGCGGAACGCGGTTGAATTTTGCGGATCAGGCCGCGCGCGTGTTCTGCACGACGTCAACCCAGGCCTGGACGCGGCCCTGAAGCGGCTCGAAGGTTTCCTTCGCCGTAGAGACGAAGATTTCGCCGAGCTTCGCCATCTGGCCGACATAAGCGTCGAACTGGGTCTTGGCGAATTCGCTCTGGGCTTCGACAGCCTCCTGCAGCGACCGCGAACCCAGCACCGCCTTGGTGGCCGAGATCGAATCTTCGATCGCATGCCGGGAGAAGCCGTAGATCTCGCTCTGGAGCGCTTCCACGCCCTTGCCCGCCGCGTTGGCCGACTTCAGGTAGGCCTCGACGGTTTCCTTGCCGAAGCCGAGCAGCTGGTCATAGCTCTTGGCCGCCTTTTCGAAGCCGTTCTTCAGCGCATCGGCGCCATTCTTCACGAAAGTCTCGGCCGTTCCGTTGATCGATTCGCCGGCCGTTTTTGCCTTTGCCATTGCCGTTATCCTCTTGGTTTCCATGGCGCATCGCTTCGGGGGCCAGCCGGCCCTGTTGCGGTGCAACATGAACTTATATGCGCTGCAACATAACCTTTGTCAAGACGCCCCGGAACGCTGCCACCGGATCGCCAAAATCCGCGGAAAGCCATCTGTTAATCGAACGTAAATATCGGAAATATAAGATGGAATTTGATTTTTGACCTTGCACCCCAAGCCACAATTTGGTCTCATGCGTTTGTTGGGGGTGCCGGGTCATCATTTGGGGTTGCGTATGGTTGAGAGCTCGCGCGCCACGCGCGCCGCGTCCGTGAGGGTTACTGGCATAGCCCTCCTGGCTCTGGCCTTTGCCGCGGCGGGGACGATGCCCGCCGAAGCCCGCCATCATCACGTTCGGGCCGCCGCCCATGCCCGCAACGTGGATCTTGGCCCGACCAACCCCGCCAAGGACGCCGCCTTGATTGAGGACGGGGCGACCGGCCGCATCCTTTATGCCCGCAACGCCGATGCCCTGCGCCATCCGGCTTCGCTCACCAAGATGATGACCCTCTACATGCTGTTCGAGGCGCTGCAGAAGGGTCAGCTGAAGATGGACACGCCGCTGACCTTCTCGGCGCATGCGGCATCCATGCCCTCGACCAACCTCAGCAGCTATGAGGGCGAGACCATTCCCGTGGAAACCGCGATCAAGGCGATCGTTGTGCAATCGGCCAACGACGTGGCGGTGGCCATTGCCGAGGCGCTGGGCGGCACGGAAAGCAATTTCGCGCAGATGATGACGCAGAAGGCGCGCCAGCTGGGGATGCGCAACACCTTCTATCACAATGCCTCGGGCCTTCCGGACGAGGCGCAGATCACCACGGCGGCGGACCTGGCGCTTCTCGCGCGGCACCTGGTTTACGATTTCCCGGGCTACTTCCGCTATTTCTCGACCGAATCGTTCAGTTTCGGCGGCCGCTTCTATTCCACGCATGACAATCTGCTCGGCAACTATGACGGTTGCGACGGAATCAAGACCGGCTACACCGAAGGCTCGGGCTTCAATCTGGTGAGCGATGTTGTGCGCGGCCGGACGCGGCTCATCGGCGTGGTGATGGGCGGCTATACGGCGCATCGGCGCGATCAGGAAATGATCCGGCTAATGGACATGACTTTCGCCGAATTGAACCAGAATCCGATGCTGGTGGCGGGCAATGGCGCGCCCTGGCAGAACGTGGCGCGCAACGGCGCGTCCAATCCCGTGCTGGCCGGATTTGACATCGGCACAGGAGACACCCCGCCCTCCAGCGACGTGACCGCTTCCCAGCCGACACCTGCCCAGGCGATTTCGACGCCGGCCGTGCCCGACATCAAGCCGCGCGTGCTTGCGTCGCTGACGCCGACGCCGCGGCCCGCGCTGACGCCTCCGGCGGCCGCGATCGGCGGAACGGCGATGGCCGCCTTGTCCCATCCGCCGGTGCCCAAACCCAGGCCCAATACGGTGCTTGCCTCCAACACGCCGTCGGTTCTTCCGGCGGCCAGGCCCGCGCCCCGCGGCCGCACGATCGGCGAAGGCGATTTCAGCGTGATCAAGCCTGCCGCCAGGTCCATCGATGCCATGGCGCGCGACTGGACGATCCAGATCGGCGCGTTCAACGACGCGACATCGGCCAAGGCGCAGCTTTCCGCCTATGCGGAACGCTCGATGGATGTGCTGGGCACGGCGGAACGCATCGTCGTGCCGTTCCAGGCCGCGGACGGCTCCAAAATGTTCCGCGCGCGCTTCGGACCGTTCCTCGAAGCGGAGGCGCGGCAGATTTGCGCCAAGCTGACCCAGCGCGGGCAGACCTGCTTCGCGGCGATCGCAAACTAGCCGCCCAGCAGAACGTCCTTCGCTTCGTTGATCTTCGAAGCGAGATAATCGGAGCCGCCGCGGTCGGGGTGGACCTGCTTCATCAGTTTTTTGTGCGCCGCGCGGATATCGTCCGCGGTTGCGCCTTCGCTCAGGCCCAGCACCTTCAGCGCCTCGGCGCGCGACATGCCGGTGGTTGCGCGCCCTTTTGGCGTGTCACCGGTGTGCGCGAAATTGCGCCAATCGGGAAAGCGGCGGTCGAGCCAGGCCTCGATCAGCCGCGCGCTTTCCGGATCGGCAAGGCCGGCTTCGCGGTAGAACGAAAGTCCTTCGGCCTGCGACAGCGAATTGAGATCGCGGCCCGCGAAGGCGCCTTTCAGGATTTGCCCGCGCATTTCGCCGGTATCGTGGTCGAGCTCCATGTCCAGCCATTCGGTGCGCACATTCGAGCTTTGGCCGGCCTGCGGCTTGCCGCCGCCCCACGGAAACGGAAAGCGATAATGCGGCCAGCCGCCGGGCCAGACGTGGCCGCCGGTGAACAGGCTGTAGGCAAGGCCCGCCGTGAACACGGCGGCGGCGATGCGCTCTGTCAGAAAAAGGAAAATCGCGGCCGCAACGAGAAGGCCCGCGCCCAGCCAGCGCAGCGCCTTTACCAGCGCCCTGGGATCGGCGCCGACATAGAGGCGAAGAAGAACGAGCAGGAAAACCAGCGCGATGGCGCCGATGGCGATTTCGCCCATCTATTTTTCGCCATCCATGGATTTGGCCAGCCGGAGGACGTCGCCGCCCATGCGGTTGCCGTAATCCCTGAGCGCCGTGCGGCCGCCCGTGGCATACACGGCGGCGGCACGCAGCAGATCGCGAAGCTGCCTGGCTGCGCTCATGTCGAACCGCGCATAGACGCCTTTGGTGATCCGCGCGACGGTGCGAAACATTTCGGCCGCGCGCGGGTCATCGCCCTCGTGGAACATGAAAGCCGGAACGCCGAGCAGCGCAAGCTTGCCGGCGGCGCCGGCCACGGCATCGGCGTTCTCTTCGAAGGCATCGCCGATATAGACGAGCGCGCCGATTTTGGTTTTGCGTGCCTCGGCGGCGGCGTGTTCCAGCACGCGATGGAGCTGGGTGAAACCGGCGCGGCAGGTGACCCCGCTCATGCGCGCCGCGAGCGAGGCCGGGTTGGTGGTCCATTCGCTGGATTGGAATTCGCCCTGGCCCCGGAAATAGACCAGCTGCACACCCAGCCCGCCGATGGATTGGGCCACCTCGAACATGTCGCTCTGGATGTGCGCCGCGCGGTCCCATGTGGGCTGGCGGCTCATGGTGGCGTCAATGGCGAAAATCAACCGGCCCTTCACCTGCGACAGCGCGGGAACCCTGGCCGCCTGTTTCAGGAAGGCGTCGATCTGGCCGGATGACGAGCGTTCGGTGGGGAGCCTCGATGCCATGAAAAGAATATATCACGCGCAAGCGCGGAGATTCAGGCCGGGCGCCCTGGGGAAGATGCGAGCGTTGTTGGCCCCGCTAGCGCGGCGCCGGCTGCGCCAGGATTGCCGCCGTCGCCGCGTCCTTCCCTGCGGCATAATCGGCAAAGGTCACCGGCACCGTAATGTCCGGCGCACGCCAGGTGGAGAAATCGTCCGGCCAGCCGCCCTGCCAGTAACGGTCGGACAGATTGAGCATGATGCCGCTGCAGGGAAGCTGGAACGGCACCTCGTCGCCCGGCGCGTTGGGCTTTCCGCCCGTGGGCTCGCCCACGAAGATGGCATTGGTGTAGCGGCCGAAATAGGACACCGCGTTCATCGCGGCCGAAAAGGTGCGCCGCCCGATGATGACATAAAAGCGCCCGGGGACATCCACTTTCGGGTTGCCGGCAATCACCTTCAGCATCGGCTCGTTGAGGAAGGTGTCGCCGCCATTGTTGTTGCGCATGTCGATGACGAGCTTCTTGACCGGCTGCTGCGCGATCTGTTGCGACAGCGCTTGGGCGAATTGCGCCAGCGTCCGATCCCTGGCGTCTTCGATCTTGTTGTACTGGACATAAAGAACCCCGCTTTCCGGGTGCCAGGCCATCCAGTAGTTCTCGTTGTTGCGCTGCTGGAATTCCGCGCTGCTGTTGTCGCCAATCCAGGTCCAGCCGTCGGGCTTTGGCACGGCGTTCCAGATATCGGGCTGCGACATGTCGGCGGCAACATGCACCGTCCGGCGGACGCCTTTGGAATCCACGACGGTCAGGTCCGCGGCATTGTCGCTTTTTGTGATGCCGATTTCCTGCAGGAAGGGCACATGGCGGATGACCTGCGGTTCCATGGCCTTGAACCACTGGCTGTTGTCATGGGCGATGTAGGGATCAAGCCGCGCCAGCGCCTCGCCAGCCGGCGTGGAGTCGAAGGCGGTGACTTTGGCGCCGACCAGGTTTTTGTACTGCGGGGCGGCCGCGACGATGTAGAGACCGTCGCTGAATTCATAAAAGGCCAGCGGAAAGGTCAGCGCAAATTCGGGTTTGCGCGCGCCCCACACGCTGGTATGCCCGTCGCCCAGCGAGGCAACGAGCCGCATGATCCGAAGCTCGATGGCGCGGTCGGTGAGCTTCGGGACATCGTTTTCAAGCCTTGCGATTTCGGCCTCGAATTCGGCTTGCGTATAAAGTGCGCCGGACACGTTGCGGTCGCCGGTGGCCGTCCTGAACGGATGATAGGAGCGGTGCTCCACGCGGCCGGCCAGAAAGCCGATATCGTAACGCCAGCCGTCGTCGCGCGAGAGGTTGGGCGGCGCGATGCCGAGCAGCCTTGCGAACTCCGGTTGCGATTTGAGGGTGGCGAAAGCCGGATCGGACTGCGCACCGGCCAGATCGCGGTAGCCGTGCGCCATGGCAAGCGTGAGCCAGCGCAGCGAATCGGGCCGGTTGCCAAGATAGGCATCGCACTGTGCGATGCGGAATTCCAGAACGGCCGGATCGAAGCCGCCGAGGGCGAGCGCCTGCGCATAATCGCCGGCGGCCCGCGCATAATCCTTCGAAAGAAAGCGCGCGCGCGCCAGCATCACGCGGTCATCGCCATTATCGGGGTTCTCCGCGACGAGTTGATCGAGCAGCGGAATGGCCGTGGCCCAGTCCTGCCTGTCGTATGCGGCGCGCGCGGCAGCGATCCGGTCGAGCGCTGCGCCTTGCGCGAGCGCTGCGCCAAGCGGGATGAGCGCAAGCAATGCCAGAAACCCGATGGCGCGCATGTTTCAAACTCCCGCGTAACGGCAGGCAAGGATAAGGGCGCCCCGCTAGTTTGAAGCCATTCCGGAACATGCGGATCGCCGCGATGGGGCCGCGGGCTTTCAAACAATCCGGATGCGCGCGCGCCAGATCGTGAACGTCAAATCCCCGCCGTTTTTGCGCCCACGCCCGGGAGCTTCAGGGTGAGCACAAGCTCGCGCACCTCCTGACGGGCGGCGACATGGGACATGGAAAGCGAAATTCCAAGACCCGGAAGCGGCAAATCCAGCATGGTGAGACCCATCGGGAAGAGCTCGCGGAAGATCACGCGCTCCCCGAAGCCGGGCGCGATGCGGAACCCGATCCGCTCGGCCAGCTTTTCGAGCGCCGCCCCGATGCGCCGCTTGTTGCGCGCTTCCGACGATGTCAGGCGGTTGCGCATGACGATCCAGTCCAGCGCGGGCTTTTTTGCGAGCAGGCGCTTCTTGCGGCAATCCCACACGAAATCGCTGTAAACGCTGGGGCCTTTCACTTCGTAGGTCTTCGGATCGATGCGCGCCAGCAGATCGAAATCCACAAAGCTGTCGTTCATGGGCGTGACCAGCGTGTCGGCCGCGGCATGGGCATCGCGCGCGAGCGGGGTGTGCGCGCCCGGCGTATCGATGATGAGGAAGTCGAAATCGCCTTCGGCGCGGGAAAGAATATCGTGAAAGCGCTTCAGATCTTCTTCCGCGGCCTGATCGAGCGACCTGGCGGCGGAATGTTCCACGATAAAGCGTTCCGGCATCAGGATATCGGCGCGATGGCCGCTTTTCCATTCGCCACGATTTTCCAGATAGCGCGTGAGGCTGCGCTGGCGGCTGTCGAGATCAAGCGCCGCCACGCGCTTGCCCAGCCGCATCAGCGCAACAGCCACATGCATGGCCGCGGTGGTTTTGCCCGAGCCGCCCTTTTCGTTGCCGAAGACGACGATATGGGCGCGGCCCCCCGCCATGGCCCCTTCTGCCCCTTCAGGTTCCGTCCAGCGCCTCGGTGAGCAACGTCGCGTTGCCGCCCGCCGCCGTGGTGTTGACGGTATAGGTGCGTTCGAGCGCGAAGCGAAGCAGATAATTGGGGCCGCCGGCTTTCGGCCCGGTGCCGGACAGGCCTTCGCCGCCAAAGGGCTGAACGCCCACCACCGCGCCGATCTGGTTCCGGTTCACATAGATGTTGCCGGCGCGCACGCGCTCGCGGATGAACCGCGCGGTTTCATCGATTCGGGTGTGGATGCCGAGCGTAAGCCCGTAACCCGTGGCGTTGATGGCGTCGCAAACCTTGTCGAGATTCTGGGCCTCGTAGCGGACGACGTGGAGGATGGGGCCGAAAACCTCGCGCTTGAGCTGGCCGATCGATTCGATTTCAAAGACATGCGGCGGAAAGAATACGCCGTTGGCGCAATCGGCCGGAACCTCCAGCTTGCGGAGCAGCCTGGCTTCGCGCGCCATCTGCGCGGCATGTTTTTCCAGATTGGCGCGGGCTTCTTCGTCAATCACCGGGCCAATGTCGGTATCGAGCTTCATGGGATCGCCGAGCTTCAATTCATCCATGGCGCCAAGGATGAGATCGAGCATTCTGTCGGCGACATCCGCCTGCAGGAACAGGACGCGGCAGGCACTGCAGCGTTGGCCCGCGCTGTCAAACGCCGATGAGATGACATCGCGCCCCACCTGTTCCGGCAGGGCGGTGGAATCCACGATCATGGCGTTCTGCCCGCCGGTTTCCGCGATCAGCGCGGCGATCGGCCCGGTGCGGCCGGCGAGCGCGCGGTTGATGGCATTGGCGGCGTCGGTGGAACCGGTGAAGGCCACGCCCGCCACGCGCGGATCGGGGAACAGCGCATTGCCGATGCGCGGGCCATCGCCGGGCAGCAGATGCAGGACATCCTTCGGCACGCCAGCTGCGTGCAGCAGGCGCACGGCGGCCGCGGCAATCAGCGGCGTCTGCTCGGCCGGCTTGGCAAGCACGGCATTGCCGGCGGCGAGCGCACCCGCAACCTGGCCGGTGAAAATCGCGAGCGGAAAATTCCACGGGCTGATGCACACGAAGACGCCGCGGCCATGCAGGCTGAGGTCGTTGGTTTCACCCGTGGGGCCGGGAAGCCGGATCGGGCCTTCAAATCTGGCGCGCGCCTGCGTGGCGTAATAGCGCAGGAAATCGGCCGCCTCGCGCACTTCGCCCAGCGCGTTGGGCAGCGTCTTGCCGGCCTCGCGCACGGCCAGCGCCATCAGATGCGCGCGGCCGGATTCAAAGAGGTCTGCGGCCTTGTCAAGAATTGCGGCGCGTCTGGCGCCGCCCAATTCGTTCCAGGCGAACTGTGCTGCGGCCGCGCGCGACAAGGCATCGGAAATATCGGCGTCGCCGGCCTCCACCACCTCGCCCACCACGCGGCGCCGGTCGGACGGATCGCGCACCGCCGCGCGTTTGCCATCGCGCGCTTCGCCGCCGACGATCGGCAGGGCGAGCTGCGGGCTTTTGAGGCTGTCTTCCATTCTGGCGATTTCGGGCAGGCTCACGGCGGGATCGCTCCACAAAAAGCCCGAGGAATTCTTGCGGTCGGGCAAAAGATTGATCGGCAGGGCAATGCGCGGGTTGCGGCGGGGGCTGATCGCATTGATCTGCGCCACCGGGTTGGCCACGATATCGTCAACCGGCGCTTCCTCGTCGGCCAGGCGGTTCACGAAAGAGGTGTTGGCGCCGTTTTCGAGCAGGCGGCGCACGAGATAGGCCAGCAGATCCTCATGGGTTCCGACGGGGGCATAGATGCGCGTGCCGACACCCTGATTGGATTGCCGCGCCAGCTCATGCAGCGCTTCGCCCATGCCGTGCAGGCGCTGGTACTCGTAATCCGTGCGGCCGTTCGCAAACACCCGCACGGCGGCCAGCGTGTGCGCATTGTGCGTGGCGAATTGCGGATAGATCGCGCCATCGGCGGCCAGCAACGCGCGCGCGCCGGCAAGATAGGATGTGTCGGTGGCGGCCTTGCGCGTGAACACCGGGTAATCGGAGAGGCCCAGTTCCTGCGCGCGCTTGATTTCGGAATCCCAATAGGCGCCTTTCACGAGCCGGACGGGAATGCGGCGGCTCTGACGGCGCGCCAGATCGGCAAGCCAGGCGATCACGGGCAGCGCGCGCTTCTGATAGCCCTGCACCGCAAGGCCCAGGCCATCCCAGCCTTTAAGGGACTCCGCCTCGCCCATCGCTTCGAAGATGTCGAGCATGATGTCGAGGCGTTCGGCTTCCTCGGCATCGATCGTAAAGCCCAAGTTGCCCGCCTTCGCGCCGGCCGCCAGCGCGATGAGTTGCGGCAAGAGTTCGGCGAACACGCGCTCATGCTTCACCCATTCGTAGCGCGGATGCAGCGCCGAAAGCTTCACCGAGATGCTGGGCTGGTCGAATATCGTGGCGCCGGTGCCGAGGTTCGCGGCGGCGATGGCCTGCATGGCGTTCCGGTATGACGCATAATAGCGGGCGGCGTCGCGTTTGGTGTAGGCGGCCTCGCCCAGCATGTCGAAAGAATAGCGATAGCCTTTCGCAGCCCATTCGCGCGCTTCCTTCAGCGCCTCGCCAATGTTGCGGCCGAGCACGAACTGCCGGCCCAGGATGCGCATGGCGGCCATGACGGCCTGCCGGATCACCGGCTCGCCCGTGCGCTTGACGAGCTTTTTCCAGATGCCTTCGAAGTCCCATTTTGCCGTTTCGTCGAGCTTCACCACGCGGCCCGTAAGCATGAGCGCAAAGGTGGACGCATTGACGAACAGGGAATCCGATTTGCCTTTGTGCCGGCCCCATTCCGCGCTGCCGATCTTGTCTGCGATGAGCCTGTCGGCGGTTTCGGGGTCGGGCACGCGCAGCAGGGCCTCTGCCAGGCACATGAGCACGATGCCTTCCGGCGTGGACAGCGCGTATTCCTGCATGAAGGCTTCGATGCCGCCGTCGCCGCCCTTCGCGCGCAGCCGGCGCACAAGATCGCGCGCCAGCCGGTCGGTTGCGGCGGATTCGGACGGGCTGAAGCGCGCCTTCTCGATCAGGCCGTCCACGACGGCGTTTTCGTCGGCCAGATAGGCCGCGGAAATGGCCTGACGCAGGGGGCTGGATGGCATGGGGTGGGGATATATTGAATATGCGGGCCGGTTTCTAGCGCACGCCGCGGGCCCCAAGCTATGGTCCCGCCATGAAGCCGCAGATATCGCCCACGATCGCCCATATGCGCGCCCAGATCGCCGCGTGGCGCAAGGCGGGCGCGCGCGTGGGGCTGATCCCCACCATGGGCGCCCTGCATGAGGGCCATTTGTCGCTGGTGCGCGCGATCCGGGCGCGCGGCGAAAAGGCGGTGGTGAGCATTTTCGTGAATCCCGCGCAGTTTGCGCCGAACGAGGATTTCGACCGCTATCCGCGTACCTTTGAAACCGATTGTGCCAAGCTTTCCGGGTTGGCCGATCTGGTGTTCGCGCCTTCGGTGAAGGAGATGTATCCCGACGGCTTTTCTACGAAAATCGAGGTGGGCGGCCCGGGCGTGGGCCTGGAGACCGATTTCCGGCCGCATTTTTTCGCAGGCGTCGCGACCGTGGTGGCGAAGCTCCTGATCGCGGCAATGCCCGACACTGCCATCTTTGGCGAAAAGGACTATCAGCAGCTTCTGGTGATCAAGCGGCTGAACGCCGATCTGGGATTGCCGGTCGAAATTCTGGGCGGGCCGATCGTGCGCGAGGCGGATGGTTTGGCCATGTCGTCGCGCAACGCCTATCTGTCGGCGGCCGAGCGAAAGATTGCGGGACAGATGAATGTGATCCTGCGCGCCGTGGCGGCGCGGGTGAACAAGGGCGACGAGATCGGGGCGGCCGAACAGGCCGGACGCGACGCGCTGCTGGAAGCGGGGTTCAATTCCGTCGATTACGTGGCGGTGCGCGACGCAGAAACTTTGGCGCCGGTCACGTCCTTATCGCGCCGCGCCCGCGTGCTGGCGGCCGCCAGGATTGGCGCAACGCGGTTGATCGACAATATGGCGGTTGCAAGCGTCCTCTGACAACGCCCGCACTTAAGGCAACGCCGCCCTGTCCACCGCATAGAGCGCCACCCGGTCCGTGGAATCCTGCGCCATGAGGTGCAACCAGACGGGCGGCGCATTTGACGCGAGTTGCGAGATCAGCGCGCCGGGCGCGGCGTGCCGGCGATAAAATGTCCAGTCGTGCGCCGCGCGGCAGACCATTACGTAATCGATTCCGCGCCTGCGCAGGACGGCGGCGGCCGCGCGGGGGTTTCCGGCAAACAGCGTGTCGTCGTCGAGGATGCCGGCCGCATTGCGATGATAGGGGCCGGCAACCACGCTGTTGCGCGTGCCGGCAAGCACGGCGGGCCCCTGATCCACAAAGGCCACCACGCGGCCGGGCGGACGATGATCGAGCAGGTGCATGGCGCGCGGCGAAGCGCAACCAAGCTGGGCGTTGAAATCGCCGATGCGGGACGACAGGCTGGCCGCGCTTTCCACAAACGTGCCGCCGACGATGGCGAAGGCGGCGTCTGTCGAGACCAGAAGCGCCAGCGTTCCGGCAAGGGGCCCCAGAAGGCCCCGCATGCGCGGATGCCGGAACACGCTTGCCACCAGCCACGCAATGCACGGCAGCGACGCGACGATCGGAAAGGTATAGGCGCGGAATTCCCAGGTCGCCACGGCAACGCCTGCCGTGGAGAACGCGCAGAGCATGGCGGCGGCGGCCGGGGCGCGCCGCGACACGAACAGGAACACGGCAGCCGCCAGCAGCCCGCCGACGGCATAGACATAGCCGAACACGAACTGGCTTGCCGCAATGCGCGCGAATCCGAGCGCGGATTGCGCTTCATAGACGCGCGACAGCCAGATGGGCACAAGCCGCGGGTCCACCTCGCCATAAGGGCCGCGCAGGCAAGCCGGATTGAGCGCCGCGCCCAGCGCCACGAGCGCAAGACAGAGGACCGCGATGAACAGCGCGCGACCCCGGCGCGTTTGCAGCGGCAGATGCGTGGTGGCAAAGAGGCCGGCGCCGCCGGCGACCGCGAGCGCGGCATAGAAGCCGGAATAGGTGTCGCACGCGACGCCAAAGCGATAAGGCGTCGCAACAACGGCCAGAAATCCCGCGCCGGCGGCCGCGAAAGCTCCGCCGAAGCCGCGCGCCTGTTGCTTCCATGCGCCGCCGTGCCAGCTCCAGAAGGCAGCCATGCAAGCCGCCGCCACGGCGACAAACGGCAACGCTTCGATCCCGATGGCAAGGCTCAGCGCCGCCACAAGCCCCGCATAAACCGCCGCACGCGGGTTGCCGCGACTTTCGACAAGAAAGGCGATCATCCAGGCCGCGAGCGCAAGCTGCACGTTGTGATGATCGAGGCTGCCGGGCGAGAAATCATCCCAGATGCCGGTACAGGTCAGCGCGAGCAGCAGCACCACGACTCCGGCGGAACGGCCGCCGATGACCGAGGCAGTGCGGTAAAGCGCAGCGAGCAGCGCCAGAAAGGGCAGCAGCGGCCAGAGATAAAGCGTGGCCGTTTCCGCCGCGGCCGGATTCAACACGAGGCGAAACAGCAGATAGACGCCCGCGATGCCCGCATCGATCAGCCGCGACCAGTGCATGGCGAGGCCAAAGGGCGTGTTCATCCGATGCTGCGTGGTGTCGTACCAGCCCTGCCCGTTCAGGAAATCGCGCACTTGCACAAGACGCATCGCATCGTCGGTGACGAGCTGCGGGCCGCCGCCGTGCGCGGTGGCGACAACCGCCCAGACAGCGAACACCAGCCATGCGCCGGCAACCAGCCAGGCGGATTGGTGGCGTCGCAGAAATTGCATCGGGATGGCGCGCGGCATGACGCAGCGATGCTAGGCGGCGCGGCTTAAAGGAAATGTAAAGCTTTCAAAGCAGCCCCAGTTCCACAAGCTCGGCGTGAAGCCGCTCCGGCAGGCCCTTGCCGCCTTTGGGGATGCGCAGATCGGGCGGCGCGTCTTTCGGATCGAAATAGCGCCAGCCCTGGAAGGCGCGATGATGTCGCCGCTTCACCAGAGATATCTCCGAACGGCAAAATGACCGCGGCTCAGCCGTTTGATTGAAAACACGGCCATCTTGGGGAAATATAACTGAAAGAGGGGCTAAAGGGGCAGCCATGAAAATCGTCAGAACAATCGCGTTTGCATTAGGGTTTGTCGCGACCTCTGCATATGCGGAGGCAATAACACCGCCGCACTCCATTGCCGTTGCCGGTGAAGCCACAATGTACTTGCCGCCGGACTATGCGACAATCGAGCTTGGTGTTGTCACGCAGGCTCCGCTGGTAGGCGATGCACTAGCCGAGAACAGCGCGCGTATGACCCGTGTTATTGCCGCAATTCGCGCACTGGGCATTCCGGACAAAGATATTCATACCTCAACATTTTTGATCCAGCCGAAATATGGAAAGGTGGAGCAGGGTAACTACGACACAGATCAATTTCGCACGATCGTCGGATATTACATTTCGAACAGAGTAACCGTCACTGTCAGAAACCTCACCAAGATCGCAACGATTATCGACGAGAGCGTAAAGGCAGGAGCAAACGCTTCAGGCAATGTCGAATTCGCCATAGATTCACTGACAGCGCATCTTGACGAAGCAAGGCGCAAAGCTATTGAGACTGCGCATCACAGGGCTGAGGTTTTGACGCAGGCCGCTCACGTAAGCCTCGGTGCAGCACTTTCGATCACCGACAACGAGGCGAACGAGTACTATAGCGATGAAGCGAGAGGTTATAACTATTACGGCAATGGCGCTGAAACCGTTGTCGTAACCGGTTCGCGAATACCAACACCAATTGAGCCGGGTCTTATCTCCATCGTTTCAAGAGTCACGGTTGTGTATGCGGTCCACTAAAATTCCGACGAACGACTACAGCAACCCCAGGGCGACCAGCTCTGCCTGCAATTTCTCCGGCAGGCCCTTGCCGCCTTTGGGGATGCGCAGATCGGGCGGCGCGTCTTTCGGATCGAAATAGCGCCAGCCCTGGAAGGCGCGATGATGCCGCCGCTTCACTGGAACGAGCTGCGCATCATAGACAATGCCGCAATGCAGCCGGCCGTTCTTCGTGACCGGCCTCAAATCGAGAATGCGCTGGCGCGCGGCTATCTGACACCTGATCACCCAGTAGAGCGAGCCGCCATCCAGCACCTCGTCCTTCCGCTTGGGCATGGCGCGGGTGACATGCATCAGCTCCGCCGGCCTCTTTTTCTTCTTGAGCTCGGCCAGGCGGCCCTTCTGCCAGCGCGCGAGGTCTTCCACCGAATCCACGCCGACGCAAAGCTTGATGAGATGAAGCGTCATGCTGCGGCGCTCTTTTCCTTTGCGAAGCGCACGACAACCGCACCTTCGAGCACCTGGTCGCCGGGGGAAACATCCACCGTGGCCACCAGCGCGTCGGCCGGCGCATAAAGCGTGTGCTCCATCTTCATCGCTTCCAGCACGGCCAGCGGCTGACGCGGCGTCACGCGCTCGCCCGGCTTTACCAGCACCTGCACGATGCGGCCCGGCATGGGCGTTGTGATGCGGTCGGTGGCAGCGCCGGCGGCTTCGGCGCCCGCGAACGGATCGTAAAGCGGAAGAATGACCGTCTCGCCGTCACACATGACGGCGATGTCGCCATTGGGCATTCGGGCCGCGGCGGCGTGGGCGGGCTCGACCGGCGTGCCACCAATGGCGGGCTCCCGGCCATCGGATGTGTGGAGCAGTTCGACGGCGGTCTTTCGGCCATCCGCGAGAAATTCCACAATCTCCTTCGCCGCGCCGGTGAGGCGAAATCCGTCATGCACATCCCAGGGGTCGTAACCCGGCGCATGCGGGCGGCTTTCCGCGACGAACAGCGCCGCGCGCGCGAGCACTCCGTTTGTAATTTCGGGCGGACGGACGAGATCGGCGCTGTGCCGCCCAATGAAACCGGTGTCCACATCGCCCTTGACGAAATCGGGATGCGATAGCGCGCGCGCGAGGAATGCGGCATTGGTGGCGACGCCGGCGACCTCGGTGTGGCGAATGGCGCGCGCGAGCTTTGCGGCTGCGCCTTCGCGCGTGGCATCGTGCGCGATCAGCTTGGCGATCATGGGATCGTAGTGAACGGTCACCTCATCGCCCTGCCGCACGCCGAAATCCACCCGTACGTCATCGGGGAATTTCAGATGCACCAGCCGCCCGATGGAAGGCAGAAAGCCCTTCTGCGGGTCTTCGGCACAAAGCCGGGCTTCGATGGCGTGGCCATTGATGGAAAGCTGCTCCTGCGTCCTGGGCAGCGGTTCGCCTGCCGCCACGCGCAGCTGCCATTCCACCAGATCAAGCCCGGTGATCGCCTCGGTGACCGGATGCTCCACCTGAAGGCGCGTGTTCATTTCCATGAACCAGAAACGGTCGGCTTTGAGTCCTTCCGAGGCATCGGCAATGAATTCAACCGTTCCCGCGCCCGTGTAGTTGACGGCTTTGGCCGTCTTCACCGCCGCTTCGCTCATTTTCCTGCGCATGGCCTGGCTCATGCCGGGAGCGGGCGCTTCTTCGATCACCTTCTGATGGCGGCGCTGGAGCGAGCAATCGCGCTCGAACAGGTGAACCACATGGCCGTGGCTGTCGCCGAAGATCTGCACTTCGATATGGCGCGGCCTGGCGACATATTTCTCGATGAGCACGCGGTCATCGCCGAACGCGGCCTTGGCCTCGCGCCTGGCGCCGTCCAGCGCGGCCGCGAAATCCTGCGCGCGTTCCACCTTGCGCATGCCCTTGCCGCCGCCGCCCGCCACCGCCTTGATGAGAACGGGCCAGCCGATCCTTGCGGCTTCCTCTGCCAGACGATCCGCGGACTGATCATCGCCGAGATAACCCGGCACGACCGGGACGCCGGCTTTGGCCATCAGCGCCTTGGCGCGGTCTTTCAGCCCCATCGCGCGGATGGCGGAGGCGGGCGGGCCGACGAACACGATGCCCGCGGCGGCGCAGGCTTCCGCGAACTCCGCCTTCTCCGAAAGAAAGCCGTAGCCGGGATGAATGGCCTGCGCGCCCGTCTGCCTGGCGGCGGCGATGATGGCGGCGACATTCAGATAGCTTTGCGCGGCGGGCGCGGGACCGATGTGCACCGCCTCATCGGCCTCGGCCACATGGGCGGCATTTGCATCGGCGTCGGAATAAACCGCCACCGTGGCAATGCCCATGCGGCGCGCCGTGCGCATGACGCGCAGCGCAATTTCCCCCCGGTTGGCGATGAGCAGCTTTGCGAACATGAGGCCAAGCTATACCAGCCGCGGCGGCATTCGCCACGGCCCATCGGCCGCAGCTTGTGGGGCAATTTCCGCCGGACGCTATTGCACGGTGCGCAGGATGGCCCGTTTGATCCCGTAAAAAATGCCGATCACCACCAGATAACCGGCAAACAAAGCCGCCGCGAAGGGCCACCAGAAACGCGGGTCCATGATGGGCGGAAGCCTGATCGCCGCATGATCCTGCACATACGGAACAAGCGCATTCAGCGCGAGCGTGGCGAACAGCGCGATCGCCGCCATCACCGGAAGCCGCGAGAAGCGCGACATGAGAAGCGCCGCCACGCCGGCAATGAACAGGCCGGCGGCCACATTGATCTGATCGAACCCCTGGCGAAAAACATCCCACAGGGCCGCAAGCTGGGCCGAAAGAGCCGGATCGGTCATGAGAAGCTCCGGAAAAATCCGGACGGCGGATGCGCGCAGGGCACATCCGCCGGCCGATGCGGAAAATCAGTGCCCGTGGGCGTGGCTGCCTGCGCCACTCTTGAGCACGTTGGTTTTCACAAAGAACAGCGCGGCCAGAATGACGATATAGGCCAGGAACAGCGCCAGCACATGCCAGACGAAGCTCGCCTCTACCATGTCCGGCGGAAGCTGGATGGGTGCGTTATGATCGATGACGGGAATGAGAATGCGCGCGATCAGATAGATCAGCGTGGCGCCGAGCGACAGCTTCCAGATGTCTTTCCAGGCACCCATGCGATAGGCGAAATAAAGGCCGATCAGGATGCCCAGAATGGCGTTGATCTCGCCAAAACCCTGGCGAAGCAGATCCCACGCCTCGTTGACGTAGTGCAGAATGACGTCCATGTGACTTTCCCCCTTTTACGTGCGCGGGCGAAACGAATGTTAATTAACGCGGGCCCCGGCATCCGGTTTCCCGCCGGCGCGGCTGCCGCGCGCAGCCGGAAGGCCATCCCCGCCTTCTAGGCCAAAATTGAGACACGATTATAGCAGCGCCGCCAGCAACCGCCGGCGGTGAAGCGCACAAAGTTGACGCGCGCGTCAGATCGACGATTGTGGCCATGCCCGATAGCGCGGATCGCCCTGAAGCTCGGGCGGCACATGACCATCGGCGCCGCGCTGCAAATCCGCCGGCGGCAGGGGCGAGCAGTAATTGGCGGGCGCGCGGGACGAATTTCCTTGGGCATGCCGCCTCTCGCCACAACACATTTGTCATCCCCGGCCGAGCGGCGCGTCAGCGACGCGAGGGGAAGGGGACCCAGGCAGTTCCGGCAGCGCGATCTTTCCGAGAAGGCGATCGTAAAGATCGTTCCAGCCGGAATTGGTCCTCTCGATCAGCTTGATCTTCCATGCGCGATTCCAGCGTTTCAAACGTTTCTCGCGCGCGATGGCCGCGCGGATGTCGCCGTGCATCTCGAACCAGACGAGAATGTGGACGCCATATTTCTTCGTGAAGCCTTCAATGATGTCATTCTTGGCTGCCATGTGCGATGCATCACGTCGTTCGTCACGCCGACATAGAGCGTGCCGTTGCGGCGGCTGGCGAGAATGTAAACGAAATAGAGGTGGTCCCGCATTTCGTGAGCATAGCAGGATAGATCACGCTCGTTGAACCACCTGGGTCCCCTTCCCTCGGCGCGCGAATGCGCGCCTCGCCGGGGATGACAAGTGAGATTGTGAGTTACATCCTGAACACGCCGAATTTGGTGTCGCCGACCGGCGCGTTGAGGCAGGCGGAGAGCGCCAGCGCCAGAACCCGCCGCGTATCGACCGGCGCGATGATGCCGTCATCCCACAGCCGCGCGGTCGCATAATAGGGGTTGCCCTCTTCTTCGTATTTCGCGCGGATCGGCGCCTTGAAGGATTCGGCTTCTTCGGGCGTCCATTTGCCGGCGTCGCGGTGGACGGTGGCGAGCACGCTTGCCGCCTGCTCGCCGCCCATCACGCTGATGCGGCTGTTGGGCCAGCTGAAGAGGAACCGGGGCGAATAGGCCCGCCCGCACATGCCGTAATTGCCCGCGCCGTAAGAGCCGCCGATGATGAGCGTGATCTTGGGCACCTGTGCGCAGGCAACCGCCGTGACCATTTTGGCGCCATCCTTGGCGATGCCGCCCTGCTCGTATTTCCTGCCGACCATGAAGCCCGCGATGTTCTGAAGGAACAGCAGCGGGATGCGCCGCTGGCAGCACAACTCGATGAAATGGGCAGCCTTGAGCGCGCTTTCGGAAAACAGGATGCCGTTGTTGGCGACGATGCCCACGGGCATGCCTTCGATATGCGCAAAGCCCGTGACGATCGTGGGGCCGTAAAACTTCTTGAATTCGTCCAGCTCCGAGCCGTCCACCAGCCGCGCGATCACCTCCCGCACGTCGTATTGCACCGAAAGCGATGGCGGCACGACGCCATTAAGCTCGGCGGTGTCGTAAGCCGGCGGGCGCGGCGCGATCAGCGGAATGTCCGGCCGCTTCTCATGGTTCAGATTGGCGACGATGCGCCGCGCAATGGCGAGCGCATGCGTATCGTCATTGGCGTAGTGGTCGGCGACGCCGGAGATTTTCGTGTGCACATCCGCGCCGCCCAGTTCTTCGGCGCTCACCACTTCGCCCGTCGCCGCCTTCACCAAGGGCGGCCCGCCGAGGAAGATCGTGCCCTGCCCCTTCACGATGATCGTTTCGTCGCTCATCGCCGGAACATAGGCGCCGCCGGCCGTGCACGAACCCAAGACGGCCGCGATCTGCGGGATTCCTTCGGCCGACAGCGTGGCCTGGTTGAAGAAGATGCGGCCGAAATGATCGCGGTCGGGGAAGAT
>JAJPIX010000007.1 GCA_021324545.1 Alphaproteobacteria bacterium
GCATCGCCGCTCATCCCAAGCCATTGCCAGATGTCACGGATCGGTCGCGCCCGGTCCCCCGCCTCTTTTCCGGCGGACGCTCGTCTGGACAATGGGTCGCGTTCGGTCGCGGACATCGGTCTTGAGGGGATGGTCGCGGCACAGTCTAGAGGGAGAATGATGACATGTTGAGGCGCAGCCTGCTCAAGGGAATGGCCGCTTTGGCGGTTCTGGATGGAGGCTTTGGGCCGATTGCCGGGGCGGCCGTGCGGCGTGCCGCGGGGGTTTCCCGCGTGCGGCCGGGCGATGCCGCCTGGCCCAGCGCCGCGGAATGGCAACGGTTGAGCCAGGCGGTCGGCGGAAACCTGATGGAAGTTCGCCCCCTGTTTGCGGCCTGCGCGGCAGACAGCAAGAGCGCCGCCTGCGCCGACATGCTCAGGAACATGCGCAATCCCTTCTACATCGGCGATCAGCCCGGCGGCACGCAGGTGTCCGGCTGGCTCGATGCCTGGCAGCCCCAACCCAGCGTTTATGCGGTGAAGGCGCGCAATGCATCGGATGTTGCCGCCGCGGTGAACTTCGCGCGCGAAAAGAATTTGCGTCTCGTGGTGAAGGGCGGGGCGCACTCCTATCTCGGCGCCTCAACCGCGCCCGACTCCCTGATGATCTGGACCCGCGCGCTGAACGATGTGGTGCTGCACGATGCATTCGTGCCGCAAGGCTGTGAAGGCAAGATGGCACCGGTTCCCGCGGTCAGCGCGGGCGCGGGCTGCATGTGGATCGATCTTTACAACGCGGTCACGGCCAAGGCCGGCCGCTATGTCCAGGGCGGCGGTTGCACGACAGTGGGCGTGGCGGGGCTGGTGCAGGGCGGCGGCTTCGGCAGTTTCTCGAAAGGCTTCGGCACGGCGGCCTCCCATCTTCTGGAAGCGGAAATCGTCACCGCCGACGGCAAGGTCCGCATCGCCAACCCTTGCAAGGAGCCGGAGCTTTTCTGGGCGTTGAAGGGCGGCGGCGGCGGAAGCTGGGGTGTGGTCACGCGGCTCACGCTGAAGACGCATGATCTGCCGGCCCATTTTGGCGGGGCCTGGGGCACGATCAAGGCATCGTCCGACGACGCCTTCCGCAAACTCGTCGGCCGGTTCGTGAACTTCTATGCCGACAGTCTTTTCAATCCCCACTGGGGCGAGCAGGCCCATATCGGCATGGGCAACACGATGGAGTTGTCATTCGTCTGCCAGGGACTCGACAGCGATCAGGCCAGGGCGGTTTGGCAGCCCTTCTTCGAATGGGTGAAGGCGCAGTCCGACCTCACAATCACCGATGATCTCGGCGCGCACGCCGGAAATGCGCGCGACTGGTGGCAGATCGAAGGCAACGACTCCATGATTCCCGATTCCCGCGCCGGGGCCGCGCCGGATCATGGCTGGTGGAAAGGCGATCAGGATCAGGTCGGCGCCTTCATTCATGGCTACGATTCGGTGTGGCTGCCGGCGGCGCTGTTGGCAACAGACGACGGCCGCCAGAAACTCGGCGCCGCGCTTTTTGCCGCCAGCCGCTACCAGATGGTCGGATTGCATTTCAACAAGGGCCTTGCCGGCGCGCCGGCCGACGCGATTTCCGCAGCGCGCCAGACGGCAATGAATCCGGCGGTGACGGAAGCATTCGCGCTCGCCATCATCGCCGGCGGCGAGATGCCGGATTATCCGGGCTTCCCGCGGCCAAAGCCGGTGGATGTGGATGCCGCACGGAAGGACGCCCGCTCCATCGACGCCGCCATGGCCGAATTGCGCAGGATTGCCCCGAACTCAGGCTCCTATGTCAACGAAACGAACTATTTCAACGATCACTGGCAGGCGGATTTCTGGGGCGGCAATTATCCGAGGCTTCTGGCCGCCAAGCGCAAATACGATCCGCACGGTCTGTTCTTCGTGCGCCATGGCGTGGGAAGCGAAGGCTGGAGCGACGACGGCTTCACGCGCTCATGAATTATCCACCGGCATGGATTGCGCATCGCCAAAGCTGCCCCAGGCCGAAAAGCCCACTTCAAAGCGCAGCCTCTGCGCGGCGAACAGGGCCGACAGCGGGATGCGCCAAGTGACGGTGTGCCCGAAATAGTTGCCGGTCACCTGCGGCTTGACGATTGCGCTGCCGATCCTGACGGGCGCGATCCAGTTGATCGTGCCGGGCAATGTCACGCTGAAGCTATAGGTGTGGTCGCCGAAGATCGCGGCCGCCATGCCGGCGTCATCCGCGGATGGGTCGCTGCTTACGCGCCGTTCGCCGCGGCGCCTGGCGCTCTGCACGAGGAACGACCGGGTGAAAATGGCGTCGGTCGGACCAAGCCCGAACCATTCGTGCCCGATCACGCGAATGCTCATCGCCTCGTCGGGCACCGAAAGCTCCGACAGCGAGGAAAATTCCACGCGCGCGGTGCGCGTCACATTGCCATTCTCGATGACAGTGCGGTTGGCCACGCGCCCGTGCCGGACCTGCAGGACATCGCCGTTCTTCAGCGCCTCGCCCATCAGGCCCTGAGCCGTGATCGCCAGCTCATATTGCCCGGAACCATCGCGGCCGATGGCCACCCGTTGCGAAAGATCAAAGCAGCCCGAAAGCCCGACGGCCGCAAGCGCCATGAGGCCCGCAGGCAAAAGCATTTTGCAACGCATGATTTCCCCCCTTCCGCTACGGCAACTTCACCGTGACGGAATCTCGCGGCTGAAATGTGGCCGCACTTGCGCCTTTGCAAGGCCGGGGCTCAGAATCGGTCCGACGCCATTTCGAGAACGCCCCATGCGCGATGCCGAACTCGACAATGCGATTGCTTCTCCCGCCACCTATGCGGATGAACGGAAAATCCACGAATGTCTTGCGCGGCTGCGGCGCGAAGATCCGGTGCATTGGACGACGCCGGAAGGCTTTCGCCCCTATTGGGCGGTGACGAAATATGCCGACATTCTGGAAATCGAAAGGCTCAACGACAAATTCCTGAACGAGCCGCGCTCGGTCCTGATGGACATCAAGACGGAGGCGGAGCTGGCCGGCATGTGGGGCGGGCCCGATCCGAAAACCGGCCGGGTTTCGCCGTTCCGCACGCTGATCGACATGGACAATCCCGATCATCGCGCCTATCGCGGCCTCACCCAGGCCTGGTTCATGCCGCCCAATCTGAAGAAGCTGGAAGCGCGCGTGAACGAACTGGCCAGGCGTTACGTGGACCGCATGATGGAGCTTGGGCCGCAATGCGATTTCGCGCGCGACATCGCGGTCTATTATCCGCTGCATGTGATCATGTCGATCCTGGGCGTGCCGGAATCGGACGAGCCGCTGATGCTCAAGCTCACGCAGGAACTGTTCGGCGGGCAGGATCCCGACAGGCGCCGCCCCGAACAGGAAAGCAACACCAGCACGAACACGATCCTCGACTTCTTCGTCTACTTCAACAAGATGACGGCCGAACGCCGCGCCCGCCCCGGCGAAGACCTGGCCAGCGTCATCGCCAACGGCAAGGTGAACGGCTGCCCGCTCGGCGATCTGGAGACGGCCTCCTATTACATCATCGTGGCGACCGCCGGACACGACACGACCAGCTCCACGATCGCAGGCGGCCTGCGCGCGCTCATCGAGCATCCCGGCGAGCTGAAAAAGCTGAAGGAGAATCCCCGGCTCATGCCGCAGGCCGCAGACGAGATGATCCGCTGGGTCACGCCCGTGCAGCACTTCATGCGCACCGCCACGGAGGATTACGAACTGCGCGGCCGGAAAATCGAAAAGGGCCAGTCGCTGCAGCTACTCTACATTTCCGGCAATCGCGACGAAGACGCCTTCCCCGATCCCTTCGCGTTCAAAGTGGATCGCGAACCCAACCGCCATGTCGCGTTCGGTTACGGCGCGCATGTGTGCCTCGGCCAGCATCTCGCCAGGATGGAAATCCGCGCCTTCTTCACGGAGCTCTTGCGCCGGCTCGAATCGATCGAACCCGCCGCCGGCGAATCCAGGCGTGTGCAGGCCGTGTTCGTGAGCGGCTTGAAGAGCCTGCCGGTGCGCTATGCGATCCGGCCGAACTAGCCGAACACGCGCCTGAAGATCGTATCGACGTGCTTCAGGTGGTAGCCGAGGTCGAACAGGGCTTCGAGCTTGGCGGGCGGCAACGCCTTGGTCACATCCTTGTCGGCTTTCAGCAGCGAAAGCAGATCGCCTTCGCCGTTCCAGGCGCGCATGGCATTGCGCTGGACCAGCCTATAGGCGTCTTCGCGGGAAACGCCCGCCTGGGTCAGCGCCAGCAACACGCGCTGGGAATGAACCAGCCCGCGGGTGCGCTCGAGATTTTCCTTCATGCGCTGCGGATAGACAATCAGCTTTTCGA
>JAJPIX010000030.1 GCA_021324545.1 Alphaproteobacteria bacterium
CAAGTACACGATCGGCCAGCCTTTCGTGTATCCTTTGAACAATCTCGGATACACGGACAATTTCCTGCGCATGACGTTTTCGGTGCCGGCCGAGGATTACAAGATCAATCCGATCCTCTCCAAGGCGCTCGATACGATCTTCATCCTGCATGCCGATCACGAGCAGAATGCATCGACATCCACGGTGCGTCTTGCGGGATCCTCCGGCGCAAATCCCTTCGCCTGCATCGCGGCCGGCATCGCCTGCCTTTGGGGGCCGGCGCATGGCGGCGCCAATGAGGCGGCGCTCAAGATGCTGGAAGAGATCGGAACCGTTGATCGCATTCCGGAATTCATCCGGCGCGCCAAGGACCCCAATGACAGCTTCCGCCTCATGGGTTTCGGCCATCGCGTTTACAAGAACTACGATCCCCGCGCCAAGGCGATGCAGAAACAGGCGCATGCCGTCCTGGAAGAAACCGGTCACAAGAACGACGCCTTGCTGAAGGTGGCAATGGAGCTGGAGCGGATCGCGTTGCAGGACGATTATTTCGTCCAGAAGAAGCTCTATCCGAATATCGATTTCTATTCGGGCATCACGCTTCGCGCGCTCGGCTTCCCGACGTCCATGTTCACGGCGCTCTTCGCACTGGCGCGCACCGTGGGCTGGATTGCGCAATGGAAGGAAATGATCGAAGACCCGGACCAGAAGATCGGCCGCCCGCGCCAGCTCTACACCGGGCCGAAACATCGCGATTACGTGCCCATCAACCGCCGCTAGGGTCGCCGGCCGGCAAAGTCCAGAAGAGCCCGTGCGGCCCTGCGGCTTGGCGCCTCCGCACCCTGCCCCAGCCGGTGCACCGCCTCGGCGAGATCGGCTGTCTGCCGTTCGCGAATGTTTGAATCCGTCAACAGCGCGATGACCGCGTCGGCAAGCGGCTTTGGCGCGCAGCGGCCCTGGATCAGTTCCGGCACCGCTTCGCGCCCGAGCAGAAGATTGACCAGCGTGACATATGGCACGCGCACGAAAGGCCGTATCAGGGCATAGGTCAGCCAGCCCAGCTTGTATCCCACAACCATCGGCGTGCGGGCGAGCGCCAGTTCCGTCGTCACCGTGCCGGACGCGGCCAGGGCGGCATCGGCCGCGTCGAACGCAGCAAATTTGTCCGGCTCGGATTCCACGATATGCAGCGGCGTGGGCCATCCGGCTGTCTGTGCGCGCACGCGCGCGGCCATGTGCGGCACTACCGGCATGAGGGTGACAAGGCCCGGAATCCGCAGCGCGATCTGCGCCACCGCGGCGCGGAATTCCGGAAGGATGAAGCGGATTTCGCTCGCCCGGCTGCCCGGCAGAACCGCAAGCAGCGGCGCGTCTGCCGCAATGCCGAGCCGCGTGCGCAACGCGTCGCCGCCCTTCATGAGGGCGGCGCGTTCGATTACCGGATGTCCCACAAAAACGGAATGAAGACCATGTTTCTCGAAAAACGGCGCCTCGAACGGCAAAAGCGCCAGAACCAGATCGAAATAGCCCGCCATCTTGCGCGCCCGATAGGCGCGCGTGGCCCACACCTGCGGCGCGACGTAGTTCACCGTGCGGATGGAAGGGGCCAGGCGCTTGATCCGCCGCGCGATGCGATGCGTGAAATCGGGGCTGTCAATCAGCACGACCGCATCCGGCCGCACGTTCAGGGCATAGTCCGCCGCCTGGCGCACGCGCGCCAGAATCGCCGGGATTCGCGGCACGACCTCGCGCAATCCCATGACGGCCGTCGCGTCCAGCGGGAAAAGGCTCTGCAACCCCTGCGCGGCCATCGCCGTGCCGCCGACGCCCACGATGTGAATCCGGCTGCCGCCAAGCGTTCTCAGCGCCGACATGAGTTGCGCGCCCAGCTGGTCGCCGGACGGCTCGCCGCACACCAGCATGAAGGTCAGTGGCCGATCGGTCTCAGCGCCGGCGGTCATCTATTTCAGATCGTCCGAAGAGAAGCCGAACACGAACATTCCGGCCCTGTCGGCTGCGTCAATGACGCCTGGCCGGTTGATCACAAGCGTCCTGCCGGCCTCAACCGCAATGCCCGCAAGCCCGACCGCGGCCGCGTTGCTCACGGTCTTGACGCCGATCACCGGCAGATCGGTCTTGCCGTCCTGCACGGGCTTCGGCGCCTTCAGCAGAACGCCGCGCCTTTTTGCGGGCGTACCGCGAATGTTTTCCGGCAGCGTGCCGATGCGCGCAATCATGGCATCGGTTCCTTCCGCGGCTTCCACCGCGAGCGTGAGATTGTCGCAAACGGCGGCCGCCTGCCCGATATCGAGCGCCCCGGCCCGCTCCACGACCCTGGCGGCGGCCCGGATATCCGACATCTGGTCCGCATTGGGCGCAACCCGGCCGAGGGGCCCGCGGGGCGCAAGCAATCCCGGCGCGGCTTCCGCAACGCCCACAACGCGAAAGCCGCCCGACGACACAAGATCCACCAGGGTGCGCAACAGCGCATCGTCTCCCTTGCGGGCGGCCGCGATTACTTTCGGCAGCGCCATGGCGCCCCTGGCGTCCACCTTCAGGTCGGCAAAGCGCGGACGTGCCACCTGTCCGGCGAGCAAAATCTCTTCGCAGCCGTGTTCCCGGAACGCGGCAAAAATCCGGCCCACTTCGCCGGGCGAAACCCAGACATGCGGGAATCGTTCAACCCCGCGATCTGCCGAGCCCGCAAGGGCGGCAACAAACACCGCACGGCCGCCCGCAGCCGCATCTTCGGCCACGGCCAGCGGAAGCTCGCCGCCGCCCGCAATGATGCCGAGCGCGGTCATTCCTCGTCCAGTTCCACGCCGTGCCTGCGCGCAGGGCAGATGGGCCGGTTGGGCTTGGCCCGTATGAAGGCCACTACCTCCTGCACCTCGGGCGCGTCAGGCCATTTCACGGCCGCCCGTTCGGCGTTGTCATGAATGGAGCCGCCATGAAGAAAAATCTCGCGAAACGCGGCGCGCAGGGCATGAATGCGCTCGCGCGGAATCTTGCGCCGGCGCAGGCCGATCAGGTTCAGGCCGCCCAGCCGCACATGAAGCCCGATTGCCATGCCGTAAGGAATGACATCGGTGCTGATGCCCGACAATCCGCTGATGAAGGCATATTGGCCCACGCGCGAAAACTGCTGTCCCGCCGCGAGCCCGCCCATGATCACGCCGTCGCCGATCTCCATATGGCCGGCCAGCTGCACGCCGTTGGCCAGCGTCACATTGTTGCCGATCCGGCAATCGTGGCCCATGTGGCTGTAGGCCATGAAATAGCAGTTGTTTCCGATGGCGGTGAGGCCTCCGCCCTTGCGGCTTCCGCAACTGATCGTCACCGCCTCGCGGATCACGTTGTCGGTTCCGATCGTCAGGCGGCCGTCGGGAAAATCATTTCCGCGGATCTGTCCTTCGCCGCCCAGCACCGCTTGAGGGTGAACGATGCTGCGCGCACCGATTTCGGTGTGGCCGGCGATCACGACGTGCGAAATCAGCCTGACCCCATCGCCCAGTCTGACATGCCTTCCGACAACGCAGAACGGCCCGACTTCGACATCGGCGCCAAGTTGGGCGCCGTCATCCACGATGGCTGTGGGATGGATGGCCATTTAGCTCTGCGGCTGGTCGCTGATCATCGCGCTGTATTCCGCCTCAGCGCACAACGTGTCGCCCACGAAGGCTTGTCCGGCGAAGCGCCAGACCGGCCCGCGCTGGCGGATGGCCTTCACCGGCATGCGAAGCAGATCGCCGGGACGGACCGGTTTGCGGAATTTGGCGCTGTCGATGGTCATGAAATAGACGATGCGGTTTGCGCCGGTCAGCCCGAGCGAATGAACCACAAGCGCGCCCGCCGCCTGCGCCATCGCTTCGACGATCAGAACGCCAGGCATCACGGCATAGTCGGGAAAGTGTCCCTGAAAATGCGGCTCGTTGATCGAGACGGCCTTGTAGGCCGTCGCGCTCTCGCGCGGCACGATGTCCGTCAAGCGTTCGATCATCAGGAACGGCGCGCGATGGGGGAGCAGTTTCTTGATCTGCTCCACGTCCAGAACGAGGGATTCCGATGCTTCAGTCATTCCCATCCCGTTTGCGCCTTCTTGCCAGCATCGCGATCGCCGCCAGCTCGCGCGCCCATTCCCGGATTGGTCTGGCCGGCGCGCCACCGTAGTCCTGGCCGCCGGGAAGACTGTTGCCCGGCGCAACGCCGGCCCGGGCGGCGAGCCGTGCACGGTCCCCGATTCGCACGTGATCGGCCAGCCCCACCTGGCCGCCCAGAACAACGAAATCGCCGAGCTGGCAGCTTCCCGAGATACCAACTTGCGCAACGATGATGCAATGGCGGCCGATATGGGTGTTGTGTCCGATCTGAACGAGGTTGTCGATCTTGGTGCCCTCCCCGATCACGGTGTCGCCCAGAGCTCCCCGATCGATCGTGGTGCAAGCCCCGATTTCGACCCGATCCTGAATGATGACGCGCCCGATTTGCGGAATTTTCCGATGCCCGCCGGGTCCCGACGAAAAGCCGAAACCCGGCTGGCCGATTTGTGCGCCCGGCAGCACAACCACGCCGTCCCCAAGATAGGCGCGTGAAATCGACACATTGCTCCCGATCTCGCAATCTCGGCCAATGACGACGCCTTTTCCGATCGCCGCATTCGGGCCGATCCGCGTTCCTTCGCCGATTTCGGCTCCGGGACCGATCACGGCGCCCGGCGCAACCTTTGCTGTGCCTGCAATCTTTGCGGTCCGGTGGATTGCCTCATCCTGCTCCCAGGAATCCAGTTCGCCGGACGGATAGAATTTTCGCGCCGCGGCCGAGAATGAATCGACCGGAGAACGGCATGGCAGAAGCCGCGCGCGGGACACGGCGCCCTGTTGGCCGGGATTCACGAAACAGAACCCGGCCGCCGTTTGCGCCAATTCCTTTCCCGCTGCGGCGGAGCAGAACGTCAGATGAAAAGCCGATGCGCTATCCAATGCGGCCACGTCATGAACGGGCGCAGAGCCGTCGGCATCTGCGGGCAATTCGACGCCGGCAGAGGCGCACACGTCTGCTAGCGAAAATGGGCCCCGGTTTTCGTAAAAGCGCGGATCGGCCATTTTGCAGAAAAGCGGGGCCGCCTGCCTGCACAGGCGGCCCTGCGCAACTATTGCCCGACGCCGGCGCCGGCGGGCGGCGCCACCAACTGTACCTTCACCGTTGGCAGCTTCTTGTTCAGGCGATCGATCGCGACGTTGGTGATGTCGACATCTACCGTCCCGAGGACCACGGCCTGCCGGTCCAGCAACAGGTTTGCCCCGCGCTCGGCCATGATGCCCTGAAGAATGGGTCCAAGAGCCTGTTCAACCTGCTGACGCGCCTTGATGACGCCGCCCTGGATCTGCAGCTGGCGCTGATTGACCTTCTGCTGAAATGCCGCCTGCTTGGCCTGAAACGCCTTGATTTTTTGTGTGCGGACATTGGGAGCAAGAATGGCGAGCTGCTGCTGCAGCGCCTGTTCCTCGTTGCGGAGCGAGGTGCTCTGTCCCTTGAACTCGTTCTCGGCCTGCTGCGTTATCGCGTTGACCTGCTGAACGATGCTCTTGCCGACCGCGGAATTGCGCAGGATCGCCGAACGGTCAATCACAAGGATTTTCGGCGCCGGAACACCGGATGGCTTTGCAGGCGCGTTGGCTTGCGCCGGCGGATTGGCCGGAGGTGCCGCCTGCGAGGCAGTAATGCCTGCAGCCGTCACGAAAAGCACGGCGGCGACCGCTGCCGTGCGGGTTAGGCTTTGAATTTTGCTCATGTATTTAGAGTCCTGTCCCAGCGCTGAAGTGAATGACTTGGGTCTTGTCGTAGCTCTCTTTGACGATAGGAACCGCCAGATCGATCTGAACCGGGCCGAAAGGCGATTTCCATGAAAGGCTGATACCCGCCGATGCGCGGAAGGCCATGTTGTCCTTCACGCAACTGACCAAGAAATTGCATGGCGGCGGGCTGGCGTCCAGATGGCCGAGGGTACCAAAATCGGTAAATAGCGAGGTTCCGATGCCATAATCTTCCGGAAGGAGGCTTGGAAGCCGCAGCGCGAAGGTGCCAATGGCATAGGCGTCGCCGCCCACCGCACCGCCCTTGCCCTTCACGACGAGGTCGCGCGGCCCAATTCCGGCAATATCGAAGCCTCTGAAGCTGTCTCCGCCCTTGAAGAAGCGGACATTGATCGGAACGTGCTGGCCGCCCCAGCCGCTGATGAATCCGGCGCTTCCGGACAGGCTTGCCACGAACTGATCCCACAAGACCGGGTGGTAAAACGAAAACGATCCTTCCGTGCGCAGATACTTGAGCGTTCCGCCGAAGCCCGCAAATTCCTGGGAAACGCCGAAGGTGAATCCCTTCGTCGGTTTGATGGGGTCATCGAGGGTGTTGTAGCCGTAGCCATATCCGAAGGCAGATGTCTGGGTCTGGCCTTGGGCCAGAAGGATTTCCAGCGGCGCCGATCCGAACGGAGTCAAATAGTCGATGCTATACAGGTAATGCAGGCTGACCGTGCCGAATTCCGAAGTCGGAAAGCCGAGTCTCAGCTGGATTGCATTGACGTCGGATTGGTAATCCGCCTGATCGTAGGTGGTGAGAACCTTGTAAATGTCGAAACCGGCGGCCAGCGGCCTGTCCAGAAAGTACGGTTCGGTGAAGCTGAGCTGGAATTCCTTGCTGATGCTGGATGCTGACGCGCTTGCGCGCAGATATTGTCCGCGGCCGAACAGATTTGTTTCCGTATAGCTGGCTTCGCCCACAAACGAGCTTGTTGACGAATAGCCGACGCCCAGCTGCACCGCGCCGGTTGACTGTTCCTGCACCGCCACGGTCAAAATTGTCCTGTCCGGCTGCGAGCCCGGTTCGCTCTTGATGTCCACGCTCTTGAAAAAGCCCAGCGCGCGGATGCGCTGGCGTGACCGGTCAACGAGCACGCGGTTGAACGCGTCACCTTCCGCAAGGCGCATTTCACGCCGCACGACCCTGTCCAGCGTGCGCTGGTTGCCGACGATGTTGATCTTCTCGACATAGACGCGCGGCCCCTGATCGATATTGAAGATCACATCGATCGTTCGGGAATCGCGATTGCGCGATATGCGCGGATGAATCTGGGCGAACGCATAACCGCGCGTTCCGGCCGCATTGGTCAGGGCGTCGATGGATTTGTCGATCAGCTCCGCGTTGTAGGTATCGCCGGGCTGAATGGGCACAAGCGGACGCAGCGTGACCGGATCGAGTTCCCTGATGCTGGAATTGATCACGACCTTGCCGAATTTGTATTTGGGGCCCTCGTCCAGCGTGAACGTTATGTAAAATTCGCTCCGATCCGGCGTCAGCTCGGCGACCGCGGATACCACGCGAAAATCGGCATACCCGTTCTTCAGGTAAAAGCGGCGAAGCTGTTCGCGGTCGAAGGTCAGCCTGTCCGGGTCGTAGTTGTCGTTCGTCGACAGGAATTTCCACCAGGCGCTTTCCTCGGTGGCGATCTGTTCCTTCAGGGTGTCGTCGTCGAACGCCTTGTTTCCGATGAAATTGATGCGGGCAACTTCGGTCGTTTCGCCTTCGTTGATGGAAAAGATGAGGTCGACGCGATTTTGCGGCCGTTGGATGATCTGCGGCGTCACCGTCGCGGCGAATTTGCCGTTGCGGCGATAGAGCTCGATGATGCGCTGGACATCCGCCTGGACCTTTGCGCGCGTGAAGACCATTCGCGGCTTTAATTGGACTTCCTTGGTCAGATCCTTCTCGGAGACCTTGCTCTCTCCCTCGAAAGCCACCTGATTGATGATCGGATTTTCGACCACGTTCACCGTCAGCGTCGAACCGTTCCAGTTCATCTTCACGTCGGAGAAAAGACCGGTGGCGAAGAGGGTCTTGAGCGATCTGTCCACTTCCTGCGGGCTGTAGGCGTCGCCCGGATGGATGGACATGTATGACAGCACGGTGCCCGGCTCGACGCGCTGGGTTCCGCGCACGTTGATTTCCTGAACAACAGGTCCGGCCGGCAGCGCCGGGGCCGCCGCGGCGGCCGGCGCGGCCGCCGGCGGCGTGCCGGTGGACGTCGGGCCGGCCTGCTCCTGTGCGAGGGCCGGCGTAACGAATGTGATGAGCGAAAAGCCAATGGCGGCGACGCGCAGCATCCGCACCAGTTCAAAGGCGATGTGGCTCATCCGGTCGTCTCAGTTTTCGTGCCGCCGGCCAAGACAAGACCGGAATGCGCCCAAGCTCAAAAATCCAGTCGGATCAGATCATTCCAGGTCGCAAGGAGCATGAGACCAAGCACAACGGCAAGCCCCAGCCGAAATCCTACGTCCTGAGCCCGCTCGCCGAGCGGGCGACCCAACACCGCCTCGCATCCATAATACAGAAGGTGGCCGCCGTCGAGTACGGGAATGGGAAAAAGGTTTACCAGTCCGATGCTTACAGAAATGAGAGCTGCAAGATTGATAAGGGGAAGAAAGCCCAATTCGGCAACCTTGCCGGAGATACGGGCGATGCTGACGGGGCCGCTCAGCTCGCTTGTGTCCTGGTGGCCGGACACAACCTGGCCCAGGTAGCTGAACGTCATGGACACGATGTCCCAGGTCTCGCTGCCGGCTGCATCGAGCGCGCCCAGGGGACCGTATCGAACTAGAGTCACTTCGCCCTTGCCGAGGCGGTTGAATATGCCGAGCACGCCCTCCTTGCGCTTGTCGCCCAGCCGGTCGGTTACCTCGGACAGACGCGGCGTCGCCCGAAGGTCCAACGTGACACCCTTCCGTTTCACGGTCAGAGTCAGCGTTTGGCCGGCCCTCAGGGACACAATTCGCTGAAGATCGGCGAAGCCTTCAATGTGCGATCCGTCGATGGCCTCGATCACGTCGCCCGGCCTGAGGCCCGCGGCCGCAGCGGCGCTTCCCGGTTGTACCCCGTCCACCACGGGCGAAATGATTTCGCGGCCGACAAACATGAACGTCAGCGTGAAAATCACAATCGTGAGGACAAAATTGGCAACCGGACCGGCGAGCACGATCAAGGCGCGTTGATACAGCGGCTTGAAAGGAAAGGTGTGCAGGCGCTCGGATGCCGAAAGGCCCGCAAGCCGTTTCCGGTCAGGCGTGCTTGCGGCGTCCTGATCGCCGAAAAACTTGACGTAGCCGCCCAGCGGAATCCATGACACCTTCCAGCGGGTGCCCTTCCGGTCTGTCCAGCCGAAAATGGCCGGACCAAAGCCAATCGAAAATGACTCGACCTTCACGCCAAACAAGCGGGCAACCGTGAAATGGCCAAGTTCGTGGAAGAACACGACGAGCGTCACCACGAAAAGAAACGCGGGCAATCCCAGGGGCACCCAGCTCGCCAAACCCTGAAACACATCCGGCATTGCTTGTCCTGTCAGGCCACGGCTTTGCGCGCTTCAAAGCGCGCGCGGACCTGCTTTGCAATTTCGCGCGCCGCCCGGTCGACTTCAAGGACTGTCTCGAGATCGGTTGCCTCGCTGCCATTCAATTCTGCGCTACAGATTTCCAGCGAATCCTGAACGATCCGGGAAATATCGAGAAAGCCCACATGGCCGTCCAGGAACGCGCCCACGGCGATCTCGTTGGCGGCGTTGAGCACATTGGGCATGTTTCCGCCCGCTCGCAGGCAGTCCATGGCGGTCTGCAGGCAGGGAAATCGCTCAGGATCCGGCGGAAAGAACGTAAGCTGCGCGGCCGCCGGAAGGTCAAGGCGCCGCGCCGGTGACGATATGCGCCGGGGCCAGGCCATCGCGTGTGAAATGGGCGTCCGCATGTCGGGCGCAGACAGATGCGCGAGCGTGGATCCGTCGGAAAACGAGACGAGGCAGTGCACGATGGATTGCGGGTGCACAAGCACGGACAGTTTTTCCGGAGGCAGCGAAAACAGATAGTGCGCCTCGATGACTTCCAGCCCCTTGTTCATGAGCGTGGCGCTGTCCACTGAAATCTTGGCACCCATGGACCAGTTCGGATGCGCAACCGCCTGTTGGGGCGTGACATCGGCCATGCGTTCGCGCGGCCATTCGCGGAACGGGCCGCCAGAGGCTGTAATCGTCAGCTTCTCGATCTCGTCCGGATTGGAAAAATCCACGATCTGGAATGCAGCGTTGTGTTCGGAATCCACGGGAATGACTGTCGCATTGCCCTTTCGCACTTCATTCCGGAAGACCGAGCCTGCCGATACGATGCATTCCTTGTTGGCCAGCGCGACAACAGCCTTGCGTTTTACGGCGGCCAGCGCGGGTTCGAGGCCGGCAGCCCCGACAATGGCAACCATCACCAGGTCGGAAGGCCGCGTGGCCGCGGCAGCGATCGCTTCCCTGCCCGCGGCAACCTCAATCGGAGTACCTTCGAGAGCCGTTTTCAGATCCCGGTAGAGGGCTTGGTCCCCGATCACCGCAAGTTTCGGACCGAATTCGCGCGCCTGCCGCGCCAATTCCTCCACATTCGACTGCGCCGTGAGCGCGACAACCGGAAAGGCTTCAGGCCCATAGACCTGCCTCGCATGCGAAACGACCGACAACGTGCTCTTGCCGATGGAGCCGGTGCTGCCCAGTACCGTGATCGAGCGCCCGACCACCAACCCGAGCTCCGGCAAATCCGTCTTCTGATTGCTCTTGCCGAACACGGTCACGGGTGCGCCCCAAAAAGGGTATCGATGCCAATCAACAGCAGTATTGCCCCGACCGGCGCCACAAACAACGTGCTATCGATGCGATCCAAGACGCCTCCATGACCCGGAATGAGGCTTCCGCTGTTCTTGCGCCGGAATATGCGCTTTATCCAGGATTCGAACAGGTCTCCACCGCTTGCCACCAGTCCCAGGCACACACCAAACAATCCGCCCAGCCAATAGTTTCCGTCGAAGACTGCGATATAAACGGCTTCGCCGATGGCCGCGAGGAGAACGCCTCCGAAAAATCCCGACCATGTCTTGTTCGGCGACAATAGCGGCACGAGCTTCGGCCCCCCGATCAGCCGGCCCGCGAGCAACGCTCCGCTGTCCGCGGCCCAGATTACAACGAACAGACCGAAAACGATCCATTCCCCATCAAAGACGCCAACGCGGATCGTGACCAGGGATACCGCGGCAACCCCGATATAGAGCGAACCGAAGGCCTGCCAGAACTGGCGCGTCCCGCGCAGCCCGGCAAGCAATGCGCTCGTCAAAGCACCGACAAGGAGCAGAAGCCATGACCAGAGTTCATGCGGCTGATAGGCGGCGGCGGCAATCGCCATCACGATTGCCGCTGCAGTAATGAACAGCTCCAGCCCGAACCTCGAAGGCTCGATCATGCGATGCCATTCTCGAACGGCGGACACGGATGCAGCGGCGACCAGGCCCGCGAAAATCCATCCTCCCGCGATATTTGCCGCGACGGCCACGGCCGCAAGCAGAAGCCCGAAAAACGAACGTGCCGCAAACTCCAGGACCTTATGTGAAATTCCGGACTCTCCGCTGTGAGTGTTGCGCCCGGCCAAGTCCGCGTTCTGTCCCTGCTCCGTCATGATGTGGCGACCGCTCAGGCGACCGCTTCCGGCACAACACCGCCAAACCGGCGATTGCGTTCGCCGAATTTGCGGAGCGCGTCCAGAAATTCATTGCGCGAAAAATCCGGCCATAGAGTCTCCACAAACATCAGCTCCGCATAGGCCGATTGCCAGAGCAAAAAATTGCTCATGCGTCTTTCGCCGCTTGTGCGGATGATCAGATCTGGTTCGGGCAGGCCGTGCGTAAACAGGCGCGTCGCAAACAGCTCCGGCGTGATGGTTTCCGGATCAAGACGCCCCTCGGCGGCGGCGCGGGCCAGCTCGCGGGCCGCAGCGGCAATTTCCTCCTGGCCGCCATAGTCGAAGGCAAATGTCAGATTGAGGCCGGCATTGGCGACGGTGCGGTGTTCCGCCTCTTCGATCATCGCGCGAATGTCGTCTTCCACCCGCTTCCGGTTTCCAATGATGCGAACGCGCACGCCGCGCTCTTCCAGCTCGTCCAGATCGCCGCGGAAATATGCGCGGAACAGACCCATGAGATGGCTGATTTCGCTCGCCGGCCGCTTCCAGTTTTCCGATGAAAACGCGTAGAGCGTAAGGTTTGCCAGACCGATGTCGCTTGCCGCGCGCACGATCTCTCGCACGGTGCTTACGCCTGCGACATGGCCGGCCGCGCGGGGCAGATGTCGCTTGCGCGCCCAACGGCCATTCCCATCCATGATGATGGCAACGTGCCGGGGAAGATTTGGCTCAATTTGCGCGCCGCCAGCCACTATTTCGCCGTTTCCTGCCCAATGCCGCCCTGATCTCAGACCTGCATGATTTCCTGTTCTTTGGCGTGCAGCATCTGATCGATATCGTGAATATGCGCGTCCGTCAGCTTCTGCAATTCCTCGCTGAGCTTATGGTGTTCATCCTGTCCGATCTTATGGTCTTTTTCGGCCTTTTTCAGGATTTCCATGCCGTCGCGGCGAACATTGCGCACGGCTACGCGCGCCTGTTCGGCATATTTATGGGCCAGTTTTGCCAGCTCGCGGCGGCGTTCTTCGCTCAATTCGGGAATTGGAATACGGATGAGTTGTCCGTCCAGCTGCGGGTTGAGGCCAAGGCCCGCATCGCGGATCGCCTTGTCAACGGCCTTGGCAAGATTCTTGTCCCAGACCTGAACGGTCAGGAGGCGGGGTTCGGGCGCGCCGACCGTGCCGACCTGGCTGATGGGCATCGGGCTGCCATATGCCTCAACCGTAACGGGGTCGAGCAAGGCCGTGCTGGCGCGTCCGGTCCGCAGACCGGCAAATTCGGTCTTGAGAGTCGCGACCGCTCCGTTCATCCGGCGATTGAGTTCGTCCTTGCTGTATGGATTGCCGGCTACCATGGCTCTCTCCATTTACGTCCGGTCGGTGATGATCGTGGCCCGGCCCTCGCCGCGCAATACGGCGGGAAGCGCACCGCGATCATGAATCGAAAAAACGATGATGGGGATCTGATTCTCGCGCGACAGGCTGACAGCCGACGCATCCATGACGCCAAGATCGCGCGACAGAACCTCGTAATAACTGAGGGATTCATAACGCGTGGCTGAGCGATCCTTCTTGGGGTCGGCGCTATAAACGCCGTCCACCTGCGTGCCTTTGAGCATCGCCTGGCAGTTCATCTCTGCGGCACGAAGCGCGGCCGCCGTGTCGGTCGTAAAAAAGGGGTTGCCGGTGCCCGCCGCGAAAATCACGACCCGGCCCTTTTCCATGTGGCGGATGGCGCGCCGGCGAATATAGGGTTCGCAGACCGTGCTCATCGGGATGGCCGATTGTACGCGGCTGGGAACGCCCGCGCGCTCCAGAGCCGCCTGCATTGCAAGGGCGTTCATCACGGTCGCAAGCATGCCCATGTAATCGGCGGTGGCGCGATCGATGCCCTTGGCCGCGCCCGCCAGCCCCCGGAAAATGTTGCCTCCGCCAATGACAAGACAGAGCTGCGTTCCGGAGGAAGCCGCTTCCTTGATATCGGCGGCGATCCGTTCGACGGTGGCAGTATCGATGCCATAGGGCTCGGCGCCCATCAGCGCTTCGCCGGACACCTTCAGGAGCACCCGCGGATATTTGGGCCTGGCCCCCATTGCTCCTCCCAGCGCGGCCGTCAGTGGCCCGCCATCGCTTTCACTTCATCGGCAAAATCGCCGTCGGTCTTCTCAATGCCTTCGCCAACCTGATAGCGCACAAAGGCCTCTATCTCGACGGGCGCGCCCAGATCCTTCGATGCCTTTTCCAGCATCTTGGCAATGGTGGTTTCGCCGTCATTGCCCGGTCCCATGTAGGTTTGCGCTAGCAGCACCGTCTCCTGGTAGAACTTGCGCATGCGGCCTTCGATCATTTTCTCGATCACATTTTCGGGCTTGCCGGACTGGCGCGCCTGATCCGCATAAATCGCCCGCTCGCGCGCGACGACATCGGCCGGCAGATGCTCCGGCTTCAATGCCAATGGGGCGGCGAACGAAATGTGCATGGCGAGCTGTTTGCCGAGCGCCAGCAGCTTGTCTTCCGGCGCGACCGATTTGAGCGCCACCAGCACACCGATTTTCCCCAACTCGGGCGACGAAGCATTGTGCACATAGGATGCAACGACGCCCGGGGAAACGGTCATCGCCGTTACCCGGCGGACGCTCATGTTTTCGCCGATCTTCGCAACCAGGCTCTTGATCGTTTCATCAACGGTGGCACCGCTTGATGTCTTCTTCGCAAGCAGCTTCTCAAGGTCGCCCTCGGCCTTCAGGCCAAGGCGTGCGGCCTCCGTCACGAATGTCTTGAACTGATCGTTGCGCGCAACGAAATCGGTTTCGGAATTGACTTCCACCAGCGCCCCGGCATGCCTGTCCAGCGCCAGCCCGATAAGGCCTTCGGCGGCGACCCGGCCGGCCTTCTTGGCGGCCTTGGCCAGACCTTTCTTGCGCAACCAATCGACCGCCGCTTCCATGTCGCCATTGGTTTCTGCAAGCGCGGCCTTGCAATCCATCATGCCCGCGCCCGTCTTGTCGCGCAGGTCCTTGACCATGCTGGCGGAGACATTCGCCATTTGTGGAAACTCCGTAACCTGGAATTACGCCGTTGCTTCGGCTGGTTGTGCGACCGACTCTGCAGGCGCCACGTCGGGCAGGGTTTCGGCTTCGCCGATATCCACGCCGGCGGCCACCTGACTTTCCGACAGGCCGTCTATGACAGCGCGCGCGACAAGATCGCAATAAAGCGAAATGGCGCGCGCGGCATCGTCATTGCCGGGAATAGGATAGGCGATGCCGTCCGGGTCGCTGTTCGAATCCAGAATGGCGGCGACAGGGATGCCGAGCTTCTTGGCTTCGGCAACGGCAATCTGCTCCTTGTTCGTGTCGATCACGAACAGCATGTTCGGAAGCCCGCCCATTTCCTTGATGCCGCCGAGCGAACGCTCCAGCTTGTCGCCCTCGCGAATAAGGCCGAGCAGCTCCTTCTTCGTGAGACCCGAGCTGGATGCCGAGTTGAGCGTCTCTTCGATCGAGCGCAGGCGCTTGATGGAATGGGAAATCGTCTGCCAGTTGGTGAGCGTTCCGCCCAGCCAACGGTGATTGACGTGATACTGGGCGCAGCGCTTTGCGGCGGCAGCGACCGGCTCCGACGCCTGGCGCTTGGTGCCCACAAACAGGATTCGCCCGCCGCCGGCCGCGACGTCGCGCAGCGCCACAAGTGCCTGGTGAAGGAGCGGCACGGTCTGCGTGAGGTCGATGATATGAATGTCGTTGCGCGCCCCATAGATGTAGGGTGCCATTTTGGGATTCCACCGCTGCGTGCGGTGGCCAAAGTGCGCGCCTGCCTCCAGAAGCTGGCGCATGCTAAAGTCCGGCAATGCCATTCTGACAGTCTCCTTTTCCGGTTCAGCCTGACGCGAGGGGATCACCCTTTCGGGCACCGGACGGGGACGGGGCAACACACCCCGAGAACCCACCCTGCGCGTGCGGAATGGCAGGGGTTATAGGGATATGGCTTGACGGGCGCAAGCCAAAGAGATGGATACAAAAAGCATGCAGCGACCGGCCCCCAAAAGCCCCATCAGACCAGCGATTGCCGACCTTCAGGCCAATGGAATCGGCCTGGTGTCGTCCCTGGCCCTGGGCGAGCCCGACGTGATCGCGCTGTGGTTCGGGGAAAGCGACCTTGTGACTCCGGCCTTCATTCGCGATGCGGCCAAGAAGGCGCTCGATGACGGCAAGACGTTCTACACGAACGCGCGCGGCACCTTTCACCTGCGCGAGGCGATAAAGCAGTTCCACAAGCGGACGGTCGAGACCGATCTGGACCTGGAGCGCATCACCGTTCCCGGCGCCGCGATGCTGGCGGTGATCGTGGCGCTGCAGTGTGTGGTGGAGACGGGCGACAACATCGTGGTGGTGTCGCCCGTATGGCCGAATATTTTCCAGGCAGCGGAAATCTGCGGCGCCGAGGTCCGTTTCGCGCGGCTGGAGGACGACTGGAAGGCAGCCACGCCGCATTGGCGGCTTGATCTTGATAAACTGTTTGCGCAGTGCGACGCGCGGACAAAAGCCATTTTCGTCTGTTCGCCGGGCAATCCCACCGGCTGGATCATGCCGCGCAATCAGCAGCAGGACCTGCTGAATTTCGCGCGAAAGAAGAACATCGCCATTATCAGCGACGAAGTTTACGGCACGCTGGTCTATGACGGCCGCAAGCATGCGCCGTCGTTCCTCGAGATCGCCGAAGAGAACGACGACGTCTTCGTGATCAACAGCTTTTCCAAGCCGTGGGCCATGACCGGATGGCGCATCGGCTGGCTCGTGCATCCCAAGCGCCTGGACACCCAGATGTGGATGCTGGCGGCGGCCAACAACACGGGCGCGACCACATTCGCGCAATGGGGCGCCATCGCGGCCCTTTCCGCGCAGGGCGATGCCTTCCGCGCCGAAATGCTGGCGCGCTGCCGCGTGGGCCGCGAGACCGTGCAGAAATTCCTCGATGCTCAAAACCGCATCCGCTGGATACGGCCGGACGGCGCTTTCTATGGGTTCCTCCATATCGATGGAATGAAAGACAGTTTGAATTTTGCGAAAGACCTCGTCCGCAACGCGCGCGTGGGCGTTGCACCGGGGTCGGCCTTCGGGCCGGCGGGCGATCCGAATACCGACCAGTTCATCCGGATCTGCTTTGCGCAGGATTCCAGGCGCATCAAGACCGGCCTTGAGCGGCTCGGCAAAGCCGTCAGCGCCCTTTAAACCGACTCCACGGCCGCCACGCCGGGAAGCGATTTGATGGCATTGCGCATGGCGGCGGAAACCTGCTGCTTCTGCGGCAGACGGATTTCCACTTCCTGACCGGCCTCGTCCGGCACGACCAGACTGACGATGCCTTTTCCAGGCACGCGCAGCTGCGCGGAAATCGCGGCCAGCGGATCGGTGTTCTCAAGATAGATACGCAGGCCCTCGCCGGCCTGGGCCGCGGCCTGCTCGAGATCGGAAATGGAAATGGCGCGCAATTTGAGATCATCCCCGTCCCAATCCGCCGAAACCGAAATCAGGACGGACTTTCCGGGTTCGAGCAGCGGACGCGAAGCGGTGAGGGTTTCCGCAAACACCATCACCTCGAACATTCCGGTCGGATCGGAAAGCGAGACAAAGGCATACGGCTGATCGCTGCGCCCGCGGCGTTCCTGCTTGCGGATCACGGTGCCGCCGAGCGTCACGCGCATGCCCGAGCGGCGGCGGTCTTCCAGCAGCGCGGCATGGGTCGTTGCGCCGAGCCGGTTGAGTGCCGCCTGGTAGCCGTCCAACGGGTGTCCCGAAAGATAAAAGCCGATCGCCTGGAATTCCTCGCTCAGCCTTTCGTGCGGCAACCAGTCGGCCACGCTTGCGAGTCTGAGCGCGGGCGCGGCATCGGCAACGTCTCCGAACAGGGTGGATTGGCCGGTCTCGCGCTCACGCGTGTTGCGCGCCGCATCGTTCAGCACGGCGTCAGACGATTCCACAATCTGCCGCCGGTTTGGATTGAGCGCATCGAAGGCGCCCGCTCGTGCCAGATTTTCAAAGGCGCGCTTGTTGACCTGCCTGGGGTCGATGCGGGCCGCAAAATCCTCAAGACTGTCGAACGGGCCGCCGGCGTTGCGCACAGCCACCACATGTTCCATGGCCTGCCGGCCCACGCCCTTCACGGCGGCCAGCGCGTAATAAATGACGCCCTTTTCTCCGTCGCAGGCGAAGAAGGCCTCGGAGCGGTTGATGTCGGGCGGCAGAATCCGAATTCCAAGCCGTTGTGCCTCCTGCCGGAAGATGTTGAGGCGGTCGGTGTTGCCGATATCGAGCGTCATCGACGCGGCGAGGAATTCGACCGGATAGTTCGCCTTCAGATAGGCCGTCTGATAGGCGACTTGCGCATAAGCCGCCGCATGGCCCTTGTTGAAGCCGTAGCCCGCAAATTTCGCCGCCTGTTCGAAAATCTGCTCGGCGACGGACGGAAGAACGCCTTTTTCGCCCGCGCCCTTGATGAACAATTCCCGATGCTTGGCCATCTCGGACGGGATTTTCTTGCCCATGGCGCGGCGCAGCAGGTCGGCCTGGCCCATGCTGTAGCCGGCCAGCTCGCGCGCGATGCGCATGACATCTTCCTGGTACGTCATCACGCCGAACGTTTCATTCAGGATCGGCTCGAGCGCGGGATGCAGATAGTCCGGCGCTTCCTTGCCGCGCTTGCAGGCGATGTATTTCGGAATCGAATCCATCGGACCGGGGCGATAGAGCGCGACCAGAGCGACCAGATCGTTGATATGGTCGGGCTTCATCTTGCGCAGAAGGTCGCGCATGCCCGCGCCTTCCAGCTGAAACACGCCCACGCTTTCGCCGCGGGACAGCATGTCGAAGGTTGCCGCATCGTTGAAATCGATATTCTGGGTGTCAACTTCAATTCCGCGGCGCTTCAGCAGCTCTTCCGCCTTTGAAATGACCGTCAGCGTCTTCAGGCCGAGAAAATCGAATTTCACGAGGCCGGCTTTTTCCGCATCCTCATAGTCGAACTGCGTGACCGGCATTTCGGAGCGCGGATCGCGATAGAGCGGCAGGATCTCATCCAGCGGCCGGTCGCCGATGACAACGCCGGCGGGATGCGTGGACGCGTGGCGATAAAGCCCTTCGATCTTTTCCACGATCGAGAAAAGATGGCGTGCCGCCGGCTCCTGCTCGGCAATCTGCTGCAGGCGCGGCTCGGACTCGATTGCATCCCGCAGCGAGATGGGTTTGCCCGGCGGATTGGGCACGAGCTTGGCAATGCGATCCACAAGGCCGAGCGGCATCTGCAGAACGCGGCCGACATCGCGGACAGCGGCGCGGGCCTGCAACGACCCCAGCGCGATGATATGCGCCACCCGGTCTTCGCCGTATTTCTGGCGCACATAGCGCACCACTTCGTCCCGCCGTTCCTGGCAGAAGTCGATGTCGAAATCCGGCATCGAAATCCGCTCGGGATTGAGGAAGCGTTCGAACAGAAGGCCGAAGCGCAGGGGATCGAGATTGGTGATGTCGAGCGACCAGGCCACGAGCGAGGTCGCGCCCGAGCCGCGCACGCCCACGGGGATTCCGTGATCGCGAGTCCAGCGCATGAAATCCGAGACGATCAGGAAATAGCCGGCAAAATCCATGCGGATGATGACGTCAAGCTCATAGGCGAGCCTGTCCCAATACGTCTTCTCATCGGCATACATGCCGTGCTGCTTGAGGCGCCGGGCAAGGCCGGATTCGGCCTGGGCCTTCAATTCCTCCGCCGGAGACAGGCCGGATTCCGGCACAAACTGCGGCAAGATCGGATTCCGCTTCTTGGGCCGGAACGCGCAGCGCTGCGCAATCTCAATGGTGTTTTCGATCGCTTCGGGCAGATCGGCAAACTGCACCGCCATCTCTTCCGCCGATTTGAAGCGGTGCTCGCGCGTGAGCCTGCGCCGGTCGGCTTGCGAGACGAATGTGCCATCCGCAATGCAGAGCAGCGCGTCATGGGCTTCGTACATGTCCTCGGCGCCGAAATGCACGTCGTTGGTGGCGACGAGCGGAAGCTGCAGATCATAGGCAAGATCGATGAGGCCGCTCTCCGCCGCGCGTTCTTCGGGCAAGCCGTGGCGTTGCAACTCCACATAAAGCCGGTCGCCAAAAATGGCGTGCAGCTTTTCAAGCATCGCGCGCGCCGCCTCAGGCTGGCCGTCCGCAACTAGCCGGTTGAGGGGACCGCCCGGACCGCCCGTGAGCGCGATCAGGCCTTCTGCGTGTTGCGCCAGAAGCGGAATCCTGACATGCGGCCAGTCGCCGGGCTCGGCCTTCAGATAGGCGGCACTCAGAAGCCGCGCGAGGTTGCGATAGCCGGTGTCGTTCTGCGCGAGCAGCGCGATGGAAGGCGGCTTGGGCCGCGTGCCAAGCGGGATCTGCGTTTCGCCCAGCTCAACCGAAAGCAGACAGCCCGTGATGGGCTGGATGCCGTTTTTTGCCAGGGTCTCGCTGATTTCATACGCACCGAAGAGATTGTTGAGATCGGTTACCGCGACGGCGGGCATGGCGGCGTCGCGCGCGAGCCTGGCGAGCTCGGCGGGCCGGATCGCGCCTTCGAGCAGGGAATAGGCGCTCTTCACCCGCAGGTGAACGAACTCCGCCCTTTTCCGAACCTCTGCCATAACCCAACCAACCCATTTCCGAATCAACCAAGTATCGCCCGCTCCGGCCACGCGCCGAGGCGGCAAAAAATCCGTCCACAAAAGCCTTTGGCCGGCTCATGCGTGCTGGACCATCGCCTGCACGACTGTGGCCAGCAGAAACGATGCGCCTGCAAACAGCAGCAGGCTCAGCCCCGCCATTGCATCCTTTATCCAGATCATCATTCGCCAATTCTCCAGTTTAGGGCCCGATAGTATATTTGTTCCGTATTCGTTCGTCAAGAACAAAAACGAAACAACTTGTAAGTGGCTGATTTATAACCTAAATATCGAAAAGGCCGCGGCCGAGGGGCACGCCCCGCGGCGTAAGCGGGCACGCGCGATAGCTCCATTCGACCACGCGCTCCAGGTCAGCCCCGAGCTGCCGCCGGACATCCTCCGCCTCGGCTCGCCGCTGCGAGGCGTCGTAGGCCAGCGAGGGCCGCTTGGCGTGGCGTTTTAAGGCCGGCCCGGCAACGACACGCGCCCAATGATCCGTTCCCTGGCCAAAGCCGAAAAAGCTGTCGAGCCTCAGGAGAGTCTCCAGCGGTTTGTCGAGGAACGCTCCGCAATTGAGCGAGACCGCCCGCTCGCCAAGCGCGGACAGGGCGTCGCGGAATTCGAGAATCTGCAAATGCCAGGCGAGCGCGGCAATCTCCAGGTCCGACATCTGGAAGATTTCCGTTTGCGACCAGGGAAGACGGTCGCGCTGATGCCCCACCAGATCGGTGAAAAGCTTGCGGACATATTTTCGCAAGGCGAGGCCCGTCTTCGTTATTGAGACGAGGAAACCTGCGAGATCGGAATAGAGAAAGAGCGACCGGCCTGCCGTCAGGCGCGCCGCGTCGGGAAGCAGAATATTTGCAAAATTGCTCGGCTTGATCAGCACTGCTGCACCATCGCATTCCGGCCGGGCGAGAAGATGGAAGACCGCCTCGGCCAGTCCCGACAGATGCCAACCCTGCTCGAGCGACGCAGCCCGCTTGGCATCGGCAATCGAAACCAGAATCATGGGCTCGGAGAGCGCCAGGCATCTTCCGGGTGTGTCGAGGGCCTTCGCCAGAAGCGTCGAACAGCAGAAGGATGTATGCCAGATGAAGTTCGTTACCGGCTTGCCGCGGGGCGAAACGGCTTTGGCGATGTCATCAAGCGTGGCCTGCCGCTGGGGAAGGGACTGGGTATTCCACCGGTGATCGAGAAAGGGCTGGCCCGAAAGAACCGCGCGATCCGCAAAAACAAACGACATGGTCTGCCGGGGCGCCCGGAAATCCTCCGGAAACCAGCGATAGTCCTGGACAATATCCTCAACCGGCTCGTGCCGAGCCGAAGTACGCAAGACCTGCATCCCGTTGCTTCCCCAAGCGGCACCGCTCAGGCACCCGGACCTATGTGGGACGCAAACCGCTGACGACAAGCCCAGCCTGCTGTGGCCTACCCTCCCTGATTTGCATTGCTCGCAAACTAGTTCATATCCATGCGTACCGCGCGCGAGGCGCCCGGCCGTACATGTGTTTTTGATGCGACGCGCATTCGCCGGCCAACGCCGAACGAAAGGCGCGCGGGCCTTGCCCATGTCATCACGAAAAATTGCGTCAGCCCGGTTCCGGCAGGAGCTTGCCGCCTTCAACCAGCTTGCCCGCATGCAGGACGAGCGCGCGATCCATCTTCGCCGCAAGTTCCAGGTTATGCGTTGCGACAAGGGCGGCGACGCGCTCTCCCCGGACCAGCGAAAGCAACATTTCGATGACGGCGTTGGCTGTCCGCGGATCGAGATTGCCCGTGGGTTCGTCTGCCAGGAGCACGCGCGGATGGTTTACGAGCGCGCGCGCAATGGCCACGCGCTGCTGCTCTCCGCCGGACAGCTGCGCAGGACGATGATCGAGGCGCTGGCCGAGACCGACAAGCTCCAGAAGGCGCCGCGCTTCCACCTCGGCCCGCTTGCGCGGAACGCCGGCAATCAACTGCGGAATCACGAGATTCTCGAGCGCCGAAAATTCCGGCAGGAGATGATGGAACTGATAGACAAAGCCGATCTGTTCGCGCCGGAGCCGCGTTCGTTCGCCATCCGGCAACTGCGAACCGGCGGCGCCCGCCAGATAGATTTCACCGGCGGTCGGCGTTTCCAGAAGGCCGGCCATGTGAAGCAGGGATGACTTGCCCTCGCCCGAGGGCCCGACGAGCGCCACCAGCTCGCCCGGCGAGATGGCGAGGCTGACATCGCGGAATACTTCGAGCGTGCCTTCGCCCTGCGGATAGGTGCGCGTGACCGACGCCAGGCGGAGCGCGGGCTGATTGCCGGCCGGGCCGGCGGGCGATTTGCGCCTGCCGAACGGCTCACTCATAGCGCAACGCTTCCACAGGATCGAGCCGCGCGGCCCGCCACGACGGGTAAAGCGTGGCAAGGAACGACAGCGCCAACGCCATGATGACGACCGCGATCACCTCGCCGGCGTCCATCTCGGCCGGCATTGTGGACAGGAAATAGATCTCGGGATTGAACAGATTCGTTCCGGTCAGCGAGGAAAGAAACCGGCGGATGTTTTCGATGTTCGCGCAGAACAGCACGCCGATGAGGAACCCAAACAGCGTTCCGGTGACGCCGATGCTTGCGCCGGCGATGAAGAAAATGCGCATGACTGCGCCCCTGGTGGCGCCCATCGTGCGCAGGATAGCGATGTCGCCCGACTTGTCCTTCACCAGCATGATGAGGCCGGAGACGATGTTGAGCGCCGCCACCAGGATGATGAGCGACAGGATGAGGAACATGACGTTCTTTTCGACCATCAGGGCGCTGAAGAAGCTGGAATTCAGATCCTGCCAGGTCACAATCCTTGCATAAGGGCCGGACGCACGCGCGATGGGCCCGACCATCGCGTTGGCCTGATCGGGATCGCCGATCATGACCTCGATTCCACTGACCGAACGGTCCATGTTGAAATAGAGCTGGGCCTCTTCCAGCGGCATGAAGATGTAGGTCTGGTCATATTCGCTCATGCCGACCGTAAACGTGCCGGCGACCGTGTAGCTTTTCACGCGGGGCGTGGTGCCGAACGGGGTGATATTGCCGCGCGGGGCGATCAGCGTGATCTGCATGCCGGGCACGAGCCCCATCTTCTGCGCAAGGCGCGAGCCGATGATGACGCTATCGCCGCCTTCGAACCGGGCAAGCGCCTGCGCCGGGATGGATTTCGAGACGACGGCCAGAGTCTCCAAATCCTTCTTGCGCATGCCGCGCACCAGGACGCCGGCGTTGAGCCCGCCGGCTGTCGCCATCACCTGCCCGTCCACGATCGGCGCAGCGCGGGTGACGCCGGGCACCGCGCGGATTCGCGCGGCAATGGCGTCATAACCCGGCAGCGCGCCCAGCTGGCCCTGCACGACGATGTGGCCGTTGAGCCCCAGGATGCGGGAGAGCAGCTCGTGCCTGAAGCCATTCATCACGGCCATCACGATGATGAGCGTTGCCACCCCGAGGGCGATGCCCACCAGCGAGAATCCGGAGATGACCGAAACGAATCCCTCGCGCCGCCGGGAACGCAGATAGCGCAGCGCGATCATCCATTCGAAGTTCGCGAAGGGCCCGGCGACCGTGCGGCGGCTGGCCGCAGAATCGCCTGTGCGTGCGTCGGGGGCTAGGGAATTGTTCAACGGGCTCTCGCGGGGCTTTCGGCGGCAATTCGCTTCGGCTACTTCTACGAAACCGGCAATGTAAGAGCAATTTATGGCGGGCCAGCGAGCACTCAGCGTTTCCCGGGGCAATTTCCCGGAATGGTATCAGGCGGTCGTCCGGGAGGCGGACATGGCCGAGCCCTCGCCCGTGCGCGGCTGCATGATCATCAAGCCGTGGGGATGGGGCATCTGGGAGCGCATCCAGGCCGTGCTCGACCGGCGGATCAAGGAGACCGGGCACGAGAATGCCTATTTTCCCCTGCTCATCCCCCTCTCCTTCATCGCCAAGGAGGCCGAGCATGTGGAGGGCTTTGCGAAGGAAATGGCGGTGGTCACCCATCACCGGCTGAAAAAGGGCTCCGATGGCAAGCTGGCGCCCGATCCGGAGGCCAGGCTGGAGGAGCCCTATATCATCCGGCCCACGTCGGAGACGATCATCGGCGATTCCTTTTCGCGCTGGATCAAGAGCCATCGCGACCTGCCGTTGCTCATCAATCAGTGGGCCAACGTCATGCGCTGGGAAATGCGCACGCGCCTGTTCCTGCGCACCACGGAGTTTCTCTGGCAGGAAGGCCACACGGCCCACGCCACCGAAGCCGAGGCATTGAAGGAAACGATGCTGGCGCTCGAAATCTATCGCAGCACGGCGGAAGACGATCTGGCCATGCCGGTGATCGCGGGCGAGAAACCGGCCAACGAACGCTTCCCCGGCGCGGTGAGCACCTTCTCGATCGAAGCCATGATGCAGGATGGCAAGGCGCTGCAGGCCGGCACATCGCATTATCTGGGCGACCATTTCGCGCGCGCCCAGAATATCCGCTACCAGAATGAGGCGGGCGAATTGGTTTACTGTCACACGACCAGCTGGGGCGTCTCAACCCGGATGATCGGCGGCCTCGTCATGACCCATGGCGACGATGATGGCCTGCGGCTGCCGCCCGTCGTTGCGCCGCAGCAGGTCGCGATCGTGCCGATGCTGCGCGACAAGCCGGAGGATGCCGCGCTGCTGGAATATGGCGAACAGCTGGTCAAACAGCTTCGCGCGAAGACCGCGTTCGGCGAGCCGGTGCGGGCGCTTCTGGATACGAAAAACATCCGTTCGGCGGAGAAGCGGTGGAACTGGGTGCGCCGCGGAGCGCCGCTCATTGTGGAAATCGGGCCGCGCGACATGGCGAACGGCCAGGTCACCTTCATGCAGCGCGATACCCTTCGCGACGGCGACAAGGTGAAATCGCTCAGCATGGCGCGCGACGTGTTTGTCGATGGCGTGCCGGCCCTGCTGGCCGAAATCCAGGCCAATCTTTTCGCCGAGGCCAGGCAAAGGCTGAACTCGAATATCCGCACGGACATCAAGACGTTCGATGCGCTGGCGGATTACTTTGGAGCCGGCGGCGGCGAAGACGAAGCCACCGAGTTCAAGGGCTGGGTGCGCGCGGCCTGGAGCCGGCCCGAAGGAGCTGAGCTGGAGGCGATCGACGAGCGCCTGAAGAAACTGAAGCTCACCTTGCGCAATGTGCCGCTGGGCCAGAGCAAGAGCCAGGGCACGTGCATCTTCACCGGCAAGAAGGCGGTCGAGGACGTGTTGATCGCGCGCGCCTATTAGCGGCTAGTGGCCCACCGCGGCCATGCCGGTAAACGGCACACGCTCGCCCATATTGTCGATCAGCGCTTTGACGTCTATCGGCGGGTGGCTGTCCACGCCGCTGCCTTTGGCGTGATGCTCCAGATCGGCAAGGTCGAAGGCCATGGTGGCGCCATAGGTGCGGTCGATCTGGTTGCGCAGGCGCTGCTCGGCTTCATACCAGCGGCGCTTGTTCGAATCATCCGTGCAGGAGTCCGCTTCGTCGCCGGTCGCGCCCCAGCGGTATTCGACGCAGTCGTAGGGATCGAACGACATGGCGAACAGCCTGTGCATCATGTCGTCGAACGTCAAGGTCACCGGACGCTTGTCGGAGGAGAGATAGGTGATGGTGCAGGCGTCGGATGCCTTCCGGTATTCGGCCTGCAGATCCTGCTTGAGGAACTGGCCGTCATAGACGATACGCGGATCGCGATCGATCCACAGCTGGATCATCTGCTGCATGTCCTTGTAGAACTGCACCGCAGCCGCGCGCAGGCGCGCATCGCGCGACGGCGTGGAATAGGTTTCCCAATCCTGATTGGCCGACGCGTAGATATTTTCCGGCAACCGCCCGGGATGCGGCTTGTTCTGGAAGCCTTCGGCAATGGCCTGCTGCACGAACTGATCGCGGTCGTGCAGGTCGTTGCACATGGTCTGGATGGTTTCCTTCAATTCGTAAATCGGGTTGAAATCCATGCGCCCGCCCGACACGGCGACCCGGACATATTCGTAAAAACCGAGCTCGATTCCGTTGTATGAAAAGCGCGCCTTAAGCGGGTCTTTCGCTCTTCCGTCGGTGCCTTGGTACTGCACGAGCGAGAAATCCGGAATCTGGCTGTTTTCGGCGAAGGCCATGTGACCGCCGACCAGAAAACCTTCCTGATTGCGATGCGCGCCGACAAGGCGGAACGGCCGCCAGTTCTTGAACCCACCGCCGAGCTGCATGGGGCTCTGGCCGAATTGCGCGCCATAGACGCTTCGGCTGATGGAGAAATCGGGGTGCGCGTCCATGTAATAGGCGCGGCCATCGGCATCCACCTTGTAGATGATGCCGACGTGGCCGTTAATGTCGTAGACGACCGTTCCGGGGCGGATCGATCCGGGCTGGATCGCCGGCGAATAGAAATCCGACAGCACGCCGCGTGTTTCGCCGGCATCTATGCGATAGGTGCCGGAGAACACCGAAGCCATGAGTTCCCGCAACGCCTGCGGGCCGTCGATGCCGTTGCCGTAATCGATCACGTCGTGGCGGGAGACGGCACGGTTGGACGATTTGGTGAAGCGAAGATCGCCACCCTCGCCGCTCACGGCGCTGACGAAGGAGAACGGCAGGCCGTTGTGCCACGCGTAATAGGCGCGCAGGAGATACGGCCATTTCGCGCAATCGGTATCGATGTCCATGCCTTCCGGATCGAGACGGCGATAGGGATTGGCGGGATTGCGCAGGCAGCTTTCGGACGAGCTGCAATCGGTGTTGCCAAGTGCCTGAACGAACTGGCCGAAGCCCTTTTCGTCGGCGGCAGACCAGTGATCCTTGGTAATCCGCCAGACGAAACTGCGCGCCTCGGCGCCGCCGGCCGAAAGGCCGGCCGCCATCAGCACTAACGCAAACGCAAACGCAACCCGACGCATGCCACCCCCTCGCCCCAAGGCTCCCGGCGGAAAACGGCCAAGTCAAGGCCCGCGTTCCCGTTATATGAATGGCGGTCAGAGATTAAGCGCGCCCGTCAGGATCAGGACGTAAAATATCATCCACAAAACCGACGCAATTCCCGTGGCGATGAGCGCTTTGAGGGCCAGCCGGGGCCGCAATGGCGCGCCCGTCTGCGGATCGACGTCGCCCAGACCGATCGGGAACAGGCAGAACAGCGCAAGAAACCAGAGGATCAGAAACGCCCCGATCAGAACCGCGCCGTGGACGGCTTGCGGGATCACGCCTGCTCAAGCTCGATCAGCGTGCCCACGAAATCCTTCGGGTGCAGGAAAATGACGGGCTTGCCATGCGCGCCAATTCTGGGCTCGCCGCTTCCAGTGATGGTGGCGCCCTTTGCCTTCATCCGGTCGCGCGCTTCGTAAATGTCGCCCACTTCGAAACAGAGATGGTGCACCCCGCCGTTCGGGTTCTTCTCGAGGAATTTGGCGATGGGGGAGTTGTCGCCCAGGGGTTCCAGCAGCTCGATCTTCGTGTTCGGCAATTCCACAAAAACGGTTGTGACGCCATGGTCGGGCTGCGGCACAGGCGCCGAGACCTTTGCGCCCAGCGTGTCCCGGTAGATCTTCGATGCCGCGATTGCGTCTTTTGTGGCGATAGCGACGTGGTTCAGGCGGCCGATCATGATGGGTTCCGTGCGCGGGTGGTAGCGTGACCGAAATCTGGCATTCCAAAGGCTACACAGCTAGGCGTAGCGCTTCCAGACCCATTCCGGCACGAACGATAGCAGCGTCAGAACCAGGAATATCCCGACGGCATTGTCAAACGCCCGAAGGCCGGGCTCGAGCACGCCCGCAGCGACAAGGGCGGTGAAGACCGCGGCCAGAAGAAGCAGGGGACCGGCGATATAGCAGTGCACGCGGTGACACCGCCGTGCGTTGAGCAGGCAACCGGCCGACATCCAGAAAAACAGAATGCTGCAAATTCCCGCTTCCACCCGCAGAGGCGGATGCATCAGCATGTCCGCCGCCCCGATGGCGAGGGGCAAACCCCACCAGAAACAGGCGCTCAGCGGATCGCGGGCCCAGTCGAGTTTGCCCGATGCTTTGGCGCTCATGCGCAGCAATTCGGGCCGGCGGCGGCCGCCTGGACGGGCGGACATTTGGTGTCGCCATAGGAGCAGAATACGCAGCAGTCGCCGGGCTTCGGCCTGAGCAGAGCGCCGCAATGCCGACAGTCGTAAAAATACACGCAAGCATCGGCCGGCATCGCTTCCCGGCTGCTGCGACCGCAATGCGGACAGGTAATTGTTGAATGCACGTTCGCCGTTCCAATCATCTCTTGGTCTGCTGGGCTCTGCGGCGTTCTGGCGACCCATTTTAGCCGCTGCCGGCCCCTCGCCCTGATTTCTTCGTCGCGCCAAACATTAAACAATTGCAACATTTAATTTCCGGCACAGGCATCAGCGACCTACGGCAAAGCAGGCATCTGTTGTGTGGCACAGTGCATCCCGCCGCCGCTATAGTGGATCGCTTCGTCATGGATTTGAACGATGCGGCGATCCGGAAAGAGGCTTTGCAAAATCCGCCTTGCCGCCTCGTCCTTGCGCCGGGTGCTCTCCGGGCGGCCGGGCCGCCAATAAGCGGACACAAGCACAACGCCATTCGATATCACAAAATTCATGTAGCTGGCGGGAAGGATCACCCGGATCGGCTGTCCCGGCTTCGAACCGCGAAAGAAAGCAAGGCCGTCGTCCCCGGCCTTGAACGTGTACGCCAGATAGATGGGATCGGCGGCCGGCATGCGGACAATGCGAAATGGCCGGCCGTCCTGATCGGTCGCCGATGTCAGAATGCGATAATTCTCCCCCAGCCGCTTATAGGAGGCGCGCAGGACCGGATCTGAATCGCGCTCCTGTGCCGTCACCTGTTCCAGCAGAATTGTATGCGGATCGGTGAAGCGCGCCATCTCATCGATGTGGCCGCCCGCGCCGGCCGCGTAGATGTTGCCCGATACCGGCCCTTGCTGCTGCGCGTCGTCGTCCTCGGCCACGCCGCGCTTCAGCCAGATCATTTTTTTCTGGCCAAGAACACGCAGCAGCTCATGTTCGATTTGCGCGCGCGTGAGATGCGGATTGCGCTGCATTTCGACCGACTCCACGGCCATGAGCGTGCCTTGGCCATTCACATCCCTGTCACCGCCTTCGCTCGCCAGCCTGGTGTGCAGAACGGGAAGACGAAGCATGGCTGCGATCTGACGGTCGATGCCTTCCTTTTTCATGGCCTCGGCGCTTCCGTTTGCGCAGTCGCCGTAACAGTTGAAGCTGAAATCCACGACCTTGAGATGGCCGCGATTGCCCTTGAGAAAAACGGGGCCAATGTCGCGATACCATCTGGTCGGGCTCGAACGGACGATTACGTACCGGATCCGGCGTTCATCCAGCCCGGCCTTGCGAAGCGCGCTCTTCAACTGCTGTTGCTGGGCAAAATCCGGCGAAACGAGATACAGGGCGACATTGGGCGCAAGCGCACGCACCATAGCCATGAGAACTGGCAGGTCGTTCTGGCCATTCTGCCTAAGCGCCGCCCCGAGCCAGACGGCCGATTGCGGCTCGAATTCGGCAGGATAGGTGAAAATTTCCGGTTGCGAGGCCGCGCCGGAGGGCGCCGCCGCGCCGCCCAAGAATGTCAGCAAGATCAATGCAGACGCAACTTGCGTGAGCTTCATGCGCGGTTTCCCCGGCGAGAAAATAGCGGCAGCACCTACACCCGGACAATCGTCACCCGCGTCACCGGCTTCTTGCCCCAGGCATCGGCCGCGGCGCGGCGAACGGCACGGCGGACACTTTCCCGCAGCGTCTCTTCATCGTCGTGCTTCGGATTGTAGCGGCGAAGCGCGCCATCCAGCGCTTCGCGCACCGGCGCCTCGATCGCTTCGGGGATGCCTTCCAGCAACAACGCCGGCTCGGCGGCGACACGGCCCTTGGGATCCAGAGGGATCATTACGGCAATGAGACCGCCAAAGCCCATCGCGCGGCGAGCCCGGGCAAGGCCAAGACCCTCCTCCACCATCACACGGCCATCCATGTGGATGCGTCCTGAAGGCACTTCATCCACCAGCGCGGCGCGGCCGGGCGCAAGGCGCAGCATCTGGCCATTCTGAACGACAACCGCCTGGGGCACCTGCAGAGATTTGGCGAGGCGGGCGTGTTCGCTCATGTGGCGCAACTCGCCATGCACGGGTACGGCGATCTGCGGGCGCACCCAGCGGTACATTTCGGACAGTTCCTCCCGCGCCGGGTGGCCGGAAACATGGACGAAATGATCTTCGACGGTCAGCACCTCCACGCCGAGCGCCGAAAGCTGGTTGTGCAGCTCGAAGATGGCAAGTTCGTTGCCGGGGATGATGCGCGAAGAAAAAATCACGGCGTCGCCGGGCCCCAGCGTCACCGCCGGATGATCGTTGCGCGCGATACGCGCGAGCGCCGCACGCGGCTCACCCTGGCTTCCCGTGATGAGGTAAAGCACGCGGTTCGGCGGCAGGCGTTCGGCTTCCTCTTCGGCAAGGATCGGCGGGAAATCCTTCAGATAGCCGGTGTCTTTCGCAGCCGCGACGATGCGGTGCATGGAGCGGCCGACCAGCGCCAGCTGGCGACCGTGCACACGCGCCGCCTTGGCGATCGTATCCAGACGCGCCACATTGGAAGCGAATGAGGTGACCGCCACGCGGCCCCTGAGCGTGCCGATGAGATCGGTCAACGCCTTCCTGACATCGGCTTCGGAGCCGGAATGACCCTGAACCAGCGCGTTGGTGGAATCGCAAACCATGGCGAGCACGCCCGCATCGCCGATTTTGCGAAAGGCATTCTCATCGGTCGTCTCGCCGATCAGGGGATCGGGATCGATCTTCCAGTCGCCAGTATGAACGACCACGCCGAGCGGTGTGCGGATGGAAAGCGCATTCGGTTCCGGAATGGAGTGGGTGATGGAGAGGAATTCGACGGCAAACGGCCCCAGCGACAGCTTGCCGTGCAACGGCACGACATTCACCCGAACGCGATCCTGGAGCTCAGCTTCCTCCAGCTTGTCCTGAATCAGACGCGCGGTGAACGGCGTGGCGTAAAGGGGGCAGCGCAGCTGCGGCCACAAATAGCCGACCGCGCCGATGTGATCTTCATGCGCGTGTGTCAGCACGACCGCGACGACATCCTCGCGGCGTTCGGCCAGAAACCGGATGTCGGGCATGATCACATCCACGCCCGGCGTATCGGTCTCGCGGCCGAACAGCACGCCGCAATCCACCACCAGCCACTTGCGGGCATCGGGCGGGCCGAAGCCATAGGCATTGAAATTCATGCCGATCTCGCCCGCGCCGCCAAGCGGGAGAAGCACAAGCTCGTCTTCGCCGGAAAACGCCATTCAGGCTTTCTGCCGCCGGGAGGCGTTGCGCGCGTGGATCATGACAAGCCCCCTTATGGTCAAATCGGGATCGAGGTGATCGATCACGCTGGTCTGACGGTGAAACGGATTGGCAAGGCCTCCCGTTCCGATCACGGTCATCGGCCTGCCATACTCTTCCTTGATGCGCGCAATCAGGCCTTCGATGAGCCCGATATAGCCCCAGAACAGGCCGGACTGCATGGCGGGCACGGTATCCTTGCCGATGACATTCTGCGTGCGCTGCACGGCCACGCGCGGCAGCATGGCGGCGGCCTGATGCAGCGCCTCTGCCGACACATTCACGCCCGGCGCGATGACACCGCCTTCGTAATCGCCGTTTTCGCTGACGATGTCGAAGGTGGTGGCCGTGCCGAAATCCACCACGATCAGTGCGCCCTTGTAACGCTCATGCGCGGCAACGGCATTGACCAGACGGTCTGCGCCCACGGCTGCAGGCCGGTCGGTCAGCACCCTGATGCCGAGATCCACGTCGGGGTCGCCCACGACGACCGCCTCGCACTTCAGATAGCGGCGGCAGAAAAGCCTGAGATCGAACAGCGCGGCCGGAACGACGGTCGAAATGACGGCGCTGTGGATGTCGCCGAATTCAAGGCCCTGCAACTGCAGCAACGGATCCAGCAGGACCGCGTACTCATCGGCCGTGCGCGTGGCCACCGTGGCGGAGCGCCATTCGGCGCGGATCGCCTTGCCGTCATGCACGGCGAAAACGATGTTGGTGTTGCCGGCGTCAATGGCAAGCAGCATCAGAAGAACACCTCACCGGCCGCGATCGTGCGAACGCGGTCCTGCGCGCCGCGCAAAATGAGCGCGCCCGTTTCATCGATGCCTTCAAACACGCCAGCCGTCTCCTCATTCTGCAGCCGCGCGCGGATGCGCTTGCCCAGATGCGACGCGCGCGAAAGCCAAGCGTCCCGGATCGGCGCGAAGCCCTGCGCGCGCCAAATGTCATACCATTTCGCGAAGGCGGCGGCGAGAACGGCCAGGGCTTCATGGTTCGACGGCACCGCCGCCCCGACGGCCGCGAGCGAAACAGCCGGGAATTCGGTGTGGGGCGGAAAATGCGCGAGATTCATGCCGATGCCGATGGCGAGCCACGCCGGCGGCTCGTTGCCCGTGGACGCCGATTCCAGAAGGATGCCGGAAATCTTCCGGCCGTTGGCCAAAACATCGTTTGGCCATTTCACGCGCACTTCGGCATGGCGCGCGTAATGCGAAACCGCATCGGAAGCGGCCAGCGCCGCAACAAACGAGATCTGTGCACATTCGCGCGCCGGCCTGCCCGGATCGATCAGCAGCGTCGCGCTGAGGTTGCCCTTTGGCGAAATCCATGCATGCCCTCGGCGCCCCCTGCCCGCCGTCTGCATGTCGGCATAAATCCAGACCGGCTCTCGCGGCTGCGTGGCGGCGAGGCGCCGCGCCTCATCGTTTGTGGAACCAACGCTTTCGAAGTGCAGACGGCCGTAGCCGGCCGGCCAGCCGGTGCTCACTTGAACAGCGCCTGCGCGGCGGTTCCCGCGGCGGCGACGATCGGGGCGGCGAACACGACGAAGAACAGCGTGAAGGCGCCGGCGCCTGCCATGACCGTGCCGATGCGGCCGCCGAAATCGCGCTCAAAGGCGGGCGCAGGAGCGTCCATGTACATGATCTTCACGATGCGCAGATAATAGAAGGCGCCGACGACGCTCGCGATCACGCCGAGCAACGCCAACGCATAGAGATGCGCGTTGATGGCGGCCATGAAGACATAGAATTTGGCGAGAAATCCGGCGAGCGGCGGAATGCCGGCCAGGCTGAACATGAAAGCCGCCATGGCGAAGGCGAATTTCGGCTGCGTGCGTGCCAGGCCCGCAAGATCGGAGATCGTCTCCACATATTCGCCTTCGCGCTTCATCGCGAGAATGCAGGCGAAGACACCCGCGTTGGTGACGAGATAGATAGTCATGTAAACGAGCACGCTCGCAATGCCCTGCGGCGTGCCGGCCGCCAGCCCCAGCAGGGCGTAGCCCATGTGGCCGATGGAACTGTAGGCCATCAGCCGCTTGATGTTGGCCTGTCCGATGGCGGCAACTGCGCCCAGCGCCATCGAGAGCGCGGCGATGACCTGAACGACCTGTTGCCACTGATGCAGGGCATCGGGAAACGGCACGATGATGGCGCGCAGGATCAGCGCCATCGCCGCCACCTTCGGCGCGGTTATGAAGAATGCCGTCACGGGCGTGGGCGAGCCTTCGTAAACATCGGGTGTCCACATGTGGAACGGCACCGCGGCGATCTTGAAGACAAGACCGGCGATCAGGAACACCAGCCCGAAGATCAGACCGATATTCACGCCGGTCTTGCCGACGACCGCCGCGACGCCGGCGAAGCTGACAGTCCCGGTGAATCCATAGACCAGCGAAATGCCGTAAAGCAGCATACCTGACGAAAGCGCGCCGAGGACGAAATATTTGAGGCCGGCCTCGGTGGAGCGGATCGAATCGCGCTTGAAGGCGGCAAGCACATACAGCGCAAGGCTGTGCAGCTCCAGCCCCATGTAAAGCGCGATGAAGCTGTTGGCGGAGACCATCAGCATCATGCCCAGTGTGGCCAGCACGATCAGAACCGGATATTCGAACCGCATGAGCCGTTCGGTTTCGAGATAGGCCTGCGCCATCAGGAGCGTGGCCGCGGCGCCAAGAAGCGCCAGCACATTCACGAAGCGCGAAAAACCGTCGGCAATAAAGGCGCCATTGAAAGCGGTGCCGTCGGCGCCGACAACGACAAAATAGGCGGCAATCACAAAAAGGAGGATCGAGAGATTCGATACGACGCTCTGGCTCCTGTCGCCGCGAAACACGCCGAACAGAAGGAGCAGAATGCCGCCGCCCGCCACAACGAATTCGGGGAGCAGCACGGCATAACTTTGTTCAAGACCGCTCATGGGTGCGCTCCCGCTTTTTCGCGGGCGGCCAGCGTTTGCGCCCTGTCAAATGCCAGCGCCACCTGATGCTCGCGCACAAGATGCGCGACCGAAACAGACGTCACATCGAAAACGAATTTCGGATAGACGCCCATGATGATCGTGATCACGACTAGCGGCGCAAGAATTGCCACTTCGCGCGGCGACAGATCCTTGATGGCCTGAAGGCCGGGCTTCACCAGGCGGCCAAAAACGACCCGCCAGTAGAGATAAAGCATATAGGCCGCTGCCCAGATGACGCCGGTTGCCGCCAGGATAACGACCCAGGTATCCACCCGGAACGTGCCGAGCATGGTGAGGAATTCGCCTACAAATCCGCTTGTGCCCGGCAACCCCACATTGGCGAGCGTGAACACCATGAAACAGGCCGCGTAAACCGGCATCCGGTTCACGAGCCCGCCGTAGGCGGCGATTTCGCGCGTATGCATGCGGTCGTAGATCACGCCCACGCAAAGGAACAGCGCGCCCGAAACGACGCCGTGGCTGAGCATCTGGAATATGCCGCCGTCGATGCCCTGCTGTGTGAGCGCAAACGTGCCCATGGTGACAAAGCCCATATGCGCGACAGAGGAATAGGCGATGAGCTTTTTCATGTCCTCCTGCGCCAGCGCCACGAACGACGTGTAAATGATCGCCATGACGGACAGCGCCCAGATCAGCGGCGTGAACGTGACGGAGGCGCTGGCAAACATCGGCACGGAAAACCGCAGAAAACCATATCCGCCCATCTTCAGCAGCACGCCGGCAAGGATGACGGACCCGGCCGTCGGCGCCTCCACATGCGCATCCGGAAGCCATGTGTGCACCGGCCACATCGGCATCTTGACGGCGAACGAGGCAAAAAAAGCGAGCCACAGCCAGAACTGCATCGCGACCGGGAAGTGCGCGCTCGAGAGAAGGGTCTCGATGTCGGTGGTTCCCGTGTAGAAATACATCGCGAGAATTGCCAGCAGCATCAGCACCGAGCCGAGCAGCGTGTAGAGAAAGAACTTGAAGCTGGCGTACACACGCCGCTTTCCGCCCCACACGCCGATGATGAGGAACATCGGGATCAGGCCGCCCTCGAAGAAGAAATAGAACAGCACCATGTCGAGCGCGCAGAACACGCCGATCATGAGCGTCTGCATGGCCAGGAACGCGATCATGTATTCCGGCACGCGATCGGTGATCGAGGTCCAGCTCGCCAATATGCAGAACGGCATCAGGCCGGCGGTGAGCACGATGAACAGCATCGAAATGCCGTCGATGCCCATGTGATAGGTGATGTTACCGCCCAGCCAGGTTGCGCGCTCCTCGAACTGGAACGCCGCGGTGTGACCGTCGAAATTTGCCCAGATATAGATCGCAACGGCGAGGTCCGCGATCGTGGCGATCAGCGCGACCCAGCGCGCATTCCGCGCAACAGTCTCCGGGCTTCCGCGCGTCACGAGAATGAAAAGCACACCAACCAGCGGAAGGAAGGTGACGACCGAAAGCGCGTGGGCGGCAAACCAGCTCATGGCACGGCCCCCGCGAACATGAACCAGGTGATGATGGCGACAAGGCCGATCAGCATCGCGAAAGCATAATGATAGACGTAGCCGGACTGCAGGCGCACGGCGCCGCGCGTGGCATCCAGAACGCGCGCGGCTATGCCGTCTGGTCCAAGACCATCAATGATCTTGCCGTCGCCAACTTTCCACAGCTTGCGCGCGATCCAGAAAGCAGGCTGCACCAACAAAAAGTCATAAATCTCGTCGAAATACCACTTGTTGTACAGAAATCGGTAGAGCAACCCGCCCCGTGCGGCCAACTGCGGCGGAAGCTCCGGATGCAGCACGTAATAATAGTAGGCGACGCCAAAACCGATAATGGTGAGAACGAGCGGCGCAAATTCCACCCAAAGCGGTACCTCGGCGCCGGCGTGATGACCTGCGGCCACAGCCACCGTACTGTTCCAGAAGGCATGAGAGAGGTCGCCAACGAACACCGCCTGGAAGATTGCGCCTGCAACCAACGCGCCGATGGCAAGAACACCCAGCGGAATAAGCATGCTGAGGGGAGATTCATGCACTTTGGAAAGATCCAGCGGCTCGCCATGAGCATGATCGCCCGGCTCGTCATGCGCATGTGCATCCGCATCGGCATGCGCCAGATGCTGCTTTTGCGTACCGCGATAGGGGCCGTGAAATGTCATCAGAAACTGGCGCCAAGAATAGAATGACGTGAAACCGGCGGAAATCAGCGTAAGGACGAAGGCGTAAGTCCCGATTCCCGTGGCGGACAGATAAGTGGCGTTGATGATGCCGTCCTTGGAATAGAAGCCGGCGGTGCCCACGCCGAGCAACGGAATTCCCACGCCCGTAAGCGCCAGATTGCCGATCAGCATCATCGCCCAGGTATAGGGAATGTACCTGGCAAGCCCGCCCATCTTGCGCATGTCCTGCTCGTGATGCATCGCGGTGATTACCGAACCGGCGCTGAGGAACAGAAGCGCCTTGAAGAAGGCGTGCGTGAAGAGGTGGAACATTGCCGCGCCGTAGGCAGACACGCCGGCGGCGGCGAACATGTAGCCAAGTTGCGAACAGGTCGAATAGGCGATGACCCGCTTGATATCGTTCTGGAAGAGACCAACGGTGGCCGCGAAAAACGCGGTCGTGGCGCCGATAAATGCGACGAAAGCAAGCGCATCGGGCGCGAGTTCGAACATGGGAGAGCAGCGGCAGACCAGAAACACGCCGGCCGTCACCATCGTGGCCGCATGGATCAGCGCTGAGACCGGCGTGGGGCCTTCCATTGCATCCGGCAACCATGTGTGGAGCAGGAATTGCGCCGACTTTCCCATCGCGCCCACGAACAGGAGCAGACAGAGTGTCGTGAGGATATCGACATTCCAGCTTCCGAAAACAAATGTCTTCCCGACATATTTATGCGCGTCCGCAAACACCGTGTTGAAATCGAGCGAATGAAAAACCAGAAAGACGCCAAAAATGCCCAGCGCAAATCCGAAATCGCCCACGCGGTTCACAACGAACGCCTTGATCGCCGCGGCATTGGCCGATGGCCGCTGATACCAGAACCCGATCAGCAGGTAAGACGCGAGGCCAACGCCTTCCCAGCCGAAGAACATCTGCACAAAGTTGTTCGCCGTCACCAGCATCAGCATGGCGAAGGTGAAAAGCGACAGATAAGAGAAGAAGCGCGGCCGGCCGGGATCCTCTTGCATGTAGCCGATGGAATAGAGGTGAACAAGCGAGGAAACCCCCGTGACGACGACCAGCATGACGGCGGTGAGCGAATCGATGCGCAGCGCCCATTCCGCGTCGAAATCACCGGTACCTATCCATTGCGCGATGTGAATGAAGTAGGGGCCGTTTCCCATCAGCGCGATATCGTAAAAGACGATGCACGAGAGCACGGTGGAAACGAACAGCAGCGCGGTGGTGATGATCTCGGACGCGCGCGCTCCGATCAGCCAGCCAAACAATCCCGCAATGGCGCAACCCAGAAGGGGAAGGAAAACGATGGCCTGATACATCCCCCTAACCCTTCATCACATTGACGTCTTCGACTTCAATCGAGCCGCGGTTGCGGAAATAGACGACGAGGATGGCAAGCCCGATTGCTGCTTCCGCCGCCGCCACGGTCAACACGAACAGCGCAAAAATCTGGCCAACCAGATCGTGAAGATAGGCGGAGAAGGCCACAAAGTTGATGTTCACCGAAAGCAGGATGAGCTCGATGGACATCAGGATGATGATCACATTTTTGCGGTTCAGGAAAATACCGAACACGCCGATGGTGAAAAGCAGCGCGCCCACTGTGAGATACTGGCCAAGCCCTATCGTCATGGCGCGGCCCCCTGCCCCGGCTTTACGTCAACCAGCTGTACTGCGAGCGCCGGATCGCGAGCGACCTGCTGGCGGATGGACTGGCGTCGCACGCCGGTCCTGTGACGCAGCGTAAGCACAATGGCCCCGATCATCGCGATCAGCAGAACCAACCCCGCAAGCTGAAAATAATAGACGTAATTCGTATAGAGAATGCGGCCCAGCGCTTCGGTGTTTGTCACATGGGCTGGCATTGTGGCTTCCGCGACACCCGGCGCAACAGGCGCGATGTGCCAATTGATCGCCACCAGCAGCACAAGCTCCAGAGCCAGAAGCACGCCAACGCCCGCGCCGGGAAGAACATAAGCCTGCGCGCCCTTTTTCAGTTCTTCGAAATCGATATCCAGCATCATTACGACGAACAGAAAAAGCACCGCGACCGCGCCGACATAGACCACGACCAGGATCATTGCGAGAAACTCCGCGCCCAGGAGCACGAACAGCGCCGCCGCGTTGAAGAACGCCAAGATCAGGAACAGCACGGAATGGACCGGATTGCGCGCGCCCACAACCGCCAGCGCGGACGCCAGAAGCACTGCCGAGAACAGATAGAATGCGATGGATGCCAGGATCATCTGTAGGGTGCGTCCAGTTCGATGTTGCGCGCGATCTCACGCTCCCAGCGGTCGCCGTTGGCCAGCAGCCGCGCCTTGTCGTAATAAAGCTCCTCGCGCGTCTCAGTGGAAAATTCGAAGTTCGGGCCCTCGACGATGGCGTCCACGGGGCAGGCTTCCTGGCACAGGCCGCAATAGATGCACTTCACCATGTCGATGTCGTAGCGCGTGGTGCGGCGCGAACCGTCGGCACGCGGCTCCGCCTCGATGGTGATGGCGAGCGCCGGGCAGACGGCCTCGCACAGCTTGCAGGCGATGCAGCGTTCCTCGCCGTTGGGATAGCGCCGGAGGGCGTGCTCGCCGCGAAAGCGGGGCGAAAGCGCGCCCTTTTCGAAGGGGTAGTTCAGCGTGGCCTTGGGCGAGAAGAAATAGCGAATCGAGACGAGAAACGCCTTGACGAAATCCCACAGGAAGATGGTGCGCGCGGTGCGGTCAAGGAATGCCATGCGGGCCTCCGATGAACGTCACCCATGCGGCGGTGAGCGCCACCCAGACAAGCGACAGGGGAAGAAACACTTTCCAGCCCAGCCGCATGAGTTGATCGTAGCGATAACGCGGCACGAACGCCTTCACCATCGAGTTCATGAAGAAAACGAGGATCAGCTTGAGCAGGAACCAGATCACGCCCGGAACGGCGGTGAACGGCCAGATGTAGAGCGGCGGCAGCCAGCCCCCGAGGAAAAGAACCGCGAACAGGCCCGAAAGCATGATCACGTTCATGTATTCGCCGAGGAAGAACAGCAGAAACGGCGTGGACGAATATTCCACCATGAAGCCGGCCACGAGTTCCGATTCCGCTTCCAGAAGATCGAAGGGCGGGCGTTGCGTTTCGGCCAGCGTCGAGACAAAGAACACGACGCCCATCGGCAGCAGGATCGAAAACAGGAACCAGCCGTGGCGCTGCGCCTCCACGATCGCCGAAAGATTGAGCGACCCGGCGAAAAGCAGGACGGTGATCAGCACAAGCCGATGGAAACTTCATACGACACCATCTGCGCCGCGGCGCGCAGCGCCGACAGGAACGCGTATTTGGAATTCGACGCCCAGCCCGAAACGATCACGCCGTAAACGCCGAGCGAGGAGATGGCAAATAGATACAGAATGCCGACATTGATGTTGGAGACGACCCATCCCGCACTTACCGGAATCACGGCCCAGGCCGCAAATGCCAGAGTCGCGGTGATCAGGGGACCCAGCACAAACAGCACCTTGTTTGCGCCGGACGGAATGATGACCTCCTTGAAGAAGAATTTGAGCGCATCGGCGATGGTTTGCAGAAGGCCAAACGCGCCCACCACATTGGGGCCGCGGCGCATCTGCACGGCCGCCCAGATCTTGCGGTCAGCCAGAATGAAGGCGGCGACAGATAGCGCCAGGACGAGCTGGAACACGAATATGATAACGACCTGGCTGATCGTCCACGACCAGGCGAACGGCAGGCCCTGATGCTGGAAGAAGTTGGTCAGGAACATTATTCCGCCGCCATTCTGGATTGGCCGCCTACGAAGATGCGGCTGCATTCGGCCATCGTCGCGCTCGCGCGCGCGATGGGGTTTGTGAGATAGAAATCCGCGATCGGCGACGCAAGCGGAAGACGCGCATCGATCGGCCCCGCCTTGCCGATGTTCGTCCAGACGGAAAGATCGGCGCCCTGATGCGCGGGCACTTCCCCCAGCTTCGCGAAATGCGGCGCATCTGCGATGATCGCGCGGCGCAATGCATCGCGATCGTCATAGGGCAGCTTCCTGCCAAGCACTTCCGACAATGCGCGCAGGATGGCCCAGTCTTCCTTGCCCTCGCCGGGCGGAAAGGTGGCGCGCTCGGCCGCCTGAACGCGGCCTTCAAAATTGGCGTAAAGCCCATCCTTCTCGGTATAAGCGGCGCCCGGCAGGATCACGTCGGCCCGGTGCGCACCGGCATCGCCATGCGTTCCCTGATAGACGACGAACGCCTTGCCGAGCTTGTTCATGTCGAACTCATCGGCGCCGAGCAGATAGACGAAATCGATCTCGCCCCTCTGCGCGCCGTCCAGAATGCCCGCCATGTCGCGGCCATGAATGAACCCGAGATCGAGCGCGGCCACGCGCGAAGCGGCTGTGTGCAAAACGTTAAAGCCGATCCAGCCGCCCTCGGCGGCGGTGCCGGCCGGGCCGATCATGCCGGTATCGCCGGCGATTTTCGCAGCAACGTTGAGAATGGCCGCGCCATCGGGCCGGGCGAGCGCGCCCGGCCCCAGGATGAGCATGGGGCGCTTTGCATTTTTCAGCACATTCGCAAAGGGGTGGGTTCCACCGGCAATTGCGGAAAGCGCGTCGGCGCCGCCCAGCTGCTCAACCGGATAGGTGAGATCGTAGGGCGTGCCGATATTTGCGACCCTAAGCGATGAGTTGAGCCAGGCCTTGCGGATTCGGGCGTTCAGCACCGGCGCTTCCCAGCGGGGATTGCTGCCGATGAGAAGCAGCACATCCGCCGAATCGAGCCCTCGAATGGTGGTGTTGAGCAGATAGCCCTGCCGCGGGGCGCCGCCGATCCTGGCGCCGTCCTGCCGGCATTCCAGATTTGCCGCGCCCAGCGATAACATCAGATCCTTCAGCGCCTTGATTTCCTCGGCGGCTGCAAGATCGCCCACGATGGCGGCCATCCCTTCCGGCTTCGTCGCCTTCACCCGGGCGGCGATTGCGGCGAAGGCTTCCGCCCATGACGCCGGCCGAAGCTTGCCGTTCTTGCGGACATACGGCTTGTCGAGCCGCTGGCGCACCAGCCCGTCACAGGCGTGACGCGTTTTGTCAGAGATCCATTCTTCATTCACGTCGTCATTGGTTCGCGGCAGAATGCGCAGCACCTGCGGCCCGCGCGTATCCACGCGGATGTTGCAGCCCTGCGCATCCATCACGTCAATGGAAAGCGTCTTGCGCAGCTCCCACGGCCGCGCATTGAAGGCATAAGGTTTCGACGTCAGTGCGCCGACCGGGCACAGATCGACCACGTTGCCCGAAAGTTCGGAGGCGAACGCCTTTTCCAGATAGGTCGTGATTTCCATGTCTTCGCCGCGGCCGGTAGCGCCGAGATCGGGCACGCCCGCCACCTCCGTGGCGAAGCGTACGCAACGCGTGCACTGGATGCAGCGGGTCATGATCGTCTTGATCAGCGGCCCCATGTATTTGTCTTCGACGGCCCGCTTGTTTTCGACGAAACGGTGGAAATTCGCGCGTCCGTAATAGAGCGCCTGGTCCTGCAGATCGCACTCGCCGCCCTGATCGCAGATCGGGCAATCCAGCGGATGGTTGATGAGCAGGAATTCCATCACGCCCTCGCGCGCCTTCCGCGCGACCGGGGAATTGGTGTTGATCTTTGCCGGCGTGCCGTCCTTGTTCGGGAAGATGTCCTTCACCTGCAACGCGCAGCTTGGCTGCGGCTTTGGCGCGCCAACCCACTCCACAAGGCACATGCGGCAGTTGCCGGCAACCGACAGGCGCTCATGATAGCAGAAGCGCGGAATCTCCGCGCCCGCCTGCTCGCAGGCCTGAAGCAGCGTGATGGACTCGTCCGCTTCGACTTCCTTGCCGTTGATGATGAGCTTACGCGTGGCCATCGCCCTACTCCGCCGCTTCCTGCATCGGCATGGCGTCCCGGCCATGGTGCGCAGCGATGCGCCGTTCGATTTCCGGCCTGAAATGGCGAATGAACCCCTGGACCGGCCACGACGCGCCTTCGCCGAAGGCGCAAATCGTGTGGCCTTCGATCTGTTTGGTCACCTCATAGAGCAGATCGATCTCTTCCACCTTTGCGTTGCCCTTCTGCATCCGCGTAAGCACGCGCCACATCCAGCCGCAGCCTTCCCGGCACGGCGTGCACTGGCCGCAGCTCTCATGCTTGTAGAAGTATGCGAGCCTGGCGAACGCCTTGATGATGTCGGTCGATTTGTCCATCACGATCACGGCAGCCGTGCCGAGGCCCGACTTCACGGCCGCCAGCGAATCGAAATCCATCAGCATCGTGTCGGCCTGTTCCTTCGACAGGACGGGCATGGATGAGCCGCCGGGAATGACGGCCATCAGATTGTCCCATCCGCCCCGCACGCCGCCGGCGTGTCGCTCGATCAGCTCCTTCAGGGGGATGCTCATCTCCTCTTCCACATTGCACGGCTTGTTCACATGGCCGGAAATGCAGAAAACCTTTGTGCCCGTGTTGTTCGGGCGGCCGAAGCTCGCGAACCAGCTTGCGCCGCGCCGCAGGATCGTCGGCACCATCGCGATCGTCTCGACGTTGTTCACGGTCGTGGGGCAGCCCCACACGCCGGCGTTCGCCGGGAACGGCGGTTTGAGCCGCGGCTGCCCCTTCTTGCCTTCCAGGCTTTCGAGCAGCGCCGTTTCCTCGCCACAGATGTAGGCGCCCGCGCCATGATGGACGTAACAATCGAAGTCCCAGCCGTGGATGTTGTTCCGGCCGATCAGCTTCGCCTCGTAGGCCTGATCGATGGCGGCCTGCAGGCGCTCGCGCTCGCGGATGAATTCGCCGCGGATATAGATGTAGCAGGTGTGTGCGCGCATCGCGAAGCTGGCGATCAGGCAACCTTCCACGAGCGTGTGCGGATCGTTGCGCATGATGTCCCGGTCCTTGCAGGTGCCGGGTTCGGATTCATCGGCGTTGACGACAAGATAATGCGGCCGGTCTTTCACCTCTTTCGGCATGAATGACCATTTGAGGCCGGTGGCGAAGCCCGCGCCGCCGCGGCCGCGGAGGCCAGATTTCTTGATCTCGTCGATGATCGCGTCGTGACCGCGCGCGATGATGTCTTTCGTGCCGTCCCAGTTGCCGCGCTTCTTTGCGCCTTCGAGCGTCCAGTCCTCGAAGCCGTAAAGATTGGTGAAGATGCGATCCTTGTCCTGCAGCATCAGGTGCCTGTCTTGCGGCTATAGCCGCCCTTGTAGAGCTGCGGGTCCTTGAGCGTAAGCGCGCCGCCCTCGGGCTCCGAGGATTTGCGGCCGGGCTTCTGCGGACCCGGCGCAGGGGGCTTGCCGGCGCGAAACGCCTCAAGAAGCTTTTCGGTCGTCGGACCATCGAGGTCTTCGTAGAAGTCCTTGCCGATCTGAAGCATCGGCGCGTTGACACAGGCGCCGAGACATTCGACTTCCTCCCACGAGAACAGCCCATCGGCCGAAACCGTCTTCGGCGTGGGGGCGATGTGCTTCTTGCAGGCAGCGACAACGTCATCGGAGCCGCGAAGCCAGCAGGGCGTGGTGGTGCAGACCTGCAGATGATGGCGGCCCACGGGCGCCAGATGGAACATCGTGTAGAACGTCGCCACTTCGAGTACGCGGATGTAGGGCATCGAAAGCCGCCGCGCGATGTCTTCGATCATCGGGCGGGTCACCCAGCCTTCCTGTTCCTGCCCGAACCAGAGAAGCGCGATCACCGCGCTCTGCTGCCGGCCGGGCGGGTATTTCGCGATCTCACGCGCAATCTTCGGCTCGTATTCCGGCCTGAAGGCGAAGGCCGCAGGTTGCTGCTCAGCCAGGCGGCGGTAGCTCATGAGAGCGCCTCCTCATCCCGCCAGGTCTGCCAGATGACGAATGTCGCACGGGTCTCATGCTTCGGCTGGCCCGGCATGGCATTTTCGTTTGTGCTCACCGGTCCACCTCTCCGAACACGATATCGATGGAGCCGAGAATGGCGGAGACGTCTGCCAGCATGTGGCCGCGGCACATGTAATCCATCGCCTGCAGATGCATGAAGCTCGGTGCCCGGATCTTGCAGCGGTAGGGTTTGTTGGAGCCGTCCGACACGAGATAGACGCCAAACTCGCCCTTGGGCGCCTCGACCGCGGCATAGGTTTCGCCGGCCGGCACATGATAGCCCTCGGTATAGAGTTTGAAATGATGGATCAGGGCTTCCATCGAACGCTTCATCTCGCCCCGGCGCGGCGGCACGATCTTGTTGTTGGTGGAGACCGACGGGCCCGAAGGCATCTTCTCGATACACTGCCGCATGATCTTGTTGGCCTGCCGCATCTCCTCCATGCGGATGAGATAACGGTCATAATTGTCGCCGTTTTTGCCGACGGGAATCTGGAACTCGAGATCGCTGTAACATTCATAGGGCTGCGCCCGGCGCAAGTCCCACGCCACGCCGACTGAACGAAGCATGACGCCGGAAAAGCCATAGGCTTCGGCATCCGCCCGCGTGACCTTGCCGATATCCACGTTCCGTTGCTTGAAAATGCGGTTTTCAAGAAGCAGGTCATCGATATCGTCGAGCACCTTGGGGAAGTGATCGGTGAATTTGTAGATGTCTTCCAGAAGCCCTGGCGGCAGGTCCTGATGAACGCCCCCGGCCCGGAAATAATTGGCGTGCATGCGCGCGCCGGATGCGCGTTCGTAGAAGCCCATCAGCTTCTCGCGCTCTTCGAATCCCCAAAGCGGCGGCGTGAGCGCGCCCACGTCCATGGCCTGCGTGGTCACCTGAAGCAGATGGTTGAGCAGACGGCCGATCTCGCAGTACAGCACGCGGATGTACTGCCCGCGCGGCGGAACATCGAGCCCAAGCAGCTTCTCGATGGCGAGACAGAAGGCATGCTCCTGGTTCATGGGAGCGACATAATCAAGCCGGTCGAAATAGCCGTTTGCCTGCATGTAGGTTTTGTGTTCGATCAGCTTTTCGGTGCCGCGATGAAGAAGCCCGATATGGGGGTCGACGCGCGCGACGACCTCGCCGTCAAGATCAAGCACAAGCCGCAGAACGCCGTGGGCCGCAGGATGCTGGGGGCCAAAGTTGATCTTCGTCAGATTGCCTTCGTCGGGCTGGAGAGCCGCGTCGCTCATTTCGACGGCTCCTTCGTTGCCTTTTCGTCGCCGGGAATGATGTATGGCGCGCCCTCCCACGGACTCATGAAGTCGAAATCGCGGAACTCCTGTACCAGCTCCACCGGCTGATAGACCACGCGCTTCAGCTCGTCGTCGTAGCGCAATTCGACGTAGCCGGTGAGCGGAAAATCCTTGCGGAAGGGATGACCGGAAAAGCCGTAATCCGTCAGGATGCGCCGGAGGTCTGGATGATCGGAAAACACGATTCCGAACATGTCGAAGGCCTCGCGCTCGAGCCAGTTGGCGGCGGGCCACACGCCGGTGATGGAGGGAACCGGCGTATTTTCATCGGTCTGAAGTTTGACGCGGACGCGCGCATTCCGGTTCAGGGACAAGAGATGATAGACGACATCGAAGCGCTTTTCGCGCTTCGGCCAGTCGACACCCGCAATATCGGTCAGAATCTGGAACTGGAGCTGCTCGCGCAGCGATTTCATCACGCGCACGACCTCGTCTGCTTCGATATCGACGGTCAGCTCGCCGCGCAGAACGGACGTGCCGCGAACCGCGCCGGGCAGCGCGGCCCTGATCTCTTCGGCCAGTTGGTTGAGGTCCTGAGCCATTGGCGCCTCAACGGTCTATCGTTCCGGTGCGGCGGATCTTCCGCTGCAACAGCATAACGCCATAAACCAGGGCCTCGGCCGTGGGCGGGCAACCAGGCACGTAAATGTCAACCGGCACGATGCGGTCGCAGCCCCGCACGACGGAATATGAATAATGATAGTAGCCGCCGCCGTTGGCGCAGCTCCCCATGCTGATCACATAGCGCGGCTCGGGCATCTGGTCGTAAACCTTGCGCAGGGCCGGGGCCATCTTGTTGCATAGCGTGCCCGCCACGATCATCACGTCGGACTGGCGCGGCGAAGCGCGCGGCGCAAAGCCAAACCGTTCCAGGTCATAGCGCGGCATGGACGCCTGCATCATCTCGACCGCGCAGCAGGCAAGCCCGAACGTCATCCACATCAGCGAGCCGGTGCGCGCCCAGTTGATCAACGCATCGGCGCTGGCCAGCAGATAACCGCGATTGCTGATTTCCGCTTTCATCTGGCCGAAATAGGGATCGTTGTCGGCGATGGCGCGCGCGCCTTCCACCGCCGCCCGTCCTGCCTGTCCGGCCGCGACTATTCCCATTCAAGCGCGCCTTTCTTCCACTCGTAGATGAATCCGACGGTCAGCACGCCCAGAAACACCATCATCGACCAGAAGCCATAGACGCCGATCTTCCCGAGGGAGACCGCCCAGGGAAACAGGAATGCGACTTCCAGATCGAAGATTATGAAAAGAATGGACACCAGATAGTAACGCACATCGAAGCGCATGCGTGCATCGCCAAACGCGTTGAATCCGCATTCGTAGGCCGAGAGCTTCTCGGGATCGGGCTTTTGCGGAGCGATCACGAAGGGAACAATGGTGAAGGCCAGCGCCAGCGCGCCCGCGATAGCGATGAAAATCAGGATCGGCAGATATTCGAAAAGGAGTCCACCATCCATGGCCGTGTCCTAGGATCCCCGGTCTGCCTTTCGGGCGGGCCGTTCGCGCAGGGCCGGGGCAATTTTGCGGCGCGAGTATAGGCGGCAAGCCTGCCCGCGCAACGCGGCTTTAATGCACGATTCGCCGCAGGAAAACAGGAATTTTGCTCTCAAAAATCCCATCCCGGCGGAACGGATATGGCTGCAGGCAGACGGTATCCAAAATTTTGAACGCGGGCCTTGCCGCAGAGCGGCGGAGGCTGGCGGGAGCGACGGGGCTCGAACCCGCGACCTTCGGCGTGACAGGCCGACACTCTAACCAACTGAGCTACGCCCCCGCGGGCGTTTCGCGAGCCTTATTATAACGCGCGCGAAGGGCGCAGGGTGTAGGGGGGGTCTTCAACCCTGTCAAGGATAGCCGCCCGAATCCGGCGGCGGCTGCCTGCCGGACCGATCGGGCGGCTGCAAATGCGGCGTCTGGGGCGCCAGCTCGCCGGGCGCGAGCTTGCCGTCGCTGTTTGCGTCCAGCTGGTCGAACAGCGACCGTGGCGTGGTTGCAAATTCGTTGAAGTCAATAAATCCATCCTGGTTCCAGTCCACGAGGGGCGAGGCGGTGGATTGATCGTCGTTCAGACGCTCTTCGTTCACGGCGCGGGCTTCGTCGGCATCGAGATGCCCGTCATGGTTGATGTCTGCTGCCGCAAAGTCCCGCTTCAGCCCTGCTTCCAGTTCCGCGCGCGTTACGATGCCGTCGTGATTGGCATCGTATTTCAGAAGCATGCCCGACGCCGGGTGCCAGTTGAGATCCGGATTGGGCGGTGGCGGCTTCTGGCCGCCGCAAGCCGCCAGCGCCAGCGCGAGGCTGCAAACGACATAGACCCCTGCCCTCATGGGACAGGACTTGGCCATTGAAAGCCGTTTGGCGTCAATGTGCCGGGCGTTAATAAAGGCCGACCTGGCCCTTCATGGCCGCAAATATCCTGGCCGTGTCGTAGCCGACGCCCTTTTTGAAGACGAGCGGCATGTGCTCGACCGCCGCGGGATTTTTCACCGGATCGCCGGCAACAACGGCAATGTCCGCGCGCTTGCCGGCGGCGAGGGAGCCAACCTCTCCGGCGCGGCCAAGATAGACAGCGCCATTCAGCGTCGCGATTTTCAGCGCCTGCGGAAACGGCAATCCCGCTTCGACAAGAAGCTCGACCTCGCGCTTGCCGGCAAAGCCCGGCACGACACCGCCGTAACCGGTGGGATCGGTCCCCGCCAGCAACGTTCCGCCCATGTCCGCGTACATCTTTTCCATCTTCATCAGCTTCGGAAAAATCACGGCCCAAGGCTTGAAGCGATCGGTCCCGGGGACCGCCGCCCATTGCTTTTCGTAGGCTTCCCGCAGTTCAGGGACAAGCATTTCGCGCGCGGCGAGCGGCGCTTCCGGCCGTCCGGGTGTGAACGTCTCGAACACCGTGAGCGTGGACGTGATCGCGACATGGTGTGCAATCAGGAACCGCATCAGCGATGTGAGTCTGGGGTCGTCGAGCCTGAGGTCAATCAGCGATTGCCGGTTGCCGTCTTTCGGGCAGATATCAGGCTGCTTGCCCACGACAAAATCTGTCATCACCGCGAAACCATGCTCCAGATCGTCAATGCCCCGTTCGGCCGCTTCGCGATAGGTCACGGAACAAAGATGGCCGGTGACCTTCAGTCCGCGCGCATGCGCAGCCCCGATCGCGGCGGCGAGTTCATCGCGCGTGATGTCCACATAAGCCTTGTAGGAGGTAAAGCCTTCGTCGGCCCAGTAATTCACGCTGCGCTTTGCGTCTTGCGGCCCGGCCAGCCGCTGCATCTGAAGGATCGGGATGCCCGTGCCGTTCAAATAGGGCGCGGTAGCGTCCAGATCGGGGCCGATTCCTTTGCCTGAATCAATGTCGCGCTTCACATTGATGTCGCCATAGGGAACGAGCGACCCTGCCGTGCGCGCGGTCGTGGTTCCCCCGGCGAGGTAGAGCCGCGGAAAGCTGAAAAGCATCGAGCCATAGAGCGGCATGCCGTCATAGCGGCCCGTCGGATAGAACAGGTGCTCGTGCACCATGACAAAGCCCGGCAGCAGCGTCTTGCCGTGCGCATCGATGACGGCAGCACCGGCCGGCACTTTGGTTCGCGCGGCGGGACCGATGGCGAAGATGCGGCCGTTCCTTACAATCAGCGTCTGATCGTATTTCGGCGCCGCGCCTGTTCCGTCCACGATCTCTGCATGCGTAAAGGCTATGACGGGCTGGCTGTAGGAAATGAACGTGGAGTCGACCGATTTCTTCGGGGCAGGCGGCGCGGGCGCGTCGTCATCCTGTGCAAGCGCACATGTTGCGGTCAGAACAAGTGCGGCGAGAACAGCCCAAACCGGACGCATGATTGTCCCCCTCGTGCGGCGCAGATGTGGTGGGCGGTGACGGATTCGAACCGCCGACCCCATCGGTGTAAACGATGTGCTCTACCGGCTGAGCTAACCGCCCACGATCATCTCTATATCAGGCGGCTGCGCAATTTGGACAAGCTTTGGCGCAAGGGATGCCCGCCCGGCGATAGTTTGCCCTGCGCGGCTGCGGCAGGCGCCCTGCTAGACGTTCATCATGTCCTTGAGCTGCTTGCCGGCGCGGAAGCGGGGCTGCTTGGACGGCTTGATGGTGATTTCCTCGCCCGTCTGCGGGTTGCGGCCCTTGCCGCCGGCGCGGGTGGCCACCACAAACACGCCAAAGCCGGTAAGCCGCACTTCATCGCCGGACTTGAGGGTATCGGCGATGATGTCGAATACGCCTTCCACGGCCTTTGCCGCATCATGCTTTTGCAGGCCGGTACGCTCCGAAAGCTTGTGAATGAGATCGTTCTTGTTCACGAGGGGCTCCTTTCCGGGCGAGTCGCCGCGTTAGGCAAGAGATTAGGGCGGGCTTGGTTTCCCCGCCAAGCGCAAAAAGTCAGGGAATCAGCGGAATTTTTGAACGCCTCCCCCCTTGAAACGCAAAAGGCCGCCCCAAGCGGAGCGGCCTTTGCCTGTTTTTTCTGTGCTTCTAGTGCGTTACGACCGCGTCCGCGTCGCTATCGGGCAGCGCCGCGGGAGCAGCGGCCGGGATTTCCGGCTCGGTCCATTCGATCGGCTCCGGCTGACGGACAAGCGCGACCTTCAAGACCTCCGTTACCTTCTTCACCGGAACGATTGTCATTCCCGATTTCACATTGTCGGGGATTTCGGCGAGGTCCTTCTCGTTCTCCTCCGGAATCACGACCGTCTTGATGCCGGCGCGAAGCGCTGCAAGCAGCTTTTCCTTCAGGCCGCCAATCGGCAAGACGCGGCCGCGCAGCGTGACCTCGCCCGTCATCGCCACATCGCGGCGCACCGGAATGCCCGTGAGCACAGAGATGATGGAGGTGGCCATCGCCACGCCGGCGGACGGTCCGTCTTTCGGCGTGGCACCCTCCGGCACATGGACGTGGATGTCGATCGTGTCGAATTTGGGAGGTTTGATACCGAAAGGCGTCGCTTTCGAGCGCACATAGGACCGCGCCGCGTCGATCGATTCTTTCATCACATCGCCGAGCTTGCCGGTGGTCTGCATCCGGCCCTTGCCCGGCAACATGACGGATTCGATCTGCAGCGTGTCGCCGCCAGTTTCCGTCCAGGCAAGCCCGGTGACCACGCCAACCTGGTCTTCGCCTTCCACTTCGCCATAGCGGAATTTGCGAACCCCCGCATAGTCGCCAAGGTTGTCCGGTGTGACCGTGATCGACTGCGCCTTGCCGGAGACGATCTCCTTGACCGCCTTGCGCGCGAGATTGGCGATTTCGCGCTCCAGGTTGCGCACGCCCGCCTCGCGCGTGTGATAGCGGATAAGATCGCGCAGCCCGTCGTCGGTGATCTTCCACTCGTCATCCTTGAGGCCGTGCGCCTTGATCTCTTTCGGGATCAGGTGGCGCTTGGCAATTTCGACCTTCTCGTCTTCGGTGTAACCGGGGATGCGAATGATCTCCATGCGATCCATCAGCGGCTGCGGCATGCGCAGCGTGTTGGCCGTGGTGATGAACATCACATCCGAAAGATCGAAATCGACCTCAAGATAGTGGTCGTTGAAGGTGTGGTTTTGCTCCGGGTCGAGCACTTCGAGCAGCGCGCTCGAAGGATCGCCGCGCCAATCTGCGCCCAGCTTGTCGATTTCATCCAGCAGGAAGAGCGGATTGGACGTCTTTGCCTTCTTCATGGACTGGATGATCTTGCCGGGCATGGAGCCGATATACGTGCGCCGGTGGCCGCGGATCTCCGCCTCGTCGCGCACGCCACCAAGGGACATGCGTACGAACTCGCGGCCCGTGGCCCGCGCGATGGACTTGCCGAGCGAGGTTTTTCCCACACCGGGCGGGCCAACGAGACAGAGGATCGGCCCCTTCATCTTGCCGGCGCGTTGCTGCACGGCCAGATATTCCAGGATGCGCTCCTTCACCTTTTCGAGCCCGTAGTGATCCTCGTTGAGGATGTCCTCGGCCAGCTTGATGTCCTTCTTGACCTTGGATTTCTTGCCCCAGGGGAGCGAAAGCAGCCAGTCGAGATAATTGCGCACAACGGTGGCTTCCGCGCTCATGGGTGACATGGAGCGGAGCTTCTTCACTTCGGCCTGCGCCTTCTCGCGCGCTTCCTTCGAGAGCTTCGTCTTGCGAATGCGCTCTTCAAGCTCGTTCAGTTCGTCGCGGCCTTCCTCGCCTTCGCCCAATTCCTTCTGGATCGCCTTGAGCTGTTCGTTGAGATAGTATTCGCGCTGGGTTTTCTCCATCTGGCGTTTCACGCGCGAGCGGATCTTGCGCTCCACCTGGAGCACTCCGACTTCGCCCTCGATCAGCGCCAGCACCTTCTCCAGCCGCTCGGTCGTGTTGAGCGTCTCGAGCAGCGCCTGGCGGTCGGAAATTTTCACGGACAGGTGCGAGGCCACCGTATCGGCAAGTTTCGCGGGCTCCTCGATCTGGGCGACCGATGCCAGGGTTTCCGCCGGAACCTTCTTGTTCAGCTTGATGTATTGCTCGAAGTTGGCCTTCACCGTGCGCATCAGCGCTTCGGTTTCCTTCGCGTCGCCGCCTTCATCGGAGATCTTCTCGATGTGGGCCTGGAAGAAATCGGTACGCTGGACAAAACCGGTGACACGGGCGCGCGCCTTGCCCTCGACCAGCACGCGAACGGTCTGGTCGGGCAGCTTCAGCAGCTGAAGAACCGTCGCCAGCGTGCCGACGGTGTGAAGCGCGTCCGGCGACGGATCGTCGTCCCCGGCGTTCTTCTGGGTCAGCAGCAGAATCTGCTTTTCGTCGTTCATCACCTCTTCGAGCGCGCGGACGGACTTTTCGCGGCCTACGAAGAGGGGAACGATCATATGAGGGAAGACGACAATATCGCGCAAAGGCAGAACGGGCGCCAGCTGGCCGCCTTCTTCGCCTTTGGGAGGAATGATGACTGGTTGATCCGACACCGTGTTATCTCCTTGCCGCGGAGCTTATCCGCGGGTGTTGCTGGAACCGTACCCCACGTGGGCTTACGGAACTTTTAGCCGCCCGAAATGGCCGACTCTGCCTGAGTAAGGTGGCCCCGGCCTGAGGCCGTTTCAAGGCGTTAAGGTTTGGCACGCGCGGGTTGTTGCAAACCCGTTGCGGCGCGATGAACAGCCGTTCAGGAAGCTGTTTTTTCGCGCGCCTCGCCCTTGTCGGAATAAGTGTAGAGCGGCCGGGAACGGCCTTCCACGACATCCGACGTGATCACCACCTCCTGGACGCCATTGAGCGTGGGCAGCTCGAACATGGTCTCCAACAGGATGCCTTCCATGATCGACCGAAGGCCGCGCGCCCCGGTCTTGCGGGCGATGGCCTTGCGCGCAATTCCGTGCAGCGCCTCTTCCTGAAATCTCAGTTTCACGCCTTCCATCTCGAACATGCGCTGATATTGCTTGGCCAGCGCGTTCTTGGGCCGGGTGAGAATTTCGATCAGCGCCTGCTCGGACAGATCGCCCAAGGTGGCGACGACCGGAAGGCGGCCGATGAACTCCGGGATGAGGCCGAATTTGAGCAGGTCTTCCGGCTCGACTTCGCGCAGCACCTCGCCCGTGCCGCGTTCGTCGGGCGCGCGCACATTGGCGCCAAATCCCATCGAGGAGCCGTGCGTGCGCTGGGAGATGATTTTCTCAAGGCCGGCAAAAGCACCGCCACAGATGAACAGGATGTTTGTGGTATCAACCTGCAGGAACTCCTGCTGCGGATGCTTGCGGCCGCCCTGCGGCGGCACCGAGGCGATCGTGCCTTCCATGATCTTGAGCAAGGCCTGCTGGACGCCCTCGCCCGATACGTCGCGGGTGATGGACGGGTTGTCGGACTTGCGGCTGATCTTGTCCACCTCGTCGATATAGACGATGCCGCGCTGGGCGCGCTCGACGTTGTAATCGGCATTCTGGAGCAGCTTGAGGATGATGTTTTCGACGTCCTCGCCCACATAGCCCGCTTCGGTGAGCGTCGTGGCATCGGCCATCGTGAAGGGCACGTCCAGGATGCGGGCCAGAGTCTGCGCGAGCAGGGTTTTCCCGCAGCCGGTGGGCCCCACCAGCAGTATGTTGGACTTCGCAAGCTCCACATCGGCGTTTTTGCCGGTGTTGTTGATGCGCTTGTAATGGTTGTGGACGGCGACCGAGAGCACCTTCTTGGCATGCTGCTGGCCGACCACGTAATCGTCCAGGACCTTGAAAATCTCCTGCGGCGAAGGAACGCCCTCCTTGGATTTCATGAAGGAGGTCTTGTTCTCCTCCCGGATGATCTCCATGCAGAGTTCGACGCATTCATCGCAGATGAAGACGGTCGGGCCCGCAATCAGCTTGCGGACCTCATGCTGGCTCTTGCCGCAAAAGGAGCAATAAAGCGTGTTCTTGTTCTCGCTACCGCCGCCAGCCTTACTCATGCGCTCTCCCGGGAAAACTCACCCGACCTGTAACTCAACCCCTCACCTGTGGTCCGTGTTGCACGAACCGCGCCAACAGAAGTGATTTGCCCCTCCCGGCCATTCGACCACGTTAGCCAAGGGCCGATCAAGAATTGTTTAATTGGCGCGGAAAAGCAGGATTTTTGGGGCAACAGCATTAACAACTGGCTCACGTTCCCTCGGCCGGGTCGGGCCTGCGGGTCAAGACTTCATCAACCAGGCCAAAGCTTCTGGCTTCTTCCGCGGTCATATACGTATCCCGGTCCAGCGCCTTTTCAATTGCCTCCACCGGTTGTCCGGTGTGCCGGGCATAGATTTCGTTCAACCGCTTCTTGAGTTTGACGATCTCCTGTGCATGCCGGGCGATATCCGCTGCCTGCCCATAATAGGACGCCGACGGCTGGTGCACGAGAATCCGCGAATTCGGCAGGCAGAACCGGGCGCCTTTCTGGCCGGCGCATAACAAAAGCGAAGCGGCGCTTGCGGCCTGCCCGACGCAGAGCGTCTGAACGGCGGGGCGGATGTACTGCATGGTGTCGTAAATGGCGAGGCCGGACGACACCACGCCGCCGGGCGAATTGATATACATGTGAATCTCTTTCTTCGGATTTTCCGCTTCCAGAAAGAGAAGCTGGGCCGTGATCAGGCTGGCGCCGTAGTCCTCGATGCCGCCGGTCACAAAGACGATGCGTTCCTTGAGCAGGCGCGAATAGATGTCAAATGCTCGTTCCCCCCGGGCGGTTTGCTCAACCACCATGGGGACAAGCGTGTTCATGTAGACGTCGCGCGGGTCCTTCATTGGTCCCGTTGGCCTCCTGATTCGCTTCGGCTGAGCGTAGGGGCGGTCATCGCCCTGTCAATCCGGCACGATATAGGAGGCGGCGCAGGCTTTGCTACCCCGAAGCCGTAAGGGTTATTGCGGACCCCCTGAGCTTCTTTCAGCCAATCGTCCTAAAATCGGGGGCCATGACCGCACACGCGCACGATCACCAGGCGGCCGCGTCCGGCTTCGGGACAGCCTTTGCCGCCGGCATCGCCCTGAATGCCGCCTTCGTCGCGGTGGGCGTGGCATTCGGCATCATTGGTCATTCCATGGCGCTGATCGCCGACGCGGGACACAATCTGGGCGACGTGCTTGGCCTTGTGGTGGCCTGGAGCGCGGCTGTGGCTTCGCGGCGTGCGCCGACGGCGCGCTACACCTATGGCCTTCGCAGCACCTCCATTCTGGCGGCTCTGTTCAACGCGGTGTTTCTGCTCATGGCGACCGGGGCCATCGCGGTGGAGGCGACCCGGCGCCTGTTTGCGCCGCAACCGGTCGCCGGCAATGTTGTGATGCTCGTGGCGGGCATCGGAATTCTGGTCAACGCGCTCACGGCGGCGCTGTTCGCGCGCGGCCGCAAAGGCGATCTGAACATTCGCGGCGCCTTTCTCCACATGGCGGGCGATGCGGCGGTTTCGGTGGGCGTGGTCGTTGCGGGCGGCCTCATACTTCTCACCGGCGCTGCGTGGATTGACCCCGTGGTAAGCCTTGCCATTGCGGCGGTCATTGTGGCGGGCAGCTGGCGCCTGTTGCGGGACTCCCTCAACATGACGCTGCAGGCCGTTCCCTCGGGCGTGGATGCCGTTGCCGTGCGTGCCTATCTGGTCGGCCTGCCGGGCGTATGCGCCCTTCACGATCTGCACATATGGCCCATGAGCACCACCGAAACGGCCCTCACCTGCCATCTGGTGATACCGGCCGGTCATCCGGGCGATGCGGCCCTGCACCGCGTGGCCGATCAGCTTCGCAGCCGCTTCGGCATTCCGCATGTGACGATCCAGGTGGAAACCAGCGCCGAAGAAGATTGCGCGCTGGCAAGCGACCACACCGTGTGATGAAGGCGACGGGCCGCGCTATTCCTTTTTCTTCTTCCCCGTTTTCTTCTTTTCCGGCTCGTCGGCCTTTTTCAGCTTCGCTGCGGCTTCGTCCGGATCAAGTAACAGTGTTTCCCTGTCCACCGGGCGATCGGTCACGGTCGCAAGTTCGGCGATGAAGTCCACCACCTTGTCCTCGAAGATCGGCGCGCGGATTTCGGCGGCGGCCTGCGGATTGCTGGCGTAGAACTGAAACACCTGCTGTTCCTGCCCCGGAAACTGGCGCGCACGGGCGGCAATCGCGCGGTTTACTTCGTCCTGCGAAACGGTGATGCCGTTCTGCTCGCCCAATTTCGCCAGCACCAAACCCAGGCGGACGCGCCGTTCGGCAATCTCGCGATATTCCTTTCTGAGCTCGTCTTCGCTCTTTCCTTCGTCCTCTGGCTTCTTTCCTTCGCGCTGAAGCTCCGCCTCCACCGCGCGCCAGATGCCGTCAAATTCCGTCTGGACCATGGCCGGCGGCAGATCGAAATGATGCGTTTCATCGAGGGCATCCAGAATCCGGCGCTTCATGTGCAGCCGGCTGGCGCGCGCAAAATCGCCCTTCAGCTGTTCGCGCACGCGCTCCTTCAGCGTGCCGAGCGAATCCAGGCCGAGCTTCTTCGCCAATTCGTCATCGATGTTCAGTTCGTCCGGCTTGCGGATTTCCTTTACGCGCACGGTGAATTCGGCGTCCTTGTCGGCGAGTTTCGCCTCGGGATAATCGGCCGGGAACTTCACCTTCACCACGCGCTCGTCGCCGGCTTTCGCGCCCTCGAGCTGATCTTCGAAGCCTGGCACAAACTGGCCGGAACCGAGCACAAGGTTGAAGTCCTCGGCCTTGCCGCCTGCAAATTCCTCGCCGTCGACGCGCCCGACAAAATCGATGATGACGGAATCGCTCTTGTGCGCCTTCTCGCCCTCGCCGCGCGGCGTGTAGGTTTGTGTCTGTTTTGCAAGCCGTTCCACTGCTTCGTCCACGGCGGCGTCCGTCACCTCCGAAACAAGCCGCTCGACCTTGATCTTGGCCGGATCGGCCAGCTCGAAATCCGGCATCAGATCAATCTTGACCGTGAATTCGAGGTCGGATTTGCCGTTGACCACCGTGTCGAGTTCGCTGACCAGATCGACGCGCGGCGGGGTGGCCGGTTTGAGCGACCGTTCGGTGACCGCCTTCTGACTCGATTCGGAGACCGCCTGTTCCACGATCTCGCCCATGATCTGCTTGCCGAAGGTCTTCTTCAGGAACGAAATGGGCGCCTTGCCCGGACGGAAGCCCTTCAACGACACCTGCGGCTTGATCTCCTCGACACGCGTGGTCAGGCGCCGGTCGAGATCGCTCTGGGGGATCACGATCTTGAATTCGCGGTGCAGGCCTTCGTTGACAGTCTCGGTGATTTGCATGGAAGAACAGTTCCTTGAAACGCGAAGCTCATCCGTTGCGCGAGGTGGTGCGGGCGGAGGGACTTGAACCCCCACGACTTTCATCACTGGAACCTAAATCCAGCGCGTCTACCAGTTCCGCCACGCCCGCCAAACGGGCCCCGGCGGCTCCCTACAGTTGGCTCCGGCCGGAAGCCGGGCCGTATAGCAGGGGATTCCGCCCGGGGAAAGCGCCACAGGCGATCAAGGCCGGTATCCAGAGCCAGTCCCGCCCGGGCGGTTCCGCGCACGGTCAGGCCAATTCAGCCGAAGGGCCCACGCTGTTGCGATAACGCGCGACCAGTGCAGCGCGGTTTGCACAGCCGGATCGGCGGTACAGGCGTTCGAGAACGGTCTTGACTGTCGCCGCCGAGATATCGAGGTCCCTGGCAATCCGCTTGTTGGTCCAGCCCAAGGCGACACGCGAAAGAATTTCGTGTTGTCGCCGCGACAGCGAAAGTGCCCAACGGCCCTGCGCCAGAAGGGCCGCAACCCGCATCGGCCCGACGATCTGTTCGCACAGCGCGCCCAACTGCGCACGCTCCCGATCGTTGAACGGTTGCCTGCTGTCAACAAACAGGCCGGCCCACGCGATCATCCGCCCGCCGGCACAAATCATGGCGCGGCCATAGTCTGGCCGGCCGTGAAGGGCCCGCGACGCCGGGTGGTCGTCCTGAAAATAGGCGGGCCCATGGATTCCGGCATGCATGGGCTCAATCCACCGGTTCTGTTGCCACAAGGGGACGCGCTCGATGTTGACGATCCAGCGGGGGCGAAAGCCGCTGCCCGGTTGGCGCGCGACGCCGCCCTGCGCGGCGGCCATATCGGACGGGAGGCCCGACGGGAGAAATACAAATGCAAGGCCCCGCCCGCACGCCGTGGAGATGGCCTCTGCCGCGACCTGCAACACCGCCCCGGTGTTGCTGAGGGTATCAGCCGCGCGGCGCATGAATTGGATGCGATCATCGATCCGGGTCATGACAGCGCCTGTCGGCCATCCGGCCGACTCCTGCGCACGGTGTCGCGCGCATAAATTCGCGCAACTCCGCGACCGGGCCAAGCAATGATTGCGGCGCTTTCGCAGCTGCCTCCATTTGTCATCATAGGTGCCTATGCCCTTTTCTGGAGCTGGGAAGCTGTTTCCGCAGCCCGTCTGCCAGCCGGGCCCCGTTTCCGCCGCGCGCGCAACATTGCCCTGACGGCACTGACCATCGGAATCTCCACGGCAATTGGCGCCGGTCTCCTGCTCCTTTCCGGATTCGCAGAACACAGGCACCTGGGGCTTCTGGCGCAGATGTCGATGCCCTACTGGAGCGCCGTCATCCTTGGCCTTGCCGCTCTCGACCTGGCCGATTACTGGCGCCATCGCCTCAGCCA
>JAJPIX010000060.1 GCA_021324545.1 Alphaproteobacteria bacterium
CTCGGCCGCTTCCTCTCCGCCGATCCCACCACCGAAGCGCCGGACGACGGCCAGGACTGGAACCGCTACAGCTATGTGCTGAACAACCCGCTCGCCTTCACCGATCCATCCGGCCTTTGCTTCCTCGGCTGCTTCTGGCAGCAGAGCTGGTTCCGCGACATCGTTGCAATCGCGGCGGTGTTTGCCCTGCAGCAATGGGAAGTGCTGCCGACCTTGGAAGGCGCGGCTTTTGCAGAGTCGACCATTGGTGTCGTCCTCAATGGCGGCATATTGGGCGGCATCGGCGGAGCGATCGCGACCGGCACCGTGAAAGGCGCGGCACTGGGCATATTGCAAGGCGCCTTGTTCGCGGAAGCCGGAAATATCCTCCAAGACAATCCAAGCGGCTTCATCGGCATCGGCAAGACGCCCAGCGAGTTCATCGCCCACGGCTTTGTCGGCGGCATCGTCAGCTTGGCTGGCGGCGGAAAATTCGGTTCCGGCTTCCTCGCAGGTGGCGTCAGTTCGCTGGGGCCTTCGCCAAACGCCATGGATGAACCAGAGCAAGCTGCAATCGGCACCGTCGAGCATGCCATTTTGGGCGGCCTGGGGTCGGTGCTCGGCGGCGGGAAATTCCAGAACGGTGCGATAACAGGGGCGTTTGGATATTTATTCAATGAGTGCCTGCACGGCGGCTGTTCAAGCACTGTCGATATCGGTGGCCATGTCATTCCGAAGTCCCTGCTCATGGCAATACAGCAGGACATTGCATCAAGATCGCTGCAAATACCGGGAACGCAATCCGCGAACGAGTGGAGCGGCTATATCTTGGATGATCTTACCTACAGGCTCCAGGAAGGAACGATCGGCAATGGTGGACCACAATCAATTCCCGATAGCGCAATCATCCAATTCCATTCGCATCCGCCGTATTTCGGACAACCTCTCGATTCCGCATCTAACCAAGTTCTGGACTTTGCATCAAAATGCAGCTGCGATAACCCAGAATATTACGGCGATATCGAGGTTTGGGCTTCCTACAAGGGGTGGGGCAACGTGACTGGGGCCATCGTATTTGGCCCAACGGGAGCATATGCATACGACTTGCGAAATATCACGATGCAATCTCCCCAATATGGCTCGCAGGTCCTCACAAACTCTGAAGTTAGTTGGCCGCTGCATCACTGATCTCGGAGGATGACCATATGAATGTTTTGATCGTCAGGAAGAAGACCAAACATGTCGTGAGAGATGCGAGCATGGTACTATTTGGATTATGCTTAAGCTTTTCCTCCGCGAATTCGGCTGAGCGTACTGCCCCTCCTATTGTTGAGCCTCGTCGGGAGCTGTGGGCTGATATAGCGATGCATTTTCGATTCGCGGCAGAAAATGCGGACATCAGCGTCGTATTTCACCGCAACAACAAATTCCATATTTCAGGCATGACGATTTCTTTAGGTGAGCAGACCTATAACATCGATGGTCGCGAGCTAGAATTTGCAAAATATACTGAGCCAGGCGAATCGACAGTAACTTTCGCGCCGGACAACACAATAACAATTGCTTTACCTTACGAAGGTGATTCAGGGGACTGTAGAAAAATGATGTTTGCCTTCATCACGATCCACGACATGAAGACTCACGAGATTATCAAGCCATCAGAGTAGTGTTCTAATAGGGTAATAGGGTAGTTGGTAACTGGGCGACAGGATACGAATTGCAACATTTCGATTGGCGATGTGCTAGTGCGAGCTCTGTCATTGCAACATGCAAACTCGCCCCGCGGTCGGCAGCTGCGACTATCCGCGAATGGCAATCTGCTGATTGCCGCGAACGACAATTGCTTCACGATTCTGAACGACGCGGCGTCGGGGGCGATGACCGAGCGGGTGAATGCGTCGGGCACGATCACCTGGAAATCCTATCTCATGGCCGACGCCATCTCGGTTGCCGTCCTCGTCCCGGCGCGGGTGTCGCCCGGCCGACGCCTAATCCGTTCTTTCCCTGATCCGCCTCCGGTAAGGGGCCATTAACTTTGGCCGCCCAGTATCGGTTTCGGTTTCTGGCCGGATGTCCGTGGGGCGCGGGACGGATCGGCCGGAAATGCCACCGGGGTTGGGATGACTCAGCAGGCGCCTTGGAAGAATGTCGGTCTGCCGCCGGATGCGGGGCGCGCGCCGGTCAATCCCGCGCCGGCCGTGCGCCGGTTTGAGGAAGCTTTGCGCTCCATGGAGCGCGCCGTGCGATCCGTGCGCGCGACATTGCCGGAAGAAGAAGCTCCGGCGCCTGCGCCGCCGGCCGCCCCGGCCGATGCGCCGCCATCCGACCCGGCCTCTGTCGCCAACGACGATCGCACCGCGCTCGAACTCGATGTGGAGGCGATGCGGGCGGCCATCCACGGCCTGAACCAGACTGTTTCGCAGCTCGCCGAACGCGCAAGGCGTTCCGGCGACGAAACGGCCGGGCGCATCAACATGCTGGCCAGGGCCGCTGAGGCGCTGGGCAGCAGGATCGCGGCCGGCAACAAGGACTTCGATGAAAGGCTTCGCAGCGCCGAGGCGCGGCTGGATGGCGTTGGCCGCGTGGAAGGCGCGATTTCCGGGCTCAGCGCGCAATTCGCCGGGTTCGATCGCCTTGAAGAGGCAATCGGGGCGCTGGAACGCAGCGATGCGGAAGGTGCCGCGCGCCATTCGGCGCTCGCCGAACGCCTTGGCTCGGTGGAAACCGCAGCGGAATCCATGCGCTCCGACTCGGAAAAGATCGCCGCCCGGCTGGCGCAGACCGAAGCCGCGCTCCCGCGCGTGGAAGAGGCCGTTCATGCCCTCGAGGCGCGCGGGGCGGATCTGGTCGCGCTGGATGAAAGGCTGTCGGCGCTCACCGGCCGGATCGCGGCGCTGGATGACGTCGAAAAATCGCTGACCGCGTTGCAGGAAAAGGGAACGGCCATCGAAGAGAGGATTGGCGGGATCGAAGGGGCGCTCGCCAGACACGAACAGGAAACGTCCACGGCTGCCCGCCGTCTGCAATCGGCGGAGGAAACGCTGGCCGCGCTGCCGGCGCTCGAAGGGAAGCTTGCGGCGTTCGATGAAGCCGTGAACGCAAGGCTTGCGGAAATCGGGCAGACATTCGCTGCGGCTGCCGCGCGGGCCGACGATGTGGCCGGCCGCGTGCAGGCGCTGGAGCAGCTGCCTGCAAACCGCGGCGACCTGGACGTTGCGGCCGCCGTCAGACGCGTTGCGGCGCTGGACGAACTCGAAAAGACCCTTTCGTCGGTCCAGGAGCGCCACGACGAAAACGCGGGCGCCATCGGCACGCTGCAAGGCAGCATCCGGGCGCTGGCCGAAGAGACACAGGCCCTGCGCGGAATTCTTGCCGCTGTCGAACATCGCCTTGCCGCCACCGAAAGCAGCCTGTCGGGGACGTTCCGGCGTGACGAGGCGTTGTCTGCCATATCGGGCCTGGCCGAACTCATCGCTGCCGCGCGCAAGAAAGAGCAGGATCGGACGGCCCGCCAGCAGGCCTGGCTCGAACAGAAACTCGCAGAGATCGAACGAAAAGCCGAAGACACCGGCCGATCCGCGCAGCCCCAAACAGAATTTGCCGAAAGCCTCGCGCGCCTGGAACAGAGCGTTGCGGCAACGGAAAGCCGCCTTGCGGACACTGTGGCCCGCAACGCCGGCGCCGCAGAAACCCGCTTTGCCGGTCTTGCCGCGCAGGTGGCCGGCGCGGAGCAGCGCAGCGCCGCGTTGCATGAAGACGTGCGCCTTCGTCTGGCCGCGCTTGAAGAAAAATTTGCCCGGGCACAGAGCGTTGCCCCCGCGCCCGCGGAAAACAGGCAGGAGGCAACACCTGCGTCGGCGGCGCCGGCGGAAGCGGCCGCGGCGAGCCCCGAAATGCCGCCCTTGGTGTCTGAGCCCGCGGCATCCGAATCTCCGGCGGATTTGCTGCCGCCCAAGATCGAACCTGCGGCGCCATCGGCCGTCAGCCAGCCTTTGGCCAATCCGGAGCCGCACGTACCTGCCCGGTTGGCCTATCTCGAAAAGTTGCGCGGCGCGGCGCGCGCGTCCGCCGAACAGAATTTGATCGCGGAGAAGAAGGGTCTGCTTGGCGGCAAATACGGCCTGCATTTGCGCCTCGGCGGCGGATTTGTGCTCGTCGCATTGCTTGCGGTTATTGCCTATGCATTTGCTTTTCACGGTGCGGGCCATCAGCAGATCGGCCCCGTCGTCCGTCATGGCCGGAGCGTCGCTTCGCAAGCGCTGACCTCAGCGCCGCGCGCCGCGCCGCCGGCTTCTCGCGATCCTTCGGCCTTGCCCCCGGACTTGGCCGTCCTCGCGCTCCACGCGGGAAAGGGCGATGGCGCGGCCATGCTGCGCCTCGGTTTGGCCTATGCGGCCGGCGACGGCGTGCCGCGCGACGATGCAAATGCCGCCGCGTGGCTGGGCCGCGCGGCCAACGCCGGCCAGCCCGTCGCACAGTATTTGTTGGGCCTGCGCTTCGAGAGGGGAATAGGCGTCCCGAAGGATCCCGCGCAGGCGTTCAAATGGTTCCTGGCGGCCGCGGAGCACGGCAATCGCAAGGCCATGCTCAACCTTGGCGACATCCTCGCCAACGGAACCGGAACGCAAAAAAATCTGGCCGAGGCGCTGCGCTGGTTTCAGTCGGCGGCCAATCTTGGTCTGCGCGATGCCCAGTTCAATCTGGCCGTGATGTATGAACGCGGTTTCGGAACAAAGGCATCGCTGGGGGAAGCCTACAAATGGTATTCAATCGCAGCCGCCTCCGGAGACGAAGAGTCAAAATCGCGCGCTGACGCCCTGGCCACGCAGATTCCCGCCACGGACAAAGCAGCGGCCGACCGGTCTGTCGCCGCATTCGCGCCCTTGCCGCTGAACGTCAGCGCCAACGTGGTGCCCTGAGCGGCGGGCGCAAAGGTTTTTCCTTCCGCCGCGTCGCCCCACATCGCCACAATGGCCTGAATTCCAGCCATTTTTTGGCGCTACCCACTGTTCCGCCCGTCAAACTCCTATAATATTTCCCGAGTCGGCGCTTTCGGAGGAGACCCATGAGCGAGTCTGGCGCACCAAAATTTGCAGGCGGAATCGTGAGCCAAGGACTGATCGACCGCATCAAGAACATCATCATGAAGCCCGCGTCGGAGTGGCAGGTCATTGAGTCCGAATCCGCCACGCCGCAATCGATCTATGTGGGCTATGTCGCGGTGCTTGCCGCAATCGGCCCGATTGCAGGTTTCATCGGACGGTCCGTGATCGGGATCAGCATTCCGTTCGTGGGCACCTATCGCGTGCCCATCCTGAGCGGCGTGATCTGGGCGGTGGTGATGTATGCGCTCACCTTCGCGGGCGTTTTCATCGTTTCCTTCATCGTGGATGCGCTGGCGCCGACCTTCGGCGGCCAGAAGGATTCGCTGCGCGCCCTCAAGGTCACGGCCTACAGCTTCACGGCGTCGTGGCTGGCCGCCATTTTCCAGATCATCCCGATGCTCGGATGGCTGGGTTTGCTCGGCCTCTACAGCCTCTATTTGCTTTATCTCGGGCTTCCCGTCCTGATGCGCAGCCCCAAGGACAAGGCCATCGGATACACGGTTGTGGTCTGCATCTGCGCCATCGTCGCCTGGGTGATCATCGGCGCAATCAGCGGCGCGGTGATCGGCAGCGTCGGCGCCTACAGCGTCACCGGCGCGATCACGCAGCAGGAACAGGATGCCGCCGCCACGAATACGGCCTCGGGCATCCTGAGCGGTCTTTTCGGCGGGCAGAGCGCCGCCGACCGCGAGCGCGTCGCCAATTCGCTCGCCAGCCTCCAGAAGATGGGTCAGCAGGCGCAGCAGGCCGAAAATGCGGCGCGGGCCAGCGGCGGAAATCCGGACGCGGCGGGCGCGAGCCAGGTTGATGTGGGCAAGGCGCTCGGCGCCATCGGAACGATTGTGACGGGCGGCAATCAGACCAAGCCCGTCGATTTCCACAAGCTGAGAGACATGCTGCCCGCTTCATTGCCCGGTATGAAGCGGGACAGCACATCCGGGGAAAGCAATGCGGCCATGGGCATGGCAGCCTCCAACGCCACAGCGCATTACAGCAACGGTTCCGGTGGCGATGTCTCCATCGAGATCACCGACATGGGTTCGCTTTCGGGCCTGGCAGGGTTTGCGGCCAAGTTCGATCCCAACATGGAACGCGAGACAGATACGGGCTACGAACGCACCACCCGCATCAATGGCCAGCTCGTGCATGAACAGTATGACAACAGCGATCGCTCCGGCGAGGTGGACATCATCGCCCAGAACCGTTTCAGCGTAGCGATCAAGGGCAATGGCGTGGACATGAACTATCTGACCGGTGCGCTGGGACAGATAGATTTCAACCGCTTCGGCGTGCTGGCCGCCGCCGGCAAATAATCGCCGCCTTTTTTCGGGAACCCCGGCGCATCGTTTCCTGTTTTCTGGACGATAGCCTGCCATAGCCCGACTAAGCACCTATCACGCCAAACGCGATTTCAGGCGCACGCCCGAGCCCCGGGGCAGGATCGCCCGCGGCGTCCGCAAGTCGTTGCGGTTTGTGGTTCAGCGGCACGATGCCACGCGGCTGCACTACGACTTCCGTCTTGAGCTTGACGGGGTATTCAAGTCGTGGGCGGTGACCAAGACGCCATCGCTCGATCCTGCGGTGAAGCGTTTGGCTGTCGAGGTGGAAGACCATCCGCTCGATTACGGCACCTTCGAAGGCACGATTCCGAAAGGACAATATGGCGGCGGCACCGTGCAGCTGTGGGATCGCGGCACCTGGACGCCGCAAACGGATACGCCGGAACGCGATCTGGCCAATGGTCATCTCAAAATCCTGCTGCGCGGAGAGCGCATGAAGGGCAAGTGGGCTTTAGTGCGACTGCGCGACAGGGATGTCCGCCCGGGCCGCGCGGTCCGCCACAACTGGCTCCTGATCAAGGAGATTGACGAGGAAGCCGACCGCGCCCACCCGGACGCCCTCGAAAAGGACATCACCTCCGTAAAGACCGGCCGCACGCTGGATGAGATCGCCCGCAAGTCGCACGCCGTGTGGAACAGCAATCGCGAGGATGGAAAGCCGGCGCGCGCGGTTCGGACAGCCCCAAAATCCGTACGCTCAAAAAAAAAGATGTTGCGGCGCCCGCGCACGGGCATGCGGGCGCGATAGGCAGGAAAGCGCCGCAGCCGGCGTTTGTGCCGCCCGAGCTATGCCGCAGCGTCGCGCGCCCGCCCAATGGCCCCGGCTGGACGCACGAAATCAAATTCGACGGTTACCGCATCCAGCTGCATGTGAAGGCGGGGCGGGCAAGGCTTTTCACCCGGCGCGGGCTCGATTGGACGGACCGCTTTCCGGAAATCGCAAACGAAGGCAGCACGCTTCCCGACTGTCTTGTGGACGGCGAAGTCGTGGCGTTCAACCAGAAAGGGATCACGGATTTCTCGCGGCTGCAGGACGCTCTTTCGAAAGGCAAAACGCAGGCGCTTGTCTTCTTCGCCTTCGATCTGCTCTACGCTGGCGGCGCGGATCTGCGCGGCGAGCCGCTCGAACGGCGAAAGGCGGCCCTGAAGAGCCTTCTTGGCGATGGCAAGGCGCGTCATGCGCGGCTTCGCTATGTCGAAGACTTCCGCTTGCCCGGCTCGGCCATGATCGATGCGGCGTGCGAAATGGGGCTGGAAGGGATTGTTTCCAAGCGCTTGGCCGCCCCTTATCGCTCCGGCCGCGGCGAAGACTGGACCAAGGCCAAATGCCGCGGAGGACAGGAAGTCGTAATCGGGGGCTGGTGGGGGGACGAGAACAATCTCCGCTCGCTTCTTGTCGGCGCCTTTCGCGGCGGGCGGCTCGTTTATCTGGGCCGCGTCGGCACAGGCTTCAACCGCGACCTGTCGGCCGACGTGCTCAAGGTCCTGCGTCCGTTGCAGCGCGCACGCTCGCCCTTCGAGGGCGTCAACGCGCCGGAACGGGCGGCTGGCGTAAGGTGGGTTGAGCCAAAGGCGGTTGCCGAGATCGAATACAGCACCCTGACGTCGGCGGGCCTGTTGCGGCAGGCGAGCTTCAAGGGCCTGCGTGAAGACAAGCCCGCGCGCAGCGTCGTCATTGAGGCGCTGCCCCAGGCGGAAGATGAAAGGTCCGAAGCCGTGAGCAAAAAGCCGAATGCATCGCGGGGCCGGCCGGCGCCGCGCGATGATGAAGTCTCCGGCATCCGGATCAGCCATCCCGGCAAGGCGATGTGGCCGGCCGCCGGGCGCAATCCCGCTGTGACAAAGCTCGATCTCGCGCGCTACTACGAGGCCGCGGCGCCGCGGATTCTGCTGCATGTCGCGGGTCGGCCGATTTCGATGCTGCGCGCGCCCGACGGAATTGAAGGTCAGCATTTTTTCCAGCGCCATGCCATGCAGGGCGGCCCGAAATTCCGCCTGATGAAAGTTCGGCACGAGAAGGAGCCGTATGTCACGATCGATGACACGGCCGGCCTGGTTTCGCTGGCCCAGGCGGGCGTTCTTGAAATTCATCCCTGGGGCTCGAAGAAGGACGATCCGGAAACGCCCGCGCGCATCATTTTCGACCTCGATCCGGCGCCCGACCTCGGCTTCGCCCGCGTCATGGAAGCCGCGCGGGAATTGCGCGCACGCCTTGAGCGGGCCGGTCTCGTGCCGTTCGTGAAAACGACTGGGGGCAAGGGGCTGCACGTTGTCGTTCCGGTCCGGGGATCGCCAAAGGCGCCCGCAACCTGGCCCGACGCGAAGGAATTTGCGCATGAGCTTTGCCTGCAAATGGAGAAGGATTCGCCTCAAAAATACACGACGACCATCTCCAAAAAGGCGAGGGGCGGGAAAATCTTCCTCGACTACCTGCGCAATGACCTGACGTCCACTGCGGTTGCGCCCTGGTCGCCGCGGGCGCGCCCGGGGGCCACGATATCGTTGCCGCTGAAATGGAGCGAGCTCAAGACCGGCCTCGACCCGAAGAAATTCACGATCTACGCGGCCACGGCCCTGCTCAGGCGCGCAGATCCTTGGGCCGGGCTCGACGCCTCGGCAAAATCGCTTGAGGCTGCACGACGGAAAATTGGCCTGAATTAGCCTGCACGGCGATGCTTTGCCCGCGAGGCGGCAGGCGCGGCCCCTTTTCGGCCCAGGCTCTTCTTCAGGGCCTCCATCAGGTCGATGACATTGGTGTCCTCGGGCGGCGGGGCGGTTACCGGTTTTTCGCCGCGCTCCTTGCGCCGTATGAGATCGCGCAACGCGGCCTCGTAACGGTCCTTGAACTCTTCCGGCTCGAACGGGCCTTCCATCTGCTCGATGATTTTCTCCGCGATGTCGATCATGCGCTTGTCGGTTTTAACATTCGGGATGTCGTCAAATGCCTGATCGGCGCTCACCACTTCGTTGCTCATGCGCAGGGTATAGGCGAGCAGGCCCTTGCCGCGCGGCTCGACCGCCATCAGCCTCTCGCGCGTGTGCATGACGACCCGCCCGAGCGCAATGCGCCCCGTATCCTTCATGGCGTCGCGAATGACGGCGAAAGCCTCCGCGCCGGACTTTTCGCTGGGCACCAGGTAATACGGATCGTTCCAGTAAAGACGGTCGATTTCACCGGCGTCCACGAAGCGCTCGATGTCGAGCGTCTGCGTTGTTTCCAGACGGACAGACTGCAATTCCTCGTTGGTGATGATGACGTAACGGTCCTTTTCGATTTCATAGCCCTTCACGAGATCGCGCCGTTCCACCGGGCCGGTGTCCGGATCGGTCGGAATCATACGTATGCGATTGTTGGTCTCGGGGTTGAGAAGATGAAACGAGATGTCCGAAGTGCGCGAGGTCGCGTTGTAGATCGCGACGGGGCAGCTTACGAGCGACAGGCGCAGGTGGCCTTGCCAGACCGGCCGACGGCCGAGCCTGGCTGGTTCCGCTGCGCCGTTGCCGTCACGGCGTCTGGCGCTGTCGTGCTTCTCATTGTGCTTGGTTCGGCGCGCGGGCGCCTTTTTCTTGCGCGATGCCATTGGGAAAATCTCGCTTCTGTCAAATAGGCCAACGCCCCGGGGTGTGGTCCGTTTCCGGCTTCCGGGGCGCCTGTGCAATTTACCGCGCTTTTGGGTCGCGATACATCCAGGGCAGCATCAGGCCGATGGGGATGATCCAGAGCGTGCCCGCCAGCGCATAGTAAACCAGGGCCAGAAGGCCGTTGGCGCGCGGCAGGACGTGCACGCCGACCCCCATGGCCAGGAGCGCATAAGCCGGTAGCCAGACTAGCGTCACAAGGGTGCCGATCAGCTTCTTGATGCGCGGCGACATGGGCCCTTTCAGAAGCGCGACGATGCCAGCTTCACGTCCGCAAGCGACCACGCTTTTTCGAACTCGGCACGCACGGACCTGGCCTCTTCGTTCTTGCCTTGCGCTTTCAAGGCCTGCCAGAGCCCGAACAGAGCCCAGCCGTCAATGCGGTATCTCGTCAGGCTGTCACGATAGACGGCTTCGGCTTCGGCATAGCGATGGGCATCGATCAGGGCAGCGCCCAGAAGGTGGGCCACCGGCTGATGCCAATAGGGCGGTTCGGTATATGGCAGCGCCAGTTCCTGCTCGCGCGCCTTCGTGTAAGCCGCGATGGCCTCGTCGAGGCGGCCGGACTTCCGGGCGATTTCGGCGTCGATCAGCGTCACGCCAAGGCGGGCCATGGCCGTTCCGGGAAGCCATGGATCAATCGCCGCGAACTGGTTTCCGGCGATCATCGCCTGCAACAGCGCTCGATCCTGTCGCGCCCGCCCGATGTCGCCCTTGTTGGCGAATGCCACGCCGCGCGCGTACAGCGAAATGGCCGCATCAAGTTTGTAACTGGCTGGCGGCCGCTTTTCGGCGATTGCCATGTCCCATTTGCCGAAACGGATATCGGTCACGACAGGCGTAAAAAGATAGAGCTGCACGGGCGGCAGCTGGTCGGCGGGCGCGCCGGATGCGGCGCGTACCACCCTTGCTGCAGCGTCCCGCGCGGCTGCAAAGCGTCCCATCATTTCCGATGAGGTCCAGAGGAAGTGGATGTTGTGCGAATAGTAGGCGAGCGGATAGAAGCCTTGCGCCTTGCAGGCGGCGATGTAGTCCTCGTCGGTCCTGGCGGCGAGTTCGTTGACATGTACCGCATCGGCGTAGCGGCCCACGCGATAATAGATGTGCGAAGGCATGTGTACGATGTGGCCGGCTTCCGGCATCAGCGTTTCAAGACGATCGGCCGCGGCCTCGGCGCGCTCCGGAGTCGTCGATGCCTCGACCGCATGAATATAAAGATGCAAAGCGCCGGGATGGTTCGGGGAGCGGCGAATGAGGTCTTCCAGCGTCGCCACGATTTCGGCGGCGTGACCTTTCGGCGTCGTGCCGTCGGCCTGCCAGTAATCCCACGGCTGGGTATCCATCATCGCCTCGGCGTAAAACACGCCCGCGTCCAGATCGTCAGGGTGCGCACGCCACACAAACCCCGTGGCCTGGGCAAAGGCTTCGTTCAATTTGCTCCGGTCGGCGTTTGCGTCTTCCGAATAACGCGCGCCCAAGGCCTCGATCCAGTCGCGCTCTTTGGGAGAGGCGTATTTCTCCAGCGAACGCGCCATCTCCAGCGCGGCCCAGGCGGGTGCCACTGCATCGGGCTGCATCGGCAGGTTGATGTTGGGCCCAAGGGCAAAAGCCACGCCCCACCAGCACATTGCGCAATGGGGATCCAGCCGCGCAGCCTCGCGGAAGGACCGAATGGCTTCGGCGTGATTGAAATTGAACAGGAGGCGGACGCCCTGGTCGAAATAGGCCTGGGTCTGCGGGTTGGCTGTGGTGATCGGATGCTGATGATCGCCCAGGCCCTTGAAGACGGGAGCGCCCGGCTTCTCAGCTTCCGGGTAGAGGGCAGGCATCGGAGGCATGGTCATGGGGGGCATGGCCATGCCGGCCATGGGCATCGCGGCCATGTCGCCGGCAGTTTGCGGATGATCGGTGCAGGCCGCGAGCACGAGAGCCGTGCCGGCCAGAATCACATTACGAAATCTCATCAGTTTGCCATCCCCGAAAAGGCAATCGAATCATGCGGCGGCTTTGGGGCCGGGGCAAGCCGGATCGCCGCATGGACCGGGCCCGCGCCCTGATCTAAAGCATCAGCATGAGCGCAGAAGCCATTGCCGCGCCGACCTTTTGGGCACCAGGCCGCAAGGCCGTGGGTGTGTGGCTTCTCTGTGTTGCGCTGTTGATCACGGCAATGGTCGTCATCGGCGGGCTGACCCGGCTTACCGGTTCGGGTCTTTCGATTACCGAATGGGATCCCATCATGGGCGCGATCCCGCCGCTTTCGGTGCAGGACTGGCAGGAAGCCTTCGCGAAATACCGGCAGATCCCCCAGTACATTCACGAAAACCAGGGCATGACGCTGGATGCCTTCAAGAGCATTTACTGGTGGGAATGGACGCACCGTCTCCTCGGGCGGCTGACCGGCGCCGCGTTCCTGTTGCCCTTTCTCTTTTTCGCCTGGCGCGGCGCGATCGGGCGGAAAGACATTCCCCGCATGGTGGTGCTGTTCCTGCTCGGCGCGCTGCAGGGATTCGTCGGATGGTGGATGGTGGAAAGCGGGCTTGAGGTGCGCGTGTCGGTTTCGCAATACCGGCTGGCGATTCATCTCGGCGTAGCGTTGATTCTGTTGCTCGCGATTTTATGGACGGCCCTGGAGTATTTGCGCGCCAGCTTTCCTCCCCCTGAAAGGGGGAGGGTGCGAGCCGAAGGCAAGCGGGTGGGGGTCCTGCAAAGTTCACGTAATGACCCCTTCGCGATCCAGCCTTCCCCTTTCAGGGGAGGGAAATCATTTGCGATTGCATTTGTTGCGCTTGTATATGCGCAGATGCTGCTGGGCGCGCTGGTGGCCGGGTTGCACGCCGGATTGATCTACAACACCTGGCCTTCCATGGATGGCCGCGTCTTTCCGGAAGGCGCATTCAGCAGCACGCCGTGGTGGCGGAATTTTTTCGAGAATCCGGGGCTGGCGCAATTCGATCACCGCATCGGCGCCTATATCGTCGGGTTCAGTGCGCTGGTGCTGTGGATCGCGGGACGGCGCGCGCGGGTTTCCGGATGGGCACACACGACCGGCAATCTGGTGCTGGCGATTGTGGCGGTGCAGATCGCGCTTGGCGTCGCCACGCTGCTCAACCAGGCGCCGGTTCTGCTGTCGGCATTGCATCAGACAACAGCCGTCGCGCTGCTTTCCGCCGCGCTCTGGCACGCGTATGAATTGCGCGGCGCGGCGCCCGCTCAATCCGCCGCAGCGTTCAGCGCCTGATCCAGGTCTGCGATGATGTCCTTGGCATCTTCGATGCCGATCGAGACGCGGATCACTTCCGGCCCCGCGCCGGCCGCGCGCTTCTTGTCGTCGTCGAGCTGGCGGTGCGTGGTGGAAGCCGGATGGATGATCAGGCTGCGGGTGTCGCCCACATTGGCGAGATGGCTGAACAGCCGCACGTTGTTGACCAGGGCAACGCCGGCTTCATAGCCGCCGGTCACGCCGAAGGTGAACACCGAGCCCGCGCCTTTTGGGCAATAGGTCCGGTGCAGGTTGTAGCAGGGATCGTCTTCCAGACCCGCGTAATTCACCCAGGCCACTTTCGGATGCCGCTTCAGCCAGCGGGCCACTTCCAGCGCGTTGTCGCAATGCTTCTGCATGCGAAGCGGCAGCGTCTCGATTCCCGTGAGCGTAAGAAATGCGTTCATCGGCGACAGCGCCGGCCCCAGATCGCGCAGGCCGAGCACGCGGCAGGCAACGCCAAATGCCATGTCGCCGAAGGTCTCCCAGAACCGCATGCCGTGATAGGACGGGCATGGCTCGGTCAGGGTCGGGAACTTGTTGTTCTGGCCCCAATCGAACTTGCCGCTGTCCACGATCAGTCCGGCAATCGAGTTGCCATGACCGTTGAGATATTTCGTGGCCGAATGGACAACCACATCGGCGCCCCATTCGATCGGCCGGATGAGATAGGGCGTGGCGAAGGTATTGTCCACGATCAGCGGAATGCCCGCGGAATGGGCGATGGCGGCGATCGCTTCGATGTCGGTAATGAAGCCGCCGGGGTTGGCGATGCTCTCGATGAAGATACATCGGGTCTTTTCGTTCAGCTCGCGCCGGAAATTTTCCGGCTCCGTCGCATCCACAAATTTCGCGCCCCAATTGAATTTTGCAAAACTCTGCGAAAGCTGGTTCAGCGAGCCGCCATATAGCTGTCGCGCCGCCAGAATTTCGCAACCCGGCTCCATGAGCGTGTGAAACGCGATGACCTGGGCCGCGTGACCGGAAGCCGTGGCCAAACCCACGCGTCCGCCTTCCAGCGCCGCGATGCGTTCTTCCAGCACCGCGGTCGTGGGGTTCATGATGCGCGTGTAGATGTTTCCGAAGACCTGCAGATTGAACAGCGCCGCCGCCTGATCGGCGCTTTCGAACACGAAAGACGTGGTCTGATAGATCGGCGTGGAACGTGCGCCGGTTGCCGGATCGGGGTGTGCGCCCGCATGGACGGCAAGCGTGTCGAAGCCGTAGTCGCTCATGGCGGTCCTCCGGGGAGCATGCTGCAATGCAGCAATCCTTGCAGGAATTCGAGGCCCTTGGCTAGCCGCGATTGAGCGACCCGCCCTTGCTGAATGTTGCGGGCTTGCGATTGTCGATCACGCGTCGGTTCACGCCCATCCAGCCGATTTCGCCGGAGAGCCGGCCGTATTCGATCTTGGGGCAGCGGTCCATCACCACGTTCAGGCCCGCAGCGCGCGCCATTTGGGCGGCTACCTCATTGACCACGCCGAGCTGCATCCAGATCGTCTTGAGCCCAAAGCGCTCTTTTTCCGCCAGCGCGTCCTTCACAATGCCCGGCGCGGCATCAGGGCTGCGGAAAATGTCCACCATGTCCACCGGCCCCGGTACGTCCTTGAGCGCCCCATAGACTTTCTGGCCGAGAATTTCCTTGCCGGCGAGGCCGGGATTGATGGGCACAACCTTAAATCCGTGATCGAGCAGGTATTTCATGGCGAAATAGCTGGGCCGCATTTCGTTGCCGCTTGCGCCGACCATGGCGATGGTCCGGGTGTTGCGCAGAATGCCCGCGATGTAGTCGTTCGTATACGAAGGCATCATGATTTGGGCCAATTCGGATCGCGCTTCTCGATAAAGGCGCAGATACCCTCATTGGCCTCGGCGTTCAACATGTTCATCGTCATGATCTCGCTGGCGTAGTCATAGGCCTGCGACAGCGGCAATTCGAGCTGCTTGTAAAACGCCTCCTTGCCGATTTTTACAGTTGCCGCGGGCTTGGAGGCGATGAGCTGCGCGAGCGTCATGGTCTCCGAATCGAGCAGCGCGGGCGCGACAACGCGATTCACAAGCCCGTTGGCGCGGGCATCATCAGCCGAGAACAGCTGACCGGTGAGCAGCATCTCCATCGCGGCCTTTCGCGACAGATTGCGGGAAAGCGCCACCATCGGCGTGGAGCAAAAGAGGCCGATGTTCACGCCGGGTGTCGCAAACTGCGCCTGCGACGACGCCACCGCCAGATCGCAACTTGCGACAAGCTGGCAACCCGCGGCCGTGGCCACGCCCTGAACCTGTGCGATGACGGGCAACGGATGGCGCACGATCGTCTGCATCAGTCTGGAGCATTGCGAAAACAGCCTGGCAAAGGCTGCCTTGCCGCCATCCGGATCCTTCCGGCGCGCGGTCATTTCCTTGAGATCGTGTCCGGCGCAGAAGGCGGGCCCCTCCGCCGCTATGATCAGCACGCGGATGGTCTTGTCCTTGGCCGCGTTGTCCAGTGCGTCCTGCAGGGCGCGCATGAGCGCCTCGTTCAGCGCGTTGCGCGCGTTCGGGCGGTTGAGCAGGAGCCGCAGGACGGCGCCGTCACGGTTCGTCTGGACCAGCGGTTCGGAGGCTTTTGTCATTCTTGATTTATAGGCGGGTTTTGGAACGAAGCCAAAGCGTCACGATCAATCCCCGAATCGCGGCCGGCCGGCATTTGCCGCAATGCGCGGCGGTTTCAATCACCGCCGAACCAGCCAAACGCGATATTCCTGAACGTCTTGCCGCCAACGCTGAGATCGCCTCTGAGCACGATGGCATTGGGCTGATCGCCTTGCGCCGAGGCAAGCGCCGCGAGGTCCAGCTTGCCCGAAAAGGTCACATGGCCGAGCTGCCTGTCGTCCCCCGCGAAAGCTATTTTGCTTCCGGAGATCCGAAACGCGGCCGGCAGAATGCGCGGGGCGTTCTCATAATACGTCGCACCCATTTCGTTCACGCGCTGGCGGCTGCGGGTATCGTCGAATTCCAGCATGACCGGTGCATATGTGGCCTTTGAATTGCCGGGCCTGAAGCTGAGGAAATCCTGCTGCGCGCCGAGCGCCAGGTCACGAAAGCGAAATCGGCCGCCGATGACGACTGGCCGGCTCGCATCGGGAATGTAATAGCCGAAAAGATCGGCCTTGCTGTTGTAGGTGAAACCGGTCAGCTCGCCGGCGGCCGCGGAGCCGAGCGCGAAAGCGATGCCAAGCGCCAGCATGAAAGGAAGCGTCTTCACGTTTGTACCCCCAAGATCAATCGTTCAGGAAATCAGGCGTCGCGAAGCGCCCGCAGCAGCGCCAAGGCGGCTGCCGGGTTTCGTTCCTTCGCTCCCGAAATGAAATATACGAATACATCACCTTTCGTGGGCTTCCGAGTCTTGGCCACCAAGGGATATCCGTCTGGCGGGTTGCCGCCAGCCCAATTACTTGCGTGCGCCGCCCATTTTTTGATGTCTCTGGCCGGATAGCCGGTTTCGATCTTCGCATCAGATCGCATCAGGCGCGCATAGATGAAGTCCGCCGCAATGTCGGCGATTGCCGGATAGTCGGGCGAGTCGGCGAAGACGATGGCCGCATTGTGCTTGCGCGCCAGGGCGATGAATTCCGGCGTGCAGAAGCTCGCATGGCGCACCTCGAGGGCATGCCTGAGCTCCCGGCCATCGAGTGTTTTCGGAAGCAGGGCAAGGAAGTCCGTGAAATCGTCGGCGTCGAATTTCTTGGTTGGCGCAAACTGCCAGAGGATCGGGCCCAGCTTGTGCCGAAGCTCGTTCAGGCCGCTGCCGAGGAATATCTCGATTGAATTTCGCGCATCCGCCAGCACGCGCCGGTTGGTACAGAAACGGTTGGCCTTCACCGAGAACACAAAATCATCCGGCGTTTCCGCAAACCATTTGCGGAATGTCGCCGGTTTCTGCGTCGAATAGTAGGTGCCGTTGATTTCGATCGTCGTGAGCTGGCGGCTCGCATATTCAAGCTCCCGGGTCTTGGCCAGGCCCTTCGGGAAAAAGCGGCCGCGCCACGGCTCATAGGTCCAGCCCCCAACGCCCACGCGAATTCTGCCTTCGGAGCTTCGTGCCATGGGATACGGTAATATGATACCGGCAGTGGTTTACCGGCTTTTTGCGGGCTCTTTTTCGCACATCCCGCTTGACGAAGCGATGGGGCGCCGCTAGAGGACGCGCCTTCACCGGAGAGTGTGCCATGAAAACCTACTCGGCCAAGGCGTCCGAGATTGAAAAGAAGTGGGTGCTGATTGATGCCGAGGGGCTTGTTGTCGGCCGGCTTGCCACGATCGTCGCCACGCGCCTGCGCGGCAAGCACAGCCCGCGCTACACCCCGCATATGGATTGTGGCGACAACGTGATCGTGATCAACGCGGCCAAAGTTCTGCTGACGGGCAACAAGCTCAAGAACAAAGTGTACAACTGGCACACCGGTTACATCGGCGGCATCAAATATCGCACCGCGGGCGCCATCATGGCCGGAAAACATCCCGAGCGGGTGGTGGAAAAGGCGGTTGAACGCATGCTTCCGCGGGGGCCTCTTGGCAAGAAACAGCTTTCCAACTTGCGCGTTTATCCGGGGCCGGAACATCCGCACGAAGCACAGCAACCGGTGAAGCTGGACATCGCGCAACGCAATCCCAAGAACACGAACTTCAAGACGAAGGCGGCCTGATCATGGCGGAAGAAGTCAGAACGTTTGGCGAGCTCAAATCCACGCTCATCAAGGCCAAGCCGCAGACGGCCGAGGTCGAACAGGCAAAGCCGGGGCGCGACAAATTCGGCCGCGCCTATGCCACCGGCAAGCGCAAAAACGCTGTGGCGCGCGTGTGGATCAAGCCGGGCAGGGGCCAGATCCTCGTCAACGGGAAGGAAGAAAAGATCTATTTCGCCCGTCCCGTGCTGCGCATGATCCTGCGCCAGCCGCTGATCGCGGCCAATCGCGATGGCCAGTTCGATATCATCGTCAGCGTGATGGGCGGCGGGCTCTCCGGCCAGGCCGGCGCCGTGCGCCACGGCATTTCCAAGGCGCTGATCGCATACGAACCCGGGCTGCGGCCGGTGTTGAAGCAGGGCGGTTTCCTGACCCGCGATCCGCGTGTGGTGGAACGCAAGAAGTACGGCCGCCCGAAAGCCCGCCGCAGCTTCCAGTTCAGCAAGCGCTGAAGAACCGGACAGAAAAAAGGGAACGGCCGCGGAGTTGGGCCTCCGCGGCCGTTTTTCGTTTCAGGCGTGGGCCGCCGCCGCAGCAGCACCGCCGGCCTTCGGGTCCGGACCATACTGGTTCGGCCCCGCCGTTCCGGCCATCGCGTACCAGACGATCAGCAGGATCGAGCAGGCAAGCGCTGCCAGATAGAAGATCAGGGAGAGCGCTGGCATCACGAACAGGCAAACACCGCCCAGAATGGCGGGCGCGACCGGAAGAAGTATCCACCAGCCACTTCTGTTTGTATCGTGCAACCGGCGCACCGCCACGCCGATCGACGGCAAGAGAAGAGCCAGGCCAAACAGACCTGCCAGCAACGGCGTGCCGAGCATGTTGTCGATGATCGTCAGCACAATGTCGATGATGATATAGACCAGCACGTACCACCAGAACTCCGCGCGGCGCGCACGGCCCTGAAAATCGATATAGTGCTTGGTGACGACGGTCTGGAACCAGTTGATGGCTTCCATTTCTCTTTCTCCTTATGGGCTTTTGCACCCGTGCTAACCGAGCGGGAGAAGACAAACCGGCGCCGGCCCGCCCCCGAACGATCGAACAATCCCGGAATCGCCAGCATTCAGACAGTCAGGATTACACGAAGTTCAAGTGAAGAAAATGCCGCCGGGTCGGCCATGGCAGGCTTCTGCCCACAGATTTTTCGTGCCCGCCAACTTGACAGACCATGGTGACGCCCGAAGCACGCCGCGCTACAAGCATCGCATGACGTCAAAAGTCTTTATCGACGGCGGCGCGGGCACGACGGGGCTGGAGATTCGCGAACGCCTTTCCGGCCGGGCCGAACTTGCGCTTCTCCGGCTCTCGGATGCCGAGCGCAAGAACGCGCGCGCCCGGCGTGAAGCGCTGAATGAGGCTGATGTCGTAATACTCTGCCTGCCGGATGATGCCGCGCGCGAGGCGGTGTCGATGATCGAAAACCCGGGCACGCGGGTGATCGATGCTTCAACCGCCCATCGCGTCGATCCGAACTGGGTTTACGGCTTTCCCGAGCTCGAGCCCGGCCAGCGCGGGCGCATCAAGTCCGCGCGGCACGTCTCCAATCCCGGCTGCTACGCGACCGGATTTTTGGCGCTGGTCAGGCCATTGGTTCGCGCCGGGATCCTGCCCCCCGACTTTCCGGTCACCGCAAATGCTGTGTCGGGATATTCCGGCGGCGGCAAGGCGATGATCGAAGAGTTCGAGGACCGAAATTCGCCGGCTTATGTCGAAACCGTCGTGCGCACCTATGGACTGGCGCTGGCGCACAAGCATGTGCCGGAGATGCAGATTCACGCGGGCCTGAGCCATCCGCCGCTGTTTGCGCCGAGTGTGGGGCGCTTCTACCGCGGCATGATTGTGGAAGTGCCGCTGCAATTGTGGTCGCTCCCGGGAAAACCGGCGGTGGCAACGATTCATGCGGCATTGGCCGAAGCTTACGCAAAGGAGAATCTGATCGAGGTCGAAGACATCAGGCTCGGCGCGATGCAGAAGTCGCTCGATGCGGAGTTGCTGAAGCTGACCAACGGGCTAAAACTGTTCGTATTCGGCAACGACAAGACGCAACAGGCCCGCCTTGTGGCCGTGCTGGACAATCTGGGCAAGGGCGCCGGCGGGGCTGCCGTTCAAAACCTCAATCTCATGCTGGGGCTCCCGGAAACCGAGGGCCTTCTCTGACTCAGGCCGCATGAAGAAACAGAAACGGTTTGCGATGCCACTGCAGAAGCTCAAGGTCTATCGCGCCACACGGGGGTTTTACGACACGATCGTGGCCGCACCTTCGATGAAGGCGGCGCTGGAAGCCTGGGGCGCCGAACACAATCTTTTCCATCAGGGGGCAGCAAAAGAGATCCACGACCCCGCGCTTGTGAAACTCGCAACGTCGATGCCGCGCGTGGTATTCCGCAGGCTGGTCGGCTCCAGAGGAAAGTTCGAGCCCGACATCGCAAAGCGCTGATCGAGGGCGATCATGAAAGCGAACATGCTGCTGTACGGCCTTGCGGCCTTACTCCTGACAGGGGCGGCGGCGGCCGCTGACTATTTGCCGCCGGCCGGCGGCCAATGGGAAACACGCACGCCGCAGCAGGAAGGTTTTGACCCCGCAAAGCTGCGGGCCGCCACAGATTTCGCCGTGGCAAACGAGACAGTGCTGTTTCCCGACCTCAAGGGCGTGATCGACGAGCGCGATCAGCGCATCACCATTCCGCTGCAGTTTGCGCATGAGCCGTTTTCCGACCCCATCGGGCCGCTGACGCCGCATGCGCCCTCCAACGGTCTCATCATCCACCACGGCTACATCGTGGCGGAGTGGGGCGACACGCAGGCCGTGGACATGACCCATTCCGCGACCAAGACGTTCTTATCGTCGGTTGCGGGCGTGGCGTTCGACCGCCACATGATCCGCAGCGTGAACGACCGCGTGCTGGACTATGTGGATCCGTCGCCGGATTTCGATCTGCCGCACAACCGGCCGATCACCTGGGACGAGATGCTGCGGCAGACGAGCGGCTGGATCGGCACCATGTGGGGCAAGCCCTGGTGGGCAGACCGGCCCGGCAAAAACGCCTGGGACGAACTGGCCAAGGGTCCGCCGCCGGTCGGCAAGGAATGGAAATATTCCGACGTGCGGGTGAACGCACTGGCGCTCGCGCTGACCTATCTGTGGAAGCGGCCGCTGCCCGATGTCCTGAAGCAATTTGTAATGGACCCGATCGGTGCGTCGAACACCTGGCATTGGGAGAATTATTACAACGCGTGGGTGACGATCGACGGAAAGCGTATGCCGGTGCCGCCGGGCGGCGGACATTGGGGCGGCGGCATGTTCATCAGTGCGCGCGATCTGGCGCGCATGGGATTGCTGGCTCTCCACAATGGCCGATGGGGCGACAGGCAGGTTCTGTCGGCGCGCTGGGTGAAGATGGCGCGCACGCCCACGCCGCAGGAACCGACCTACGGCTACATGAACTGGTTTCTCAATACGGACCACAGGATGTATCCGGCCGCGCGCGAAGATAGCGTCACCTTCCTCGGCAACGGCGACAACATCGTGTTCATAGACTACCAGCACGACATGGTGGCCGTCGTGCGCTGGATCGACGACAGGCAGAAAGCAGAGTTCGTGCGCCTGCTGGAAGCAAGCCTCACTGCGCCTTGATCTTCACATAGGTGCCCGGCGCATCGCCCAGGACTTTGAGTTTGCCGTCGCCGGGTTTGCGCGCAGGGATTTTCGGGCCCGACAGGCGTGAAAGCCATGCGTCCCAGTCCGGCCACCATGAGCCGGGGTGCTCGGTTGCGCCAGCCTGCCAGTCTTCCACCTTCGCAGGATAAGGCTTGCCGGACTTGCCGTCGGCCTTCATGCCGATCGCATCGTTGGTCCAGTACTGATACTTGTTCGCCGCCGGCGGATTGATCACGCCGGCGATGTGCCCTGAGCCCGCGATGATGAAGCGCACCGGCCCGCCGAACAGTTGCGTAGATTTGTAAACCGAGCGGTAGGGCGCGATGTGGTCTTCGCGCGCGCTTTGCAGATAGACCGGAATTTTCACGTTCGAGAGCTCAAGCTTCACATTGTCGAAGCTCATCTTGCCGCGGGCCAGCGCGTTGTTCTTGTAGAATTGCGTGAGGTAGTAGAGGTGGCAGGCCTCGGGCATGCGCGTGGTGTCGGAATTCCAGTAGAGCAGGTCGAACGGGGCGGGCTCCTTGCCGAGCAGATAGTTGCTCACCACGAACGACCAGATCAGGTCGTTGGCGCGCAACATGTTGAAGGTGGTTGCCATCTTCTTGCCTTCAAGCACGCCGCCTGAAGCGTTCATCTGCTCTTTCAGCGCTTCCAGCTGTTCATCGTCTATGAACACCTGCAAATCCCCGGCTTCGGAGAAATCGGCCTGGGCCGCGAAGAAGGTGGCCGAGGCAATGCGATCGTCCTTCTTGGCCGCCATGTACGCAAGGGTCGCTGCCAACAAGGTTCCGCCGATGCAATATCCGATGGCATTGACCTGGCGTTCGCCGGTGGCTTTCTCGACAGCGTCGAGCGCTTCGAAAATGCCTTCGCGCATGTAGTCTTCGAAGGTTCTCTGCGCGAGCCGCCTGTCCGGATTGACCCAGGAGACGACGAAGACGGTGTAGCCTTGCGCCGATGCCCAGCGGATGAAGGAATTCTCCGGCCGCAGGTCAAGGATATAGTATTTGTTGATCCAGGGCGGAAAGATCAGGAGCGGCCGCTCATAGACCGATTTCGTCGCCGGATCGAACTGCAGCAGCTCGATCAGCTCGTTGCGGAACACCACCTTGCCGGGCGCAGTAGCGATGTTTTCGCCGATCTGGAACGCGTCAGCCGACTGGCGGATGGACAGCTGGCCCTGACCGCGATCCAGATCTTCGAGCAGATTCTTGAGACCCGTGACCAGATTCTCCCCGTTGCTTTGCAAGGTCGCGCGCAGAACCTCCGGATTGGTGAGCACGAAATTGGTGGGCGCAATCGCATCGGCAAACTGTTTCGTATAAAACTGGATGCGCTTTTTGGTCTTTTGGTCCAGCCCGCCATCCACCTTGGCGACCGTGTCCTGCATCCAGTTTGCGGTAAGCAGATAGCTCTGCTTGATGAAGTCAAAAATCTGGTTTTCCTGCCAGTCCTTGTCCCTGAAGCGCTTGTCGCCCGGCGCCGGTTCGACCACGGGGTCCACCGGTGCACCCAGCAGACGGCGTGCCGTTCGTTCCCAAAGGCCCATGTAGTCGCGCCACAGCTGGAATTGCGCCTCCAAGACGGCCATCGGATTGGCGGCCATCGCTTTCAGAAGCTCCATGAACGTGCCGGCAAGGTTGAGCGGATCGGCGGGTTCCGTGCCGAGCTTTCCGGCCTGGCGTTTCAGGAAATCGCCGAGCAGCCGCTGCGACTGAACGCCCACCTGCACCATATTGCGGGCGAAAGCGGCGGGATCGCCAATTCTGTAGCCGCCATGTTCCACGTCGGGCTTGGCGCGGGATTGCGCCGCGTGCTTTTGCATGGCTTCGGTCCGTTTTCGTCCGATGGTTGAGATAGCGGCGATGTTCGTGTCCCGCAAGGCGCCCGCCCGGCGGGCTCTTGCGCGGCATGCTTGATTTTCTTTGTACTTTTGCTTGGAAGGGACACGTCGGGAGAGTATATGGGTCTGCGTTGGTCGGGTGCGGAGGCTATCAGCAAATGAACAGGACTGTGTTGCAAGTTGCCGCGCTGTTGCTTGTGGCCCTGGCCGCAAGCGGATGCTCCAGCATTCCCGATTGGGCGGACCCCACGACCTGGGTCGGCGACGACACGAGCACGGCCACGGCTGCACCGCCACCCAATGTGTCTTCTGATGAAGGGCAGACCGTTGCGGAGGCTTCCGACAATGGCCAATACCCGGATCTTGCCAACGCGCCGCAAAAACCCGCCGCGCCGTCCACTGCGCAGGAACAGGCCCAGACATCCGATCAACTCGCGGCCGACCGCGCACACGCACAATACAGCGCCGACGCCTTGCGCGGTGGCACCGAAGCCGCGGCGGCGCCTCCGCCGCCTCCGGGAGCCGCGCCGGATGTCCAGATGGCGGATACCGGCAGCACGAGCGACCAGGGCAGCGCCGATCAGCAATCCGCATCGTCGGGCGATCAGACGAGCGCCCCGGCTGTGGCCGACAATTCCGCAAGTCCCGATACCGTGAATTCCGCAGCAGTTGCTGCAGGCGATACATCGGCCTCTGCGCCCGCGGCCCAACCGGCCGTGTCGGCTGACAACGGCCAAAGCGGAGCCGCACCTTCCGGCGCGCCAACAACGCAGGTCGCCAGCACGGAGACGCCGCCGCCCGCCGCCGCCTCTGGCGCGACGCCAGCTGTGCCTGCCGTGCCGCCCGGAGCAAGCGGAATGCAGCCAATGGTGCTGGCCGACGCACCGCTTGGTTTCAAACCATCGGCGGCGCCGCCACTCAGCCCCGATGTTTCGCAGTTTGTGCCTGCGCCCGTGGTGGCGCGCTACCAGCAGACCGCTTCGAATGCGGGGATCGCGACGAATACGATCATGCCGGCCAGCTATGGCAGCACGGCTGTCGCGATGAACGCACCGCGCGCCGCGCGCCGCGCCCGTTCGCAGTCGGACACGGGCGCCGTCGGCGGACCGGAAGAAATGAGCGGTTCTGTCGTCGCAAGTTTTGATGCCTTGAACAATGTGGCAGCGGCGCCGAGCGTATATGCCAACGCCTATGGCGCGCCATCGGCTGTGGTCTACTTCCCCAACGACGTGGCCGCGATCGGCCCGCAAGGCAAAGCCCAGGTCGAATTGGCCGTGGAAGCCTGGCGGGCGCGGGGCGGCAGCGGCTACATCCGCGTGGTCGGTCATTCATCGAGCCGCACGGGCAACATGCCGGTTGAAAAGCATCTGGAGCTGATCTTCAGCCGCTCGCAGGCTTACGCGAATGCCGTGGCGCGGGAGCTCATCCATGCCGGCGTTCCCGCCGACAAGGTGCTGATCGAGGCGGTCGGCGACTCTCAGCCCGTCTATTACGAGAGCATGCCCCAGGGCGAGGCAGGCAACCGCCGCGCCGAAATTTTCATACAAGGGTGATGGCAAGGCCGCTGCGGATCGCCGTCGCCGGTCTTGGCACCGTCGGCGGCGGCGTGGCCAAGGCGCTGCGCAGCCGGGAGAGCGAGCTTTTCGCGCGCGCCGGCCGGCCGCTCGAGATCGCCATGATTGCGGCCCGCGACCGCCGGAAGGACCGGGGCTTTGACCATACAGACCTTCCGTGGGCGGACGATCTGGCCGCGCTGGCCACGGGCGACGCTGACGTCGTGGTGGAGCTCATCGGCGGCGAAAGCGGGCCTGCGCTCCGGCTGGTCGAAACGGCGTTGTCCAACCGCAAGCATGTTGTCACCGCCAACAAGGCGATGCTCGCGCATCATGGCGCGCGCCTTGCCACGCTGGCGGAGAAGAACGGCGTGGCGTTGAAGTTCGAGGCCGCCGCCGCCGGCGGCATTCCCATCGTCAAGGCTTTGCGCGAGAGCCTCCTCGCGTACGGGATAAACGCGGTTCGGGGAATCCTGAACGGCACCTGCAACTATATCCTCACCCGGATGGAGGCGACCGGAGCGGCATTTTCGGATGTTCTCGCCGAGGCGCAAAAGCTCGGCTATGCCGAAGCCGACCCGGCGCTCGACATCGGCGGCGGCGATACCGCGCACAAGCTTGCGCTTCTTTCGGCGCTTGCGTTCGGGGTCCAGCCGGATTTCGGCAGCATCACGGTGGAAGGGATCGATACGATCACGCCCGAAGACATCGGCTTTGCGAAAGAGTTCGGTTACCGGATCAAGCTGCTCGGCATCGCGCGCGCCACGGCGCAAGGTCTTGACCGCCGCGTCCAGCCGACGATGGTCAAGCTGGGCACGCCGCTCGCCGATGTCGAAGGCCCGTTCAATGCCGTCGTTGTCCATGCAGGCGAAGCCGGGCCATTCGTGTTCGAGGGTCGCGGCGCCGGCGAAGCGCCCACAACATCGGCGGTGATCGCAGACATCGTGGATATCGCGCGTGGGTCTAACGGCGCAGTGTTCGGCCGTGCGGCCAGTGCCCTGTCAAGACCGGTTCCCGCGCCCGTAGATGCGCGCGTTTCGCCGTATTATCTGCGCTTTCATGCCCTCGATCAGCCGGGCGTCCTGTCGGAGATTTCCGGCCATCTGGCCAATGCCGGCATTTCGATCGGCAGTATGATCCAGCGTGGCCGTGCGCCGGGTGGCACTGTGGTGATCGTGATGATCACCCACGAATGCCCCGAGCCGGCGGTGCGTCGCGCCTTGAAGGTGATAGAGGCGTCGGACAAAGTTCGGGGCGCCTCCCGGATGATTCCGATGGAGGCCGTATAACAAGTGGGGAGCGAATAATGGCAGCACTGGACCGTGTCTTTGCACTGGAGGCTGTGCGTGTAACCGAAGCGGCGGCCATGTCGGCCGCGCGCCAGATCGGCCGGGGCGACGAGCACGCTGCAGACCACGCCGCCGTGGAGGCGATGCGCAGGGCTTTCAACCATCTGCCCATCGAAGGCACGGTAGTAATCGGGGAAGGCGAACGCGACGAAGCGCCGATGCTGTACATCGGCGAAAAGGTTGGCTCAGGCGGCGTGAAGGTGGATATCGCGCTCGACCCGCTGGAAGGCACCACGCTCACGGCCAAGGCGTTGCCCAATGCCCTGGCGGTGATGGCCATGGCGGAGCCGGGGACGCTGCTGAATGCGCCGGATACCTACATGGACAAGATTGCAATCGGCCCGGGTTACAGGGAAGGCGTGATCGATCTGGATGCGGAGCCGGGCGAGAACATCATTTCCCTTGCGAAGGCCAAGGGCGTGAAGCCCGCCGATATCACGGCACTGATCCTGGATCGCCCGCGGCATGCGCACATCATCGAGAGCGTGCGCAAGGCCGGCGCAGCCGTGCGCCTGATCACGGATGGCGATGTGGCAGGCGTCATTGCCACAACCGATCCCGCGACGGGCATTGACATCTATATGGGGCAGGGGGGCGCGCCGGAGGGCGTTCTGGCCGCGGCCGCGCTGCGATGCGTGGGAGGCCAGATCCAGACCAGGCTGGTGTTCAAGAAAGATGAAGAGCGTGCCCGTGCCGCCAAGCTCGGCATCAAGGATCTCAACCGGAAATATTCGCTGATGGATCTGGCGTCGGGCGATGTGATCTTCGCCGCCACCGGCGTGACCGACGGTTCCATGCTGGCAGGCGTACATCGTGACAGGGACTACATCACCACCGAAAGCATCGTGATGCGGTCGGCCACCGGCACGGTGCGCTGGATCAGGGGCCGCCACAGGCGGAGCCATGCTGGATAACCTTGCAGGGCCGATAGGACGTTCGGCCTTCAGCATTTCGCGCTCGTTTTCCGGGCGCCGCTGGATCATGCGGGACGCGCCGGAGAATGCCCTGCGCGCGCTGTCGCTGGACCGTCAGCTGCCGCCCGCCATTGTTCGCCTGCTCGCCGCGCGCGGTGTGCGCCCTGAAGACCTCGACGATGTCCTCAAGCCCACGTTGCGGCGACTCTTGCCCGAGCCGCTGTCGCTTCTGGACATGGATAAAGCCGTTGCCCGCACGCGGGCCGCACTTGACGGGGGCGAACGGATCGCAGTTCTCGGCGACTACGACGTGGATGGCTCGGTTTCCGCGGCGCTTCTTTCCGATTTCCTGTCCGCGCTGGGCCATAAGCCGCGGCTCTACATCCCCGATCGCATGACCGAAGGCTATGGCCCAAATGCAAAGGCCATGGAATTGCTGAAGGCCGAAGGGGCAAGCCTCGTCATGACGGTGGATTGCGGCGCGGGGGCGCAGATGGCCCTGGCGGCCGCGCGCGCGATGGGACTGGATGTCCTTGTGTTCGATCATCATGCGACCGAGTCCGATGTTGCAGCCTTCGCGCATGTCAATCCGAACAGGGCAGGCCAGCCATCAGGTCTGGGTCATCTGTGTGCCGCCGGGGTCACGTTTCTTTTTCTCGTGGCGCTCAGCCGCGCGCTTCGCGAAGGCGGCTGGTATTCCGCCCATCATGTCTCAGAGCCGGACCTGCGGGCGTGTCTGGATATCGTGGCGCTGGCCACCGTCTGCGACGTTGTTCCGCTTGTCGGCGTCAATCGCGCTTTTGTGCGCAGCGGGCTTGCTAAGATGGCGGAAGGCAGCCGCCACGGGTTGGCTGCGCTGGCCGCAGTGTCGGGAATCTCCGCGCCGTTCAATCCGCATCATTGCGGCTTCGTGCTCGGCCCGCGCATCAATGCGGGCGGCCGCGTTGGTAAATGCAGTCTGGGCGTCGAACTGCTGACCGCGGATGGCCGCGAGGCCGCGGCGGAAATTGCGGCATTGCTGGACGTCCACAATCGCGAACGGCAGGCGCTCGAGAAGCTCATTCTCGAAGAGGCGCTCGCGTGTGCCACCGGACAGGCGAATGCGCCATTCCTTTTTGCCCATGGCGAAGGCTGGCATCCGGGCGTTGTTGGCATAGTTGCAAGCCGCTTGAAAGATCGCTTTGGCAAGCCTGCCTTCGCCGCGGGTTTCGAAGGCGGCATGGGCCGCGGTTCGGCGCGCTCGGTTGCAGGCGTGGACATTGGCGCCATCGTGCGCGAAGCGCATGAGAGGAAGCTTGTCGATTCCGGCGGCGGGCATGCGATGGCGGCCGGCTTCAGTCTTCGCGCCGATCAGCTGGAACCATTCGGCGCATTCCTTGCGGAACGGTTCGATGGTCACACCCGCGCGATTGCGGCAGCCAGCGATCTTTTCCTCGACGCGCTGGTCGCCCCGTCTGGTGCGACTGCCGCGCTGGTCGAGGAAGTCGCCCGCATCGGCCCATTCGGCGCGGGCAATCCGGAACCGGTCTTCGTGGTGCCGGATGTGCATGTGGCCTTTGCCGACAAGGCCGGCAAGGATCACATCCGCCTGCGTCTGCGTGGCGGCGACGGCACCATGCTTTCGGCCATTGCGTTCCGGTCCCAGGGAACGGCGTTGGGGCAGGCGCTTATGCAATCGCGCGGCAGCCGGGTTCACGCCGCCGGCCGGCTTAGGGCCGAGGAATGGAATGGGGAGCAGCGCATTCAGCTGCACCTGGAGGATGCCGCGCCCATGGAGGCATGAATCCGCCTTGCCAAGGCCGGTTTTGGGCCGTATAGCCCGGCGTTCCGCGCCCTTCGTCTATCGGTTAGGACTCAAGATTTTCAATCTTGCAAGAGGGGTTCGACTCCCCTAGGGCGCGCCAAGCCGACCGCAGGTTCGACGTGTCAAGGCGACAGTTTTTTAACCGCCCGGAATGCTTTCGGACCAAGCTGTTGCTGCCGGTTTCTCATCGAAATGTTCAGCTCCGATCGAATTTATGAAAATCTGAACATGTCGGGAAAACGCAAGATTCCCGAACCGCAGGCGCCGAACGGGACATTTCCGAAAAGGGGATAATTTATTGGTGCAAACGCGATAGGCGTTGCTCCGTGCCGAACGAATCAATATTGTTCCATCAATCGCCAGGGCTGGCGGCTGATGCAGATTCAAGTTCGTTGCGGCTGATTGATATTTGTCAACGAACAGGTGGATGCATCCCTTTAGATAATACAACGAAGTCAAGCGGACGAATTTCAAGAACGGAGTGAAGTGCGCCGGCACAGATCCCTTGGGTTTGTGCGGGTTACGCGCGCGCACGCAAAAATGATCCTTGTTCAATCCTTCTTCAGGCGAGGGGATTGATCGGCCAAACGGAGCGACATCATGACAACCTTTACGGTAAGTTTTGCAACCTTCGACGCAAATCAGCCTTACAGCAGCACCGACACAGTCATTGTCCAGGATACGGCCACCAATCTCCAGGCATTGACAGCGGTCCAGATTGCAGAGCTTGGCTCGGGAAATGCCGATTTTGTCGATTGCCTCAGCGACGTCCTTATTCTGGATGCAACGCAGGCGGCTGCTTTTGGTGACATCAGCACGGCCTTCGATCCCTCTGATTTCGTGCAGATTTCCGACACGGGCGCCAACATTGCCGCTTTGACGTCGTCCGAGATCGCTGCGCTTGCATCGCATGGCCTGGCCGCAATCAATCCGTCCGACGACGTTCTTTCGTTTACCGTTGCCCAGTTCCAGGCCCTCGGCCAGATCAACGTCAATGCTAGTGCCACATTCACGCTTGCCGACACCGGCGCGAACATCGCGGCGTTGACAGCAGGCCAGATCGGCGCCCTTGCGCTGCAGGGTGTGGACGTCATCGATGCCTCGGATGACGCGCTGTCGCTCAGTGTCGCGCAATATCAGGCGCTTGGCACGGTTGCCCTGACGGTTGGCGATCTGGTCACCTTGGCCGACAGTGGCTCCAATATTGCCGCGCTTACGGCCACCCAGATCGGACAGTTGGCCGGCAACCAGATTGACGCCATTGATGCCACGGACAACGCGCTTTCGCTGACCGTCGCGCAATACAACGCACTTGGAAGCGTCACTTTGACAGCGGGCGACACCGTTACGCTAGCGGACACGGGCGCGCATATCGCGGCGCTGACGGCCGGCCAGATCGGCGCATTGGCAGGCGCGGGCATCGATGCAATCGATGCGACCGACGGTGCATTGTCGCTTTCGATTGCGCAGTACAACGCGCTCGGCACGGTATCATTGACGGCCGACGACACGGTCACGCTGGCCGACACAGGCGCCAATCTTGCGGGGCTGACGGCCACCGACATTGGCAATCTGGTCAACATCGATGCGTTCAACGCAACCAATGACGTTCTCTCGCTCGATCTCAGCCAGCTGGATGCGCTGGCCACCGCCAATATTGCGCTGACGGCCGGCGATACGGTCACGCTGTCGGATACCGAAGCGAACATTGAGGCCCTGACCGCCGGTCAGCTGTCGGGCTATGCGACCCAGGGCGTGGATCTGATCCATGCCAGCGATTCCAGCACGCTGAACATGAGCAAGGCGCAGGTGGCGGCGGTGCTGGCCTCCAGCGCGGCCTTCGATTCCGGCGACAACGTCACCCTCGTTGATACGGGCGCCAATATTGCCGCTCTCACCGCCTCGCAGTTCGGCCAGCTCCAGGCCAAGGGCGTGGATGCCATCGACGCATCCGACGACACGCTCGCCCTGACGGTCGCCCAATATCAGGGGCTGGGCAACGTATCTTTGACGGCTGCCGACAATGTCACCTTGTCTGACACTGGCGCGCATCTGGCGTCCCTGTCGGCGACCGACATCTCGAACCTGGTCAACATTGACGGGTTCGACGCGACGGACAACGTGCTCTCTCTCAGCGCCGCGCAGCTCGATGCGCTGGCCACAAAGAGCATCCCCGTCGATGCGAGCGACACGCTCACGCTTGCCGATAGCGAGGCAAACATCGAGGCGCTGTCTCAGGCCGCAATCAACAACTACATCAACAGCCAGGGCGTGGACAGCATTCACGCGACCGACACAAGCACACTGAACCTGGGCGGCGGCGTGATCTCGGTCGTGATTGCGAGCTCGGCCAGCTTCGCGCCCGGCGATACCGTTACGCTTGTGGACCTCAGCATGAACATCCAGGGCTTCACGGCTGTGCAGTTCGGGCAGTTTGCTTCTCATGGCATCGACAGGATTGACGCCTCCGACGATGTGCTGGCGCTCAGCGTCGCGCAGTACTCCGCGCTCGGCAGCACCACGCTGACGGCCGGCGACACGGTAACGCTTGCGGATACCGGGACGAACATCGCGGGCTTGACACCGGCAGATTTCGCCGCTTTGGCCGGGAACAACGTCGACATCATCGACGCGTCCGGCGGGCTTTCGCTCACCGCTGCACAATTTACCTCGCTGGGCACGGTGGCGTTGACGGCAAGCAATAATGTCACCCTCGCGGATACGGGCGCGAACATTTCCGCGCTGAATTCAACCGTGTGGGGCACCTTCGCAACGAAGGGCATCGACACAATCAATGCCAGTGACAACGTTCTTTCGATGTCGGTGGCCCAATATTCGGCCCTCGGCACGACAACGCTCACGAGCGCGGATACCGTTACCCTGCTGGATACGGGCGCCAATCTCGATGCGCTCACCGCCACCCAGATCGGCCAGCTGTCCGGGAAGGGCGTCGATATCATCGACGCATCCGACAATGTGCTGGCGCTGACCGTCGCCAAGTTCAACGCGCTCGGCACGGTGAGCCTGCGCGCATCCGACACGGTCACGCTTGCCGATACGGGCGCCAATATCGCCGCGCTGACTGTGGCACAATTCAATGCCATGCATTCCAAGGGCGTCGATGGGATCGACGCCACCGACGACGCTATTACGCTGTCCGTGGCCCAGGCCCAGGGCATTGCCGGGCTTCTCACGATCGCAACGGGCGATTTGGTTACCGTTGCCGATACCCAGGCAAATATCCAGGCGCTGTCGGGCGCCCAGCTGGCCGCATTGGCGAACGCCAATGTGGATGTCATCCACGCGAGCGACACCAGCACGCTCGTTCTGACCGAGAGCCAGGTTAAGCCATTCTTGGCCACGGCGGGCACATTTGCCAGCGGCGATACCGTGACGCTGGCGGATACCGGCGTGAATATCGCTTCGCTCACAAACAGCGAATTCGGGCAGCTGGCTAGTCACGGAATCGATGCAATCGACGCCACCGACAATATGCTCACATTGACCGCCGCCCAGTTCTCGGGGCTTGGCACGACCACGTTGGCTGTTGGCGATGCCGTGACACTGGCCGATAGTGGCGCCAACCTTGCGACCCTCGATTTCAGCACCTTGGCCGCGAAACACGTCGATACGCTCAATGCGACAGACGATGCGCTCAGCATCACGGTCGCCGACTACAATGCGTTCGGCGGGAGCCATCTGACGGTGGGCGACGTGGTCACGCTGCTGGATACCGAGGCGCATCTGGAAGCCCTGACGCCAGGCGACATCAGCAGCCTTGTCAATGTCGATGCCGTGGATTCCCTCAACAACACGCTCAATCTGACAGTGGCGCAGTACAATGCGCTGACCGGGAATTCCGTGGCGCTCACCGTTTCCGATACGGTTACGCTGGCGGACACCGGCGCCAATCTCGCGGCGCTGACATCCACCGACATCGGCAATCTGGTCAACATTGACGCTTTCAACGCAACTGACGATGCGATTACTTTCGACGCCGGTCAGCTGGGCGCAATTGTCACCGCATCGATCCAGCTGGCGGCCGATGATGTCATAACGCTCTCCGACAGCGAGGCGAACATCGAGGCGCTTACCGGAACCGATTTCGGGAATTTCGCGGCCCTGGGTGTTGATGTCATCCACGCGGGCAACAGCACGTTGAATCTCACGGCAAGCCAGATTCTGCCGATCCTGAGCAGCAACACCGCGTTCGCTTCCGGAGATACCGTTACGCTGCTGGATTCGGCTGCCAACATTATGGCGCTGTCAGCGGTCAATTTCGGCGATCTTGCCGCCGCGGGCGTCGACACAATCGACGCCAACGATGACGTCTGGACAATCACGGCTGCGCAATTTGCCGCTCTTGGCACAGTGTCCCTGACGGCCGGCGACACTGTCACATTGTCGGATACCGGCGCCCACATCCAGTCCCTCACGGCAACCCAGATCGGCGACCTGGCGACCAAGCATGTGGATGCGATCGATGCCAGCAACAATGCGCTGACGCTTTCGGTGGCCCAGTTCAACGCGCTTGGAAATGTCACGCTTACGGCGGCCGATGCGGTCACTTTGCGGGACACTGGCGCAAATCTGGCCAGCCTCGACTTCAGCACGCTGGCCGGGAAGAATGTGGATACGCTCGACGCCAGCGACAACCAGCTTGCCATCACCGTGCAGCAATATAACGACTTCGGCGGCACGCATTTGACAGCCGGCGACAACGTCACGCTGACGGACTCGGGTGCCAATCTTGCGGCGCTGACGGCCACTGACATCGGCAACTTGGTCAATGTCGATGCGGTCAACGCGACCGGCGATGCTTTGAGCCTTGACCTCAGCCAGCTCGACGCCCTGACCAACGCCAGCATATCGCTGGCGGCCGGTGATGTGATCACGCTTTCGGATACAGAAGCGAACATAGAGGCGCTGTCGGGAGCCGAACTCTCGGGTTACGTCGCGCAAGGCGTTGACATCATCAATGCCAGCGACACCAGCGAACTTACGCTCGACGCCAGCCAGGTGCAGCCAATTCTGGGAATGACGGCCGCCTTTGCGAGCGGAAACGACGTGACGCTTGCGGATTTGGCCGCCAATATTGAGGCCCTCTCCGTCAGCGATCTGGGACAGCTCGGAAGCCACGGGATCGATTTGATCTCAGCGACCGACGGAACCCTGACGCTTTCGGCGGCAAAGGCGGTCGCGTTGGGTAACGTGGAGGTCCAGGACGGCGACACATTCATTCTGTCCGACACAGGGGCCAACATCGCGGCGATGACGGCCAGTCAGATTTCGACTCTGGCATCGATCAACCTCGATACGATCAATGCCACCGATGATACCGTCTCGTTGACGGCAGCGCAGGCAGCGGCGCTCGGGTCGATCGTGTTCGATGGCACAGATACGGTCACGCTGGCTGACACCGGCGCCGCCATCGCCGGGCTGACGGCGGGCGAGATCGGCGCATTGGCAGGCGCGGGCATCGATGCGATCAATGCGACCGACGATGCGCTGTCGCTTTCGATTGCGCAGTACAATGCGCTTGGCACGGTCACTCTGACGGGAGGCGATACGGTCACGCTGGCCGACACAGGCGCCAACCTTGCGGGGCTCACCGCCACCGACATCGGTAATCTGGTCAACATCGATGCGATCAATGCAACGAACAACGTTCTTTCAATCAATCTCGACCAGCTGGATGCACTGACCACCGCGGGCATCGCGCTCACGGCGGGAGATTCGGTGACCCTTTCGGACACCGGCGCCAATATCGGAGCGCTTACCGCCGGCCAGCTTGGTCAACTTGCCGGCGACAACGTGGATAGCATTGATGCAACCGACAATGCGCTCTCGTTCAGCTTTGCGCAGTACAGCGCTCTTGGGGTTGGGATTGCCGCCAACGATGCCCTGACAGTCACGGGAACATCGGGCGCCAATACGATTTCCGGCCACGCCGGCATCGACACGCTGAACGGTCTGGGCAGCGCGGACACGCTCAATGGCCTTGGCGGCAATGACACTCTTGTCGGCGGCGCGGGCAATGACACCGAAAGTGGCGGTTCAGGGTCCGACACGCTCAATGGCGGCGCCGGCGCAGACGACCTGACCGGTGGCAGGGGAGCCGACACGTTCGTCTTTGCCGCGACCAGTGAATCATCCAACAAGCATCCGGACGTGATCGAGGACTTCTCGCACGCCCAGGGCGACCTGATCGATCTCAGTGCAATCGATGCGAAAACCGGAGGCGCCGACAATGCATTCCACGTCGTCTCGGCTTTCACCGGCGCCAAGGGTCAGCTTGTGATCAGCGCTCACGGAACAAATGAATTCCTGGTCCGGGGCGACGTAAACGGCGACGGCAAGGCGGACTTCACAATCGACGTCCACAGCCATACGGCGTTGAACGCAGGCGATTTCATTCTGTAATCCGGGAAGGCAGGGCGGGGCTGACGCTTCGCCCCGCTTTGGCGCGCTAGCTCGCACGCCCGTCAGTGTGGCGCAGCTGGCTTGTGCCCACCCGAGGGCATACCTGCCGGAGAGGTCAATGCGGCCCGCCTGATCCGCCATAGTTGAATTTGCAGACGGCGTGCGAGCCTTCGCAATGGCACTCGCATGTGGCCCCGGGTGGCGCCTTGCACGTGTCGGTACTGTGGCAGCGGCTCGTGTGTTGCCGTCTGCGCCCGGCGCGCCGAATGGGCTTTGGCTTTTTCTTGTGATGGTCGGTGATCGGCTTTACGGGCGGAATGGGCTTTACGTGCGGAATTGGATGGACGCCCGGAACCGGTTGCATTTCCGGAATTGGTTTCATCGGCGGAATGGGCTTCACCGGCGGTATGGGCGCGGTCGTTTCGCCGGCCATGGCCGCGGGCGCGCTGATCAAAAGCACACCCAGCAGCATCACGATCCGGATCTGTCTTCGCATGGAGGTCTCTCAGGGTTTGGTAATCACGATTTGCACCCGCCGGTTTCGTGCGCGGCCTTCGGGGTTGTCCGTTCCGTCGGGGTTGGTGTTTGGCGCAACCGGATTCGCCTTGCCCCATCCACGGGTGTGCAGGTTGGCGACAGGCGCCTGCGCATTCGCCACCAGCCAGTTTCTGACCGTATCGGCGCGCTTTTGCGACAGCGCAATGTTGTAGGCGTCGTTGCCGATCGAGTCGGTGTACCCCTCGATTGAAATCTGCGCCGCAGGATAGGATTTCAGGACGGTGGCGAGCTTTTGCAGGGCGGGCACTGCGGCCGGCTTCAAATCCCACTTGTTGAAATCGAACAGCACATCGGCCGACAGATCGATGGTGACGGCCTGCGCCGTTGTCTGTGCGTTCAGATCTCTCAGCGCCCGCTGCAATTCGCTTGACGCGCCGGCCACCGCGACGCCCGATGCGACCGCACGGCCATTGCCGGCGATCGAGACGCTTTCGAGCGGGGCAAACAGCGGGAAAACAATATCCACGGCGGTAACGGAATCCGGCGGGGCCTGGAACGTCAAATCCACAAGCGTCTGGCTGTTCGGGCCAATGCTCGACAGGAACCAGCGGCCGCCCTGGCTCTTGTCGGCAACGGGCGTCGCAATGAATTCGCCGCTCTCGTCCTTGAGCAGCGGATAGCTGCGCTTGCCAAGCGGATCCAGCGCATAGACATCGCCATAGGCGATGGTGCGACCGTTGCCGGAGGTGATGTGCTTGTCGCCCGGGTTGGAAATCCTGAGTCTGACCTTCAGCTGTCCGTTTGCACGGTTTGCCGAAATGACGCTGGCGGTCAGCGGCGGAATGCTGCCGTTCACGTTCTGGCCTGGCGGGGGCGGCTGCACGGTAACCGGCACATTGTCGAACGAATGGATGACCGGGCCCTGCACGCTAACGGGGTCACCGCTTGCAAGGGCATCATAGAGCACCCAGACAACTGTGCTTGAGTTGCCGGGCAGCTTCGGAAACCAGCGTCCGCCGCCGTTGCGATCAGAAATCGGCCCGGCGAGGAAATTTCCGTTCGCGTCCTTCAGCGGAAAGAGCTTCTTGTTCGCCTTTGCATCGACGATCACGACATCGCCGTAGGTGATGGGCTGGGACAGGGACGTGTCGGCGCCCGACGTGTTGTGCAAAACGACGCCAAGATGCAGCACGCCGTCGTACTGGCGCAGGAAGGCGATATCCGCGGTCACGTTGGGGTTGTCGGTCGGTTGCGCCGCCGCGGACGAAACGGCGGGCAGCAGGATTGCGAGCAAAAGGAGTGCGGACCGGCGCATGCTGTCTCCCCCCCGCGGAAACACGCCAAGCCTAGAGCATGGCCTCCCCCGACAGAAGGGGCATGGGGCGGCTTGAGGCATCGCGCCTGCCGGGTACCCATATGGATTCCGGCTTGCGCCCGGCCCGCAAAACCGCTGGATTGGGCGCGCACGGGAGGCTGGCCTTATGACCTATGTCTGGATTGTCCTGGGACTTGTCGTCCTGCTGGGAATCTTCCTGTTCAACCGGCTGGTGCTTCTGCGGCAGGCTTGGAACCGCGCTTACGCCGACATCGATGTGCAGCTCAAACTCAGGCAGGACCTTGTGCCCAACCTGGTAGAGACGGTGAAAGGCTATGCCGCCCACGAAAAGGGCGTATTCGAACAGGTCGCGGCCGCGCGCAGCGCCGCGATGAATGCCGGGTCCCTGGTAGAGAAAAGCGCGGCTGAAGGCGCCCTGTCCGGCGCGCTCGGCAACCTTATGGCGGTGGCCGAGAATTATCCGCAGCTACGCGCCAGCGAAAATTTCCAGCAGCTTCAGGCCGAGCTTGCCGACATCGAGAACAAGATCGCGGCATCCCGCCGCTTCATGAACAGCGCCGCGGCCGAGTACAATTCCGCCATTCAGCAGTTCCCCGCACTCCTGATTGCGGGACCGTTCGGCTTCAGGCCGGCGCAAATGTTCATGCTCGACGAAAGCGAGCGCGCCCATGCCAAAAACGCGCCGCAGGTGAAGTTCGGCGGGTGATGCAATGGCGCAGCTCGGCCTCACAACCTACCGCCTCAACAACAATATCAAGTCAACCGTCCTCCTCATCCTGTTTCCGTTCCTGCTGCTTTTGCTTCTGGCGGTGATCTTTTTCGCCTTCGGGCTGCTCGGCGGCGCTCCGGATGCTTTCGGCATTTTCGGCATCGCGCCGGTGCTGGGAACGGGAAGCCCGCTCGATCTGGCGCTTTCGGCGGTTTACGCCTGGTGGCCTGTCGTGATCGGCATCGCGGCGGTGTGGGTGTTGGTCGGTTTTCTGTTCAACGACTGGATCATCCATCGCGCTACCGGCGCGAAAGCCGTGACGCGCGAAGAGCAGCCCGAGCTTTACAACCTGCTGGAAAACCTCTGCATCAGCCGCGGGCTCAAGGTGCCGAGGCTCTACATCGTGGATACGGATGCGATGAACGCCTATGCCAGCGGCATAGATGAAAAAAGCTATGCGGTGACGGTCACAAGCGGCCTCCTGCGCGTGCTCAGCAGGGATGAGCTCGAGGCCGTGCTGGCGCATGAGCTGACGCACATCATGGAGCGCGACACGCGGCTGCTGATCGTGACGGTCGTGTTCGTGGGCATGATCTCGTTTCTCACGCAGCTTCTGTGGCGCAGTATGCGGGTGGCCACGTTTACGCGCGTGCGCGGCAAGGGCGCGGGCGGCGTCATGATCATCATGCTGATCGCGGCTGTCGCATTTGCGGTCGGTTACATGCTGGCGCTGGTGCTGCGCTTTGCCATTTCCCGGCGTCGCGAATATCAGGCCGATGCCGGGTCCGTCGATCTCACCAAGAATCCGGACGCGCTCATCAGCGCGCTGCTCAAGATTTCGCAGAATCCGGTCGTGCCGCATGTGCCGAGCGAAGTGCAACAAATGTTCATCGAGACGCCCCCCTCGCGTTCGGCGCTTGCCGCGCTGTTTGATACCCATCCGCCGATCGAAAAGCGTATCAAGGTGCTGGAAGAACTCGGTGGCCATGTGCCCGACCGGCTGGGGCCGGGCGGCTCGGCCCAGCCTCCGCCGCCGCGCGCGGCCGGCGCGCTTCCGCCCGGCAACAAATCACCGTGGGGATGAGGTCAGAGGGCATGGGAAGGTCGTAGAGGGCGAATCTGGCGGGCCGCGACCGACGATGATGAGAACTATGTCTACGCCATAGCCCTATGATCCGCTCACCACAGGGTGGGGCGCCGTGCAATAGTGGACGCGCGTAAGGAGTCTGTGGAGCATGGACGACCGAAATATGCATCTGGCGCATCTGCGCGCCGCCGAAGGGCAGTTTCGACGTGCGACTGCGGCACGATTGGCAGTCACAATGGGGCATCAGCCGCTGGACCTTCCAATTCAATGGTCGCACGGAAAGCATGTGGTCAATTACTCCCAGATCGCGCTCACGAAGGACGAGGCAGATTTCGCGGCTTGGAATCTGCAGCGCAGCGCTACGTTTCTCATGGCCTCGGCAGTCCTTGAGGCGATCCGCGGCACCATCCAAAACCCGAAGTCCGATGCCGATGCCCGTGTAGTAAATGCGTATCAGGTCGCTCGGATGATCCGAAATGCCTTCTCACACAATCCATTCAATCCCGTATGGAACATTGACCAGGATTGCCGCGGTAAGCTCTTCGAACTTCAGAACGTGATTCGTTTAGATTGCCGAGAGTTACATGGCAAAGCATTTGACTGGCGGCATTATGGTGGTCCACTCGCAATTTTGGCGTTGTCGAATTTTGTCCGTCAGAACATCCTGGGCGATGTCAGCGAACCAGAGAAAATCGTCCCAATGCCGCAACGCGTCTACTACCAGCAGGGCGATCTGATTTTGATGCAGGTGGATGAGATTCCTGCGGATGCTACGCGCGTCGAGTCAGCGGAATTGCCGGACGGAGGCATTTCGCTTGGAAATGGTCATGTTATCTGCCCGGCCGCCACGAATGATTAGCCGCGAACGGAAGGTGCGCGGCCTGAGATTGTCTGCTAACCTCTCGGCACGAGGGAGAGAATCGATCAAATTCGGACTTTGCTCTCGGAGCTGGAGAGCGAAGCCGGGCAAGCTGAGAAGGCGAGTGAATTCCGAGCACTGTCTGGCTTGGAGCTGCCGGACATCATCTGTGACGTAGTCGATTTGCTGATGCCGGATTTGAAGCCCTACGAAATATCATTCTACGTGTATTTCCTGCGGCACTCGATCATCCAAAATGGCACCCCTTACATTCGCGTGAGCCGCCGTGGCATGCAGTCCGGAATCGTCAAATCGGCTTACGCTGGCAGCACCTCCGGCGGGAAGGATGCCGATAGTGCAGCGGCCAGCTTCAAGACGGTCCGCCAGGCTATGGAGGGCCTGGAAGCAATTGGAGCCATCAGACAAGAGGGCGACGCGAACCGGGACGGCACTCTATGACGCCATCGAGGCCGGTGTCGCCGATCTCGACGACCCGGCGCTGAAGGAGCGCGTCGCAAGCCTGAAGGCGATCCGCGACCAGGCGCAAGCCGACGCCGGGCGTGGCGCCGCGATGCTGGAGTCGTCGGGTCAGCAGGCGATCACGCGACAGATGGTCCAGAGGTTCGCCAGGACGGCACGCGGGCGGATCAGGATCGATGGCGGCGGCTACCGCCGCGACCATCTCCGCGCGCTCGCCCAGCGCGTCGAGGTCGCCGACCGCGAGGTCCGCATCATCGGCTCGAAGACCAACTTGCTTCAGACGCTGACCGCCGCGGCCGGCGTAAAGCCGGCTACGCCCGGCGTTCGCAGTTCTGTTCTGAAGTGGCGGATGGGGTGAGATTCGAACTCACGGTGGGGATGAACCCACGCCGGTTTTCAAGACCGGTGCCTTAAACCGCTCGGCCACCCATCCCCCGGCTCGTTAACGCCGATGTCGGGCCCGCGCAAGGACAAGGTTGACGGCCCGTCTCCGGCCACTAACCTTTGATTCACCTTCAAGGGGCTTGATTCGCCGGATGCTGGGTGCGTGCCGACGGGTGGCTTTGGTGTGCGTTGCGGGCGCTGGGCTTGCGGCCTGCGCCTCCGCCAGCAATGTGGCCACGCCGTCTCCAGGCGCGGGCGAATACAAGGTCGGCCAGCCCTATCAGGTGGGTGGGCAGTGGTACACGCCACATGAGCAGCCCGACTATGATGAAGAAGGTATAGCGTCCTGGTATGGCCCCACCTTCTACGGTCATCGTACCGCAGACGGCGAAATCTACAATGCCAACGACATGACGGCTGCGCACCCCACGTTGCCCATGCCCGTCTATGTGCGCGTCACCAATCTCGACAACGGCCGGCAGGCTGTCTTGCGCGTCAACGACCGCGGACCTTACGCCAACAACCGCATCATCGACGTATCGGAACACGCGGCCGAAGTTCTCGGCTTCAAACGGGCCGGCACGGCTCACGTGCGCGTCCAATATATCGGCCGCGCGGACAATGGCGCTCCGCCTCCGGCGGACGATGACAGTCCCGAAGTGATGGCTGACAATTCGCGGACGTCGTCCGCAGATGGCTCCGATGTTGCCGATACGGCTGCTGATGCCGAAGAGGCCACGCAAACGGCTGCGCTGAACGCGGCGAGCGCCGGCGCAACCCTGGCGGCGCGAACGGCCCCTGTCGTCATATCGCCGGCGGTCGCGGCGCCGCTGCCTTCTGCGGGCGCCGCCGTCGGCGACGATACAGCGGACAGTGCGCAACCGGATGTTGCGCAACCGGATTCCGCACCAGCCGGGATGCCAGGCGACTATTCCGGGCCCACACCGCCGGCACCGGTCAGCGTGGCGTCGCTCCCGCCTGATTCGGCTGGAGATGTTCCGGCGCCTGCACCGTTGCCGCCGCAGGCGTCCGCGCCCGTCGATCCAAAACCGGCCGCCGCGGTTTCCACGCCGGCGAGGACCCATCTTTACATTCAGGCGGGCGCATTCAGCTCGCGCGAGAATGCCAACCGGCTTGTCGGCCTTCTAGCATCCATCGGCTCCTTTTTCGTTTCCCCCGTTGAAAAGGCGGGGACCGAGCTTTATCGGGTGAGATCAGGACCGTTCGACGATCTGGCTGCGGCCACCGCCGCATTGGCGCGTGTGACCGGGCTTGGTAATAACGCAGCCAGGATCGTCGTCGACCAATAGCGCGCCGACCCGCGCACCCATTCTGGCCTGTAGGAGAAACTGCCCGATGCGGCCTTCGAGCCTTTTTCGCCCGTTCGTTTGCGCTTTTCTGTTTCTGGCCGGGGCCGATCCGGCCTTGGCCATGATCGACACCGGGGCGGAACACGCGATCCTGATGGATGGCGATACGGGTCAGGTGCTGTGGGCAAAGGATGCTTTCGTGCCGATGCCGCCTGCGTCCATGTCGAAGCTGATGACGATCGAGCTTTTGTTCCAGCGTCTGAAGGATCATCGCGTCAGGCTGACAGACACGTTTCCGGTTTCGGAAACGGCCTGGCGGACCGGCGGCTCGAAGATGTTCGTGTCGGTTGGCAGCCGCATCCCCGTGGAAGACCTGATCCGCGGCATCATCATCCAGTCGGGAAATGACGCCTGTGTGGTCGTGGCCGAGGCGTTGGGCGGCAGCGTGGACGGCTTTGTGCGGATGATGAACGCGCGCGCGAAGGAGTTGGGCCTGAAGAATTCGCATTTCGTCAATCCGGACGGCCTGCCCGATCCGCCTGGGCAGCTGATGTCGGCCTATGATCTGGCGGTGTTGGCGCGGCACATCATTCAGACATACCCGGAATATTACCACTATTTCGGCGAACGCAGCTTTGTCTGGAACAACATCAGTCAGCCGAACCGCAACACCGTGCTGGAGAAGTTTCCGGGCGCTGACGGCTTGAAAACCGGCCACACCGATGCGTCGGGTTACGGCATTGTGGCCTCGGCCGTGCAGGACGACCATCGTCTGATCCTGGTGCTGAACGGCCTGCGCTATCCCGATCTGGATAGCGCAAGCCCCCAAAAGCAGGACTGGTTCGGCGAACAGCGTCGCGGCGATGAAGCCGCCCGCATTCTCGGTCTTGCCTTCCGCGAATTCCGCCGCTACCGGCTTCTGCGGCCGGACTCGGTCGTGGGCGTGGCAAAAGTCTGGAACGGATCGCGCGATACCGTCCCTCTTGTCACGGGCAAGCCGCTGGACGTGACGATGCAGGTGGATTCGCGCGAACATCTGAAAGCGTCGCTCAGATACGATGGGCCGGTTGCCGCGCCGATCGCCCGAGGCCAGCAGATCGGCACGCTCTCGATCACTGCGCCCGATTTTCCCGGCATGACGGTGCCAGTCTATGCGGCGGAAAGCGTGCCCGAGCAGGGCGTGTTCGGGCGGATGCTCCTGGGCCTGCGCACCCTGGTTTCCGGCAAAAGCGCCTTGGAATGAGCCGAGGCCGTTTCATCACGCTGGAAGGGGGGGAGGGCGCGGGCAAGTCCACGCAAGTCGGCCTGCTCGCGGAGCGGTTGAAGGCAATGAATATCCCGGTCGTGGTAACGCGCGAGCCGGGCGGATCGCCGGGAGCTGAGGAAATCCGCAAGCTTCTGGTGCGGGGCGAACCGGGCCGCTGGGATGCGCTCACCGAGGCGCTTCTCATGTTTGCCGCGCGCGCCGATCATGTGGCGCGCAACATCCGCCCGGCGCTTGCGCGCGGAGCGTGGGTGGTGTGCGACCGCTTCACGGATTCCACTTATGCCTATCAGGGCGCGGGCCGCGGGCTGCCTGCCGAAACGATCCGCGGGCTCGAAGAGGCGGTGCTGGGCGGATTTGAGCCGGAGCTCACGCTGGTTCTCGATCTGCCGGTGGAAGAGGGCCTCAGGCGGGCGCATGCGCGCCGGGGGGCCGAAACTCGCTTTGAGCGGTTTGACACCGCGTTTCACGAAAAACTTCGCACCGCCTTCCGGAAGATTGCGCAGGATCATCCGCAACGCTGCGTGATGATTGACGCGAGGGGAGCGAAAAATGACGTTGCGGCGCTGATCTGGCAAACTGTCGCCAAACGTTTCAATCTCTGAGCATGGCCAGACGCGCAAAGGCCGAAGAGCCGGCCGCCGATCCGCTGGACGCCCAGCATCCACGGCGGACATATCATCTGAAGGGGCAGGGCAAGGCGCTCGCCGGTGCCGCACGTGCCGTGCGTTCCGGCCGTCCGCCGCAGGGCTGGCTGATTGCCGGTCCGCCCGGGGTCGGCAAGGCAACGCTTGCCTTTCGCATTGCGCGTTATCTCCTGCGTTATGGCGCCACCGCCGAAGGCCCCGCCGATCTCGCGGTGACCTCGAATGATCCGGTGTCATCGCTGGTGGCGGCCGGGTCTCATCCGGGACTGTTGCTTCTGAAGCGTGCCGTCAGCGAACGGACCGGCAAGCTGATGACCGTTCTTTCGGTGGACGAGATCCGCAGGCTTGCAAACTTCTTCGGCACGACTTCGGCCACGGGCGGGTGGCGCGTGGCCATAATCGACACAGCCGACGACATGAACGACAACGCGGCCAACGCCCTGTTGAAGGCGCTGGAAGAGCCGCCGGCGCGTGCCATGTTGCTGGTGATTTCCAACGCGCCCGGCCGTCTGCTGCCGACAATCCGCTCCCGTTGCCAGCGGCTGGACCTGCGTCCGCTCGCACTGGAAGACGTCGAGTCGGAATTGGCTGACCGCCTGCCGGATATGAGCCCGAAAGAACGGGCCTCGCTGGCGCGGCTGTCGGGCGGCTCGATCGGGCTTGCGCTGCAGCTGGCGTCGGGCGAGGGGCTGATGCTGGCGGAGGCCGCCGACCGGCTGATTGAAGAGGCGCGCCAGCCTGATGCCGCGGCCATTCTTGCGCTCGGCGAAAAAATCGCGCGCATCACCGATGGCGTGGAAATGTTCGGCGTTTTTCTTTCTCAGGCGCTTGCCGCCCGGATTGCGGCCAAGGCTAGGGCGGGCGCGCCGTGTCTGAACCGGTGGGTTGCGCTGCGCGAAAATCTGGATGCCGGCTTCGGACGCTCAACCGCGCTCAATCTCGAGCCGCGGCAAACCATACTTTCCGCATCGCACGCGCTTTCAAAATCCGCGCGGCGCGACGCGTTGTGAGCGGCCATGCTGGTTGACAGTCATTGCCATCTGGACTTCCCGGAATTTTCCGCCGAGCTTGATCAGATCGTGGATCGTGCCAGAGAGGCGGGCGTTGGCGTGTGCGTGACGATCGGTACCACGCTGGCGAAATTTCCCGCCGTGCGCGCCGTCGCGGAGCGCTTTGCGAACGTCTGGTGTTCGGCCGGCATTCATCCCCACGAAGCGGAGCCGGAGCCGCTTTTGGGCCCCGCGCCCCTGCTGGCGGCGGCGCAGCATCCCAAGGTAGTCGGCATCGGCGAAACGGGCCTGGACTATTATTACGAACATTCCCCGCGCGACGCGCAGCGCAGCAATTTCCGTCATCATATCCGCGCCGCCCGCGAAACCGGCCTGCCGCTGATCGTACATACGCGCGATGCAGAATACGACACTATCACCATCCTGCGCGAGGAAATGCGCGCTGGGCCCTTCACCGGGCTTATCCACTGCTTTACCGGTACGCAAAAGCTGGCGGATGCGGCGCTTGATCTCGGCTTTTTCATCTCGGTGTCCGGCATCGCCACGTTCAAAAAATCGGAAGAACTGCGCGCCGTGCTGAAAACCGTGCCGCTCGATCGCCTGCTTGTGGAAACCGATGCGCCGTTTCTGGCGCCCATGCCTTACCGCGGAAGGCGGAACGAACCCGCCTTTGTGGTCAACACGGCGGCGATGCTCGCGGACCTGAAGGCGGTGCCGCCGGAAACGCTGGCCAATGCGACGACAGAAAATTTTTTCCGGCTGTTCACAAAAGTCGCGCGGCCACAATGACCGACACTCTTGAGGTCACCATTCTTGGCTGCGGCTCGTCGGGCGGCATCCCGCGGCTGGGCGGACCGGACGGTGCGGGCGACTGGGGAGCCTGCGATTCGGGAAATCCGAAGAACCGCAGGCGGCGATGCTCCATCCTGCTGCGGCGCAGGTCGGCAGCCGGCGAAACCGTGGTGCTGGTGGACACCTCGCCCGACATGCGCGCGCAGCTTCTGGACGCGCGCTGCGGGCATCTGGATGCCGTGCTCATCACCCACGATCACGCCGACCAGACGCACGGGCTTGATGACCTGCGGGCCATCGCCTATCGCGCGCGCAGGAAAATGGACGTCTATTCCGACCGCGAAACGCTCGACAGCCTGAACACCAAGTTCGGCTATGTCTTCAACACGCCGCCGGGCAGCGACTATCCGCCGATCGCCACAGCGCACGAAATCAGGGCGTTTGAACAATTTGCCATTGCCGGGGCAGGGGGTCCGGTTCCGGTTCTCCCGTTCTGGATGGAACACGGCCATGTCAGGTCGCTGGGCTTTCGCTTTGGGCCTCTGGCTTATTGCAGCGATGTCAGCGGGTTGGACGAAAAGGCTTTTGCAGCGCTTGAAGGTATCGAGCTATGGATTCTGGATGCGCTGCGCTACACGCCGCATCCCACCCATATCAATGTGGAAACCGCGCTTCGGTGGATCGCGCGAATCCGGCCGCGCCAGGGCGTGCTGACCAACCTGCATCTGGACATTGACTACGAGACGCTGAAGCGTGAGCTGCCGGCCGGCGTGGAACCCGCCTATGACGGGCTGACGCTTCGTTTGGGCATTACCTGACAACAGGGGCGGTCACATGGATCCGGGTGAAGCGTTGAGCGCGGCGGCGCAGGTTGCCATCACGCTGGCGGGATTTACTGGAATCGTCGCCGCTTTTGGCGCGCGCGGCAGCGGCCAGTGGACGGCGCTGGACCGGTTCCGGCTCAGGCTGATGCTGGCGTCATCGGGCTATCCGACGGTGATGGCGCTCGCGGGCCTTCTGTTTCTCAACACCACGCTGCCGGCGGCCGTGAGCTGGCGCATCCTGAGCGGGCTCGCCGCCGTCATGCTGATCGGCGTGAACCTTCTTAATGCGCCGCTGTTCCGGCAGTTCGTGTCGGGCGCGTTGGGCGAAGCCAGCCGCGGGAGCCGCTGGACATTCCTGATTTCAGGCGTCCTGGGAAATGCGACTCTGGTTTTGCTGGCCGTGAATGCGGTCTGGTTGTCGGCATTCTGGCCGTTCTTCCTGGCGATCATCGTGGGCATCTGCCTTGCGATGGTGCAGTTCGTCCGGCTGATCGTCCTGCATTGAGAGGCCAAGACCCGGCCGCCCCGGTATGCCAAGTGTAACGTCGTGTAATAATTTCCCATAATATAACTTATACGAAATTTATTGCACCCATAAATCGGTTGCGGCGGGCCCCTCCGCGGCTTGCTTCGACTCCCTGCTCATCTGAGGAAGCTCATGATTCGAACATTTGCCGCTGCGTTTGTTGTCGCCCTCCTGCCTTTTGCGCGGATCGCAATGGCGGCGCCGCCGCGTTCGGCGCGTGGCCTTTTGCTTCAATTGGCCGATCAGGCGGCGGAAAACGGCCGGGCCGCGCGGCAGGCGGGCCACGCGGCCGACGCCGGCACCTGGCGGGGTTGGGAAAGCGTTTACAGGAAGGAGGCGGTTCTGCCCCAGGCGGACGAAATGTCTGCCCTCGATCTCGTGCGCCGAGCCGAAAAAGGCAATCAGCAATCGCTCGATGAAGCGATGGCCCGGCACGAGGCCGCCGCTGCCGCCTTCTGGCGCGCAAGCCGCGATTTCTGGATTGACCTCGACCGCCAGCTCCAGCAAGGCGGCAATCTCGCAATCCATTTTCCGGAACACGCGATGTTGACACCGGTTGCGGGTCTTGCGGGAACGCCATGGGGCCAAACGGGGCCGACGGCCACGCCATCGGATTGCGCGGCCGTCGCCCAGCGTATTCGCCTGTGCCGCGCCCAGGTCTCGCAGGCCATGCACGACACGATGATGGGGCTCGGCACCGACCAGTCCGGCTATGCCCTGGTCCGAAGCGCCCAATGCCACCGTTGGGAGGAAATGTTTGTAGCTTATTGTTCCGCGGGACGATGAATTTTTCCGCTTGACCCTGCCCCTGGGGCAACCTCCAGAACCTGCCTTGCAGCATCTGGAGAGACGTTTCCATGTCCGTTCAGCGGGCAGAGATTTATCCCATGCCGATGTTCGCCACGCTGGCCGTGCGCGACATGGCCGCCGCGCTCGGCTGGTACCAGGCGCTCGGGTTCCAGACGGTCTTCGTCATGCCCGGCGAAAAGCCGGCGATGGCGCATCTGCGCTGGGCGAAATATGCGGATTTGCTGTTGGTGCCGGAAAGCGCCAATGTCAAAGACCCCAAGGGCGCCGGCATTTCGCTCACCTTCATGGTCACGGACGGGAATGTGGATGCGCTGGCCGAACGCGCCCGCGCCCTGGGTGCGAAGCTGTTGCGCGAACCCGGAGACAGGCCTTGGAACGCGAGAGACTTCACGGTGGCCGATTCCGACGGTTTCGCCCTCACCTTCACCATGGGCCCGCTGCGGAAAGATGCGAAACTGGACGATGTGGTCGGCGCAATCTCGTCCGCGCGATAACGGTGCGGCCGCGCGGCCTGCAGCCATGAGCGGGCGCTATTTCAGCCCCGCCGAAGCGGCAACGCGGCTGGGCGTGACGCAAAAGGCGCTGCGGCTCTACGAGGCGCGCGGGCTGGTGAAGCCCGTGCGCTCCGCCGCGGATTGGCGCGCCTATGGGCCCGAACAGATGGCGCGTCTGCACCAGGTTCTGGCGCTGAAGCGGCTGGGGCTTTCGCTGGCACGGATTGCGGAACTTCTGAAACCCAACAACGGGCTGAAGCTCGACAACGTACTGGCCATGCAGGAACAGGTGCTGACCGGCGAAACCGCCCGCGTCAGCCACGCGCTTGCGCTGGTGCGCGCGGCGCGGGCGAAACTTCTGGCCGGCGAGGATCTCACCATTGATGACCTCGCAACGCTGACCAAGGAGACGACGATGACAAGCAAGGCAACGCCGGAAGAGATGAAGGCGATCTTCGATCCCATCTCCGCGAAATATTTCACGCCCGAAGAAACAAGGGCGCTCAGCGCCCGGAAATTCGACCAGAAAGAGGTCAGCGCGCGCTGGGAGCGCGTGATCGAAGACGCCAGGGTTGCCATGGCCAAGGGTGATCCCGCCTCGCCCGCGGCGCTGGATGTGGCGCGGCACTGGAAGAAACTGGTGGATGAATTCACCGGCGGCGATCAGGCCGTGGCCCGAAAGGTGCGTGCGATCTGGAACGACGCGATGGCGGATCCCAAGGCGGCGCCCAGGCTCCCCCTCTCGCCCAAAATCTTCGCCTTTGTTGGCAAGTCGATGGCGAAGCTGAAGGAAATGGAGGAATAGCGGTTTGAGGGGTTGCGGTTGCCCGCGCGCTGCGCTCAATGCAGCGCATGAGCAAGCCATCCGACATCGCCACCCTGCTCGACATCATGCGCCGCCTCAGGGACCCGAAGTCCGGCTGCCCGTGGGACCGCGAGCAGACCTTCGCCACCATCGCGCCATACACCATTGAGGAGGCTTACGAGGTCGCCGGCGCGATCGAGGATGAGAACTGGGCCGCGCTGAAGGACGAACTGGGTGACCTCCTCTTCCAGGTCGTGTTCCACGCCCGGATGGCCGAAGAGCGCAAGCTGTTCGATTTTGACGATGTTGTCAGCGCCATCACCGGCAAGATGGTCCGCCGCCATCCGCACGTGTTCGCGGATATGGGCGGGATCGACACTGCCGAGAAGCAGACAGCCGCATGGGAAGAGCACAAGGCCCGCGAAAGGGCCCAGCAAGCGGCCGGTTTGCTGGATGACGTGCCGGCCGCCCTGCCCGCTCTTCTGCGTGCGGTGAAACTTCAGAAACGCGCGTCAACCGTTGGATTCGACTGGGAATCCGCGCCGAAGGTGCTGGACAAGCTGGTGGAAGAGGCCCGCGAGATTGTTGAGGCCCAGGCCAAGGGCGCGCCGCAGGCAAAGATTGCGGACGAGATCGGCGACCTGCTGTTCGTGGTGGTCAACCTCGCCCGCCACCTGAAGGTGGACCCTGAGGCGGCGCTGCGCGGCACCAACGGGAAGTTCGTGCGCCGCTTCCGCTTCATCGAGCAGCGGCTGGCGGAACAGGGCCGCTCGCCGAAAGAGGCCAGCCTCGATGAGATGGAAGCCCTGTGGCAGGCGGCAAAGACGGACGAGGGTTAGGTCCTGCGTCCATCCACATATCCCCAAAGCTTATGATTCACATCAGGACGCACGCCTAACCGCATGCTCCAGCGAGATTTTGTCGGCATAGCGGTTCAGGAACCTGTCCACATCCTGTGGATCAACCGCCACTTCCAGCAGCAGCGCGTCGGCGCGGTCGCGGCGGGTGCGCACCCGGCCGTGCTTGTAGGCCCAGGCCAGCCCCGCGCCATCGGAAGGATCAAGCCTCAACCGAAAGATGGTTTCGCCCTGCCCCAGCGCCTGCTCGATTCGCGCCAGCAGATCGGGAATGCCGTCGCCGGTGAGCGCCGAGATGGCCACCGCGTTCCCGCGCCTATTGCGCGCCAGAAGCCCGGCGCGCGCGGCGGGCTCCAGCAGATCCACCTTGTTCAGGACCTCGATGAAGGGCCGCTCGCCTTCGGTTTCGATGCCAAGCTCGGCCAGAACGGTTTCCACGTCGGCCTTCTGCGCCTGGCTTTCGCCATGCGCCACATCGCGCACATGAATAATCACATCGGCTTCCAGCACTTCTTCCAGCGTGGCCCGGAAAGCTGCGACCAGCTCGTGCGGCAGGTCGGCGATGAACCCCACCGTGTCGGACAGAATGATCCGGCGGCCATTGGGCAGCTTCAGCCCGCGCATGGTGGGATCGAGCGTGGCGAACAGAAGGTCCCTGGCCAGGACGTCCGACCGGGTGAGCGCGTTGAACAGCGTGGATTTGCCGGCGTTGGTATAGCCCACCAGCGCGACGACGGGATAAGGCACCCGCTTGCGCGCCGTGCGGTGGAGGCCGCGCGTGCGTTTCACCTCTTCCAGCTCGCGCTTGATCTTTGCGATGCGCTCGCCGATCAGCCGCCGGTCGGTTTCGATCTGCGTTTCGCCGGGACCGCCCAGGAACCCGAATCCGCCGCGTTGGCGCTCAAGGTGGGTCCATGACCGCACCAGGCGCGAGCGCTGATAGGTCAGATGCGCGAGCTCCACCTGAAGGCGCCCTTCCCGCGTCTGCGCCCGCTCGCCGAAAATTTCGAGAATGAGCGCGGTGCGGTCGAGCACCTTGCTGTTCCAGGCCTTCTCCAGATTGCGCTGCTGCACCGGCGAAAGCTGCGCGTTGACGACGATGACCTCAGGCTCGCCTGCGCGCGCGGCGGCCGCAATTTCGTCCACCTTCCCCGAGCCGATCAGCGTGGCCGGCACAGGCCGCGCCAGCGGCACACTGTATGTCTCGGTGACGTCCAGCCCAATGGCGGCGCTCAGCCCCACCGCTTCAGACAAGCGCGCCCCGGCATCGCGGCCGGCTGGCGCCTTTCGCGCTTTCGGCTCCACATGAACGACAAAGGCTTCGCGCGTCAGACCGCCTCCGTGACGGCCGCTTCGACATCCTGCAGTTGAATCGGCGCAAGCGGCATCACTGTGGAAATGGCGTGCTTGTAAACAAGTTGCGCCTGACCGTCGCGCCGCAGAAGCACGCAGAAATTATCGAACCAGGTAATATTGCCCTGTAATTTTACGCCGTTGACCAGAAATATTGTCACCGGCGCCTTGGCCTTGCGGACAGCATTGAGGAAAGTGTCCTGCAGGTTTTGTTGCTTTTCCGACATTCGGCACGCCCGTTTCTTTTTATTGTCCGCCAGCCCATTTGCGGACGCCGCAGCATAGGGCGATTTGCTGCATTTGCGAAAGGGCCTAGCGGCGCTTTTCAGCCGCCGCGCGCGCGGCCGCCGCATAGAGTTCCTGGATCCGCCGGGTCAGTTTTCCGGGCCCGCCCCCGCCCACTGGTTTTCCGTCAATGCTGGTGACCGGGATGACGGCCGCCGTGGCCGCGCTCAAAAAGGCCTCGCGGGCGCTTGCGGCTTCATCCGGCGTGAATCGTCTTTCCTCGACGGGAATTTGGGCCTCTGCGGCGGCCTGAAGTATGACGCGGCGGGTCACGCCCGGCAGGATCGCGTTGGACAGATCGCGCGTGACCAGCCGGCCTTTTGCGTCAACAATCCAGGCCGTCGTCGAGCTTCCTTCCGTCACGAATCCTTCCCGGTCCAGAAGCCACGCCTCATAGGCCCCGGCGGCGCGGGCTTTGGTCTTTGCCAGGATGTTCGGCAACAGGGCTGTGGATTTGATGTCGCATCGGGCCCAGCGTTCGTCCGTCATTGTCACCACGGCAACGCCCTGCTGCCGCCGTTTCGCCAACGCGTCGGTGTCGATGTTCCGGGCGGTCAGGATCATGGTCGGTCGCGGCTGCGGATTTGGCGCGGGGTGATCGCGGCGCGCGCTGCCGCGGGTGATCTGAAGATACACCAGCCCGTCGCGCACGCGATTGCGCCTGAGTATTTCACGCAGGACCAGCCTGAACGGCGGGCGCGGCATAGGCATGGCGATTCCGATCTCGCGCAGCGAACGCTCCAGCCGGTCGAAATGCTCATCCTCGTCAAACAGCAGGCCGTCCGCGACGCCCCAGACTTCATAGACGGCGTCGGCAAACTGCAGCCCGCGATCCTCGATATGGACAGCGGCTTGCGTGTGCGGAAGGTATCGCCCGTTTACATAGGCGATACGGCCGGAAGGTTGGCGGGATGGCCGGCCGCGTTCGCGCCTCACGCGTTAAAGCTCTGCTCGCGGCCGTTGGTGGGACCAACGCCCAGCGATTTCAGTTTGCGGTGCAGCGCCGAACGCTCCATGCCGATGAACGCCGCCGTGCGCGAGATGTTGCCGCCGAAGCGGTTGATTTGCGCCATCAGATAGTCGCGCTCGAAGATTTCGCGCGCTTCCCGCAGCGGCAGAGAGATCACCAGCTCGCCCTTGCCGGTTCCGTTCCACGAGCCGTTGGTGCCCAGATCCGGCGGCAGCAGATCGGCCGAGATGGCCTGCATGGCGTCGTCGCTTGCCAGGATCAGCAGGCGCTCGACGATATTGCGCAGCTGGCGGACGTTGCCCGGCCAGTCGTGGGCCTGCAGCACCGCCATGGCGTCATCGCCGATCTCGCGCATAACAAGGCCCGATGCCGCCGAAAGCCGCTTCATGAAATGCTTGACCAGAAGCGGAATGTCGTCGCGCCGTTCGGCGAGCGCCGGAACCCGCAGCGGCACGACATTCAGCCGGTGATAAAGATCTTCGCGGAAGCGGCCCGCGTCGATTTCCGCGCGCAGGTCGTGGGTCGTCGATGAAATCACGCGCACGTCCACCTGCACGCGCGTAGTGCCGTTCACACGCTGGAACGTCTGGTCCACAAGCACGCGCAGGATTTTGGCCTGCGTTTCAAGCGGCATGTCCGCCACTTCGTCAAGATAGAGCGTGCCGTTGTGCGCAAGCTCGAAGAGGCCGATCTTGCGCGGGCCATCGGTTGTCTCCACGCCGAACAGCTCGGCTTCGAGTCGGTCCGGCTCCATGGTCGCGCAGTTGACGGCGACAAAGGCGTTGGCGGCGCGCCGCGAGCGCGCGTGGATGATGCGCGCCGCCAGTTCCTTGCCGCAACCGGAAGCGCCGGTAATCAGCACGCGGCTGCCGGTGGGCGCGATCTTGTCGATGGCCTGCCTCAGCTGTGCGACGGCAGAAGACTGGCCGATGATTTCCAGATCGTCGCCCGCCTTCAGTTTCAGTTCCTGGATTTCGCGTTTCAGCCGCGCCGCTTCCAGCGCGCGCTCCACCACATGAATCAGCCGGTCCGCCTTGAACGGCTTTTCGATGAAGTCATACGCCCCCTTCTTGATCGAGGCGACCGCCGTCTCAATCGTGCCATGGCCGGAGATCATGACAACGGGCAGTTCGGGGTATTCGCGCTTCAGCGTATCCAGAACCTGAATCCCGTCCATCCGGCTGCCCTGCAGCCAGATGTCGAGCACGACAAGCTGCGGGCGGCGCTGGCGCACGGCCAGTATCGCGCCATCGCTGTCGGAGGCCACGCGAGTCTCGTAGCCCTCGTCCTTCAATATCCCCGCGATCAGATCGCGAATGTCTTCCTCATCGTCCACGATGAGAATTTCAGGCGCGATCTGCGATCCGCTCTTGCTCATCCCCATTACCTCTTTCACGCGTGCCGCGCTGCCTGAGCGGGAACGTCAGCACGATTTCCGCCCCCTGCTCGTCGCCGCGGTCATGAAGCGCAAGTTCCCCACCATGGTCCTCGGCGATCTTGCGCACTATCGCCAGTCCCAGTCCCGTGCCCTTGGCGCGGGTCGTCACGTAAGGTTCGGTCAGGCGGTGGCGGTGCTCGGCCGGAAGGCCGATCCCGTTGTCCGCCACGCGAAACGCAAGCCTCTCGCCGTTGACGTCGAGAACGGCCTGGATGTGTCCGGCCGCGTCGTCGCCCTTGTCGATCCGCGTGGCGATGGCCTCGGTCGCGTTCTTGATGACGTTCGTCAATGCCTGGCTGACGAGCCGCCCATCGCATTCGAAATAGACAGCCTCTTTCGGCGCCTTGACCTCAAACGCGATGGCCGGGTGGGCGACGCGCTGAAGGAAGACGGCCTGCTGCAGGAGCTCCTGCGCGTTCTCGCGCCGGAACTGTGGCGCCGGCATCCGCGCGAATGACGAAAATTCATCTACCATGCGGCCAATATCGCCGACCTGGCGGATGATCGTGTCCGTGCACTGCTCGAAAATTTCCGGATCGCTCTCGACTTCCTTGCCGTATTTGCGCTTCAAGCGCTCGGCCGAGAGCTGGATGGGCGTCAGCGGATTCTTGATTTCGTGGGCGATGC
>JAJPIX010000033.1 GCA_021324545.1 Alphaproteobacteria bacterium
GACCTTCAGGTTATGAGCCTGACGAGCTACCGGGCTGCTCCACCCCGCGGCAGAGGCCTTCGTTCGGAAGGGACGCGGGATATAGGTCATCGGGTCGTGCCTGTCCACCCCCGGAAATGGCCGGATTTCCGGGCCAATTCCGCGCGTCTGCGGGCTTGTTCGCCCGCCCCCGCCCGGCCCGGCGCGCACCCCTTCCAACGCAGCTGCTTGCGCCGGCGCTCATGACGGGCCGGCAGGGCCGCGCTAGGCTCTGGCGGAGCCGCAGGGCGCACGCGGGGCGCGCCCGATGGCAGGGGCGGCAATGGCGGGCGGCGCCGCAACAGCACAGGGGATGGAATGTTCATCGGGCATTATGGGCCGGCGTTCGGCGCCAAGGCGGCTGTGCGGCGCGTGCCGCTGTGGGTTTATTTCCTGGCCGTGCAGTTCATGGATGTCGTGTGGTCGGTGCTTGTGCTTCTCGGCATCGAGAAGGTGCGCATTCATCCGGGCCTGATGCAGGGTTCGGCGCTCGATCTTTATTACATGCCCTATACGCATGGGCTGTTCGGCGCGCTGGGCCTTTCGATTCTCTATGGCGCGGCGGTTGCGCTCTTTTTCCGCGAAGGGAAAGGCGCGGTGTTCCTTGCCTGCGCGCTTGCGGTCTTTTCGCACTGGATCTGCGATCTTCTCGTGCACCGGCCCGACCTGTGGATTTACGACGACGTGAAAGTGGGCTTGGGGCTTTGGCGCTGGGTGTGGATCAGCCTGCCGCTCGAGCTGATCCTGCTTGCGGCCGGCGCATGGCTTTACGCGCGCTTCGTGCCGGCCCGGCGCGGCGGGAACGCCTGGCTTTGGGGATTTGTCCTGCTCATGGCGGCGCTGGAAGTTTACGGCGCATTCGGGCCGCCGCCCGCAAGCCCGACGGCCGAAGCCCAAACCGCGCTTCTGGCCTATGGGGTGCTCGTCGTTCTGGCAGCGCTTGTGGATGTTTCCCGCGCCAGGGTGGCGCGCATTCCGGCTCCTGCCTGAAACTGCTATCATGCATTTGCTGCGGATCTGTGGGGCGTTCGCATGAAATACCTCATCATATCGCTTGCGGTTTCCATCGGGCTTGGGCTTGTGCTGTTTGGCATCGCCTATCCGCTCGTGCAGAATGTGGAAATGGCCGAAGGGCTTGCCGCCCTTCCGATCGTGGGTTCGCACCATATTGCCGAACTTCTGGAGCGGCATGACGCGCGCAAGAGTCTCGACCCCGGGCGGACCACCGCCATTCACACGCTGAAGGGCTACGAGCTTTCCTGGTATGCGCTGGCGGCCTATGGCACCGTGATTCTGGTCGCGGTCGTGCAGCTCGCCGGCGGTATCGTGGGCCTGATCATGGGCCTGATCGCGCCCGCCCAACAGGGCTTCACCCAGAACGAACTGCTGGCCATCGCCGTGATCAGCATTCCCACGCAGCTGGCCGGCGGCTATTTCGTGGGCCGCTGGATCGGCGCGCGCAGCGCCCCCAGGACCGGCATCGCGGCCGTGATCGCCTGCGCGGTGGCCGCGGCGCTTGTTTCGCGCATCATCGATTTTTCGATCATGTCGCCCGACGACATCCAGACAGCCTATGGCTCGGTGGATGCCGCGCGATTCCTCAACCTGGCCTTCATCACCTTCGCGATCTTCGCCGTCAGCGCGGGCCTTGGCTACTGGCGCGGAACGGCGCGGCGGATGACGAACTACATGTCGTATCTGCTGAATGTCCTGCCGGCCGATACGCGCGAAACATTGGTGAATCTCGCCTATGAAGAGGCCGAAAAAGCGGGCCGGACACGGCCCGCCACCGCTACGCCTGCCGCAGCGCGAGCCTAGGGCTGCAACCAACCGATGAGTCATGCTTTTCAAAGGGAAGAAGCGCGTGTAAGTAAAGTGACGGGGCATCACTGCTGGAAGAAGGGCGTTCATCCATGCAGCCCCGCCTGCTTGCGCTGAAAAGCGCGGTCCCCCCATTTGTCATCAATCAGCGTGAGGCCGAAGCGCGCGCCGGCATGCTGTTCAGCGGCCGCAAGGATATCGCGCGGCTGCTTTCGGTGTTCGGCAATACGGGCATCGAACGGCGCTATTCCTGCGTGCCGATCGAATGGTACGAGCAGCCGCACGGCTGGAAGGATCGCACCCGGCTCTACATCGACAACGCCATCGCGCTGTTCGAGAAGGTGGCGCGCGCGCTTCTGGACGAGGCGGGGCTCAAGCCCGACGACATCGACGCGATCGTCACCGTGTCCACCACCGGGATCGCGACGCCGAGCCTGGATGCGCTTACCGTGGAGCGCATGCGCCTGCGGCGGGATATCCGCCGGCTGCCCATCTTCGGATTCGGTTGCGCGGGCGGGGTGATCGGGCTGACGCGCGCGGGCCAGCTTGCCACCGCCATGCCCGGATCGAAGGTGATGTTCCTGGCGACCGAGCTTTGCGCGCTGACCTTCCGCAAGGACGACACGAGCAAGAGCAACATCGTGGCAAGCGCGCTGTTCGGCGACGGCGCAGCCGGCGCAATCGTTTCGACGGAAGGCGCGGGGCCCCGGCTTGGCGCCGCCGGCGAACACACCTGGGCCGGTTCGCTCGACATCATGGGATGGGACGTCGAGGAAGACGGGCTCAAAGCCATCTTTTCGCAAAGCATCCCGGATCTTGTGTCCGGCCGGTTCAAGGCGGCGCTGCACGAATTCCTGCAGCGCAACGATCTGGAGCTTGCCGGGATCGAAGCCTTTGCCTGCCACCCGGGCGGCGCAAAAGTGCTGGATGCCCTGGAAGATGCTTTCGGCCTGCAGCGCGGCGGCTTGACGGAAAGCCGGTCGGTCCTGCGCGACTATGGCAACATGTCGGCGGTCACCGCGTTGTTCGTGCTGGAGCGGATGGGGCGGATGAGCGGGCGGCGCATCATGATGAGCGCGCTGGGCCCCGGCTTCACTGCGGCGTTCCTGATGCTCGATCCGGAATGATCTGGCCCTGGATCATTATCGGATTTCTGGTTGCCCAGCGATTGGCCGAGCTTGTGTATTCACGGCACAACACGCGTGAGCTGCTGGCGCGCGGCGCCCATGAGGAAGGGCGCGGCCATTACCCGCTGATTGTGGCATTTCACGTGGTCTGGTTCCTGGCGGTGGCCTGGTTCCTGCCGAGGCCCGCGCCCATCTATCCTGTTCCGCTCCTGCTGCTCGGGCTGGTTCAGATGCTGCGGTACTGGGTGTTGGTGACGCTTGGCCCCTATTGGACGACACGCATCATCACCCTGCCCGGCGCGCCGCTGGTACGGCGGGGCCCGTATCAGTTCATGCGGCATCCCAACTACCTTGTGGTCGTGGGTGAAATCGCGCTTTTGCCCCTTGCGTTTGGCGAGATCTGGGTGGCCGTCGGCTTCTCCATTGTCCATGCCGGCCTGATCTGGTGGCGCATCCGCTGCGAAGATGCAGCACTGGCGGCCCGCCGCGCCGCCAGGCTGATGTAGGATTTCCCGGAGATTCGGAGGGGGCATGCCGGACAGCGCGCGGACCTGGATCGGCTACATCGCCATGTGCCTTGGCATGTTCATGGCGATTCTGGACATCCAGGTCGTGGCGAGTTCGCTCACCACCCTCGAGCACGCGCTGGCCATCCCGGCGGACAGGATTTCCTGGGTGCAGACCGCCTATCTGATGGCGGAGATCATCGCCATTCCCCTGACGGCCATGCTGACGCGCGCTTTTTCGTTGCGCTGGCTTTTTGTGGGGGCAACGGCGGGCTTCACGCTTTCAAGCTTGGCCTGCGCGCTTTCGCCCGATACCAATGTGCTGATTGCCATTCGCGTGGTGCAGGGATTTTTCGGCGGCATGCTGATCCCGGCAGTGTTCACGTCGGTCTTCACGCTCCTGCCGCGCGAGCGCGAAGTCACCGCCACCACCATCGCCGGCGCGTTCGCCATGATCGCGCCGACGATCGGGCCCGGCGTCGGCGGCTGGCTTACATCCACATTTTCCTGGCACTGGATTTTCCTGATCAACGTGGGGCCGGGGATTGCGGTGTGCATCGTGGTTGCGCTGTGCATCCGCTCGGGAAGGCCCGATTACACGCTCTTGCGCCACATAGATTACGGCACGGTCGTGCTTGCGTCGGTGTTTCTGGCGAGCCTGGAGCTGCTGCTCAAGGAAGCGCCGCCGCGGCATTGGTCGGGCGAGCTGGTCTATGTGCTTTACGCGGTCTGCCCCGTCAGCGGCGCGCTTGCGGTCTATTCGTGCCTGACGCGGCCCCATCCGTTTATCGAACTCGCGCGCTTCCGCGTGCGGTCGTTTTCCATCGGCTGCATTCTGAGCTTCGTTCTGGGCGCGGGACTCTACGGTTCGACCTACATGCTTGCGATTTTTCTGGGCGCGGTGCGCCATCACGGCGCGCTTCAGATCGGCGGGATCATGATGGTGACGGGTGCCGTCCAGCTGCTGTCAGCGCCCTTCGCCGCGATGGCCGAAAAGCGCGTCGATGGGCGGCTTCTGATCGGCATCGGCTACGGATTGTTCGCCGCCGGCCTGATCGCCAACGGCTTTGCGACATTCCACACCGACTTCGGCGGGCTGTTCTGGCCGCAGGTGATGCGGGGGCTGGCGATGATGCTGTGCCTGCTTCCCGCCACGCGCCTTGCGCTCGAAGGATGGTCGGAAGCCGACACGGCCGACGCCAGCGCGCAATTCAACCTGATGCGCAACCTGGGCGGCGCGATCGGGATTGCGGTCATCGATACGATTCTTGAGCAGCGCACGCCCGGCCATGTGCATGCGCTGGTGGCGAAGCTGCAGGCCGGAAGCCCCGTGGCCGCGAAATTCGTGGGCCTTCCGGTGCAGATGTTCCACAACCGGCCGATGGAGCCGGTGGACGAAGCGACCCGCGAAATGATCGCGCCCATGATCAAGCGCGCAGCGCTTGTCGCCTCGTTCAACGAGGCGTGGATCGCAATCGGAATCCTGTTCGCGGCGTCGCTTCTTGCGCTCTTCTTCCTGCGCCGCGCGGTGGCGCGCCCGCTCTAGCTAGGCGTTTTCGTCCACCTCGCTGGGCGTATAGCGGAGCAGCAGGTCATACACCTCGCCCAGGACAAAGCCGAAGATGAGGTGATAGGCGAGCGTCACGCCAATGACGTTCGCATCGCCGCCCGCAAACACCGGCATGCCGGCCGCCGGCAGGAAAAGCACCATCATCGCGAGCCATGCGATGAGGCCGAAGATGATGCCCCGAATCCAGTGCGGGCCGGGCAGATGCGGACTGAACACGGCGAACAATCCGCCCCACGCCGCGGTGCCGATGATGAAGTGCAGCACCCAGGCCATGGCGATGGAATTGGGCGTGCCATCGGCTTTCGTCAGCAGATCGATGAAGTTCACGCCGGGCCAGTAGTGCATGGACAGCTGGCCATAGAACAGCACGGCCAGAACGGTGGTGGCCACGAATCCGGCGATGACGCCTTCGCGTACGTCTCCCATGAATCAGCCCTCCTGAAAGACAGCCGGGAGTCTGCTCCCGCCCTTTCGGCCATTCAACATTTTGTGAACGATGTTGCGGTGCAGCAGAGACGGCCCTCAGCAAACGGATTGCGCGCTGTTAGGCTGGCAAAATCCTATTCGGGGACCTGCGAGCATGACGCGAATCGTAGCCGTGGTGCCATGCGCCCTGCTTTTTGCGGCTTCTTTTCTTGCGGACAAGCCGACCGCCCAGGCCGCGCCCAATCCGATGATCGCGCTTGTGCAGGAAGAGAGTGTGCCGAATGGCGCCGGAAAACTGCGCACCGGCTTGCGGCTGGCCTTCGTGAAAACGGCAGACGGCTGGGCCGCGATCTGCGATGCAAGCCGGGAAAAGAACGCCGGCTGCCGGTTCGATGCCGGCGCGCCATCGCAATGGATCGTGTCCGCGCGCGGAAAGACGATCGCACAGATCACCGCCAAGGGCTGGCTCGACATGGACTATTCTTCGGAAACCGGGCTGCTCGCGATCATATCGGGCATGCCGGCGCGCAGCGGAAAACGCAGCCACGATTTCGCAGGCTGGAACGACAACCCGGTCTATCCGCCGCTTGTGGCCACCAATGTGACGCCCGGGAAAGGCGGGCGCTGGACATCGGTCTATCCCGAGAAAATGCCTTTGGCCGTGATTTTGCCGGTTCTGAAAAAACAGGTTGCGGAAATTCCGGACTGCACGAACGGCGGCCAGGACGATCCGCCGCGCAAGGGGCGGCCGCCCGGCACCGGCGACATCCGCGTATTCGAGACGTGGCAGACAAAAAACGGCGAGTTGCTTGTGGGCGCAAGCATCAAGCCCGAACTTGTGCGCAAATGCGATTACACGGCCGACAGTCTTGCCGATGTGTGGCTGTATGAAAACGACGGCGAGGAACCGGCACGGCCGCTGCCGGCACTGATCCAGCCGGAAACGACGCACAGGCTTGTCGCCATCGGCGACTTTGCAGGCGACGGAAACGAAGAAGCGCTGTTCTGGCTATCGGGCTACGACGAAGACGGCTTCGTCCTGTACTACGACCATTTCCGGAAGGCGGCGAAATTCGCCTGGACGTACCACTGACAGGTCAGCTCCAGTCCTTGCCCTTGTGCGGCTTGCGGACGAGTTCCGGCTGGACGAAGGGCACGGGCGCCCCTTTGGCGGGCGGCTTTTGTGCCTGATCCTTCTTCGGCTTTTTCTTTTCGCGATTGCTCCGCTGTTCACGATTGGCCATGGCGTTGCTCCGCTCACTTTGGCGAGAGGAAATATTAAGGCCACTCCCGCCGGCCGGAAAGGGGACCGGCGGCCGGTTCGCGCGCGAATGTGATCGGCGGCTCACGCAAGACCGATCATGATCGCGCATGGGAGAGGCGAGCGATGGTTCGAATTTTCACGCTTGTGCTGGCGGGGCTTTGGCTTCATGCGGCCCGCGCCGCCGAGATTGCACGCGGCCACGCGAGCATAGGCGGGGTAGACCGGACATACGCCCTCTATGTTCCGCAGACCGCGGCCGCAGGCGGCGCCCCGCTTCTAGTGCTGTTGCATGGGTCCGGAGGCAGCGGCCTCAGAATCGCCCAGCTCTGGAAGGACATGGCAGAGAGGAACGGCATCGTTCTGCTTGCGCCGGATGCATTTCGCAACGATCGCTGGCGCCTGAGGGAAGACAGCCCAGAGGTGATCCACGCGATCATCGATGCGGCCTGCGCGCCGGTGCCCGTGGATGGCCGGCGCATCTATCTTTTCGGGCAGTCGGGCGGCGCGGTTTATGCGCTTCTGCTGGGCATGCTGGAAGCGCCCTATTTCGCGGCGGTAGCCGTGCACGCCGGATCCTGGCGCAACGCGCAGGACTACAACGCCATCAAATTCGCCCGGCGAAAAATCCCGGTTGCCATCATCATCGGCAGCGAGGACGAATTCTTTTCCGTTGCATCCGTCAGGCGCACGGAGGATGCGCTCAGGACCGCGGGGTTTCCCGTGCAAACCACGATCCTTCCCGGGCAACATCATGCGTTTTTCGAAGGCAACGCCGCCGAGATCGAAGACGATGCGTGGAGGTTCCTATCGGGGCATGCGCTGGACGGGCCGCCCGCTTTCGTAAGCTATCGCTGAAGGCGATCTGCGGACGCGCCAAGCGGCGACCGTTGCGCGTGCCGCGGCGGCGCCCACGAAAACGCCGGCAAGTTCGTCGGACACGAAATGCCAGCCCGCCGCAAGCAGCGTGGCGAGCACGATGGCCGCGATGAGGCCCCACAACAGACGCAGGCGCGGGACCGCCACCCAGCACACGCCCACGAAGGCAACAATCAGCGCGGTGTGGCCGGAGGGAAAACCGGACAGGATGTTTCCGCCGAACGGCACGAAGCCATAAGGATGGGGATAGGTTACGAACTGGCCCACCGTGTAACGCCCGAACAGCGGCTTGAGCACAAGATCGTTTACCGCATAGGCGCAAAGGCAGCTTGTGCCGGCAAGCGACAGCGTTTGCAGCCATGCGGGACACGCTGCGCCGCGCCACGCGGCAACGGCGCTTGCGCCCACGGCTGCAGCGCTTAACGGCAGGAGCAGAAGGAGTGCGGCCAGGGCGCGGCCGAGCATATGTTCCGGCAGATCCAACCCGCGGAAAAAAAGCGCGACCGGCCTGTCAACGTAGAGAACCGAAAGCGCAACGAGCGCGGCACAAGCCGCAAATGCAAGGGCCCAGCGAACCGGCGAGGACATCATGGCGGCTTCCTAGGCCCGGATGTGTTCCGGCGCAAACGAAAGCCCCGCGGCCGGTTAAGGCGCGCGGGGCTTTGCATTTTGCGTTGTGAAGCGGGGTTATCTGAGTGTCCTTGGTAGGACTGGCAGCGACCGACTCTCCCGCGGCTTGAGCCGCAGTACCATGGGCGCAGGAGGCTTTAACGGCCGAGTTCGGAATGGGATCGGGTGGAATTCCTCCGCTAAGACCACCAGTCCGACGAAGGACACTCAAAGAGACAAGACACCAGTGTGAACGGGATGTTGTTGCCTGGCCTTGTTTCCAGACATGGAACGAAAGCATGAACGATCAAACGTTACGATCGAGCGATTAGGACCAGTAAGCTCAGTACATTGCTGCACTTACACGCCTGGCCTATCGACGTGGTCGTC
>JAJPIX010000048.1 GCA_021324545.1 Alphaproteobacteria bacterium
AACATGCTGGGCACGGCCAAGAAGGTGCGCATCGACAAGGACAACACCACCATCATCGATGGCGCCGGCAAGAAGAGCGACATCCAGGCGCGCGTGGCGCAGATCAAGGCGCAGATCGAGGAAACCACCTCGGACTACGACAAGGAAAAGCTGCAGGAACGCCTGGCGAAGCTGGCGGGCGGCGTGGCCGTGATCCGCGTGGGCGGCGCAACCGAAGTGGAAGTGAAGGAGAAGAAGGATCGCGTGGACGACGCGCTCAACGCCACGAAGGCGGCGGTGGAGGAAGGCATCCTTCCCGGCGGCGGCGCGGCGCTTCTCTATGCCACCAAGGCGCTCAGCGGGCTTGCCGGCGACAACGAAGACCAGAACCAGGGCATCGCGATCGTGCGCAAGGCGATTCAGGCGCCGCTGCGCCAGATTGTGGAGAACTCGGGCGTTGAGGCTTCGATCGTGGTGGGCAAGCTGATGGAGCAGAAGTCCAACACCTATGGCTTCGACGCGCAGACCGAGAAGTATGTGGACCTGGTGGAAGCCGGCATCGTGGACCCCACGAAAGTGGTGCGCACCGCGCTGCAGGACGCAGCATCCGTTGCGGCCCTTCTGATCACGACGGAGGCCATGGTGGCCGACCGTCCGAAGAAGGACGCAGCCCCCGCCATGCCCGGCGGCGGCGGCATGGGCGATATGGATTTCTGATCCGTGTTTGCCATTGCTACCGATTGAAAATGCGAAAGGCCCGGGAGCAATCCCGGGCCTTTTTGCTTTTGAAGCAATTCCGCTCGTGGTGGCGTTCATCGTGCTGTTGCTGGCGGACAGGCGTTCGGCCTCGGCCGAAGAACGGCGAGGGCGACATGCTCGGCTGTGTGGTCTTCGGATTCGGTGCAGTGCTCATCTCGTGTGCAGCGATTCACATGGTGATGATGACCCTCCGCCGGTTGCGAAGATAGCTGGTCGGACGACGTCAGACCAAAAACGCATAGACCCGGGAGCAATGCCGGGGCTTTTCTCTGTGGAAAACTTTAGGCCCTATTTGGCTCTACAAATACTTCGGGATTTATTTGAGCTGTCAGCAAATAAACTTTCCTTCAACGACTCAGCTGCGTGAGGATAAAATGACTGAATATGCATATACGACAGTCACCGGAAAAATTAAGACATTACTGGAAAAAATTCGAACAGTCGGTGTCCCCCCCAAAGTGACTGTGGCGTGGCTAAAAACTATTGGCTTCACGTCAAGCAACGATGCGACTTTAGCGGGTGTCTTGAAGTTTATCGGCTTTACCGACGCCAGCGGGATTCCGACTTCTACTTGGACCGCCTACAGAGGTGCTAGGCATCGGGTAGTTCTGGGTGAGGCAATCAGAAAGGGATACTCCGAACTCTTTGCGGTATACCCAGACGCGAATAAGCGTCCGAATGGCGACCTCCAGCATGTTTTTAGCACAAGCTCTTCCGCAGGCGCTCAGGTCATCAGCAAAACCGTGGCAACATTCAAAGCTCTCGTTGATGAAGCAGATTTTTCAAATACGCCTGGATCGGCGGATTCCTTGACACAACCTGGCCCGCTACACACTCCGGCAGCTCCGGCCGCCCCTGGTCTCCCACCGGCATCGATGCAAGCAGGGCCGGCCGTTCATATTGATATCCAGATTCATATCTCGCCTGAATCCACTGGCCAGCAAATCGACAAAATATTCGAAAGCATGGCGAAGCATCTTTACGGGCGTAAGGACTATAAGTGATGTCGTCAATGCGGAATGCAATCGCAACAGCAAAAGCGATACATGCAGAACTTCTCACAGAATTTGGGCCCCCGGAGGAGGGGCTAATCGCAAAATCGCAGCCAGTAATTCTGATGTCGCTCGTACGGGGAACACGTGGCTACATCGAAAAAATATCGAATCAAGCGAACGGAGCATACGAGAACGGCTGGTACGATGCCTGCGCCGTAATGCTTCGACGGTTGGTCGAAACACTGATAATAGAAACTTTTGAGCATCACAAAATTGAACACAAAATCAAAAACGCAAATGGAGACTTTTTCTACCTGAAAGACCTGATCGACAAAACCCTCGCTGAGACAAGTTGGAACTTGAGCCGAAATACCAAGCAAGCGCTCCCTAAGTTAAAAGAGATCGGTGACAAATCCGCACACAGCAGGCGGTTCATTGCTCAACGCGGTGACATTCAACCCCTACTTCGCGACTTGCGAACCGTAGTGCAAGAGCTTATTTATCTTGCTCAGCTCAAGTAACGAAGGCATGCTGCGCGATCGACACGCCGTTCCTTACCTTGCTAATCAGACCCACAAATCAGATATTTCGCCACCATTCCACACCACCCTCACGGTCACCGGCGCGTCCACGGCTAACCGTCTTTGATGGCCAGTGGTACAATCTCCTGCCGCTCACACTGAGCGTCTTCGCGAAAAGGAAAAGGACCTGCCGCTCTTTTCCTCCGTACGACTCCGACCTTCGATGTTCAATGTGGCCGCCCTATCCCCCCTCCGGCTGAAAGTCCTCCGTCTTCTTCTCCGCATCCGGTTTCTTGGCCGGCGCGGAATCCCCCTCCTCCAGATTCCACACCACCTTCACGCTCACCGGCGCGTCCACGAGCTGGCCGTCCTTGATCGCCGGGCGGTAGTGCCACTTCTGCACGCAATCCACCGCCGCGTCGTCCAGCCGGCCGGAGCCGCTTGTCTTCGTCACCTTCACGCCGTTCACCGTGCCGTCGGCTGCAACCGTAAAGGCAAGCTCGGTGGTGCCCTCATCGCCCAGGATGCGCGAGAAGAAGGGATAATGGTCGCGGCAATTCTGCGGCTTCGACAGCACGGGCGGCTGCGAGATGCGCACGGGCACGCGCACCACCTGCTTGACCACCTTCACCTGCGCCGTCGCCGGCGCCTCCAGCTTTTCGTAGAGGTCCCAGAAGAACAGCAGCGACGAGCCGGTGGCAATGCCGCCCGCGATCAGCACGGCCCACAGCCGGTGGCGGAAATTCGCGCTGCAGAACAGCCCCGACGACACGACGAAAATGACAAACTCGACAACGATCACGCTTGCCTCGCCCGGGAAAATCCGCGCCCCTTCTGGCCGCGAACTGGCGCAGAATTTGGGCGACAGTTAGCAGCGTTGGGGGCGCTGCGCCACCGCCCCTGCCGCTTGACATGCGCTCCGCGCGCGTCAGGCTTGGCGCATGGCCGATCCCGCCGCCGTTCGCGACAACACCGCGCGCCACCGCTTCGAGCTGGAGGTTGATGGCCACACCGCCTTTGTCACCTACCGGCCTGGCGATGGCGTCATCACCCTTGTGCACACCGAGGTGCCGAAAGAACTGGCCGGCAAGGGCGTGGGCAGCGCGCTCGCCAAAGGCGCGCTCGATCTTGTGCGCGCGTCGGGGCTGAAGGTCGTGCCGCTTTGCCCCTTCATCGCCGCCTATATCCGCAAGCATGCCGAATACGGCGATCTGGTTGCCGGCCACGCCTGACCGCCCCGGCGCGTTGCGCCGATGAACGGCCGCTGCACGGCCCGTTCAGCGGCTGTTCACGTCACACAAGCGTGACGGCCGCAACGCCATAATGCTTGCCTTGGCCCTCTTCCTGCCGCATGCAGGAGGAACCATATCCCTTATGCAAGGTTCAAAAGCGAGGGTCGAATTCTGTTCCGTTCAAGAGGAGATATTCCAATGACTGCATCGCGCATTTTCGCACTGGCCGCCATTCTGTCGGCCACAGCCGCCGTTCCCGCGCTGGCCGCGCCGTGGGAAAGCATCGGCACGATCAGCGTGGACTACAACCTGGATCGCGACCGCGTTTCGCCCGATTTCGGCGGCCCGGTGGAAAGCCTCAGGTTCACCGCGCGCGGCGGCGATGTGCAATGCCGGTATATCCGCGCCACCTTCGGAAACGGCGCCACGCAGGATCTGTTCAGCGGCCGGCTGCGCCAGGGGATGGCGCAAAATGTCGATCTTCCGGGCAACGCCCGCAACGTCGCGCGGCTGGATTTCATGTGCCACGCGTTCCAGCGCAGCGGCGGCCGGATCGAGGTCCAGGCCGATATCGGCCAGTATCAGAACGCCTGGCGCAACGGCCCGCGCTGGAGCTATTGGTCGCGCTTTTTCACCGACTGGAACCGGGCCTGGGACAACGCGACCAGCTATTGGGTCCGGCTCGGCACCATGACGTTCACGCCGCGCTATCCGAAGGATAACGCGTTCGGCGGGTTTGCCGGCCGCAGCGTCACCCAGCTTGCCTTCCGCCCGCTTGACGGCAGCGCCATCTGCAGCAACGCCAACATCCGCTTCGGCAACGGCAGCCTTGCCAAGATTCCGGTCAATGGCGGGCGGCCGCTGATGGAAGGCCAGACCTACCGCATCGACCTTCCGGGCAATCAGCGCAATGTCGTCAACGTCGTGTTGCGCTGCTATGCGCTGGGCCAGCGGTCTGTGACAATCAGCGTTCTGGGCAACAAGTAACGCCCGGGCGCGCAAGGAAAAAGGGGCCGGCCATCCGCCGGCTCCTTTTTCGTTTCTGGCGCGTTTCCGCCCGGGGCTGGAATCGAAGCCGGCCCTCCTCTATATTTCTACTTTAGAATGTCTCTAAAACGGCCCCCCGGCCGGCCACGGAGGTGCACAATGGCGAAGGTTTCAAGACTGCCCCAGCGCAACAACAGGGCCGCAAGCCGGCTCGATACCCCCACCGATCTTTCGCACAACGCGATCCCCGCGCTCAGCGACGCGCTCAACAAGCTGCTCGCCGATGCCTTCGCGCTTTATGTGAAAACAAAGAATTTTCACTGGCACGTGTCGGGGCCGCATTTCCGCGACTATCACCTGCTGTTCGACGAACAGGCCGACCAGATTTTCGCCATGACCGACACCTTCGCCGAACGCGTGCGCCGCATCGGCGGGCGCACGCTTCATTCGGTCGGCGAGATCGCGTCGCTGACGCGCGTCGAGGACAACGACGAAACTTTCGTCGAGCCGGGCGACATGCTGCGCGAGCTGATGGACGACAACAAGCGGCTGATGACCAACATGCGCGAGGCGCACGAACTGTGCGAAAAGCACAACGACGTGGCCACCGCCAGCATCCTGGAAGTGTTCATCGACGAAACCGAGAAGCGCAACTGGTTCCTGTTCGAAACCAGCCGCAAGATCGACGACAGCGGCCACTGACCGCGCGTCAGGACAGAAGCGACGCCAGCCATTCGGGATGGATGCTCCATCCCGCCATGGCGGCGACGCCCATGAACACCCCGCAGGCGCCCGCGCCCCAGCTTGCGAACAGCAGAGCGCGGTGATTGGCCAGTGACGCCACGGCCGCAAGCGCGATCGCGATCGAACACAGCGCGTCGGCCATGTCGAACTGGTCGTGCCGGAAATTCAGCCTGATATAAAGCGCATCGTCTCCGCGCGCCTTCTTTTGCAGCGCATCCGATTCCTGCTGGTAATGGGCGATCTTGCCGGCCAGCCGCCTGCGCTCGGCCGCAACCGCGGCGGCATTGCCGTTCCCCGCGGCGGAGCCGAGCGCCAGCGCCGCCGCATCGTTCTCGTCCAGATGCATCTTGATTTTTTCGGCCTGGTATTCGTTCCAGCTGTCCACCGCGGCCACCTGCGCATACTGCATCTGCTGGACGACGTTGTCGTCTTTCAGCTTGGCCACAGCCATGAAGACGGAAATGGCGACCACCGTGACGGCCACAAAGGCGGAAAGCTCGCTTTCGAGCTTCAGTTCAAGTTCCATGGACGCCCCGCCCGCGTGAGAAGCCGCGCAACCTTCGACGGCGCGCTAGAGATCATCCCGCTCCGGGGCGGTCAAGCAAAAAGGGCCGGCGGCGGCCGGCCCTTGTCGCAACCGGAAAGGGAAAACGATCAGGTGTGCATGGGTGCGCCGGAATGGGACTGCACGGGCGGCGAAAATTTGCCGAGCATGCAGACCTGTCCGGTTTCAATCACGCGGATGCCCTGGCCCGCGCAGACCGAATCGCTTCGCGATACATAGGAGAAGCCGTGCAACGCCAGTCCGTTGCACGCCGCAGGCAATGTGTTCACGATGTCCTGGCCGCTGCGGAGATGAAAAACGATCGACTTGGTATCCGGCGCAACGGTGGTGTGATCGACCTGATAGGCCCAGATGCAGCTGTTGCCGTTTGCGCCGGACACGAACGGCGAAGTTGCCGGCTGGGCGAGAGCGGCTGTGGCGGCGGTGAGGGCCGCGAAAACCACCCCTGTGGTCATGATTTTCATGACTGTACTCCAGTTCTCAAATACGCCCCTCACGGGCGAAGTATCGCGCAAAACGCCCGGCGGCTCAATCGGCGCGCAAGCGCTACTGCGCCGGGCTCGCCGGCGGCGTATACGGCGTGAATGCGCCCAGCATGCAGATATTTCCGCTCTGGTTCACGCGGATGGACTGCATGTTGGCGCAGACTTCGTCGTTGGCCGCCATATAGCTGAATCCGTTGAACTGCAGCCCGTTGCATTCGTTGACCAGCGTGTTCTTCCAGGTCTTTCCGTTGATCATGTGGAACAGGATGGTGTGCGGATCGGGGGAATTGGTGCTCTTGATCTCATTGACGCGAAGGCAGACCGGTACGCTTCCTTCCGACATCGCGTTGTCCGCCGCCTGGGCTGCCGCAGTGCCCAGCAACAGGATGGCGAACGCGCATGCATGCGCTTTCATCGAAACCTCCATGACGTGCGCCCCTCGCACGGGGCATTGTCGCGCAAGTCGGGGGCGGCCTCAATTGGCCCGCCCGGCCGGGGCCAGGGGGCCGGGCCGCCGGTTTCCGGCCAATCCAATTCGTCGCCTTGAGGCGCGGGGGCAGCGCCTCTAACTTGACTTCGGCCGGGCGCGTCGCTGAAGGTCCGCGCCCCTGAAATCGGGAGACTCCAGGTGTCAGCGCCAGCCCAGGTGCCGCAAATCCAGGTTACCCTGCCCGACGGCAAGGCGATGACCTTTGCGCGCGGAACAACCCCAGGCGAGGTGGCGGCCGCGATCGGCCCGGGGCTAGCGAAGGCGGCCCTCGCGGCCGAAGTGGACGGCAAGGAATGGGACCTGTTTCGCCCGCTGGAAGGCGATGCAAGGCTTCGCATCATCACCCGCAAGGATCCCGAGGCGCTGGAGCTGATCCGGCACGACACGGCGCACATTCTGGCGATGGCGGTGCAGGAGCTGTTTCCCGGCACGCAGGTCACCATCGGGCCGGCGATCGAGGACGGCTTCTATTACGATTTCGCGCGCGAGGAACCGTTCACGCCGGAAGACCTGCCGAAGATCGAAGCCAAAATGCACGAAATCGTGAAGCGCGACCTGCCCACCCGCCGCGAAGTGTGGCCGCGGGACAAGGCGATCGCCCATTTCGAAAGCATCGGCGAGCAGTACAAGGCCCAGCTCATCCGCGACCTGCCGGCGAACGAGGAGATCTCCGTTTACTGGCATGGCGACTGGCATGACCTGTGCCGCGGGCCGCACTTTGCCTCCACGGGCAAGATCGGCGATGCCTTCAGGCTGACCAAGATAGCCGGCGCCTACTGGCGCGGCAATGCGAAGAACGCGCAGCTCCAGCGCATCTACGGCACCGCCTGGCGCGACCAGAAGGAACTGGATGCCTATCTCCTGAAGCTGGAAGAGCAGGAAAAACGCGATCACAGAAAGCTGGGCAAGGAGCTTGAGCTTTTCACCTTCTCGCCGGATGTGGGCGCGGGCCTTCCCTTGTGGATGCCCAACGGCATGGTGATCAGGCAGGAGCTTGAGTTTCTCGCGCTGCAGGAAGAGCGCAAGGAAGGTTACCGGCGCGTCGCGACCCCGCACATCGCCAAGGAAGCGCTCTATTACCGCTCGCGCCACCTGCCCTACTACAACGAAGGAATGTACTCGCCGCTCGATATCGACGGCGAAAATTATTACCTGCGGCCGATGAACTGCCCGCACCACCACCTGATCTATGGCGCCACGCGCCATTCCTATCGCGAAATGCCCGTCCGCATCGCCGAATACGCGCAGGATTACCGCTACGAAGCGTCAGGCGGCCTGTCGGGCCTCATGCGCGTGCGCGGCTTCTGCATGAACGACGCGCACATCTATTGCCGCTTCGACCAGGCGAAGGACGAATTCATCCGGGTGATGCACCTGCATGCGCGCTATTACGAGCTGATGGGCATCAAGGAATATTACATGCGCCTGTCGCTGCCCGACATGACCAAGCTCGACAAGTATGTGGACGAGCCCGACAAATGGATGGCGGCGCTCGACATCATCCGGCAGGCGATGCAGGAGTCCGGCTACAAATATGTCGAGGCCAAGGGCGAGGCGGCGTTCTACGGGCCCAAGATCGACTTCATGATCAGGTCGGCGATCGGCACCGAATACACCATCTCCACGAATCAGCTCGATTTCCTGGCCACCCAGACCTTCAACCTTACTTATATCGGCGAAGACGGGGCCGAACACCCGGTCTATGTCATCCATCGCGCGCCGCTGGGCACGCATGAACGCTTCACCGCGTTCCTGATCGAACACTACGCGGGCGCGTTCCCAGTCTGGCTTGCGCCGGTTCAGGCCCGGATCATCCCGATCAGCGAGAAGGCCAATGCCTATGCGCAGAAGGTGCGCGAGACATTGTTCGGCGTGCCCGTGATGAACGGCACTGCCGGCCTGCGCGTGGACATCGATGAGACCGCCGAGCGCATGCAGAAAAAAATCCGCGACGCCCAACTCAGGAAGATTCCCTATATGCTGGTCGTGGGCGAGCGCGAGGCCCAGGAAGGCACGGTCGCCGTACGCCTGCGGTCGGGCAAGGATCTCGGCCCGATGCCGCTGGAAAAATTCGTCGAACGCATCAAAAAAGAAGCGGAATCCCGCCGCGATGTTGCCGATTAGGCCTTGCGAATCGTCCCGCCTCACCTATTCTCTTTGCCGAAGCCGGCCAAACGGCCGGCTGGCGCAGAACGCCGGTTGCAACCGCGCTCCCGCGCTTTCGTCCGAAGGAGACCTGCCACGCCATTGAACCAGCAACATACGCGAGGTGGCCGGCAGGAAACTTCGCGGAACGGAATCTTGCGTGAGCTTTTGAAGGGAGAGTTGTCATAGTCGTCAGAAGGCCTTCGTCGTCCGCCCCGGCACCCGCCAAGGACGGACCCCGCGTGAATGAGGAGATCACATCCCGCA
>JAJPIX010000002.1 GCA_021324545.1 Alphaproteobacteria bacterium
CGCCTCAGCCATCATATCCCGGTTCTGTGGCGGCTTCATCGTCTGCATCACTCCGATCCGGCGATGGACGTAACCACGACCTTCCGCAGCCACCCGATCGAATTTCTGATCCGGGGCGCGATATTTGGGGTGGCCGTCATCGTCCTCGGCGTTCCATCGTTGTCCCTGTTGCTGATGCCGGTCCTGCAATTGCCGATCCTGATTTTCCAGCATGCCAATATTCGCCTGCCGCCGGCGATTGACCGCGCCCTTGCGCTATTGATCACGACGCCCGGAATGCACCTGGTGCACCATTCGCGCGAGGAAAAGGAGACAAACAGCAATTACGCTACGTTCATCTCGATCTGGGACCGTATGTTCCTGAGTTTCCGGCGGGCCGTCCCCCAAGGCGTCGGACTGAACGGATTTGACGGACCGCGTTACCAGACTCTTGTGGGCATGATCCTGGCGCCCTGGCGATAATCAGGACATCGCCCGCTCATACCAGGCCACATCCCAGTATTTGCCGAATTTGCGGCCGACCTCGTGATAGGTGCCGACGTGACGGAAACCCATCCGGACATGCAACGCGACCGAGGCCTCGTTGGGCTGTGCGATGCCGCCGAAGGCGCGATGAACGTCTTCGCGCGCAAGCGCCTCGAACAGCGCGCCATAGAGCCTGCGGCCGATTCCCTTTCCCTGCTCCCCGGGCGCAAGATAGACGCTTGTCTCGACCGACGTGTCATAGGCTGCGCGGTCCTTGAACGCCACCGAACATGACCATCCGATTGTCCGTCCTTCGCGCTCCGCCACAAAGCACTGATGGCGCCCCCGCGCGCCGAACTTCCGCAGCCATTCGCCGCGCTGCGCCAGCGTCCGGGGCTCCACATCGAATGTATAGTGCGCGGTGCACACATAGTAATTGTAGATGTCGAGCAGCGCTCGAAGGTCCTGCTCAGCTGCCCGACGAATGAGCACTTCGCTCATCCTCTAATCGCTCCTTCAGGTTGCGAAGAGCGGCCGGAAGGGCTTCCGGCAGATCTTCGGCAATCAAACCAAGGCCATGCACGTTCGCCGCTTCGCCATGCAGCCATGCAGCCGCGCAGGCCGCCTCGAACGATTGCATGCCCTGTGCCAGAAGACCTGCCGTCATGCCGGAAAGCACGTCGCCTGCACCAGCAGTCGCGAGCCACGGCGGCGCGTTGGTGTTCACTGCAGCGCGCCCGTCTGCGCCCGCTATGACCGTGTCGGGACCCTTGAGCAGCACGGTGCATTTGGCTGTCTTTGCCGCCACGCGCGCCGCTTCGATCCTGTTTGGCGATTTTCCCAGCAAGCCGGGAAATATCCGTTCGAACTCCCCGGCATGGGGCGTCAGCACGCAAGGTTCGCGCAACTGTGCGAACAGCGTGGCCGGCGTCAGCTCGAATGATGTGAGCGCATCCGCGTCCAGGACCACCGCAGTGCCGCTCGCAAGGACGGCACCGACCAGCTCCTGCGTCGCCTTGCCGACGCCGCAACCCGGGCCGATTGCGACGGCATTGAAGCGCCTGTCTTTCAGAAGACCAGTAAGCCCGCTCGCCCCTGCAAAAGGTTTGACCATGACGGCGGTAAGCTGCGCCGCGTTCACCGACACCGCTTCGAGCGGACTGGCGACGCTGACAAGGCCGGCGCCGACGCGCAGCGCGCCGCGCGCAGCCAATCTTGCCGCGCCGGTGGCATGAGCCGGGCCGCTGACGGCGATGCAATGCCCCCGCGCATATTTGTGGGATTCCGGCTGCGGCCAGGGGAAGTGCCGGCCCCATAGGGACGGCGTGTTTTCGAACAGCGTTGCGCGGGCGGCCGCTGCATCGGGAATGCCGATGTCGGCAACCACAACTTCTCCGCAGGAAAGACGCCCGGGCATGAGCACATGGGCCGGCTTCTTGCGGAAAAAGGTCACTGTCAGATCCGCGCCCAGGCACACGCCGTCTTCCGCAGGAGAGCGGCCGAGATCGCCATGCAATCCGCTGGGGACGTCAACCGCAACAACCGGCATTTCGGAGCCGTTGAGCGTCAGCGCCACATCCTTTGCCATGCCTTCCAGCGGCCGGGAAAGCCCCGCGCCAAACAGCGCGTCCACGACGATGTCGGCGCCTTCGATGGCGCGCATCGTCAGGAGCGTGGTTTCGCCGGTCCATCTGGCCGCCATTTCCGCCGCGTCGCCGGTGAGCGCCTCCCGCGGGGCAAGCGACGCCGTCAGGACATCGAAGCCGCGTTCCTGCAGATTGCGGGCGACCACATAGCCGTCGCCGCCGTTGTTGCCCGGCCCGCAGAGGACGACGGCCCGGCAAGCCTCCATCCGGCGCGCAATTTCATCGGCTACCGACCGGCCCGCATTTTCCATCAGCGCGAGCGACCGCACGCCGGCGCTCTCGGCGAATTTGTCGGCAGCATAGGCTTCGGCGACTGTAAGAATTTCGTCTGTCATGCGCCCTCAGGCATCGGCGGCCCGGATGAGAGAATAAACCAAATCTCCGCCGCCGACGCGCTGCAAAACAACGATTTTTAGAACCCCGGCGGGGTCGCTTCATGGTGAGGGTCGGCCCGCTCATACGCCGCGCAGGCGTTCAGCACGTCGGCATCGGCAAACCAGCGGCCGACGATCTGCAGCCCCACGGGAAGCCCGTTTGCGCCAAACCCGCACGGCACGCTGGCCGCCGGTTGCTGAGTGAGATTGAACGGAAAGCTGAAAGGAGACCAACTGATCCAGGCACGTCCGTCTTCCGCCATCGGCGCGGCCAGGCCGATATCGAAGGCCGTTGTGGCAAGCGCGGGCGTAACGAGGAAGTCGTATTTTTGCATGAAGACCCGCATCGCGCTGCCATAGTTGGCGCGCGCCAGGACTGCGTCGTGGAACTCCCGCATGCCGATCTCCTTGCCCTCCTCCGCCATGCGCAGAAGGCCCGGATCGAGCAGCGCCTTCTTCTCATCGGGAAGCGCCCCGAGCATGTAGGCGGCGCCGCTCCACCAGATCGTTCGGAAAATCGCAAAAGCGTCGGCCTGCGGCGGATCGACCTGCTCCACATGTGCGCCCAGCTGCTCCAGGCGCTTCACGGCGGCCGCGACCAGCGCCTCCACGTCTTCATCCACCTTCGCCGCGTAACCGAGCCGCGGAGAAAACGCGATGCGCTTGCCGCGCAGCGGCGCCTCAAGATCGGCGGCGTAATCGGTGGGCTCGTAAGGCAGGGAATACCAGTCACGTGCGTCGGGCTTTGCGATGATGTTCATCAGCATGGCGCTGCCCCGCACGTCGCGGCTCATGGGGCCGACATGAGCGACGGTGCCGAAGGGCGAAAGGGGATAGGCCGGCACACGTCCAAAACTCGGCTTCAGACCGAAAACGCCGCAGAAGCTTGCCGGAATCCGGATGGAACCGCCGCCGTCGGATCCGAGGGCAAGCGGGCAAAAGCGCGCCGCCAGCGCCGCCGCCGAGCCGCCGGAGGAACCGCCGGGCGTCTTCTTCCTGTTCCACGGATTGCGCGTAACACCGTGGAGCGGGCTGTCGGTCACGCCTTTCCAGCCATATTCCGGCGTCGTGGTCTTTCCGATAAAAACGGCCCCTGCTTCGCGCAAGCGCGCCACGGACGGCGCGTCCACATTCCACGGACCGTCCGGATCGGTGAGCCGCGAGCCGCGCAGTGTGGGCCACCCGTCAGTGAGCAGAAGGTCCTTGATCGCGACCGGCACACCATCGAGCGGCGATAGCGGATTGCCCTCGGCCCAGCGCCTTTCAGACTCCTCGGCCTGATGCAGCGAAACATTCGGCGCCAGATGACAGAACGCGTTGACCTCCGAATCCAGCGCTTCAATGCGCGCGAGCAGGCTCTGCGTCACCTCAACGGGCGACAGATCGCCGTCGTGATAGGCGCGGGACAACTCGGCAGCGTTCATCTCGTGAGGGTCTTTGTCTGGTAACGGCATTCAATTCACTTTCGTCAGAGGGGCTTGCGCACCCATTTCGATCAGCTTCAGCAACGTGCCCTCGGTTTCAAATATGGTGACCGAGCAGTTGTCCGGTGAGAACACCACCACGCGATCTTCCCCGAGCGCCGCGCCCGCCGCAACATTGATGGCAACATAGTGCGAGAAGATCACCGCATCTTCCTTTTGCGCGATCAGCGCCGCGATCACGCCTTCGCGCCATTGCGCCAGGCCGAACGGCGCATCCCGCCAGCTGCCGGCCATGAACCCGCGCAGCCACGCGGCACGTTCCGCCAACGATTTGCCACCGGAAGGAATTTCGCCAACGGCTTGTTCGATCACCGGCGCACGATTCCACAGAGCGGCCAATGGCGCGGCGGTTTCACGCGCGCGCTTCAAGGGGCTTGAGAGGATCAGGCCTTGCGCCTGCCGCGAAAGTCGTTCGCCGACGGCTTGTGCCTGGGCCTGGCCCGTTGCATCCAGCCCCGGATCGGCCTGTTCGCCGAAGCCCGCGGCCGCGCGGCCGTGGCGAACAAGATAAAGCTTTGTCATACGGACCAATTTCCAACCGTGCAGAAAGCGCATGCGGTCATGCGCGACTTTTCCGCATCTGGACCCGAGCCGGTCTGCCTACCACGTCCGACCGAGTCTTAAAAACGGGGACATCGCGGTGCGGCCGGCCGGCCACGCGGGCGTTGTTCCGTCAAGCGAAACGGAAGATGTTCAAGCCGCCTTCGCCCGAAACCGTGCCCGCGCGGCTGAGCATTTCCTCGCGCATCATGCGGTCGAGCGTGGCGTCATCCTCCGGCGGCCGGGCAAGGAAGCGCCGGTTCTGTTCGTCGCGGCCCACGATGATGCCGAAACGTTTGCCCTTGCGGTCGGTCACAACCGTATAGGTCTCAATGGCGGCGCGGCCCGCGGGATTTTCGATCACCGGTGTCCGCGGCATGGCGTCGAGCTCGCGCTGCGCGACAGCGGGATCTTCGCGTTGCCATTTTCCCTCAACCGGCCTTGCCGAATAGATGCCGGCCGAATGCTTTGTCACATACCATCCGTTGGCGGTGCACAGGCCATAAGACTCGCGATTTTGCCGAAGCTTCTGCATCACGTGCACGATGGCGTGCATGGTGTAATTGTTTCCCGGCCCGCCGAAATAGGGCAAGCCGCCGGTGACGGTCAGACCGCGCGGATCGTTCTCCGCGATGCCAAGCTCCGCGCAGGCAATCTGCACCGCCGACGGGAAGCAGGAATAAAGGTCGATGAATGAAAGATCTTTGGGCGCGATATTTGCCATGGCAAGCGCTCGCTTGCCGACCGCACGGATGGCGGGCGAGGAATGAAAATCGACACGCTCGGTGACATTCCAGATATCGTTTGCGTCCGCGCAGCCGTGCAGGAATATCCAGTGCTTTTCCTTGATGCCGAGCTCGCGCGCCTTGGTCACGCTTGTCATCAGCACCGCTGCCGCCATGTCCACTTCGATCACGGCATTCAGATATTTGGTGTAGGGGAAGCCCACCATGCGGTTCTGCGGCGTGGGCGTCGAAATCACGTGCGGGGGCCGGTAGATTTCGAACCACGCAAACGGATTGTCCGCCGCCACTTTCGTGAAAGGCGAAAAGAACTCGCCCAGCCAGGCCAGGTGCGATTGGGCATCGCGGCCCTTCCTTCCCCGGATAGCGTTCTCGAACAGCGGATAGGTATTCACCGGAAAGCGCAGGCCATAGGCATCTTCATAGGCGTTGGTGCCGGGGCGCGTGTCGCCGATGATTTCAGGATCGCTGCCGGGATCGCCATCTTCGCCCTTGCCCCAGCCCAGGTCTATGCCCTGCTTCAGTGCGGCGATCATGGTGGCAATGTATTCGGCGCCAACCAGAAGGGCCGCGTCGCATTGGCCGCTGGCGATTTCTTCCGCTGTCCGGTTCACCAGCCATTGCGGCGTGTTGCCGCCGGTTGCCGTATAGAACATGCGCCGCGGCTTGGCGCCGATCCGATGTGCCAGCGACAGCGGCGGATTGCGGTAAAGCCGCCGCGGCAGGCGGCCCTGCTCTCCCGGCGCATCGGCCGTGAATTGCACCACGGCGACCGTATCCACTTCCCGCAGAATCTTGTCGCCGGCCCCGGAGTCATCCGCCGCATGCCAGGCGGCGCGTTCCAGAAGACCAATCGGTGTGAGACTTTCCCTGATGCGCGCTTCACGCACGGTGCGCTGCGTGAACTGCCCGCCGCCGACAAGAATGGGTGTGCGCGGATCGATCATTTGCCGAAATACTTTTCGAGCCGTGCAATTGCATCTTCAATAACACTGCGTTTCTTGCAGAAGGCAAACCGGACCAGATGATCGGGCTTGCCACCGGAAAAGAACACGCTCAGCGGAATGAGCGCCACGCCCGCCTGCTTCGCGAGCCGCTCGCAAAACGCGACATCAGGCTCGTTGGTGAGCTTGCGGATTCCGGCGGTGAGGAAGTAGCTGCCCTCGCAGGGAAGCACGTCGAAGCCGAGACCCGGCAATGCCTCCGCCAGCAGATCGCGATGCGATTGCAGCGTCCTGGTAAGCCCTAACGTAAAATCCATCTCGTTTTCCAGCGCATAAGCAATGCCCAGCTGCAAGCCCGGCGGCGTTGTGAAGGTCAGAAACTGATGCGCCTTGGCGATCACCTCGACCAGGCGTGCGGCGCCCGTCACCCAGCCGACCTTCCAGCCGGTGAGCGAGAACATCTTTCCCGCCGATCCGATTTTAACCACGCGCTCGCGCATGCCGGGCAGCGTGATGAGGGGAATGTGCTCGCGGCCGTCAAAGATGAGGTGCTCATACACCTCGTCACATATCACGCAGGCATTTGACTTTGCGATCACGCGCGCAAAGTCTTCCAGCTCATCCCGCGTGAAGGCCCGGCCAATGGGATTGAGCGGGCTGTTCAACATCACCACCCGCGTGTGGGGCGTAATCACTCTTGCCAACGCATCGGCATTCAGCCGCCAATCCGGCGGCGTCAGCGCCACAGACTTCACGATTGCGCCGGCGGCTTCCGCAATGGGGCGGTAGGAATCGTAGGCCGGCTCAATGAGCACAACCTCGCCGCCCTGCCCCGCCAGGCCCAGGATGGAAGCCGCAAGCGCTTCGGTGCCGCCCGATGTCACAAGGATGTCGGTATCGGGGTTGAAATTCAGGCCATAGAAGCGCCGGGCGTGCGCGGCGATGGCGCGGCGCAATTCCATCCGTCCGCGCATGGGCGGATACTGGTTCGGGCCCTCGATCAGGGCGCGCGACGCCGCCTCGCGGATGGATTCAGGTCCGTCTTCATCCGGAAAGCCCTGCCCCAGGTTCACGGCCTTGTGCTCGACCGCAAGCGCGCTCATCACCGTAAAGATGGTGGTAGGGAGCTTCGCGAAAACGGGGTTAAACTGGTGCTTGGGCATGGGCGCGAAGATGGCAAATGACGCCGGGCTCTGACAACCGCCGCTCAAGGCCTGTGCGCCGCGCCCAAGTTTTGGGCATCGGCGGGTGATAGCGGACATCAGGTCCGATTGAATCCGCGGAAAAGCCCTGTGGATATCGCCCGGCGCGCTGGCACGGGCCCTGCTAAGCGCGCTACCCAAGCAGCCGGGCACAAGCGGCCGCAGGAGTTGCCGCATGAAAAAAATTGAAGCGATCATCAAGCCGTTCAAGCTGGACGAGGTGAAGGAAGCCCTGCAGGAAGTGGGCATCCAGGGCATTACCGTCACGGAAGCGAAGGGTTTCGGCCGGCAGAAAGGCCACACCGAACTCTATCGCGGCGCGGAATATGTCGTTGACTTCCTGCCCAAGGTGAAAATCGAAGTCGTGCTTCCGGACGAGCGGTTGGAGGCCGCCATCGAGGCCATCCAGAAATCCGCGCGGACCGGACGCATCGGTGACGGCAAGATATTCGTTTCCGACATTGCGGACGTCATCAGGATTCGGACCGGTGAGACCGGCGCAGACGCCATCTGAAGGATCAGCAACCAGCGAAGGGAAGAGCCATGGCCGAGAAAAAAGACGCAAATTCCGTCCTGAAAATGATCAAGGACAAAGAGGTGAAATTTGTGGACCTGCGGTTCACCGACCCGCGGGGAAAATGGCAGCACGTGACATTCGACCTTTCCCTCGTGGACGAGGACTTTTTGACCGAAGGCACGATGTTCGACGGCTCTTCCATCGCAGGCTGGAAAGCGATCAACGAAAGCGACATGACGCTGGTGCCCGACTGCGATACCGCGGTCATCGACCCGTTCTTCGCCCAGACGACTCTGTCCATCACCTGCGATGTCATCGAGCCCACCACCGGCCAGCCATATCAGCGTTGTCCGCGCTCCATCGCGAAGGCGGCCGAAAAATACCTGGCCTCGACGGGCATCGGCGACACCGCCTATTTCGGCCCGGAAGCGGAATTCTTCATTTTTGACGATGTGCGTTACGGCAGCGGCCTGAACGAGGCCTATTACCACCTCGATTCCATCGAGGGCCCTTACAACACCGGCCGCAAATACGAGACCGGAAATCTCGGCCATCGGCCGGCGATCAAGGGCGGCTATTTTCCCGTGCCGCCCGTGGACTCGGCGCAGGACATGCGCAGCGAAATGCTGGCCGTCATGGGCGACATGGGGATCGAACCGGAAAAGCACCATCACGAGGTGGCGGGCGCGCAGCATGAGCTTGGTTTCAAGTTCAAGACCCTCACGCGCTGCGCCGATGCGATGCAGATCTACAAATATGTGATTCACCAGGTCGCGGCGGCGTATGGCAAGACGGCCACGTTCATGCCCAAGCCTGTTTACGGCGACAACGGCTCGGGCATGCATGTGCACCAGTCGCTCTGGAAGGCGGGAAAGCCGCTGTTCGCGGGATCGGGCTACGCCGATCTGTCGGACACCTGCCTCTATTACATCGGCGGCATCATCAAGCATGCGAAGGCCCTCAACGCCCTCACCAATCCGCTCACCAATTCCTACAAGCGGCTGATTCCGGGCTTTGAAGCGCCCGTGCTGCTCGCCTATTCCTCGCGCAACCGCTCGGCATCCTGCCGCATCCCGTTTGCGGCCTCTCCAAAAGCCAAGCGTGTGGAAGTGCGCTTCCCGGATGCCGGCGCAAATCCCTATCTGGCCTATGCCGGTCTTCTGATGGCGGGGCTGGACGGAATCGAAAACAAGATCCATCCGGGCGATCCTATGGACAAAGACCTCTATTCCCTGCCGCCGGCGGAATTGAAGGAAGTTCCAACGGTGTGCGGCTCCCTTCGTCAGGCGCTCGAATGCCTCGATCGCGATCGCGCCTTCCTGAAGAAGGGCGGCGTCTTCAGCGATGATCTGATCGACGGCTATCTCGAGCTCAAGATGCAGGAGGTGTACACGTTCGAGCACACGCCGCACCCTGTCGAGTTCAAGATGTACTATTCCGTCTGAAACACGGGCCGACAGAAAACATAGAAACCGGGCGGGCGGCGAAGACATTTGCCGCCCGTTTCGCTTCCTGCCATGGCAGTTAGGCGGCCGCGGCCGCCTCTGCGGCGCGCGCCTGATGTTCGTTCGGGAACACCACATAGGCGCGGCAGCCCTTGCCGGGCTCGCTCTCCAGCCACGCGCGGCCGCCGTGCAGTTCGGCCAGCCCGCGCACCAGGGCAAGCCCAAGGCCCGTGCCGCCGGCGGCGCGGTCGTATCGGTTGTCCACCTGGCTGAACGGCTTGAAGATCTTGTCCATCTTTTCGCGCGGAATGCCCGGGCCGTTGTCCTCGACCATGAGCTGGAATTCGCCGGACCTTGCGCGGCTGGCCACCACCGCGATCCGGCCGCCTTCCGGCGTGAACTTCACGGCGTTTGACACCAGATTGATGAGAATCTGTTTGAAGGCGCGCTCGTCGGCGAACAGCGTCGGAGTCGCCGGATCCACCTCGATGACAAACTCCTGACGGCGCTCGCGGGCGCGCGCCTGCACGAATTTCAGGGCTGTCTCCAGTACCTGACGCGTGTCGAGCGCATGCGGCTCGATGTCCATCTTGCCGGCTTCGATCTTGGCGACGTCGAGCAGATCGTTGATCAGGCTCAGCAGATGCGAGCCAGAGGCGTGAATATCGCCCGCATATTCCTTGTAACGCGGAGAACCGACGGACCCAAGGCATTCCTTCGCGATGATTTCCGAAAAGCCCAGAATGGCATTGAGCGGCGTGCGCAACTCATGGCTCATGTTGGCGAGGAAGGCGGTCTTCGAGGCATTCGCGGTTTCCGCTTCGAAGCGCTTGCGCAAGGCGTCGTCGCGCGTTTCCTCCAGCTCGCGCGCAAGGTCTTCGACCTCGAAGCGCAGCCGTGAATCGCCGTCGAGGCGGCGCGTCAGCCTGCGGCCGTCGAAAACAAGCTGCGAGGCGTAGATGGGCAATATAAGCGCGATCGTGAGGTCGGCATAGTTGTCGCCCAGCGCAAAACGGAGAATCGTAATGGCGGTCACGGGCGCAAGGCCGGCCATGAACATGTCGAGATGTGTGGCCCGGCTGACCAGAAGGCCGGAAAGAACAAGCACCACGCATATCGCAAGAAACAGATGGTTGACCGGATTGCCCGACATCCACAGAAGCCAGGGCACCATGCCCCACGCCATGCTTGTTGCAACCTGCATGGCGACAAATCGCGCAAACCATGGCTGGACGCGTTCAGGTTCGGTATGGCCGCCGACGTCGCGCCGGTATTTCGAAACGACATAAGATGCAAATACCATTGCGATGCCGACAATGACGGGCAGGACCAGACAGGTCTCGAACGGCGCATGCCCGAAATAGCCGAACTCATCGGATGCAAGCCACGCGATCGCCAGCGCCCAGAGCGGCGACGTGAAGCGCGTGGCGTTGACAGCTTCGGCAATGAGGTCGAGCTGCGCTTTCAGCACCCGCACATCGGCGTTCCGCTGGACGCGCAACCTTTGCCCGTAACCCAAAAGAACCCCCGCTAACAAAAGCTTGGCAGTTGCGCGAGGCTAAGGTCTTAATCTTAAAAATTGCTGATAGACTTTCGTCTATTCAGGCGAAATTGGCCAAAAACTGATTCAATACTGACCCTCAGGCGCGCGCCGCCGTGGGTGTCTTTGCCGCATCGGGGGCGGCAATCCCTACCGGGAAGTAAACATAGGCCCTGACCCCGCGGCCTGCGTCGCTTTCGATCCAGGCGCGGCCTCCGTGCAGCTCCGCAAGGCCCCGGACCAGCGAAAGGCCCAGACCCGTGCCGCCCTCATTGCGGTCGTAACGATTGTCCAGGCGTGCGAAGGGCTTGAACAGCCGTTCCACGAATTCGGCGGGTATGCCGGGGCCATTGTCCTCCACGCACAATTCGAAGCCGCCATCATGCGCGCGGAGGCCGCGAACCAGAATGCGCCCGCCCACCGGCGTAAACTTGATGGCATTGCTCACCAGATTGAGGATGATCTGCTTCAATGCCCGCTGATCTGCGTAAATGGCCGGGGCATCCGATGCTATGGAAAGGGTAACAGTCTGCTGCTTTGCGTGCGCGCGTTCCGCGAGCAAAGAAAGCGCCGTCTCGATGGACTGGCGCGCATTTTGCCACTCTGGCTCCACTTCCATCTTGCCGGTTTCGATCTTGGCGACATCGAGAATGTCTCCGATCAGGCTCAGCAGATGCGTTCCGGCCACGTGAATGTCCCTGGCGTAGTCCAGATATCGCGCAGCGCCGACGGGCCCAAGGGTCTGTCCGGCGATCATCTCGGAAAAGCCGATGATGGCGTTGAGGGGCGTGCGCAACTCATGGCTCATATTGGCCAGAAATGCGGTCTTGGATGCGTTCGCGGCTTCCGCCTCGAACCGGCGCTGCAACGCCAGATCGTGGGCCGCGCGCAGATCCAGTGTCATGTCTTCCTTGGCAAACCGGGCATGCAACATGTCGGCGACGCGCTTTCGCGCGGTCAGGCTGACCGCCAGCGTGTAGGCGAACATCACCGGCAGAAGTACGGTCAGGAAGACTGCGATTTCGTCGCCGCCCGTTGCCGTGCGCGCCATCGCCACGGCCGTCGTCGAAACCACCCCTGCCAGATAGACGGCAAGGTGCATGGCCCGCGTCAGCGCATAGACCCACAGGATGCCAACGACCGGCAGCACGGCGAGCACGTGATTGACGCTGTTTCCCGGAACCCAGACGAACCAGACAATCGCTCCCCACGAAATCCCGACCAGGACCTGGAGCACGACCATACGGTCGCGCCAGGCGATCACGTTGGAAGGGTCGCGGCGATAATCGCGGTAAAAAACGGCTGCGATCATGCTGTTCACCAGATGCATCGCGACCATCGCGGCAAGCCGCCACGGGGCGACCGTTCCCAGGATGGGGAAAATCCCGGTAAACGGGAGCGCCGAAAGAATGGCCCAGCTCGGATTGATCCAGACCATTGTCGGCAGCGCGTCTGCCAGCATCTCGATGCGGGCGCGCAGCATCCGCTCCGAATACGCATTGGCGTGCGCCGGAGTCCTGGCCCTGGATGCCTGCGGAGTGCTGATTTCGCCCAATGCCGCCATTTCAGCAAAGTAGATGGCGGCGCTTAAAAAATTGCTGCGCCGGGGCGTTAACCAGAGGCGCGGCGGCGCCGTGGGAAATCGGCGTGGCGCGCGGACGGCTGCCAAGGCATCGTTAATGGAAATTCACTTCGATTCGCGTCATGAAAGCATCGGCAATGGCCAAGGCCCCTGACCTGTTCGAGAGCGGGCATTCCGCGTCATCCAAGGCCTACACGGCCCGGGACATCGAGGTGCTGGAGGGTCTGGAGCCCGTGCGCCGCAGGCCCGGCATGTACATCGGCGGCACGGACGCGCGGGCGCTGCACCATCTGGCGGCGGAAATTCTCGACAACGCAATGGATGAGGCGGTGGCCGGCCACGCCAACCGCATAGAGATCGAGCTGGCAAAGGATGATGTGTTGACCGTGCGCGACAATGGGCGCGGCATCCCGATCGATCCCCATCCCAAATTCAGGAACAGGTCGGCGCTGGAAGTGATCATGACCACGCTGCATGCCGGCGGGAAGTTCGGCGGCAAGGTCTATGATACCTCGGGCGGCCTGCACGGCGTGGGCGCGAGCGTTGTGAACGCGCTGTCGGAATGGATGGAGGTGGATGTCGCGCGCGATCGGCGCGGGCACAGGATGCGTTTCGAGCGCGGCAAGCCCGCGTCAAAACTCAAGGACCTGGGCGCGGTTAACCGGCGCGGCACGATCGTTTCGTTCAAGCCGGACACGCAGATTTTCGGCCGGGATGCGCATTTCTCGCCTTCCCAGCTCTATCGCATGGCGAAATCGAAGGCATACCTCTACCGCGGCGTGGAAATCCGCTGGGCCTGCGATCCGGTTCTGGTGAAGGACAGCGATACCCCGGCCGAGGATGTTTTCCGGTTTCCGGGCGGCCTCACCGATTTCCTGGAAAGCGAAATATCGGGCAAGCACACGGTAACGCCGCGTGTCTTTTTCGGCCGCACGGAAAAAAAGGGCCGCGAGGGCGCCGTGGAATGGGCGGTGAGCTGGGCGCCGGAGGCCGAACCCTTCGTTCATTCATACTGCAACACCATTCCGACAACCCAGGGCGGTACGCATGAACAGGGCTTGCGCAACGCGTTGACGAAGGGCCTGCGCGCGCATGGCGAGCGCGTGAACAACCGGAAAACATCGCTCATTACGCCTGACGATGTGATGGCATCGGCTTGCGCGGTGCTTTCCGTCTTCATTCGCGAACCCGAGTTTCAGGGCCAGACCAAAGAGAAGCTTTCGACGCCGGACGCCCAGCGGCTGGTCGAAAACGTGATGCGCGACCATTTCGACCATTGGCTGGCCGAAAGCCCACAGGACGCCACGCGGCTTTTGGAATTCGTAATCGATCAGGCCGAAGAGCGCCTGAAGCGCCGGCAGGAAAAGGAGGTCAGCCGCAAGGCAGCCACCCGCAAGTTGCGCCTTCCCGGCAAGCTCGCGGACTGCACGCGCGACGCCGCGGAAGGCACGGAAATCTTTCTGGTGGAGGGCGATTCCGCCGGCGGCTCCGCCAAGCAGGCGCGCGACCGAAACACCCAGGCCGTACTGCCGCTGCGCGGCAAGATCCTGAACGTGGCCAGCGCCGGCGCGGGCAAGCTCCAGCAGAACCAGGAACTGGCCGATCTTGTGCAGGCACTGGGTTGCGGCACAGGCGCGCGCTACAGCGAAAAAGACCTTCGCTATGAACGCGTAATCGTGATGACCGACGCCGATGTGGACGGCGCCCACATCGCCTCGCTTCTTCTGACCTTCTTCTATCGCGAAATGCCCAAGCTGATCGCGGGCGGCCATCTTTTTCTGGCCATGCCGCCGCTCTACCGGCTGGCGCAGGGGCCGCATATCGAATATGCGCGCGACGACCGGCACCGCGATCACCTTCTGAAAACGGCATTCGGCGGCAAGGGCAAGGTCGAGGTGTCGCGCTTCAAGGGCTTGGGCGAAATGATGCCGGCACAGCTCAAGGAAACCACCATGAAGCCGGGCGCGCGTACGCTGATCAGGGTCGAAGTGGCCGAACGCGAGGCCAAAAGGACCGACTCGCTTGTTGAGCGCCTGATGGGCAAGAAGCCTGAGCTGCGCTTTCAGTTCATCCAGGAAAACGCGCAATTTGCGAAAGACGTGGACGTCTAGGTCATTGCAGGGTCAGCGTGTTTGCCAGATTGATCTGATCGCCCGATTGCGACGGCATCGCCGTGTCCGGCCGGGCCGCCCTGAGGAAATTTGCAGACGGCGGCAGGCCAAAACGCAGCTCCGCAAACGTCAACGCGACAGGCCCCCGGCCCGCAAGCGTAAGCGTGACCGCCATGTCGCGGCAATCACGGCTGAGGCAGGCCAGAAGAGTGCCTCCCGAGTTTCCCTTCGGCAGCGCTATGTGCTGGCCGCGGAAATCGATGGCCGACAGTCCGGCGCTTCCGGGGATGTTGAGGACCATCGTGCTGGCCTCGGCCGACCCGCGGATGTCCAGGGTTACGATATGCTTGCCATCCTGACGCCTGTCGCCCGCAACCGTCGCAGCCGGAAGCGGATAAATCGGCTTGCCGGCTCGCGCGACATAGATGTCGCCGAAATCGAAGCCGGAGAAGTCGTCGTGCTGAACCGTAAAGCCGCCCACGTTGACCAGGGACGGCGGAATGGGCGAAGCCGCGCTTCCTTTCCAGGTGGTCACAGCAGCCCAGCGGGCCGGCGCATGCGGCGCCTCGGCATAGTAAAGGTTGATGCGCTGGGGTGACGCCGCGCTGTAGGTGGGAAGGAGGCCCGCTACGATCGCGCCGGCGACAGCCATGATGAAGGCCGCAATCGCGCTGATCATCCAGACGCTCCGGGCCGCTGGCCGCGTCGCCACGAGCGGCACGAGCGGCATCAGTCCGAGCGCTGCCGGAATGGTGAACAGCTCATGGAGCTTCAGGCCCATCAGCGTTTCGCCGCTCGCGACCAGCGGAAACCACACGATCAAAGACGCGAGGGCGGAAATGAGAAGCGCGGCCTGTCCCGGCATGGACTTCCAGCCTGCGCGCGCAGTCGCCAGCAGAAGAACGGCCGCAATGAGCGACGGAAACACGAAATAGGGGCTGAAGCCCGGCAGGAATGCGGCCACAACCACGCCAAGGCCCGACATCCACAACCACGCAGCCGCGGCGGCGCCATGCACATTTGCAAGGCGCGAAACAAGCAGCGTCAGGCCCCAGACGGCCAGCCCGAGCGCGATCCGCATGGCAAGCGGATAGGCGTAGGTCGGATCGGGCTGACCCGAAATCATCTGCGCAATGAACGCGAGAAGGAAGCCCGCCGCAGCGCAGCCGGCGATCAGCGCAAGCGGCATGATTGCCGCGCCGAGCGCAGATCTCCAGTCGCGACTCTGGCCGCGCGAAAGCCAAGCGGCCAGCACGAGAGCAAGAAACGCCGCAATTGCGAGCGGCAGGGCCCAATTCTCCGGCACGCGCGGCAGCCAGATGCCAAGCACGCTGATGTAAACATCGTTGGTCGCATTTCGAAATCCGGCAAAGTCCGCCTGTTCCAGACCGCGCACCACGCCCAGCATGTTGTCGCCCTGCATCTGCAGCGTGGCATGGCTCAGATTGGCGCGGATATCCCTGGGCGAATGGTAATAGCGAACGTTGTCGGCGAAGGCGAAGTTGAAGCTGGGAAAGCCGTTGCGGATGAAGAGCGTGAGGTCGGTATCGTTCGGCAGGAACTTGTAGATTTCCTCGTAAAGCGAACTGGTGGCGTAGGCCGTCGGCACATGCGCCGCATAAAGATCGACAAGCGGTGCATCGCCCGCGCTCGTCTGAAACAGAAGGCTTGGGCCCCGCGTGCCGCGCGCCTCCACATTCACCACCGCGCCGACGCGCGACTTGAGCTGCGCATTTTGCAGGAACGCATTTGCACCGAGAAGCCCGGCTTCTTCCCCGTCGGTGATCAGGGCGATGATGGGGTGCCTGCTCTTGTCTCCGGCCGTCCTGATCGCACGCGCCGTTTCCAGAACGGTGGCGACACCGGACTCGTCATCGGACGCGCCGGGACCGGCCGGCACCGAGTCATAGTGCGCGAGAAGAACGATCGCTTTGCCCTCGCCCGGCGCAACATCCGCCATGATGTCGGTCACGGTCGCGCAGGAAACGAAGCTTCCGCCGCGCCAGCCGTTGCAGGTGAAGGCCGTGTAGGTCCGTGACGGAATGCCGAGCGCCGCAAACTCCTTGAGAATGCGCCCGCGCACGGCTTCGTTTTCGTCGCTGGAAACCGGATGCGGCCTCTCCGGACCCAAAATGCGCGCGAGCGTCTTTTCGGCCCGCGCCGCCGAAAACCGGGTCGGCGGCTGGCTGCCGTAATGCGCGGCGGGCGGCTGGCCTGCCAAATAGCAAAGATACCAGACGCCAAGCGCCAACAGGCCCAGCACCCACGCCCGCAAAACCGTCATGAAAACCCCATTTGCCCGCTGTTTCCAAAGCTTGCGCGGGCAGATGCGCTCGTCAACGGCAGGGCCAGGTTGACTTTGCGGCAAAACTTCCTATGTTGCATCGCATATAGATTCGGTCGCCAATCCGGGCGGGCCGAAATGGGCGCCACGCCATGCGCCCGACTTAGGAGCGTATGACGAACGTGACGTTTGCCGGCAACGCAGCCGGTTCGAGTGAAGTAACCCAACAGGACTCCACTTCTTCCCAACCCCAGACTTCTGAAAGCAATGGCTTCAGCACGCTCGGGCTATCGCCCGAAATCCTGAAAGCCGTGGCCGACAGCGGCTATACGACGCCCACGCCCATCCAGGCGCAGGGGATTCCCGAGGTGCTGAAGCGCCGCGATGTCATTGGCATCGCGCAGACGGGCACCGGCAAGACCGCGAGCTTCACGCTGCCGATGATCGAGCTGCTGGCACGGGGCCGGGCCAAGGCGCGCATGCCGCGTTCGCTCATCCTGGAGCCCACGCGCGAGCTGGCGGCGCAAGTCGCCGAAAGTTTCGAGCGCTATGGCAAGAACAACCGCCTCTCGATGGCACTATTGATCGGCGGTGTTTCCTTCGACGATCAGGACCGCAAGCTGGATCGCGGCGTGGATGTTCTTATCGCAACGCCCGGCCGGCTGCTCGACCATTTCGGCCGCGGAAAGCTGATGCTGTCGCAGGTCCAGATTCTCGTGGTGGATGAAGCCGATCGCATGCTTGACATGGGTTTCATCCCGGATGTGGAAAAAATCTGCAAGCTTTTGCCCTTTACCCGGCAGACGCTCTTCTATTCGGCAACCATGCCGCCGGAGATCCGGCGTCTTACCGAACAGTTCCTGCACAATCCGGTGCGGGTGGAGGTGGCGCGGCCCGCCACCACGGCCGCCAACATCACGCAGGAAGTCATCGAGGTTCCCGGCAGCGACTGGGCCAAACGCGAGGCCCTGCGCCGGCTTATCCGCGAAAGCAACGTGAACAACGGTATCGTCTTCTGCAACCGCAAGCGCGACGTGGATCTCGTGGCGAAATCGTTGGCCAAACACGGCTTCAATGCCGCACCGCTGCATGGCGATCTCGACCAGTCTGTGCGCATGAAAACCCTCGATGCCTTCCGCGCGGGCGAAATCCAGCTTCTGGTCGCAAGCGATGTGGCCGCACGTGGGCTCGATATTCCCGCCGTGAGCCACATCTTCAATTTCGACGTGCCGTTTCATGCCGATGATTACGTTCATCGAATTGGCCGCACAGGCCGCGCGGGCCGCTCCGGCCACGCCTACATGCTGGCAGGCCCGCGCGATTCGAAATTGGTGGACGCGATCGAACGGCTGACAAAGACACCCCTTTCGCGCCGCAGCCTTGAAGGCCTGGCCGACGCTGTGCAGGCCCGGCCCGATCACGATCACCACAAGCGCGATGGCCACCGCGGCAAGGACCGCAAGCACGGCCAGCACCGCCATTCCGGGTCCGTCCACGGCGAATCACGCAGCCACGGCCCGCACAAACCGAATGTGCAGGGCCACAAGGCGCCGGCACAGAAACCGCATGGGCCCGATCCGCGCCCCGCGCCGGGGGCGCCGGAAAAACCGAGGGCTGTCGAGCCCTCCGGCAACCATCAACTGCCCGCGTTTCTCCTGCGGCCCGTGAACCTACCCAAGGTGGTGGAAAAGCCGGCGCGCAGGAAAGTGGACACGGAAGCCTGACCGCCGGACGCCAATGGAATTCGAAAAGCTCGGGACCCGCTACAGCGGCTTGCTCGCGAAGAAATACGACAGAAACCGGGCGCGCGATGCGCAATGGATTTTCGAAGACCGGGCGGTGGACGGATTTCTCTCCGCTGTGCCGCAGGGCGCCGGCGTTCTCGACGTGCCGGTGGGCACGGGCCGATTCATCGCCCTCTACAAGAAATACGGGCTCAAGGCGACGGGCATAGACGCCTCCGCCGACATGCTTGCCGAGGCCGCACGCAAGGCCGAGGACATTGGCTACTCCTGCTCATTGCATGTGGGCGACATTCGCGCGATTGCGGCTCCCGATCGCGGATTCGATGGAGTCCTCTGCATCCGCTTCCTGAACTGGGTCGACAGCGAAGCATTGATGCCGGTACTGGCGGAGCTTAACCGTGTCGCCCGCAGCTGGCTCATTCTGGGCATCCGCTGCTCCCTGTCCGAGCCGGCCCCAAATGCGCCCAAACTCACGCTCTGGCAACAATTCCAGATGCGCCGCAGACTCGCCCGGCAAAAGCGCAAGGGCAGGACACGCCCCCCGCATGACGAAACCATGGTGTTGCAGGCGTTCAGGACATACGGGCTGAAGACCGAAGCCGTCGCACGCCACGATCTGCGGGGCGACAACACCGAGTATCGCATCTATTTCCTGCGGCGGGATCCGCAATCGTGATCGTGGACCTGTTCGGACCGCCGGGCAGCGGCAAATCCTTTCTGGCACCGCGCCTCGCCGCCGAACATAACGTCCCGACCGTGCGCCTTCGCTTTGGACAGAAATATGCGCTGGCGCTCATGTTTTTCGCCACGCAGCGGCCGCTGGCGAGGGCATTGCTTCGCCTGTGGGACTTGCACACGCGCGCCTATCCCCTGCGCCGCAGGAAGAAACTGAAGCGCCTGATTTCCTTCGTGGCCAAAGAGCAGAAGGCCCGGCTCAGGGGCGGCGGCGTGGTCGATGAAGGAATCTTCCAGTATCTGCTCGTGCTGCATGAAGCGCCGGTCGTGCCGGCACAAATCGATGCGGTCCTGCGCCATCTCGATCCGGGGGATTATCTCGTTTGCATCGTCGAAACCCGGCGCGAGACGCGGGTAAAGCGCATGATCGACCGGGGCAGCGTGTCGCGCGGCGAACTCGGCGAAGCCTATCAGGACAAATGGCAAAGCGTCCTTGCGGCCAATGCGGGCTTGCTGGCCGGCATGTTCCAGGGGCGCTTCCGATGCCAGATCGTGAAAAACGACTGATGGCCCGTCGGCCGCCCGCGGTCAGGCAAGCCTGGCAACCGCTTCCGCAAGGCGCGCCGCAAGCGCCGCCGCCTCGGCGCGTTTTTCGCGTTGTTCGGTCAACACCTCTTCGGGCGCGCGCGCCACGAACTGCGCGTTCGAAAGCTTCGCATCGAAACGGGCGATTTCGTCCTGGGCCTTTTTGAGCTCTTTCTCCAGCCGCGCACGTTCCTTTGCGAAGTCTATCACGTCGCCCAGCGGAAGCGCGGCCACCGCCCCGCCAATCACGAACTGGGCCGAACCTTTCGGAATGGCATTTGCGGTATGCGCCGAAGCGAGCCGCGCCAGCGTCATGATCACGTCGCGGTGGCGTTGCAGGCGCGCGGCGCCTTCCGGGTCGGCATCCTTGAGCACCAGCGCAATGCGGGCCGAAGCCGGCACGTTCATTTCCACGCGCACGGAACGGATGCCGCTGATCAGCGCGATCACCCATTGCATTTCGTCGCGCGCCGCCTTGTCGGCGGCGACGCCGGAAAGCGATGGCCACGGCGCCTCGATCAGAAGCGATGCGCGCGGCCTGCCCTGGGCGGCGGTGCGGGCCCAAAGCTCCTCGGTGATGAACGGCATGAACGGGTGCAGCATGGCGACAATACTGTCGCGTACGAAGGCCGCCGTCGCGCGGGTTTCGGCTTTCGCCTTCTCGTCCGTGCCGTTGAACACGGGCTTGGCGAATTCCAGATACCAGTCGCAGAACACATCCCACACAAACCGATAGGCTGCGCCGGCGGCGTCATTGAAACGGAAGTCCTCAAGATAGGTCTTCACGTCTTCGAGCGCGAGCTTCGCTTCCGCGACGATCCATTTGCTCAGCGTGAGCGACACGCCCGCCGGATCGAAATCCGGTTGGGCAATGCAATCGTTCATTTCGCAGAATCGCGCGGCATTCCACAATTTTGTGGTGAAATTGCGGTTGGCCTCCACGCGCGTGGGGCCGATGCGCATGTCGCGTCCGTGTCCGGCCGCCAGCGCAAGCGTGAACCGCAACGCATCGGCCCCGAACTCGTCGATCAGCGTGAGCGGATCGACGACGTTGCCCCTTGTCTTCGACATTTTCTGGCCCGCTTCATCGAGCACGCGGGTGTGAATGAAGACGGTGCGGAACGGCACATCCTTCATGAAGTGCAGCCCCATCATCATCATGCGGGCGACCCAGAAGAAGATGATGTCGAAGCCGGTGACAAGAACGGACGTCGGATAGTAGCGCTTCAGCTCAGGGGTTTGGTCCGGCCAGCCCAGCGTCGAAAACGGCCATAGCGCCGAGGAAAACCAGGTGTCGAGTACATCGGTATCGCGCGTCAGCGGTTTTCCGCCCGCCTGCGACCGCGCTTCCTCTTCGGTCTCGGCGCAATAGGCTTTGCCTTCGCCGTCGTACCAGACCGGGATCTGGTGGCCCCACCAGAGCTGGCGCGAAATGCACCACGGCCGGATGTCGCGCAGCCAGCGGAAATAGACGTTTGCCCAGTTCTCCGGCACGAATTTCGTGCGGCCGGCTTCCACCGCCGCTATCGCCTTCTCGGCCAACGGCTGCACGTTCAGGTACCACTGCTCGGTAAGGTACGGCTCCAGCACGACCGTCTTTGTTTTTTCGTCATGCGGCACGGCGTGCACGATCGGCTCGATCTTTTCGATGAGTTCCAGTCCTTCCAGATCGGCGACGATCTTCTTGCGCGCCGCAAAACGGTCGAGCCCGCGATAGGCCTCTGGCACGCTGTCGTTCAGCGATCCATCACGATTGAGAATGTTGATCAGCGGAAGCCCGTGCCGCTTGCCGACCTCGAAGTCGTTGAAATCGTGCGCCGGGGTGATTTTCACCGCGCCGGTGCCCTTTTCCGGATCGGAATGTTCGTCGGCGATGACCGGAATTCGGCGATTGGCGAGCGGCAATATCACATGCTTGCCGATCAGCTCCTTGTAACGCGAATCTTCGGGATGCACCGCGACAGCCGCATCGCCCAGCATGGTCTCGGGCCGGGTGGTGGCGACCGTGACGAACCGGCCCGCTTCGCCTTCGATCGGATACCGGATGTACCAGAGGTGGCCCTTCATCTCGATGTTTTCGACTTCGAGATCGGATACCGCCGTTTGCAGGCGCGGATCCCAGTTCACCAGCCGCTTGTCTTTGTAAATCAGGCCCTGCCGATAAAGCTCCACGAACACCTTTGCGACGGCGCGCGAAAGCCCGGCATCCATCGTGAAGCGTTCGCGCGACCAATCCGCCGAGGCGCCCAGCCGCCGCAACTGCCGCGAAATGGCGCCGCCGGATTCCTCCTTCCAGCGCCAGACCTCTTCCAGGAATTTCTCGCGGCCCATTGCCACGCGGCTTTGCTGCCGTTCGGCAAGCTGGCGCTCCACAACGAGCTGCGTGGCGATTCCGGCATGATCCATGCCCGGCTGCCACAGCACATCTTTCCCGCGCATGCGCCAAAACCGCGCCAGGACATCCTGAAGCGTGTTGTTGAGCGCATGCCCGATATGAAGGCGGCCCGTAACATTGGGTGGCGGGATGACGATGCAGAAGGGCTCGGCCTCCGGGCGGCGTCCCGCGCGGAAGGCTCCGGATGCCTCCCATTGGGCATAAATGCGCCCTTCCGTTTCATTGGGATTGAATCGGCTGTCGAGCATGAAACCTCTTGAACGGGCTTTGGGGCCTTTCGTCAACGGGCGGCCCAAAAAGCGACGGGGCCGGTCCCTTCGGCCGGCCCCGGATCAATTCCTTGAATTGAACGGCGTTACCTCCGGCCGCGCGCGCGCATGGCGCGGGATACTTCATCCCGTACCACGCCTTCGAGCAAAGGCGGGAAGTGTTCATCCATCCATTCGCGGATCAACGGGCGCAGGGACGCCAGAATCTCGTCCTTGCGGCCGTCCATCCACTGCTCGACATGCGGCCCGACCGCGTTTGTCACCGCGCGCTCGAACACGGCTTCCACCGAATCCCCGTCGGCGGCCGGTGCGGGCGTGAACGACGGGCGTTGACGCGGGGCATCCGGCTGCGGCGGCGGAACATCGTCGAGCTGACCGAGCACATCGTCGAGCGCCTTGCGGCTTTTCTCCGAGAAAATTTCGCTTGACGGCACTTCGGCGGCGCTCGAACTCATGGCGGCCTCCTGCTGAACGGGTTGGAACACAACGTCATGCGGCGGCTGGCCCGCGGGCTCCGCAGGCCTGGGAGCCGGTTGCGGCTCCGGCGCGGCCATGCGCGGCGCGGGCGCCGGCTCTTCTTCCACTTCCTGGGTCAGTTCCAGCACTTCGGCTTCCTGCTGCTGGGGCGCAGGCGCGGCTTCCGGCTTCGGCGGCTCGTTGGAGTCTTCCGAAATGATTTTGCGGATGGAGGCGAGGATTTCCTCCATCGTCGGTTCGTGCTGCGGGCTTGATGCCATGGTCTGCTCTCGGCGCGGGTTTTAAGGGGCTCGAACAAGACCTTAAGACAGTTACCCACAGAAGGAAAGATCAAGTTAAGCCGGCGGCGCGATTCGGCGGCGCCGGGCACGGCGTGGCGGATTTTGACGCAAAATCGTCACTTGAACGGCGCCGACGGGCATCCCGAAGCATCAGTTTCCAAAGCCGAACCAGGCGGACGCATCGTCGTTATAGTGTTCCAGCGGGTCGTAATAGTTGACCCTCAACGCGAGATTGCGCGCGGTCAGCTGACCGGTGGCCGACAGGAGCTGGAAGGCGGCTACCACCATGTCGTGCTGCGAATTCACCAGCGCCAGTTGAGACGAGATCAGTTCCTGCTCTGCGTTGAGAACGTCGAGTGTCGTGCGGTCGCCGAGCTTCCATTGCTCCTTCACGCCCTCATAAGCCTGTCTGTTTGCGTCCACCGCCTGCTGGTTCGACGCGATTGAGGCTTTGGCCGCCATGAAGCTTTCCCAGGCGGCGCGAACCGAATCCCGCACCTGCCGGTCGGCCTGGGCGATCTGCACCATCGCTTCGCTGTGCAGTTCTTTCGCGCGGCGCACGGTCGCCTCGTCACCGCCGCCCTGATAGATCGGCACGGTCACCTGACCGATAATGGCGCCAAGACGTTCCGTCTGACCCTGCTGAAGGCCCAGATTGATCGAATTCCGTCCGTATTCGTAGAACGCTTGAACGGATGCCTGTGGCATCAGCGCGCCTTCGGCTTCATCCACCTGATATTGCGCGGCCTTCTCGTTGTCGCGCGCCCCGATCATGTTGGGATTGCGCACCTCGGCGATCTGCAGCGCTGCATCGAGATTTGGCGGCAGGGGCGGAAGCTTCGGCAGGCGTTCCAGGGTCTCCGATTGCCGGCCCACGACCTGCTCGAAGCGCGAACGGCTGATGCCGAGCTGCGCGCGCGCAGCAGCAAGGTCGGATCGCGCCACGGACAACCGTGCCTGCGCCTGGGCGACGTCTGTTTTCGTCTGTTCGCCGACCGAGGCTTCGGTTTGCGTGTCCTTCAGTTGCTGTTCGAGCGCGGCGACGTTCTGTTCGCGCAGCATCACCGATTGCGTGTCGCGCACCACATCCATATAGGCGGTGGCCGCATCCTGAAGCACGCTTTCCTCGGTCAGAAAGAGCTGCGCGCGGCCGACGCCGACCAGCGCCTTGGCCCGGCCCACCTCGGCCCATGTCTGTCCGCCGCGGAAGACCGGCTGAGTGATCGAAAGCTGGCCCGTCAGTGGTTGCGTGTTGACGGTTCGTGGCGGCTGCGGACCAAAAGGGCCCTGGCTTGCGCCGAATTTCTGCTGCTCGATCCCATAGGTGCCCTGAAGGTTGATGCTGGGGCGCCAGTTGGCGTTGGCCTGTGCCACGCCTTCATCCGTTGCACGCAAGTCGGCGCGCTGCGCCTCGAGCGTCGGGTTCGTTTCGTAGGCGGTCGCCAGCGCTTCGCTGAGAGTCATCGTTTCGGCGCGGACCGGTGCCGCCACCAGAGCCGCACAAGCTGCCAAGCCCGCCAATTGCCACCAATCGGTCGAAACCTTCATCCCCGCGGCGCGGCTCCTGATTTGCCGCCAATTTGCTGGATTCAGAAGACGAATCCAACCTGTTCGCGGAAACCGGGCAAGACCGGCGCATGCGCGTCGAACTCCGGCCAGGCCCCCACATGGCCGTTCTCCTTGACGTAAAGTTGCGCGCGCGCCTCTGCGCCCTTGCGCCGGATGGTCACCAGCCGCCCACCCTCGTTTAACTGGGCGAGCAGGGCCCTGGGCTCGGTCTCGATTCCCCCGTTCATGAAGATGACGTCGTAAGGCGCGTGCTGGCGGGCGCCCTCGGCCAGCGAACCCTGCACCACGGTCACATTGGTTGCGCCGACCGCCGGCAGCATGTCGGATGCGGCCCGCACAAGATCCGCATCCTGTTCCAGGGCAACGACCATCTTCGCCAGCTTCGCCAGCACCGCGGAGGAATAACCGCTCAGACAACCGACATCGAGAACCTTGTCATCAGGCTCGACCACAACCGCCTGCAGCATTTTTCCGAAATTGCGCGGTTCCAGCATGAACCGGCCGGGCACGATTTCGAGCGCGGCGTCCGCATAGGCGATCCCCCGCTTGTCGGCCGGCACGAAACGCTCGCGCGGCACGGCGTTCATGGCGGCGAGGATGCGCTCGTCCGTCACATCGCTCGTGCGGACCTGGCTTTCGACCATGTTGAATCGTTGCAGGGCGTAATCGGGCATGAGTCGGCGCTATATCCAGCGGCGGGCGCTTATACTGTCGCTCCGGTATCCTGACAACGCGCCGATTGTTCCGCCGGGCCGCGATCTGATATAGCGGCCAGCCTCCTCTTACGGCCACGTGGCGGAGTGGTGACGCAGCGGTCTGCAAAACCGCGTACCCCGGTTCAATTCCGGGCGTGGCCTCCAGCTTTTGCCCGCCCCGGCTCGAAAGCGGCCGGCCGCGCCCCCGGCCCGCAAGCCCGCCTTCCCTTTGGCAAGGCTGGGCTTTCCCGCCGCGGCACAATCTTTCCAAGCGAATCAGCATGTTAAGGGTTTATTAACCTTGCTCGGGCATTCTCCATACCGTCTTCCCTTGAAGACACCCCACCATTACCCAACGCCTTGGGGCCGGGCTTCCACCCGGCCCTTTTTTCTTGGGCACGCGCCGAAATTTCGATTGGCGAAGCCTTCGGCCTTGCGTTAGACACGCGCCCTCACCGTTCCGCGGTAGCTCAGCGGTAGAGCAGCCGGCTGTTAACCGGCTGGTCGTAGGTTCGA
>JAJPIX010000056.1 GCA_021324545.1 Alphaproteobacteria bacterium
CAAGGCCTCGGCCGCGATGCGACCAAGTCCGACGCTGAACGCCGCGCTTGCGGCGCTGTGATGCGGATTCGGCTGCCTGGACGCGCGGGCTTGCGCACCGCGCCAAGCTCGATGGCAACGACAGGCTCGACAGATTTGCCCACACGCTGGAAAAAGTCTGCGTGGACACGGTGGAAGCCGGCTACATGACAAAGGATCTGGCACTCCTCGTCGGCCCCGACCAGACGTGGCTCACGACCGAGGGCTACCTCGACAAGGTGGACGAGAACCTGAAAAAGGCGCTTGCGTGACGCGCGTTGCGCAATGCTGCTGCGGCGCGTGTTCCATCACGGTGGAAGGCGAGCCGGTGCTCAACGCCATCTGCAACTGCACAAGCTGCAGGAAACGCACCGGCAGCGCCTTCGGCTGGAGCGCCTATTTCCCCGATGACAGGGTCGTCGCGAAATCGGGCGAGACGCGCGTGTATGCGAAAGAAGGCGCGGCGGGCTACAATCGCTACTTCTGCGCGCGCTGCGGCACCACGCTGTACTGGAAATCCTTCGGCTTTCTCCCCGATCACACCGGCATCGCCGGCGGATGCTTCGTGGATGATCCGCTGCCGGCGCCCAGTCTTTCCGCGCAGGACAAGGACCGCTGCGCCTGGATCACGCTGCCGGACGCGTGTTTGAGGACATGAGACCGGTTCAATCCCTATTTTGCCAGCGGCACCATCCCCATCAGCGCCAGCGCATTGCCGTCCGGATCGCGGAAGCTGCGAAGCTTCAATTCGTGCGTTTCGTTCCGCTGGACCGTCTGAACCGGGCTTAAGAACGCAACCCCCTTGGCTTCGAGCTCAAGCCCAAGCGTCTCGATATCCGGCGCGTCGAAATAGACAACCGATCCGCCGATCGCCGCATCGGGATCCTCGGTCCTGCCAACCATGAGCCGCATGCCCTCCAGCTGGAAGAACATCATGTTGGCGGCTTCAAAAAGCAGCGGAAGCCCAAGCGTGTCGCGATAAAAATTGCGCGCGCGGTCAAGGTCGCGCGTCGAAAGCGCAACCTGCACAAGCTTCCGTCCGGCAAGCGTGGGATTGTTCGGCATGGGCGCTCCGTCTCCAAGAATCGGCATCCGATTTTGGCAGCAGGAATTGCACGGGCCGCAAGGCAGGCATGCGATATTGTTCTTGATTTGTTCGCACATTCCGTTTATTCATGACGGCCTGCAACCGGGGAGATTTCAATGATCGGCTACATCACCATCGGCGCCAATGACAGCAAGGCGTCGGGCGCCTTTTATGATGCGGTGCTTGGCGCCATCGGCAACGAGCGCAAATTCGAAGATGGCGGCTGGATCGGCTATGGCCCCAAGGGGTCGGGCGATCAGTCGGTCTATCTCTGTCCGCCATTTGACGGAAAGCCCGCCACATTCGGCAACGGAAGCATGATCGCGTTCAAGGCGCACGGCAAAGCCGAGGTGGATGCCGCGCACAAGGCCGGCCTTCGCCACGGCGGCAGGGACGAAGGGGCGCCCGGCTTCCGGCCGCCGGAGAAGCAGGAATTTTACGGCGCGTATTTGCGCGATCCCGTGGGCAACAAGATCTGCATCTATTTCAAGCCGTAGCTTCAGGCGGCGGTTTCGGATGTCCGTTGCGGCGCGCCGCGCATCCCCGATTCCTCCTGGATGCGCTCGCGCAGCTTCGGATATTTGTCGGTGAGCGAGGCGAAATCCTCGGACGACAGCACCAGAAGCCGCGAAGGCTTCACCGCGATGATCGTGGCGCGGCGCACCTGTTCCTGAAGCAGGGCGCGTTCGCCGAAGAAATCGCCCGCGCCTGCAAACAGCCTGCGGTCGTGCAGCTGGATCTGCACCTCGCCGGAAACGACGAAATACATGGCGGTCGCCGGCTCGCCGCGGACGGAAATGATGCCGCCCGGCGCCACGCTCTGCGCCCGCAGGTGCTGCATGATTTCGTTCAGCACCTGCGCGTCGAAATCCTTGAACAGCGGCACGCGCGCCAGCATCGAAAAGGTGACCACGAAATCGCGCCGGTGGATTTCCTGCACGAATCCGGTGGCGATAATGCCCACCGGAAGGGCAAAAAGGCCCAGGCCCACGATCATGGTCGCCCCCGCGATCAGCCGGCCCAGAACCGTCACCGGCACGGCATCGCCATAGCCCACGGTGGTAAGCGTGGCGATGGCCCACCACATGGCGCCCGGGATGTTGCCGAATTTTTCCGGCTGCACCCCGCCTTCGGCCGCATGCATGGCCGCGCCCGCAAACACCACCGAACAGAGCAGCAGCAGGAGCGTGCCGAACAGCGCCCGCCGCTCCGATGCGATGACATGCGCCAGCGTGGACATGGCCGGCGAATAGCGGGCGATTTTCAGAAGCCGCAACAGCCGCACCAGCCTGAGCAACCGCAAGTCGAAGAACGGCATGAAGATCTGGACATACGCCGGCGCGATCGCGAAGAAATCGATCACCATCATCGGCCTGAGCGCATAGCGGAAGCGGTTTCGAAACGGGCGCCCGTCTCCCACCAGCGGATCCTCCGGCGAAGCCCAGAGCCGCAGCAGATACTCGACCGTGAAAACCGCGACCGAAAAATATTCGAACGCGTCGAATTGGGCGAAATACTGCCGCCCGTAGGCGGGAACCGTCTGCAGCACATAAGCCGCCACATTGGTCACGATCAGGAAGATCAATCCGCCCTGCACAAGGCCGGCCCAGAACCCGCCGGCGCGGCCGCCCTCAAGCAGCGTGTAAACCCGGTGGCGCAGCCGGTCGCCATGGCCGCCGCCGAGTGCGCCCGCGCTCATGCGGCCAACGCGGCCAGGCGCTGCTCGATCGCCGCCAGCGCGTCTTGCGCCCTTGCCGTTTCGGGGCCGCCAGCCTGCGCCATGTCGGGCCGGCCGCCGCCGCCCTTGCCGCCAAGCTTCTCGGCGCCAAGCTTCACAAGATCGACCGCGCTGATCTTTTTCGTGAGATCGTCGGTGACGCCGACCACAAGCGACGCCTTTCCGTCGGCGAGCGCGACAAAGGCCACCACGCCCGAGCCGATCTTTGCCTTGGCGTCATCGGCAAGGCCTTTCAGGTCCTTCGGCGCCACGCCTTCGACCACGCGGCTGACAAGGCTGACGCCGGCGATCTTCTTTGCGGACTCTTGCGCCACGCCCCCCGAAGGACCGGCGAGCGCGAGCGCCTTTTTGGCCTCCGCCAGCTCGCGTTCCAGCCTTCGGCGCTCTTCGGCGAGCTGGGCTGCGCGCGCGGGCAGGTCCGAAGGCGTTGTCTTGAGCGCATTGGCGGCCTCGCGCGCCAGCTCGGCCTGATCGGAAAGATATTGCCGCGCGCCTTCGCTTGTCAGCGCCTCGATGCGGCGCACGCCCGATGCCACCGCGCTTTCCGAAAGAATGGTGAAAAGCCCGATGTCGCCCAGCCGCCGCACATGGGTGCCGCCGCAAAGCTCAGTCGAATAGGGCTTGTGGGCCTGCGCATCCTCGCCCATCGAAAGCACGCGCACTTCGTCGCCGTATTTCTCGCCGAACAGGGCTTCGGCGCCCGCCGCAATCGCCTGATCGGTGGGCATCAGGCGGGTTGCGACATCGGTGTTCTGGCGGATGACGCGGTTCACATCCTGCTCGATCCGGTCAAGCTCATCGCGCGTCAGCGCCTTCGGATGGGAAAAGTCGAAGCGCAGCCTGTCGGGCGCCACAAGCGAACCCTTCTGCGAAACATGCGGCCCCAGCACGCGCTTGAGCGCGGCATGCAGAAGATGGGTGGCCGAATGGTTGGCGCGGGTGGCACGCCGACGTTCGCCATCCACCTTCAGGTCCACGGTGTCGCCGACATGAAATTCCCCGCTTGTCACGCGCACCACATGCACATGCAGGCTGCCGAGCTTTTTTTCCGTATCCGTCACCGCGCCGGCGGCCTTCGCCGAGGTGATGGTGCCGGTATCCCCGATCTGCCCGCCGGATTCCGCATAGAACGGCGTCTGGTTGGTCAGGATGCGAACGGTCTCGCCGGCCTTCGCGGATTTTTCGCGCGCGCCGTCCTTCACAATGGCGACGACCACGCCCTCGGCTTCTTCGGTCTCATAGCCGAGAAATTCGGTCGGGCCGCTTTCATCGCGCAGAGCGAACCACAGGGCGTCGGTGGAGGCTTCGCCCGATCCCGCCCAGGCCTTGCGCGCTTCGGCGCGCTGCTTTTCCATTGCGGCATTGAAGCCCGCCACGTCCACGCCAAGGCCGCGCGCGCGCAGCGCATCTTCCGTCAGATCCAGCGGGAAGCCGTAGGTATCGTAAAGCCTGAACGCGACATCGCCGGAAAGCTTCTGCCCCTTCTTCAATCCGCCGGAGGCTTCGTCGAGCAGCTTGAGCCCGCGCGCCAGCGTTTCGCGGAAGCGCACTTCCTCGAGCTTGAGCGTTTCGGCGATCAGGGGTTCCGCGCGGCGCAGTTCGGGATAGGCCGCGCCCATTTCCGCGACCAGCGCCGGCACCAGCCGGTACATCAGCGGGTCCTTCGCTCCCAGAAGCTGCGCATGACGCATGGCGCGGCGCATGATGCGCCGAAGCACATAACCGCGTCCCTCGTTGGAGGGCATCACGCCGTCGGCGATCAGGAACGAGGTGGAGCGCAGATGATCGGCAACCACGCGGTGGCTTGCCTTGTGCGCGCCTTCGGCGGGCGTGCCCGTCGCCTCCACCGACGCGGCGATGAGGTGGCGGAAAAGATCGATGTCGTAGTTGTCGTGCACGCCCTGCATGACGGCGGTGATGCGCTCAAGCCCCATGCCGGTGTCGATGGACGGCTTGGGAAGCTTCTCGCGCGCGCCGCCCGCAAGCTGCTCGAACTGCATGAAGACCAGATTCCAGATCTCGACAAACCGGTCGCCATCTTCATCGGCGCTGCCCGGCGGGCCGCCCGGGATGTGGCTGCCGTGATCATAGAAGATTTCCGAGCATGGCCCGCAGGGGCCGGTGTCGCCCATGGACCAGAAATTCGCGCTGGACGCGATGCGGATGATCTTCGAATCCGGAAAGCCGGAAATCCTTTTCCAGAGTTTGAACGCTTCGTCGTCTTCCGCATAAACGGTGACAAGCAGCCGGTCTTTCGAAATGCCGTAATCCTTCGTGATCAGGTCCCAGGCAAAACCGATCGCGCCTTCCTTGAAGTAATCGCCGAAAGAGAAATTGCCCAGCATCTCGAAAAAGGTGTGGTGGCGGGCGGTATAGCCCACATTGTCCAGATCGTTGTGCTTGCCGCCGGCGCGCACGCATTTCTGCGCGGACGCGGCGCGGGGCGTGGCGCGCTTTTCCTGGCCGGTGAAGACATTCTTGAACTGCACCATGCCGGCATTGGTAAACAGCAGCGTCGGATCGTTGCGCGGCACAAGCGGCGACGACGGCACGATGTCATGCCCGCGGGCGCGGAAGAATTCCAGGAAGCTCGCGCGGATGTCGTTAAGACTCTGCATGCCCTGCTTGTAGCCTTGGAACAAAAAGCCGTCCAGAACGCCTGTTCCGGCGCGCCGCCCGCGCGCCTTGCGCTTTTCGCCCGGGCGGCGGCCCTGATAATCTGGCGCCGGAGGGCCCCATGGACACACCATGCTGACGATCGGCGATCCGGCGCCCTGGTTCGAAGCGCGCTCGCCCGAACGCCCCGACTTTCACCTCAGCCAGGCAGCCGGGCGCTATGTCGTGCTTTCCTTCTTCGGCTCGGCGGCCAGGCCCGACGTCCGCGCCATGCTGGCGGCCATCCGCGCCGAAACGCGCATGTTCAACGACGGCTTTGCCGCCTTTTTCGCCGTGAGCTGCGACCCGTCCGACGAGACGGAGAAGCGGATCGAGCAACGGCTGCCGGGCTTCCATGTGTTCTGGGATCCGGAAGGAAAAATCCCCGGCCTTTACGGTCTGACGTCCGAAAAGGACGGCAAGAAAATCATGCGCCGGGTGAGCCTTGTGCTCGACAGCCTCCTGCGCCTCATCGCCGTGGTGCCGATCAGCGATATCAAGACGCACGCCCGCCAGCTGATCGAAACGGTTGCCGCGCTGCCGGCGCTGCCCGAAGCCGGCGTGGCGGCGCCGCCCGCGCCGGTTCTGGTGCTGCCGCGCGTGTTCGAGCCGCAATTCTGCAAGATCCTGATCAGGCTTTTCCAGAAAGGCGAAAGCGTCGATTCCGGCTTCATGTCCACCGACATCAGGACCGGCAAGACGGTCTTCAATCTCGATCACGCCTTCAAGAAGCGCCGCGACGTGCATATCGACGAAGAGCTGGTGCGCCAGCAGATCAACGCGCGGCTGGTGAAGCGCCTGGTGCCGGAGGTGAAGAAGGCGTTCCAGTTCGAGGCCACGCGCATCGAACGCTATATCGTGGCGCGCTACGATGCCGATGACGGCGGCTTTTTCCGCGCCCATCGCGACAACACGACAAGGGGCACCGCGCACCGCCGCTTTGCCGTGACGATCAACCTGAATGCGGACGAATATGAAGGCGGCGATCTGCGCTTTCCGGAATTCGACCGGCGCAGCTATCGCGCGCCGACGGGCGGGGCGGTGGTTTTTTCCTGCTCGCTTCTGCATGAAGCCATGCCTGTCACAAAAGGCACGCGCTATGCCTTCCTGCCGTTTCTCTATGACGAGGCGGCGGCGAAACTGCGCGAGGATAACCTGCCGTTCCTGGAAAGGCCGGGCGCGAAGATCGCCGAATAGCCGCGGGCCCGCCCCGAAAGGTGAAGGGGCGGCTCTTGCGAACCGCCCCTTCGGGAGCCGTTCCCTCATGCCATAAGGGAACAGGCAAGCCTGCTTGCGCCATTATTCGTCGATCGCCTCCGGCTCGCTGCTGCCGTTGGAAAGGCCCGCGTTGATCAGGCCCGCATTGGCGCGAATGGCGCGTTCGATCCTGTCGGCGATATCCGGATTCTGCTGCAGGAACTGCTTGGCGGCTTCGCGGCCCTGGCCGATCCGCTCGCCGTCATAGGAGAACCATGACCCGGATTTCTCGACGATATTGGCTTTGACGCCCAGATCGAGAAGCTCGCCCGTCTTGGACACGCCCTGCCCGTACATGATGTCGAATTCGACCTGCTTGAAGGGCGGGGCGACCTTGTTCTTCACCACCTTCACGCGCGTCTGGTTGCCCACCACTTCGTCGCGGTCCTTGATGGCGCCGATGCGGCGGATGTCGAGCCGGATGCTGGCATAGAATTTCAGCGCGTTGCCGCCGGTGGTGGTTTCCGGATTGCCGAACATGATGCCGATCTTCATGCGGATCTGGTTGATGAAGATGACGATGGTGTTGGATTTGGAGATCGATCCGGTCAGCTTGCGCAGGGCCTGGCTCATCAGGCGCGCCTGCAGGCCCGGCAGCTGATCGCCCATTTCGCCTTCGATTTCCGCTTTCGGCGTGAGCGCGGCCACCGAATCCACCACCACGATGTCCACCCCGCCCGAACGCACCAGCGTGTCGGTGATTTCCAGCGCCTGTTCGCCGGTATCGGGCTGGGAAATCAGAAGCTCTTCGGTATCCACGCCCAGCTTCTTGGCATAGACGGGATCAAGCGCATGCTCGGCGTCCACATAGGCGGCCACGCCACCCTTTTTCTGCACCTCGGCCACCGCATGCAGCGCAAGCGTCGTCTTGCCGGAGGATTCGGGCCCGTAAATCTCGATCACGCGGCCGCGCGGCAGCCCGCCGATGCCAAGGGCGATATCCAGCCCGAGCGAGCCGGTGGACACCACGTCGGCTTCCGTTACGGGCTCCCGCTGGCCCAGTTTCATCACGCTGCCCTTGCCGAAGGCGCGATCGATCTGGGAAAGCGCGGCTTCCAAAGCCCGCTTCCGGTCGCTTGATTCCTCCTTGCCCACGACGCGCAAAACCGCCTCTTTCATGGCCTGATCCTCCTTCTTTACACGCCACCCCAGGCGGCGCAATGAAGGCTAATGTGCATGTTTTGTTCCTGACTGCAAGCCGCTGGATAAAGGGTTGGAACGGAAGCAAAATACGAGAGCTTGTTCATCTGCCGTTCCCGATTTCCGGATTTCGAATTCGGGTGCCGCCGGGACAGATTCCGGGCGCCGGCCGGAATCCGGTTTTTTCGATCGCCGTTTTCCCCCCGCCCGCGCGCAAAGTTATGTGGCGCGGACGTGTTCGGGTGTTCCGCTGGGCCGCGAGGCGGCCGGGGAGCCCGTCAGGGCGAGGGGCAGGTTCGGCGTTTCGTGCGATTCATGGGGATGATCCTTCCGTGTGACCGGGTGATTCGGGGTCTCTCCACACGCGCGAAAAGCGCTGGAAATCCCGCGGCCTGGCGGGATTCCGGCGTTTCGGACGCATTTCGGGAGATGGCGCGAATGTAACGCCCGACAGGCCCCCTGTCAAGGATTATTAGCAAATTTCAGGAGCAATAGCCCTGCAATAGGACAGGGGACGATTCGGCGGACCGGGGCCGCCTTTTCGCTGCGCGGAACCTGGACCCCCGCCCGGACCGGCAACCGGGAGCGGCTTCAACCGATCGCCCTGGAATTTCCCCCGGCGCGGCCGGCAAGCGAATCCGCCACCAGCCAGGCAACGCCAGTGAGCGTGATGTTCTCGCCGTTTTCGCTCCAGTTGAACTGGCCCAGATGACCGGCGAGCAATTGGGGAATGTGCACAAGCGGCGTGAACGAGGCGTACATGATGGTGAGCAAAATCGCCGCCAGCCGCGCCTGCACGCCGGAAAGAATCGCAAGGCCCGCCGCAATGTGGAAGACGCCCGTCGCATAGCCCCAGAAGACCTGGTTGGGCGGCAGCCAGGCGGGCACAAGCGGCGCGGTGAGATTCATGTAGGCAAAGTGCGCGCCGCCGAAGACGATGGCGCAAATGCCGAACGTCATCCGGGCGATGCGGATTGCGTGCGCCGAGACCGCCGCATCGATTGCCGCGCGGCTTGCAAAGATGATGACCGCACCCAGCATGACCGCAAGCTGGATGGCGAGGCTTTCGTAAATGCCGTATTGCGCGTAATTCGCGGGCAAAAGACGCCCGTTCATGACGAAGACGACAATGGCGTAGTAGATGACAAGCGCCCCGGCCGCCCAGGCCGCGGTGCGGCGCCATTCGAGGCCCGCGCCGGCGGCGATCAGAAACACCGCGGCGATGTACGCAAGGGCCGTGTAGCCGGGGAAATCCCTGGGCACGGACTGGCCCGAAATGAAATTCCCCCACACAAGGCCGACGAGCCCCAGCCATATGATGCCAAGACCATAGACGCGCCAGCCAAGCGCCATCCGGTTTGCGGCGGCCATGACCGGCTTACGGCTTCACGAATTTCAGCGCGTATTGATCGGTGCGGCCACGGATGGAGGGATCGAAAATGGATTTCGTGTGATCATCGCCCGGCCGGTGCAGGAAATCGCCTTCCGCCACAAGCCGGAAGCCCGCGGCGGTGACTTCGCGGATCACTTGCGCCTTCTCAATGCGGTGAAGGCGCGCGATATCGGCTTCGGCCGTTCCCGGATTGGCCTGATGGTCGAGAATGAAATAGATGCCGCCGGACTTGAGCGAATCGAACACATGCCTGTTGAACGCCGCCATGTCCACCGCGCCATATTTGGCGATGTGAAGATCGTGATAGTTCTGCGTGATCCAGAACAGGTCCACCTTTTGCGGCAGGCTGAATTCGCCGAACGTTGCGGTCTGGATGGATACATTGGCGCGGCCCGCCGCGGCTTTCGCATCCGAGCCGTCATCCCATTTGACGTTCTCGATGCCGTAAACATGGCCCTTGGGGCCCACCACATCGCTCAAGGGCCGGGTGAAATAGCCGCCGCCCGGAAAAAGCTCCGCCACCGTCATGCCGGGCTTCACGCCGGCGAACGCAATGGTCTCCCCCGGCATTCGCAGCGCATCACGATCGGTGTCGGCCCTGGGCCGCGTGGAATCGGCGATGGCCGCGGCTACATAAGCCGGAAGCTCCGCCGCGAGCGCAGGCCCGCTTGCGGTAAGCGCCAGCATGAGCGCGCCAATGAAGATCGTTTTCATGGAATCCTCCCCGGGGCCGGCGCAAGCCTAGCCTGAACGGGCGCCCGCGCATGCGCACAATTGCGTTATGCCGCACTGCGGAAAACCGGTGCAGCGCCGGCGAGGGCTATTCCGCCGGGTGCAGGCGCGGGATGGATTTGAGCTCCTTCCGCAGCTTGCGTTCGGCGATTTCCAGATCGTAACTCTGCTGCATGCGGAGCAGGATTTCGGGATCGTCGCCGATCATCTTGCCGATGCGCAACGCCAGACTGGCGGTGATCGGCTGCCTTTCGTTCAGCACATCGTAAAGCGTCTGCCGGGTCACGCCCAACAGGCTCGCAATTTCCGTTTTCGACTTGCCGAGCGCGGGCAGAACGTCCTCGCAGAATCTCGCCCGAATGAACCGACCTAAGCCTTGAGAAGCAGATTTCCAGCCTTCAGTGATAATCCTCCATGTCAACCGACCGGAAAGCGTTGCTTTGCCGCTGGCAACCCGTGCCTTACAGCGCCTTCCGCGGCACCGGGGCGCCGGAGAGCACTTCCTTCACCTTGGCCGCCAGCTGCTTCAGGCCGAAGGGCTTTGGCAGGAAGTGGAGATCGGCCGCATTCTGCTCGTTGCGGCGGAAGGCTTCCTCGGCGTAGCCCGACATGAAGATCACCGCCAGGCTCGGCTTGATGCGGCGGATGTTTTTCACCAGCGTCGGCCCGTCCATGTTGGGCATCACGACATCGGTGATGAGCAGGTCAATGGCGCCGCCTCGGGCCTGGACGATCGCCAGCGCTTCCTCGCCGCCGGGGGCTTCCAGCACGTTGTAACCGCGCATGCGAAGCGCGCGCGCCGCGAAGCTGCGCACCGCTTCCTCATCCTCGACCAGCAGAATGGTGTCCTGTCCGGTCACGTCCCGCGGCGCCGCGGCCTCCGGTTCCTGGGGTGCGGCGGGCGCCTGCGCGCGATGGCGCGGCAGATAGATGCGGAATGTTGCGCCCCTGCCGATCTCGGAATCGACGGTGATGAAGCCGCCGGTCTGCTTGACGATTCCGTACACGGTGGCAAGGCCCAGCCCGGTGCCCTGGCCCACGGGCTTGGTGGTGAAGAACGGATCGAAAATCTTCGTCAGATGCTCGCTGGAAATGCCCGTGCCGGTGTCGGCGACCTCGATCTTCACATATTCGCCCGCGGGCATGACGCCGGAGCCGAGCGCGGCCGCTTCCTTGACGACTTCGTTGGCCGTGCGAATGGTGACGGTTCCGCCGCGCGGCATGGCATCGCGCGCGTTCACGACAAGGTTGATGATCGCATTGGAAATCTGGGACTCGTCGGCATGCACCGGCCACAGGTCGGGAGCGTTCTCGAGCTTCACCTCGATGCCTTCGCCCACCAGCCGCCGCAGAAGATGGCCAAGCTCGGACAGCGCATCGCCCAGCGCCAGCGTGCGCGGCTGAAGCGTCTGCTTGCGCGAGAACGCCAGAAGCTGGCGCACCAGATTGGCCGCGCGCAGCGCATTCTGGTGGATCTCGTTGATCTCCTTGAACGACGGGTCGCCCGCGGGATGGCGCATCAGCAGGAATTCGGAGTTGCCAATGATGACGGTGAGCAGATTGTTGAAGTCGTGCGCCACCCCGCCCGCCAGCTGGCCCACGGCCTGCATTTTCTGGCTCTGCGCGAATTTGGTTTCCAGCGCCTTCTGCTCGGAGACATCCACGAGATAGAGGACGGCAAACTGCCGCTCGCCGCTTCGCATCGGGCTGGCGAAGAGTTCCGCCATCCGCTCGCCCTGGACGCCGCGCAATTCGACGGGGGCGGGCCTGGCTCCGGCGATGGCGCGCGACACAAGATCGCCCGCGGCCGGCTCGCCGGCAGCCCCCACAAGATCGGCCAGCGGACGCCCGCTTACGGCTTCGGCGCCGAAGAAATCCGCAAACGCGGCGTTGAATTCGACCAGCTTTCCGCTTTCGTCGGTCAACGCAACGCCCATGGGCGCATCGCGGAACAGATCAATCACGCCGGCCTGGGCGCGCGGCGCAGCCGCCGCGGCTCCGGATGGGCTGGCGGCGGCATGTCCGTCCAGCCGCGGCACAAACCACCATGCGGTTTGCCTGTCTTTCAACGGGCGCACGCTTGCCACGATCTCCACATTGGGCGCGATGGCGAGCGTTTCTTCGCGCGCCTTGCCTTCGGCGGCATCGCGCGTCAGCCGATAGAGGACCGACGCGCCGTCTTCGCCCATCAGCGCCAGTTCCGGGGGCGGCGCGGCTTCGCCCGTTCTGGCGCCGGCCATGCGCCGGTAAACATCGTTGCACTCGACGACCGCGCCATCGGCGTTGGTGATCGCCCAGGCCACATTGGCGCGCGCCGCCGCCTCGGCCACCCGGCGGCTTTCCTGGGCGTTCAGTCCCTCCCGCGGCCAAACGGCATAGAGCAGCAGACACGCAACCGCGCCGATGCCCGCCAGAAACGCCACGCCGGGCCAGCCGGCCTGGGCCGGCGCCAGCAATGCAAGACAGGCCGCCGCCAGCGCAAGAACGACGAACCCCAGCGCAGCCCAGCGCCAGAGGCCGGCGGAGATGCCCAAATTCGTCGAAGACAGCGCGCGGGCGCTCATGGCGCGAATCTATACGATTTGCCGCTAGTTCGCGCGGATTTTGCCCGTGAGCCGCATGACATAGCCGATGACCTGCGCCACCGCCTTGTAGTGCTCGGGCGGAATCGCCTCGTCGAGCTCGACGGTTGCGTAAAGCGCGCGGGCAAGGGGAGGATTTTCGACAATGGGAACGTCATGTTCCTCGGCCAGTTTGCGGATGCGCAGCGCAAGCGAATCGGCGCCCTTCGCCACGCAGACCGGTGCTGCCATTTTGCCTGATTCGTATTTCAGGGCCACCGCGAAATGGGTCGGGTTGGTGATGACCACCGTGGCTTCGGGCACCTGCGCCATCATGCGTTTTCTGGCCCGTTCGCCGCGGATCTGCTTGATCTTGGCCTTGATGGCCGGGTCGCCCTCCGACTGGCGGAATTCCTCCTTGATTTCCTGCCGGCTCATGCGGTTGCGGCGCATGAAGCGGAAGCGCTGGAGCGTGTAGTCGGCCGCGGCGATCACCGCGAGCACCGCCAGGGCTGCGATCATGATGTGCAGAAAAAGCGAGATCATGTCGGCGGCCACATCCGCAGGCTGCTGGGAGAGCACGCTCTCGAGTTCGCCGCGCATGGGCCAGATCTGTGTCCAGACGGCCGTGGCCACGAGGGCGAGCTTGAGAAGCCCCTTGACGAGGTTGGAGATGCCGTCGAGGCCGAACATCCGCTTCAGCCCTTTCAGCGGCGAAAGCTTTGTCAGGTCCGGCGACAGGCGGGCGGCGGAAAAGACGGGCCTGTGCTGCAACAGGTTGCCGGCAAGGGCCGAACCCATCATCACGGCGAAAATCGGCGCAAGCAGCGGCAGAAGATGCAAGAGGACGCCTCCGAAGAGATCGACGATGCCGCCGGGATCGGCGGCAAGCTGATCCGGCGCCTCCAGGAACACGCGGAAATCGCGCGTGAAGCCTTCGGCGAGCGACTGGCCGAACAGCATGATCGCAACCGTCGCGCCGCCCAGAAGCACAAAGGAGGAAACTTCCGCGCTCTTGACGACATCGCCATGCTCATGGGCCTGGTCGAGCCGTCTTTGTGTGGGCTCCTCGGTTTTCTGGCTGTCGTCGCGTTCCTCGGCCATGGCGCTACTGGAAGGCGCCCATCTGGTGCGAGTAGAAATCGAGGAACAGCGTCATCAGCGCGCCGAGCAGGAGCATGAGAAGGAAGAATCCCGCCATGATGTTGATCGGCATGGCGAGAAAGAAGACCTGAAGCTGCGGCATCAGCCTTGCGAGCACGCCCAGCGCCGCATAAACCGCAAAACCGAAAACCAGAAACGGCGCGGCAAGCTCGAACCCCAGCGCGAAGGCGCCCGAGACGATGCGGATGGACAGCTCGGCCATGTCGCCGGTGGGCAGCGCCGCGCCGGGCGGAATGAGCGCATAGCTGCCCTGGATTGCGCCGATCGCCAGATGATGCAGGTTGGTGGCGAAAATCAGAACTGCGCCCATCAGCGCGAAGAAGTTGCTCACGATGGCGGCCTGCTCGCCGTTCTGCGTGGGATCGATGGTCTGCGCATAGGCAAGGCCCGTCTGCGTGGCGATCAGATAGCCCGCAACCGACAGCGCGCTCATGATGAGCCGCGCCATGCCGCCGACCAGCACGCCGGCGGTGACTTCCTGCGCGATCAGCGCGCCCAGCGCGATGATGTTGGCCGGCGCGGTTTGCGGGTAGCTGTGCTGCACGGCCGGCGCGAGCGCCAGCGAAACGGCCAGCGCCAGCGCAAGGCGCACGCGCGGCGGCACGCCCGCCTCGCCAACGGCCGGAAGCAGCATGATCATGGAGCCGGTGCGCGCGAAAACCAGGAGATAAACGAGAACCAGTCCCGACAGTTGCGGCAGATGAACCGTCATGGGCCTAATAGGCGGCTATGCGCGTGGCGATGTTTGTCATCATGCCCTGCATCGCTTCGCCTGCGAGCGGCAGGGCGATCAGCAGCACAAGAAAAATCGCGATGATCTTCGGCACGAAAACAAGCGTCATTTCCTGAATCTGGGTGAGCGCCTGCAGCAGGCCGATGGTGAGGCCCACCGCGAGCGCGGTCAGCATGGCGGGCGCGGCGATTTCCAGAAGAACCCAGATCGCCTGGCGCGCGAAATCGATGGCTTCGGGTCCCGACATCGGTTCCTCAGATCGGCATGTTCATGATGGACTGATAGGCCTGCACGACCTTGTCGCGCACCGCCACCACGGTATCGAGCGTGAGCTCCGCCGAATTGACCGCGTTGACCACATCCACCATGTCGGCCTTGCCCGCCACCTGCTGCATGGCCATCTGCTCGCCGTGCTGAACATTGCTCACGGCATCCTTCAGCGCGCCGGACAGGAAATCGGAAAAGCTCGCCGGCCCGGCTTGCCCGGGCGCGGGGCTGGCCGGCGCGGAGGCGCCGGCGCCGATTTTCGACATGGTCTGATAGGCGGCGGCTGCGGCCGACGGGGCGATGGTCATGGGTTGGGTCTCTCTGCTTGGCTTTCCTCATCGCCCGCTTCATGCGGGCTGTTTGGGGACACGGTCCGCACGGGCTGCGCCCTGACGAATGGGGGACATGACAGGGCTCCGCTCATCGTCTCAGAAGATCGATCGTGTTGGCGAGCATCGTCTTGGATGCTTCGAGCATCGTCAGATTGGCTTCGTAGGAACGCTGCGCCTCGCGCATGTCCATCATTTCGATGAGCGGATTGACGTTGGGCAGCTTCACATAGCCGCTCTTGTCGGCGGCCGGATTGGACGGATCGTATTTCTTGCGGAAATCGGTCTGGTCGGGAACCGGATCGCCCGCCTGCACCATGGCGGCGCCGAGCGCGCTGTCGAAATCCGATGTCATGGTCGGAATCTTCCGGCGGTAAGGATCGCCGCCCGGCGTCTGCGAGGTGGAGTCGGCGTTGGCGATGTTTTCCGCGATCACGCGCATGCGGCTGGATTGCGCGCGCATGCCCGACGCGGCGACCAGCATGGAAGTGGCAAGATCCATGAGCGCCTCCCTCAGCTTCCGGGTCTGCCGATGGCCATCCGCATCAGGTCAACGGCCTTGGCATAGAGATTGGACGCGGCCTGGAACTGCGCCTGGTTGTCGGCGACCTTGATCATCTCGTCTTCGAGCGAAACCGTGTTGCCGGTCGGATCGGGCGAGCCGTCCGGCGCATCCGTAATCTGGTAGCCGGGCGACGTATCCGCAGGGGCCGGAATGTCGCGCGGATCGGTCAGCATCAGCGCGCCTGTGGCATTTTCCGCGCCGCTTGCGCGCTTGAGCAGATCCTCGAATTCCAGCGGCTTCAGATCCTGCGCGGCATAGCCGGCCGAATCCGCATTGGCCACATTCTGCGAAAGAACCGATTGGCGCGCATCGAGATAGTTCATGCGCTCGCGCAACAGCCCGAGCAGCGGAATGCCGGGAAGGTTCATCTGCGTCCCTCCGTTTACGCCCTGTTAGGCTTAACCCGATGCATCCTGCGCCCGGTTGCTTAAGCCCGGCTTAACGAAACCGAACTTTTCTGCCCGGCAAAAACATCCCGCGCTTAACCCGCGATTAAGCTTGACGCGCCAACCATGCGCGCGTTCGAGGGGGTGCGCGTCCGTCCAATGGAGATGATCGATCTGTTGCGCTATGTGGGCGCGCTTGTGCTTGTGCTTGCCCTGGTGGGGCTTGCCGGCCTTGCGGCGCGCCGCTTCGGCATTCCCGGAATCGCAAATGCGAAATCCGCGCGCAGGCTCGCGGTCATCGAAACGCTGATGCTGGATGCGCGCCACAAGCTTTGCCTGGTGCGCCGCGACGGCAGCGAGCATCTGATCGTGATCGGCCCCCAGGGCACTGCCGTGGTGGAAACGGGCGTGAAGGCCGAACCGCTGCTTCGCGCCGTGCCCGACGAGGCGGCGGCATGAAACGCCGCATCGCCGCCATCGCCGGCCTTGCGCTGGCTCTTTTGCTTGTTCCGGGCCTTGCGCTGGCGGCGCCGGCTGCGGCGCAGACGGCCGCACAGACCGGCTCGAACATCCTGTCCTTCGATTTCGGCGGCGACAGCGTCTTCACCGAGCGCGTGTTCCAGATCATCGCGCTGATGACGATCCTGAGCCTTGCGCCATCCATCCTCATCATGATGACAAGCTTCGTGCGCATCGTGGTGGTGCTTTCGCTCCTGCGCACGGCGATGGGCCTGACGCAAAGCCCGCCCAACAGCGTGATCGTGAGCCTTTCGCTGTTCCTGACGTTCTTCGTGATGACGCCGACCCTGACGGATGCCTACAACCAGGCGGTCAAGCCGCTCATCGCCAATGAGATCACGACCGACCAGGCGCTCGATCGCGCCAGCGTGCCGATGAAGAAGTTCATGCTGTCCCATGTGCGCGAAGACGACCTGAAGCTTTTCGTGGACATGAGCCGCGCAAAGCCCCCGGCAACGGCGATTGACACGCCCATGTCCACGGTCATTCCCGCCTTCATGCTGTCGGAGCTGAAGCGCGCCTTCGAAATCGGCTTCATGATCTTCGTGCCGTTCCTCATCATCGACATGGCGGTGGCCTCCATCCTGATGAGCATGGGCATGATGATGCTGCCGCCGGTCATCATTTCCCTGCCGTTCAAGCTCATCTTCTTCGTTCTGGTGGACGGCTGGCGGCTCGTGGCGGGAAGCCTTGTGGAAAGCTACATGCGTTCGCCTCCGCCGCACTGACGGCGGTTCGCCGGGGCTTGACCGGCCGTATATTTCCATTATTATGGAAATATGAAACATTCTCAGGCCGTGGAATCCCTGGCCGCGCTGGCGCAGGAAACGCGCCTTGCGATCTTCCGCAGGCTGGTGCGCGCGGGGCCCGAAGGCGAATCCGCCGGCAGCATTGCCGCGGCGCTCGACATTCCTTCGCCCACGCTCTCTTTCCATCTGAAGGCGCTGGAAGCGGCAGGCCTCGTGGACCAGCGGCGCGAAAGCCGCAACGTCATCTATGGCGCGCGCTACGGGCGCATGCGCAGCCTGCTTGCCTATCTGATGAAGGATTGCTGCGCGGGCCACCCTGAAATCTGCAACATCGACATGGAGAGCTGCCGTGAATCGCCTGCACGTACATCTGCATGTGGCTGACCTTCAAAAATCCGTTCGCTTCTACACCGCGCTGTTCGGGCAGAAGCCCGCCAAACACGAAACCGACTATGCCAAATGGATGCTGGACGATCCGCGCGTGAACTTTGCGATCTCCGCGCGCGGGCGGACGGCGGGCCTTGGCCATCTGGGAATCCAGGTGGAGAGCAGGGCAGAGCTTGAGGCCGCAACCGCGCGCGCGAAAGCCGCCGCCGGCGCCGTGCAGATCGAAGACGCCGCGCGCTGCTGCTATGCGGTGAGCGACAAGAGCTGGGCCGAAGATCCGCAAGGAATCCGCTGGGAGACTTTCCTGACGACGGGCGATCTTGCGGATTTCGGCACGGACGCGGAAAGCCTTCCGCGCCCAGCGGCCGCCTGCTGCGGCGGCAACTGCTGATGCCCGCGCCCTACAACGTGCTTTTTCTCTGCACGGGAAATTCGGCGCGCTCGATCCTGGCCGAAGCCGTCCTCAACCACGAAGGGAAGGGGCTTTTTCACGCCTATTCGGCCGGAAGCTTTCCCAGGGGAACGGTCAATCCGCTGACGCTGGCGACGCTTCGGGAAGCGGGCCTTCCCGCCGAAGGCCTGCGCTCGAAGAGCTGGGACGAATTTGCGCAAGAAGGCGCGCCGCACATGGATTTCGTCTTCACCGTCTGCGATCAGGCGGCGGGCGAAGTGTGCCCCGTCTGGCCGGGACATCCGGTCACCGCGCATTGGGGCATGCCCGATCCGGCCGCCGCAGAGGGTGGCGATTCCGCCAGACGCCGTGCCTTTCGCGAGGCCCTGCGCACGCTCACCAGCCGCATTCGCCTTTTCGCCGAATTGCCGATCGAAAAACTCGATCGCCTGAGACTGAAGGACAACCTCGATGCCATCGGCAAAAGCTGAACCGCGCGCGATCGCGGCCGAGGCTCTTGGCACCGCATTTCTGGTGATGGGCGTCGTCGGCTCCGGGATCATGGCCGCGCGGCTCACGCAGGACATGGCGCTTGCATTGCTGTGCAATACGGCGGCGACAGCCGCAATCCTGATCGTGCTCGTGCGCGTTTTCGCGCCGGTCTCGGGCGCTCACTTGAACCCGGCCGTCACGTTGTCCTTTGCATTGCGCGGCGAAATGGGCTGGACCTGGGCTGCGGCCTTCATCGCGGCCCAGATCGCCGGCGGCCTGGCGGGCACGGCGCTTGCTCATCTCATGTTCGCCATGCCGGCTTTCGCGGCGGGGCTTCGCGCGCGCACCGGCTTCGGCCAATGGCTCGGCGAATTCATCGCCACCTTCGGGCTGCTGCTCACGATCTTCGGCTGCCGCAGCCGGCCTCGGGCGCTTGCGTCCGCGATCGGCCTCTACATCGCGGCGGCCTACTGGTTCACCGCTTCCACATCCTTCGCCAATCCGGCGGTTGCGATTGCGCGCGCGCTGACGCCGAGCTTCTCGGGCATCCGCCCGCAGGACGCAGGATTCTTTATCCTGGCCGAGCTTGCGGGTGCGCTGGCTGCAACAATCGGCGCGCGCTTTCTGTTCCGGCTGCCCAGGACAGAAGATTCCGGCGCGCCGGATTATTCCGCCGCCACCCTGACCTGAGCATCCTTGCGCGAACGGTGGAACGGCCTGTCGCCGAGGATCGTGGCACGATGCATGACGCGCCGCTGGGGCAGATAATCGTTCACGGCGTAATGCTGCGTGATGCGGTTGTCCCAGAAGGCGATGGCATTTTCCTTCCAGCGCCAGCGCACCTGGAATTCCGGCTTCTGGATGTGGGCGAACAGCATGTTGAGGATCGCGTCGCTTTCGTTGCGCCTCAGACCCTTGATGCGCGCGGTGAAGCCGTAATTGACGAACAGGCCGTCCGCGCCGGTTTCGGGATGGGTGCGCACGACCGGATGGACGACAGGCGGATGCTCCTCAACGGCCCTGGAATGCTTTTCCGCGCCGGAACGCTTGGCCACGATGCCGCGCGCCGGAAAACCGCGCGCGAAATCGTGCACCGCATCGAGCCCCGCCAGAAAATCGCGCATCGGCGCAGAGAGCGCTTCGTAAGCAGCCTGCATGTTGGCCCACACCGTGTCGCCGCCGACCGGCGGAAGCTGCTTTGCATAAAGCACCGCCCCCAGCGGCGGGGTTTCAATGAAAGTCACATCGGTGTGCCAGGAATCGTTGTCGGTCGGATTGCCGGCATGATTGTCGAGCACGAACATCTCCGGCGCTTCGGGAACGCCGGGATAAAGAGGATGGGTGTGAAGCGGCCCAAAGCGCGCGGCGAAATCGCGATGCTCCAGCGGGGTCAGGTGCTGGTCCTCGAAGAAGATCACCTTGTGTGCGAGCAGGGCCGCGCGGATGGCGGCGATCTCTTCATCGTCCAGATGCCGCGACAGATCGATGTTGCCGATGACCGCCCCGATCGTGGGCGTGAGCGCCCGCACCTCGATCCTGCTTCCCATCTGGGCCTCCCTGTCCGCGCGGCGAAAAATTAGATCAAGGCGGCGCGCGGGGCCAATTTCGCCTGACCCGAATTTCCGCCAGGCCGCGTCAAATCATTGGTCTGCAAGGAAGATTTTGTCTTTTTCCGCCGGGGCCTCAAGCCATGCAGCCTTGGCATCCCCCGTTCCCCGTTGAAATGGCCTATGGCTGACCCTATTGTTCTGAACTCTGAACCCTAAAGGGATTATTCACATGAACAGGTTCAAAGCCCTTGCCCTGGGCGCCTCCGTGGGGCTTTCCACCATCGGTTTGGCCCATGCCGACAACGCCATTACCGGCGCCTGGAAACTGACGGTCGGCGAAAACGACGCCCCCTGCACCATCACGCTTGCCGCCAATGCCTCCGACCGCGGCGGCACGGTCAGCTCGACAGATTGCGCGGGCGGCCTGAACGCCATCGGCCGCTGGCAAACCCTTGGCAACCGCCTGCAATTGCTGTCCGCCAGCGGCCAGCTGATCGCCTATTTCTCGCCCAAAGGCGACGAATATGCCGGCACGCGCGTCAGCGATGAGAAAAAGCTCGTACTGAGCCGCTAGCTCCCAGCGACTCTTCCTGCGAGCCACAGGGCCGCACCCGGCTTCGGGTGCGGCCTTTTCTTTGCCGGTCGTTCACTTGCCGCTCAGGCTACCCTTGGCTAAACCGCTTGCAGGAAAAACGAGAGGCCAAGCCTCCATCACAAGGGAAGAAGGCCATGAAAGAGATCGGGCATTTCATCGGGGGAAAACTGGTGAAGGGCGCGTCGGGCCGCTTCGGGGATGTGTACAACCCCGCGACCGGGGATGTGCAGGCCAAGGTTGCCTTTGCCAGCCGCGCAGAGGTTCGCAAGGCCGTGGAGGCCGCGCAAAAGGCGTTTCCGGAATGGGCCAGCGTCAATCCGCAGCGCCGCGCCCGCGTGATGTTCAATTTCAAGGGCCTCGTCGAGAAGCATATGGACGAGCTGGCCAACATGCTTTCCGCCGAGCATGGCAAGGTTCTGGCGGACTCGCGCGGCGATGTGCAGCGCGGCGTTGAAGTCATCGAATTCGCCTGCGGAATTCCGCATTTGCAAAAGGGCGAATACACCGAAGGCGCCGGCCCCGGCATCGACATCTATTCCATGCGCCAGCCCTTGGGCGTGGTGGCGGGAATCACGCCCTTCAATTTCCCGGCCATGATCCCGATGTGGATGTTCGGCGTCGCGATTGCCTGCGGCAACACCTTCATCAACAAGCCGAGCGAGAAGGATCCCAGCGTGCCCATGCGGCTCGCCGAGCTTTTTCTCGAAGCCGGCGGCCCGCCGGGCGTGCTCAACGTCGTCAACGGCGACAAGGAGGCGGTGGACGCCATCCTGGAAGATCCCGACATCCAGGCGGTCAGCTTCGTGGGTTCCTCGGCGATCGCGCAGTATGTCTATGCGCATGGCACCGCGCATGGAAAGCGCGTGCAGGCGATGGGCGGCGCCAAGAACCACGCGATCATCATGCCCGATGCGGATCTCGACCAGGTGACCGATGCGCTTGTCGGTTCGGCCTATGGCTCGGCGGGCGAGCGTTGCATGGCTGTGCCGGTCGCGGTGCCGGTGGGCGAAAAGCTCGCCGATGCGCTTGTGCAGCGGCTGCGGCCGCGCGTGGAATCGCTGAAGGTGGGCCCGCCCACCGATCCGGATGTCCATTACGGCCCGATGGTCACCGCCGCCCAGCGGCAGCGGGTGATCGACTATATCGACATGGGCGTGAAGGAAGGCGCCAAGCTTCTCGTTGACGGCCGCGGCTTCCGGCTGCAGGGCTATGAAAAAGGCTTCTATCTCGGCGGCTCGCTGTTCGATCATGTGAAGACCGACATGCAGTCATACAAGGACGAAATCTTCGGGCCGGTCCTGCAGATCGTGCGGGCGAAGGATTTCGACGAAGCGGCGGCCCTGCCATCGAAGCATCAATATGGAAACGGCGTGGCCATCTTCACGCGCGACGGCGACGCGGCGCGGGAATTCGCCTCAAGGGTCAATGTCGGCATGGTCGGAATCAATTTCCCGATTCCGGTTCCGCTCGCCTATCACACCTTCGGCGGCTGGAAGCGTTCGGCCTTCGGCGACATCAACCAGCACGGGCCCGAAGGCGTGCGCTTCTACACCAAGATCAAGACGGTGACCGCGCGCTGGCCCAAGGGCGGCGTGCGGGAGCATCCCGACTTCCTCATTCCCACCATGAAATAGCCGGGGCGAGCTGGGGCAGGACATGAGCGAAGATCAGACCGATATCGCGGCGTTGTCGCGCGAATGGCTGGCCGCGCGCGTGGTGGTGATCGGCGGCTTTGCGATCGCCATCGCGGTTGCGCTCTACTTTGCGTTCCGGTCCGCGCCGGCCGAGACGCCGGAAGCACAGGCGGCGGCCCAGACACAGCAGGCCGCTGCAACCCAGGAAGAGGCCGAAGCCAGCGCCGAACATCAGCTCTGCCGCATGGAACTCGCCAACGCGCAGAATTACGGACTCATCCCGCAGTTCGGCAGGCTCAGCGATCCCAACCCGCAGAAAACCGACATCCAGGGCCGTTACGTCTGCCAGGCCGCGACGCAAGCCGCCAAATACACGATTGCCGCCGATCTGGTGTGCCGCAATCTGGCCGATCCGCACTGCGTGGCGCTCTACAGCGTGACGCAGGACGACGGCACCGTGCTGTACCAGCGCCAGCAGTGAAGGCCTATTTCAGTCCGCCCATCGCGCTGACGATTTTCCATTCCGCGGCGGTAACCGGCTGAACCGAAAGCCGCGAATATCTGACGAGCGCCATGGCCTTCAGTTTCGGATTGGCCTTCACGTCTGCAAGCGTCACGGGCTTTGGCACATCGCGCACGGCCTTTACGACAACCAGGCCGAAGCGGCCGGTTCCATCGGTCGGGTCCTTGCGGTATTCCCCGATCACCTCGACGATTCCCACGATCTGCTTTTCGCCGCCGGTGTGATAGAAGAATCCGAGATCGCCCTTCTTCATTTTCTTCATGTTGCCGGCCGCGATCCAGTTGCGCACGCCGCTCCACGGCTCGCCTTTGGCGCCGCGTTTTTTCTGCATCTCCCAGGAAAACGTCTCGGGCTCGGTCTTGAACAGCCAGTACGCCATCAGAGTTGGGCTCCGCAGTTGTTGACCGTCGCCTTCCAGTAGCGGATGTCGGTGGATTCAAAGAGGCCCGCCCTGGCGTAAGGGTCATTGGCCGCCCATTTTATCGCAGCGTCGAGATCGGGAACATCGATGATGATGAGGCTTCCGATCATGCCGCCGTCCTCATTGAGGAACGGCCCGCCCAGCCGCACCACGCCGGTTTCCCTGCCATAGGCCAGATGCGCCTGCCGCGTGGCGGCACGAATGTCTTTTCCGTCCTTGCGGTCCATGGCGGTGATGCAGAACAGCATGGCCTCTCCTATTCCTTCGTGAGGGGGCGCGACATCAGCCGCGGAATGGCCGCATCGAGCGCAAGCGCGCCCGAAAGAACATCGGCCACGGCTTCCGCGATCGGCAATTCGATCCGTTCCTTTTTTGCGCGTGCGACAAGCGCAGGCGCGGTGGCAACGCCTTCGGCCAGCGGATGCCCCTTGCGATCGAGCTCGGCGCGCGTGTGCCCCTTGCCGAGCGAAAGGCCGAACGAGAAATTCCGCGACGTGGGGCTTGTGGCGGTGAGCACCAGGTCGCCCAGCCCCGAAAGCCCCATCAGCGTGTCGCGCCGGGCGCCAAGCGCTTCGCCCAGCCGGATCAGCTCCGCAAAGCTGCGCGCCAGAAGCGCGGCGCGCGCGCTTTCGCCCAGTCCCATGCCCGATACGATGCCGCAGCCAATCGCATAAACATTCTTCGCCGCGCCGCCCAGCGCTACGCCCACGACATCGTCGCTGGCATAGGGGCGAAACGCGGCATGGCTCAACGAAGCCTGGAGCTTTTGCGCAACCGCCATGGGCCCTGCGATCGTAACCGCCGTGGGAAGACCCGCCGCCACATCGCGCGCGAAGGAAGGGCCCGAAAGAATGGCCGTCGCGCACGCCGGAACCTCTTCCGCCAGAACTTCGGTCAACAGTTTTCCGCTGCCCAGCTCGATGCCCTTGGCGCAAAGGGCAATCGGCGTTCCCGGCGAAACGGCCGGGCGCAAATGGCGCAGCACCGTGCGCAGATGCTGGGCCGGCGCGGCCAGAAGCAGGGCCTCGTTTTGCGCCGCCTCGACCAGATCGCCCGTCGCGCGAATGGATTGCGGCAGCTGCACGCCCGGCAGGAAGGTGGCGTTTTGCCGGTGCCGGCGCACCGAATCCACGACCTCGGATTCGCGCGCCCAAAGGCTGACACGGGCGCCCGCCCAGGCCGCGGCCAGCGCCAAGGCGGTCCCCCAGGCGCCGGCGCCCACGACGCCAATTTTTGTGTAACGATCTGTTTTTATTGCCGTTTTTGGCACAGGCCGGCTCGTTGTGCAGATGCAAAAGACTGAACGATTTATTGATTATTCAGTGACGCGCGCTTACATAGTGTGACAGAACGAGGAAACGCGAAAGAACAACATGTCTTCGGCTCCCACGAAGAGCGATGTCCGCGAGCAGATCGTAACCGCCGCGAAAAGCCGCTTCTCCCATTTCGGCTATGGCAAGACCACCATGGCAGAGGTGGCCACCGACTGCGGCATGTCGCCGGGCAACCTCTACCGCTTCTTTCCGGGCAAGCTCGATATTGCAGAAGCCATTGCCACGGAAGACTACCAGAACCATCTCAATCATCTGCGCAAACTTGCCAGCGGCGGCAAGCCCGCGCGCGCGCGCCTGCACGATCTTCTGTTCGAGGAACTGCGCCGCACCTACAACAAACTGGAAAAGGATCCGCGCGCGTTCGAAATGGCGCGGGTGATCGCCGAAGAGCGGCCGCAATTTGCCAACTGGATGCTCGCCAACGAACGCACCATCCTGGTCGATCTGCTGAAGGACGGCCATGCGCGCGGCGAATTCACGGTTGACGACCTCGAACTGACGGCGGAGATGATCCAGTCTGCGACCATGAAATTCCGCTACCCGCAGCTCTGGTCCAAACTCACGCTGCCCAAGCTGGAGCGGGAGCTGGAAGGCGTGCTGAAACTCATCATCGACGGCCTCTCGCCCCGCAAGCCCTGTCCGCCGGCGCCCTGAACCTTCCTTTTGCCGCAAACCGCCGCTAGAACCGGCGCATGCGCAAATGGCCTGCTGTTGCCGCCCTTCTTCTGCTTCTGGCCTGTCTGCCGGCCATGGCGACGCCGGTGAACGTGTTTCCCTCGCTCGGCAACCGCCTGAGCGATAGCGACAAGGCTGCGCTCGACAAGGTGAGCGCCTATCTCGACGGCATGAGGACGATGCAGGGCGAGTTTCTCCAGATCGGGCCGCAGGGTCAGACCGATCAGGGGCGGTTCTATATCGAAAAGCCCGGCAAGATGCGGTTTGAATATGCACCGCCCGATCCGCTCCTGATCGTTTCCGACGGCACAACCGTGTTCGTGAAGAACAGCCGGCTGCATACCATCGACCATTATCCACTGGTGGACACGCCGCTGCAGCTCATTCTGGGCGACCGTATCGATCTCAAGCGGCGCACGGAGATCGTGGGCGTGCAACATCAGAAGAACGCCCTGGTGATTTGGGCGCGGTCCCATTCCTCGCGCGCGCAGGGAAACATCTCCCTTGTGTTTTCCGAGCCGGACCTTGAGCTCCGGCAATGGACGGTGGTTGACGCGCAGGGCCTTTCCACCACCACGGTGCTGCGCGACGTGCAGCAGAGCGCAAGCCTGCCCGAAAGCCTGTTCGCGCCGCTGACCCGCATCTAGAACGAACTGCGCACCGCCCGGCGTGCAACCGTTGCATGCACCGGAACGCGCGTTGCCGCCCACTGCTGCAACTGCACGAGACAGACGCTGCGCGGCAGATAGCGCCTCCGAAGTCAACCCGCACCGGATTCAGGACATGCTGCGCACCGACCACAAATACACCGGCAACTCCGGAAACAACACCATCGACGGCACGGCCAAGGCCGATGTCTTCAACCTTGGCCAGGGCGGTCATGACAATGTGAATGGCGAAGGCGGCAACGACCTTTTCAAGTTCGGCGCAAAATTCGATCCGCTCGACCGCGTGAACGGCGGCACGGGCAGCGACACGATCGAGCTGTCCGGAGACTATTCCGGCGGGCTCACGCTGCGCGCAACGACCATGACGGGCGTGGAGACCCTCAAGCTCGACAACGGCTTCGACTATTCCCTCGTCCTGAACGATGCCAATGTCGCCGCGGGCCGCAAGCTCAAGATCGACGCATCCGCCCTCGATGCGACGCACCACATTTCGATCAACGGGGCCGCCGAAACGAACGGCGTCTTTACGATGGTTGGCGGCGCGGGCGACGATTCCGTTACGGGCGGCCGTGGAAACGACGTTTTCGACCTGAGCCTCGGCGGCGCCGACACGGCCAGGGGCGGCCGGAGCAACGACATTTTCAAATTTGGCGCACAATTCAACGGGGCCGATTCCGTCAGTGGCGGCGCCGGCAACGACATGCTGATTCTGAATGGCGACTACCAGACGCCCATCAGCCTGCAGTCAACCACACTGAACAGCATCGAGACGATGAAGTTCGTCAACGGCAACAACTACAATGTCGTTCTCGATGCCGCGAATCTGAAGTTCGGCCAGACGCTTTCCATCGACGGTTCGCAACTCGATTCAGGCCATGCCTGCGCGGTTGACGCAACGGCGATCACGCAGGGCACCGTCAACTTCAAGGGCGGAGCGGGAAACGACATCTTTTACAGCGCGTCCAACAGCAGCGCGAGCGACCATATCGACATGTCGAAGGGCGGCGACGACTTCGTGACGCTCAACAACAACGCGACTGTCTATTTCGGCGCCGCCTTCACCGCGGCCGATCAGGTTACGAACAACCTCGCCGGGTTTGGCGTGGTGGAGCTGGACGGCGATTACTCCCAGGGCCTGACGCTCGGCGCAAACACGATCACGAACCTTGGCGGCATCGTGGTGGATCCCGGACACGACTACAACCTGACGCTCGACAACAACACGGCCGCGGCAGGCCACTTTTTTGTCGTCGCCATGAGCGGGAACACGGCAACCGGCAGCCTGACGGTGGACGGCTCGGCCGAAACCGACGCAAGTTTCGTTTTTGAAGGCGCCGCCGGAAACGACACGTTCCGGGGCGGCGCGCTGGGCGACACATTCTATGTTTTCAGCGGCAGCGACATCGTCGCCGCCGGCGACGGCGACGACAGCATCGACGCGGCGGTCGCCAACGGGCTTTCCGCCGGCGATCACTTCAATGGCGGAAACGGCAACGACACGCTGACGCTTCTGGGCAACGGGGGCGGGCTGGATGTGACGCTCAAGGATTCCACCATACGCAGCATCGAAAACTTCGATCTGGGCATTGGCGACCAGAGCCACGCCCGCATCGTGCTGGCCGACGGCAACGTCGCGGCGGCGCAGACGATGACGGTAAATGTTGCGGGCACCGGCGAAAGCGCCACGATCGACGGCTCTGCCGAAACCAACGGCACGCTGGTCTTTGTGGGCGCCGGTTCGGGCGCAAACGACACGTTTATCGGCGGCCAGTTCGCCAACGATTTTACCGGCGGCGGCGGCGCGGACAGGCTTGTGGCCGGAAACGGCAATGACGTTTTCATCTACACCGCCGCAACCGACTCGCAGGGCGCGCAATTCGACCATGTCGTGGGCTTCGATCCCGTCAACGACGATTTCGATGTTATGAATGCCGTCGGCGCCATCGACGCAAAGCTCGTCGCCGGCACGGTGTCCAAGGCAACCTTCGTTTCCGACATGAAAACGGCGATCGGATCGCATCTCCAGGCGGGCGATGCCATGCTGTTCACTGCCAAACACGGGGACGAGGCGGGCAAAACCTTTCTGGTCGTCGATCAGAACGGGCACGCGGGATACCAGGGCGGCGCCGATCTGGTCATCTGGCTCGACCACGCCACCAATCTGGACCAGCTGAGCGCGGGCGATTTCCACTAAGCATGTCCGCCCGCGCATGGCCGCCAGTTGCCGGGCGCGGCTTGCCCTGCAGGCCGATCTTCGCCATCCTTGATGTGTGAAGCATCGTTTGCCTGTCGTCGGAATCCCCTGCGACCACCGCATGGTGGGCGCGCATCCGTTCCATATGGCCGGCGAAAAATACATCGCCGCGGTCCGCGACGGGTCGGGGGCGCTGCCGCTGCTCATTCCTTCCTTGCCCAAGCCCATTCCCGCCGGGGAAATCCTTGCGGCCGTGGACGGGCTGCTGTTCACCGGCTCGCCGTCCAACGTGTCGCCCCGCCATTACGGCGGCCTGCCGCCGCGCGCAGGCGTGCTGCAGGATGAAGCGCGCGATTCCACCACGCTTCCGCTTCTCAAGGCCGCAATCGCGCAAGGCGTGCCGGTGCTTTGCATCTGCCGCGGGTTTCAGGAGCTGAACGTGGCGATGGGCGGCACTTTGCATCAACACATCCATGAGGTGGAGGGCCGCAAAGATCATCGCGAGAACAAGGAGGCGGAGCTCGACGTGCAGTACGGCCCGGCCCATCCGGTCCGCGTCAATGGCGGGCTTCTGGCGAGGATCGTGAAGGAAAAGGAGTTCCAGGTGAATTCGCTTCACAGCCAGGGAATCGACCGGCTTGCCCCGCCGCTGCATGCCGATGCCATTGCGCCCGACGGCACTGTGGAAGCGGTGTCCATGCCGGGCGCGAAAGGTTTCCTTCTGGGCACGCAATGGCATCCCGAATGGCGATGGGCCGACAGCGCCGTCAGCCGCGAAATCTTCGCCGCCTTCGGCAAGGCGTTGAAAACAAAAGCCGAAGTGGCTGTCGCCTGATCCCGGCGCGGGTCTGCGTGCAACGGTTGCATTTCGCAATCTGATCGCAATCATGTGCCGCTAAGCCCGGCTTCGGGGGGTTGGAGTGGCGAAATCGCAATTTGGTGCGAAACTTGATCTTGTGCTGAAAGCGCTGTCGATGAGCCGCGGGCGCCTCGCATTCGAGCTCGGCGTGGACAAATCGCTGGTCGGCCGCTGGGTTTCGGGCGCGGTGATGCCGTCGGCGCACAATCTTGCGAGCCTCACGGCCCTGATCGCGAAGAAGCGGGACGGCTTCACCATGCTGGACTGGGACAGGGATCTCGCAGGTCTTGTCCAGCGCTTCGGTGTCGCTCCCGGTGATATGCCCCGGACAGACTCAGCCGAAATCCCCGACGGGCCGGTCACCCTTTCGCCCCGGATGGTGGAAACCGCGCGGCGGGAAACCGCGCGCCGCGGCGGCGCCTATGAAGGATTCTTCGAATGCACGCGGCTTGCGTTCACGCTGGCCGGAGAATTCCTGCACGACCGGATTCTGATCCGCAGGCGCGAGGGTCTTCTTCACGTGCGATGGGGAAACTCGGCTTACGAATGCGCCGGCTGGCTTCTGCTTCTTGCCAACCAGCTTCACGGCATCCTGATAGACGAAAGCGATGACTCCATCCTGTTCTGCCTGCTCAACGGCGTGAACATGCCGCAGGTGGACCTGCTCGATGGAATCATTCTCGCCATCGCCAAGGACGGGGCGCAAACCCCGCGCGCGGGGGCCTGCCTGATCCAGCGCGAAGGCTTCCTGTCCGGCGACGATGCAGCCGACGATGCGCGCTACGATGCCCTCAAGCAGCAGTCGTTTCTGGTGGACGAAAAGGACGTGCCCAGGGAAGTTCGCGAACATCTGGTGCGCGATTTCGGGCCTGCAGCGTTCGCCAAGGGCGGCGACCTCATGCTTTCGGCGCCGCTTGCGCGCTCGCTTGCACGGGGTTCGCCCGGCCGGCTGGTGCAGAAAAAGGCTTAAAGGCCCGATCCCGAACGATGAGAATGCCCCGCGCCGCCTGCTGTGTCTTCCTGCTTCTGCTTTCGGCCTGCGGCTTCAATGCGCCGGAGCCGAAGCGCACGCCGCCGCCGCCCACCCCGCCCGTCCCGCTTTCCACATTGACGGCGACGTTTGCGGTCAGGGCGGCAGACATCGCTTCGCTTCTGGACGTCAAGACCAGGGACCAGATCGCGCGCATCAAAAACGCCAAGGTGGATTGCGCCATCGCCAAATGCCGGCTCGACATGACGGCGTTGCGCAACGGCGCAATCAGCGCCGATGCCGCAGACGGGCGAATCGCCGTTTCGCTGCCCTTCAAGCTGTCGGCCGATCTTTCGATCAAGTCGCGCCTGTTCAAGACATCGGCGCATTCCGATGCCGTGGGGATCCTTCACGCGCAATCCGGTTTCCGGCTTGACCGCGACTGGCATGTGCAGCCTGCGATCGAAGGCACGGTTGATCTTTCAAGAGGCCAAATCCGGCTCGGCCCGCTCTCGATGACGGTGACCCAGCTCTGGAACAGCAACCAGGACAAGCTGACGGGCCCGCTCTTCCGGGCGCTCGACCGCGAAATCGCCTCCGCCATCAAGGTCAGGCCCCAGGCGCAGAGGCTCTGGCACAAGACGTTCGAACCCATCCGCGTCAGCAAGCGCACGCCCGCATGGCTTGTGCTTGCGCCGGAGCGCTTGCGCGTGGGAACGGTCGAAACCGCAAACCACGCCGTGCTGCTGACGCTGGGCGTGGACGTGCGCGCGCATGTCGTGGTGGGCGAAAAGCCTCCGGCGCCGGAAAGAACGCCGCCATTGCCCGCGCCCGCTCCGCTCGCCAACGCCCCTTCCGACCGTTTCAGTTTCGCAGTGCCGATGCTGCTTCCCTATTCGGAGGCCGAACGGCTCGCCATGGCGCGCCTGGCGCACCATCCGGTTTCGCTGCACGGCGAACAGATCCGCTTCAGCGCATTGCACATTCTTCCCTCGGGCGGCGACGTGATCGTGGCGGCGCGGTTCTGCGTAAAACAGCCGTTCGATTTCTTCGGCTGGTTCGATTCCTGCGGCACCGGCTATTTGCGGGGGGCGCCGCAATACGATCCGCGCACGCAGACGATCCGCATCATGCGCGTGCACTACGACATCGCAACCGCCGATGCGCTTCTTGCCACCATGAAATTCCTCGCCGGCAACGCGCTGGGGCAGGAACTGCAATCAAGGCTCGTATTCCGCGTGGGGCCCGATCTGGGCAAATTCGAAAACGAGATCCGGGCCGCGCTTGCCAGGCCTCCCAAGCGGGGCGTTTCCATAACAGGGCAGGTCCGATCCTTCGGCACGCCCAGGCTGACCTGGACAAAGGACGGGTTCCTGGCGATCTTTTCCGCCACGGGCACGGTCAAGGCCGATCTCAATATCCGCACGGCCGGATGATTATTGCCGGCCCTCGGCCGCCAGCTGCGCGCGGCCTTCCTTCAGCAGTTTGGCCGTCGCCCCTTCGATCCGCTCCTGAAGGACGGCCATGAACTCGGCCCGCTTCAGGCCGGGCGCGATGGGGGAAAGAAATTCCACCACGATGCGCCCGCGCTTTTTCAGAAAGCCGCCCGGGCCCGTCCAGAACAATCCGGAGTTGAGCGCCACCGGAACGCAGGGCACGTCAAGCTGGCCATAAAGACCCGCAACGCCGGGCTTGTAGTCGGGCGCGGCGCCCGGCTTCTTGCGCGTGCCTTCCGGAAAAATCACGACCGGCCTTCCCTCGCGGATGACGCCGCGCGCCGCCTCAGCCATCTTGCGCAGGGCGCGCGCACCGGCGTCGCGGTCTATGGCGATCATGCGCGCCTTGCGGGCATACCAGCCGTAGAACGGTATGCCGAGCAGTTCCTGCTTCAGGATCACCGCCGGATCATAGAGGATCAGATAGAGCGCGATCGTATCCCACATGCTCATGTGCTTGGCCGCAACCAGCACCGCGCGCGCCGGCATTTTGCCGCGCACTTCGTAATCGAGCCCTGCAATCACCTTAAGTCCCCACAATGTCCATCTGCTCCAGCCGCGCGACGCAAGCACGGTGACTTTGCGCGGCAGGGCCAGCGCCCACAGGAAGCCGACATTGAACAGCACCGAAACCAGCGCGAACCACAGCATGAACACGGCGGAACGGACGATTGTCATGGGGGCAGATGACGGGCAGGGCGGCTGACGCAAGCCTATCAGGAACGCGGCTCGTCCGCGCGGGCGTCCTGCTGTCTGTCGGCGGCCGCGTGGCTCTTGTCGAGCGCGGTGGCGATGAGGCTTGCCAGATACTTCGCGTATTCGCTCTGGAGGATGCGAAGGGCGTTGGGATCGCGCCACCATTGCGCAAGGTCGATGCCGGTGGGTTCCACCGGATAGGGGATCAGCCGCACATCCGGCATCGCCGCGGAAAATTCATTCAAGCTGCGCGGCATGTGATAGCTCGCGGTCACCACGATCAGGCTGCGGTAATGATGGCGGTGCGCCCAGGCTGCGGTTTCCAGCGCGTTGCCCCTGGTATCGGCGGCGGCAAAGCCAAGGTCGGCGCAGCAGTCGAATTTCGGGCCGGCCTGGGTGAGGCGCCGGATGTCGGCCTTGGTTGTGCCGGGGTGAACGCCCGAAATCAGAAGCCTGCGGCCTGAGCCCTTTTCGAGAAGCTCTTCGGCGGCATCGAGGCGCGCATTGCCCCCCGTCAGGGCCACAATTCCGTCAGCTCTTCGCGGCGCAACCGATCCGGACGGAAGTGTCAGCGCAAAAACCAAAAAGCCGAGAAGATAGAAAATGCCCACCGCCAGGATGAATTTGGCCAAGCCGTGCCGCCGCCTGGGCGGAACGGAAATGCGGTGCTGTGCGAAGCCCTGGCTCATTTCCCACCGGTCCGGCCTGAAGCAAACCCTGACATTGCGGAAAAGTTTAGGCCGCAATCGCTTAATAAATCCGGCGCAGGGCGGCCAGCACCGAAAGCCGGGCCGTGGCCAGCGCAATCAGGCCCGATCCCAGGGGAATGACCAGAAGCCATGGTAATTCCTCGGCTTTCAATGACAAGGGCGGCAGGAAATGAACCGGCTCCACGCCCACGAACGCAAGCCCGCCGGCCAGCAGGAAAAGAACCGAGGCGGCGATCGCCCCGACAGCGCTGGCCACGAGCGCCGCTGCGAAATAATGCCGCTCGAAGGCGCGTGCGATGAAGCCCGAATGGGCGCCCATCTGGTGCAGGATGGCCACGATATCGTGATGGGCCTCAAGGCCCGCGCGCGTGGCAAACGCCACAGCCGCGGCCGTGGCGACGGCAATCAGCGCCAGGATGACATAGGCCGACCATACAACCGTGTCTGTCAGGTTCTTCAGGCGCGCGATCCAGTGGCGGTGATCGTCAAGAACCGAATCCGGCGCAACCGATTTCAGCCGCCGCGCCAATGCCGCAATATCAATCGTCGCGCCCGGCTCGACCGTGGCATCAATGAGCCGCGGCAGCGGAAGCTCCGAGACCAGCGCATCCTTGCCGAGCCACGGCGAAACCAGATCGAGCGTTTCCTTTTCCGAAAGCGGCGCCGCCTGCACGATGCCGCCGGTGGAATCGAGCACACCCAGCGCGGCGTCCACCTCGCGTGAAAGCTGCGCCTGCGGGTCGCCATGGGCGGGAGGAACGATTTGCACCGTCAGGCGGCCCGAAAGTCCGGATTGCCAGCTTTGCGCCGCGCGATCGGCAATCAGCGATGCGCCCAGGGCCAGCGCCGCCAGAAATGCCATGACGCCGATGACGACATCCAGCGGGCCTGCGCCGGCGTCGCGCGGCAAGATGCGGTTCTCGTTCGCCGCGGTCCATTTCATTGGCGCGATGCCCTGAGTTCGACAAGCCGCCCATCCACCAGCCGCATCTCGCGCGCATGGGTATTTTCCAGAAGCGTGCGGTCGTGCGTGGCAATCAGTACGGTGGTGCCAAAGCGGTTGAGCTCGGCAAACAGGCGGATCAGGCGTTTGCCCATGTCCGGGTCCACATTGCCTGTCGGTTCATCGGCCAGCAGCAAATCGGGCTTTGCCACCACGGCGCGCGCGATCGCCACCCGTTGCTGTTCGCCGCCGGAAAGCGTGGGCGGCTTTGACCACATGCGCTCGCCAAGCCCGACCCAGTTCAGAAGCTCTTCCACGTCGGCGATGTAGTCGCGTGGGCGTCGGCCCGAAAGGCGCAAGGGCAGGGCCACATTCTCGAAGGCCGACAGATGGTCCAGAAGCCGGAAATCCTGGAAAACCACGCCGATGCGCCGGCGCAAAGCGGGAAATTCCGCCCGCCGGGTCGTGGCCAGATCATATCCGAACAGCGTGATCAGGCCGCGCGAGGGCGGTTCGGACAGGAACATCAGCTTGAGCAGCGTGGTCTTGCCTGCGCCGGAAGGGCCGGTGAGAAAGGTGAATGAGCCGCCTTCCAGCGTGAATGTCACATCGCGCAGGACTTCGGGCCCTGTGCTGTAGCGCATCCCCACATTTTCGAAGCGGATCATGGGCGGTGAACATAACGGCGGAAGGCCGCGTCACCAAACCCTTGAGATGATTGCGGCCTTGCGCCTATTTTGAACCGGCGCGGGGGCCAATGGGGGCCGGCTGGATTTCATGATTCTCATCTGTCCGCAATGCACGACCCGCTACACGGTGGACGAAAGCAAATTTCCGCCGCAGGGCCGCAATGTTCGTTGCGCCAAATGCGGACACGTCTGGCATCAGGCGCCGCCATCCGCAACGCCGGAAATCACCATGGCGGAAATCGCCGCCGCCGCAGAAACCGTCCAGCCGCAGGCCGCGCCGGTGTTTGCTCCGGCGCGCGAACCGGCGCCTGCGCCGGAGGCTCCTCCGCCGCAGCGCGCAGCCTTTGTCGCTCCGCCACGGCAAGCCGGCGCGGATGAGCGGCAAGAACCCGCCGCCGCTGCGCCGCCGCCGCAGCTTGTGCGACGTTTTCCGGTTGGGGCAATCGCCGGCTGGGCGGGACTTGTCATTGCCATACTCATTATCGGATGGGCGGGCGTCAGCTACCGGCAGAACATCGCGATGCTCTGGCCGAAGACCGCCTCGCTTTACGCCGCGCTCGGCCTTGATGTGAATCCGCGCGGCCTTGCCTTCGCCGATGTCGCCTATCACCGCGAGATGCAGGACGGTCAGGCCGTTCTGGCCGTTACCGGCAAGCTCGTGAACATCGGCGATCGGGTGGCGGTCGTTCCCGAAATCATGGTGGCCCTGAGCGACGATCAAAGGCGCGAACTCTATCACTGGAGTTTCGCGGCCAGCGTTTCCAGCTTGCGCCCGGGCCAGGCGGTGCCATTCCTCACGCGGCTTTCAAGCCCGCCCTCCGGCGCCAAGCACCTGGAAGTGCGCTTCGCCGGCGGCGAATGAAGCGGGCGCGAACCGACACGCTTTTCGTCACGCGGCTCTACCGGGCGGACGCCGTGGCCGCGCCATCCTTCAATCGCGAGCTGGAGCGGGCCTGCCTGTTGACGGCCGAGGAAGATCAGGCCGGCCTGCAATGGGCCAAAGCGCACGGCTACAAGGGCTACACCTCCTATGCATCGCTGAACGATCTGACGCTGCGATTGCCGCCGATCGCGGCGCTCGACAAGATCCTGAACCGCCATGTGGCGGCCTTCGCGCGGGATCTCGAATTCGATATCCCCGCCGGCGGGCTTGCGCTCGACTCCATCTGGCTCAACGTCATGGAAGAGGAAAGCTTCCACTCCGGTCACATTCACCCCCATTCGGTCATCAGCGGCACCTATTACGTGCGCCTTCCGAAATCCGCCGCCGGCATCCGCTTCGAGGATCCGCGCCTGCCGCTGATGATGGCGGCGCCGCCCAGGCGCTCCGACGCCGCCCTGTCCAATCGCACCTTCGTGACCGTGATGCCCAAGGCGCGCACTCTGCTGATGTGGGAAAGCTTTGTGCGCCATGACGTGCCGCGCAACTGCGCGCGCGGCAAGCGCATCAGCGTCAGCTTCAACTACGGCCTGCGTTGATCCGCCTCAGGTTCGCGACTGGGCAAACACCAGCCGCTTTTTCGCTGCGGGAACCGGCGGAGTGAGCGCGTAGAGCGATTTGGAGGCTTCCACCAGGTGGACGCCCGCCAGCCCGCCCCAAAGCTTGCGCCCCACATTCTCCCAGCCCGTGCCCGTGCGGATCAGCCGCCGCGACTTCAGCGGCGGCATCATGAGCGCGCTGCTCCAGTGTTCGGGCACAAACAGGCTTTCGCGCAGGATGCGGTCAAGCTGGCCGCGGTTGTAGGGCCGGCCCTGCGCGAAGGGCGATCGTTCGACCTGCGCCCACAGGCTGGCGCGGTTGGGCACCACCAGCATCACCCGCCCGGACGATGCCAGCACCCGCCAGATCTGGCGCAGGAACGGGCGCACGACCTCGGCGGTTTCCAGTCCATGCACGATCAGGATGCGGTCGAAGAAGGCGTCGTCGAAGGGCAGGGCGTCCTCTTCGCCGAGCAGCGTGAGCGAACGGCCGCCGGGCCACTTCAGGGCGCCCTGCTGCACGGGCATCATGGCGATGGTGCGTTCGGCCTCCGACAGGAACGGGCGCAGATAGGGAATCGCATAGCCATATCCCAGGACGCGCATGCCCTTGAGATCGGGCCAGGCCATGCGCAGTCGCCGCAGAATCATCCGGCGCGCAACCAACCCGAGCGGCGAGTCGTAAAAGTCGGAAAGCTCCTGGACCGGGCTGCGCATGGACGCCTGAGGTACTCCCGGGTGCGCGTCCGATCAATCTCCCGCCGCGTTTGCGGTTCTTCCGCCGGGTGCGGATTGATAGGATCGGGCGGATTTCCGGGAGCATCTCATGGCGCTGACGGTCGAACCGGTGCCCTGCCTGAAAGACAATTACGCCTGGCTGTTGCACGATTCCGAATCACAGCTCGCCGCGATCGTCGATCCCAGCGAGCCCGCGCCGGTGCGCCGGGCGCTGGCCGAAAGAGGCTTGAGGCTTTCTCACATCCTCAATACGCATCACCATTTCGACCACACCGGCGGCAATCTTCCGCTCAAGCAGGAATTCGGCGCCGTCGTGGTCGGCCCGCAAAAGGATCGCGCGCGGATCCCCGGGATCGATATCGGCGTGAGCGAGGGCGAGCCGTGGTCGTTTGGCGGCCACGCCGTGCGCATTCTGGAAATCCCGGCGCATACGCGCGGCCATATCGCCTTCGTGTTCGAAAAAGCGAAAATCGCCTTCACCGGAGACACGCTCTTTTCCATGGGTTGCGGCCGGCTGTTCGAAGGCACGGCCGCGATGATGTGGGACAGCCTGTCCAAGCTCATGCTGCTTGAGGAAGACATGCGCATCTTCTGCGGGCACGAATACACGCTGAACAACGGCCGCTTCGCCCTCACGCTGGAACCCGGCAATCCCGATCTCGTCATGCGCGTGCGCGAAGTGGAAATCCTGCGCGCGAAGGCGCTGCCCACGGTTCCCTCGACCCTGGGCGTCGAACGGCGCACCAATCCGTTCCTGCGGCCGCATGCGGAAGAAATCCGCCGCGCGCTCGGCATGGAGCGGGCCAGCGACGTGGAGGTGTTCGCCGAGATGCGCCGGCGCAAGGATTCGTTCTGAGCCGGTCAGTGTGCCCTCGCGGCCACAGTCCTGGGGCCGGGGATTCTGTGCGATCCGCGGCTCGCGTATATACTGGGTCAGTTTTTGTGTGACTTCCGCCAGAGGGGTTGATGCAAACCGTTCGCGTATTTGCCGTGCTGGGCGTTGTGGCGCTTGCCAGCCCGGCGCTGGCGCAGACAACGCCCGCCGCCGATCCGCAGGACAGTTCAGGATCGGTCTTCGAAACCCCGCAGGGGAGTCTGGAGACGGTGGTGGTGACGGCCCGCCGCCGCGCCGAAGACGTGCAGAAGATTCCGGTGGCGGTGACGGCGCTCTCCAGCGACGATTTGCGCGCCCATGACGTGCGCTCTTCGCTCGACCTGCAGAACCTTACCCCCTCGCTCACGGTCAGCGGCAATCTGAGTTCGCGCAGCGAAGACGTTTTCACGATCCGCGGACAGAGCCAGCCGTTCGGCGGCGCCGATCCGGGCGTGCAGACTTATTTCAACGAAGTGCCCTTCGGCGGCAGCGAAGCGGGGCTCTTCTACGATCTGGACAACGTGCAGGTGCTGAAAGGGCCGCAAGGCACGCTGTTCGGCCGCAATACCACCGGCGGCGCGGTCCTCTTCGTGCCCAAGAGGCCGACAGACGATTTCGGCGGCTATGTGGACGGAACTTACGGCAATTACAATTTCGGCGAATTCAAGGGCGTGCTGAATGTGCCGGTGGTTTCCGGCGTGTTGGACGTGCGGCTGGCCGCCGACCTCGCCTCGCGCGAAGGATTCACGACCGACATTTCCACCGGCCAGAAGCTCGACAATGTGCATTACCAGTCGTTCCGGGCGAGCGCCGTCATGCATCCCTTCGAGGGATTCGAAAACTACGTCGTGTTCGACTATTTGCACGACCGCAACGACGGAACCGGCGCCAAGCTCGATGCGGTGGATACCGGCACAATCACCAATCTCGCCAACCAGTTTCTGGGCCCGCTTCTGCTCAACCCGCTCGGCCTAAACGCCTGCCCGCCGCCCTCGCAGCTCAGCCACTACAATCTTCTCGTGCAGGAAGCCTGCGGCTCGCTCTACGGGTTTGAAAAGCAGATGCGGCAGACGCTGGCCGCGCAACAATCAACCGATGCGCGTCACACCACTTCCAGCATTCCGCTCTTCTATCGCCGCGACAGCTGGGGCGTCACCGATATCGCGCAATACGACGTGGCCGCGCATCTGCGCCTGCGCGACATTTTCGGCTACCGCGTGGACCGCGAGCAGCCGGCGGTGGATTTCGACGGGTCGGATTTGCCGCTGCTGGACCTGCCGAACCTGCGCGCCTGGGAGAGCAATTCCTATCAACTCACCAACGAATTCCAGGTGCAGGGCGAAACCGACGACGACGCCATCACCTGGATCGCGGGCTTCTATCACGAGACAGACCGGCCCGACGGTTATTCGGAGGTGATGCGCCGGCAGTTCGGGGGCGTGCAGATTCCTCCCCAAAGCGTGTTCGGCTTTTTCGGCACCACCGAATTCCAGGCGCTTACCAATGGCGGCACCACCAATGCCGGCTTCGGCCAGGTCAGCTGGAACGTGACCGACAAGCTCACGCTGACCGCCGGGGGCCGCTACACCTGGGATACGAAATTCACCGATGGCGCCGACTGCACCGAATCGCAGGGGCCGGTTCTGATCCCCTGTCCGTTCCCGCTGCCCGACCTGAACACGACCGTCAATGGCGCCGTCATCACCTTTTCGCATCAGACGGCGCATTTCCGCGCGCCCAGCTGGACGCTGGCAGCCGATTATCAGGTGACGCCCGACACGATGACCTATGTGACCTGGCGCCGCGGCTACAAGAGCGGCGGCTTCAACGCGGGCGCAACCGACGTGCCGCCGGAATTCGCCGAATTCAAGCCCGAATATCTGACCGACGTGGAGATCGGCACCAAGAACAACTGGACAATCATGGGCGTGCCGGGGCGCACCAATTTCGACATGTATTACGGCTGGTATCAGAACGTGCAGAAGAACGATCTGGTCGAAGTCTGCTGCACGGGCGGAATTCCCGCGTTCAATGCGCTCACCTTCAATGCGGCGCGCGCGCGGATCAAGGGGATCGAGTTTGAATCCACCTTTGTGCCCGACGAGAGCCTTCAGGTCAGCGCGTTCTATTCCTACACGGATGCCAAATACAGCAAGTTCATCCTGCCCGAAGAATTCAACAACGGCGTGCCGACGAATCTTCTCGATCACGCCGGCAATCCCTTCGCCTATACGCCCAGGAACAAGTTCGGCGTCACGGCGCAGGTTCACCTGCCGGTCGATCCGGCGCTTGGCTCGGCCTTCTTCACCACCACCTGGTACGAGCAGAGCCGGGTCTGGTTCAGCGATTTCTCCGACGAAGAGCCGGCCTCCTCGCAGGGCACCTACGATCTCGTGAATTTCCGCCTGGACTGGACGAATGTGCTCAACTCGAATTTCGATGCCAGCGCCTTCGTGGACAACGCGACCAACCGCACCTACAAGGTGAGCGAGAACGCCTATCTCCATCTTCTGGGCACATCGGCCGCCATTTACGGCCCGCCGCGCATGTTCGGCCTTGAGTTGCGCTACAGCTTCGGCGCCGGCGGCCAATAATCAGTCGGGTTTTTTCTTCTGGCTGTCCTCGCCGGATCCGGTCACGGTGTCGGCGGCCGTGCCGACCACGCCGGTCGTCACGTCCACGGCCGCGCCGGCCACCGTTCCGGCCGCGCCCGCAACGGTGGTCACCGCGCTCACCGCCGCACAGCCGCCAAGCAGGCTCGCCGCTGCGACGAGCGGAAATATCATCCTGATGCGCATGGGTTGCCCTCAAGCCGCCGGGCCGACACGCTATCATGGCCGTGCGGCAAACGCATCACATGGATCATGTTTCGTATATGCAGGCGCTTTGAGCGGGCTAGACTGCGGGCCGGGGCATAAAGGGGGCAACCGATGAACAATCTGCCATTTCTCAATCTTCAGCTTGGCGGCATGAGCGTGGAATTCACCATGCTCGCGCTCGCTATCGTGCTGGGCTTTGTCCACATTCTTCTTGCGATTCACTTCATCACCAACGAGCGCGGCCTGATGTGGAACATGGGCCCGCGCGACGAAGCAAAGCCGCTCTCCGGCCGGCTTGCGGGGCGGCTCGATCGCGCGCTCGCCAATTTCAAGGAGACGTTTCCGCTTTTCGCCGTGGCCGTCCTGATGGCGGCGGCGCTCGGCCGACACAATTCCATGACGCTCTGGGGATCGCAGCTCTATCTCGGCGGCCGGATTCTTTATCTGCCCCTTTACGCGCTGGGCATTCCGGTGTTGCGCACGATCGTGTGGTTTGCGGCCACCGTGGGCATCGTGATGATCCTGTCGGCGCTGTTTGCGGGCTAGCGGCGGCTCAGGCCGCAAATTCGTGCGCGATCGCCGCGAATTGAAGAATCGCGGCGAGCAGCACGAAGGCATGCCAGATCGCCTTGTGAAAGGGGATGCGCTCGATCAGGTAGAACGCCACGCCGACGGAATAGATCAGTCCCCCTGCAAGCAGAAGCCACAGATCCGCGCCGGCAACCGACATGGACAGTGGCTTGATCAGCATCACGCCCATCCAGCCCATGATGAGATAGAAGGCCACGCTTGCCATCTCGAAGCGGCGCGGAAACAGCAGCTTCATGACGATGCCAAAGGTCGCGCAGCACCACATCACGGCAAGCACAAGATCGCCCCAGAATCCGCCCACGCGGTTGACCGCAAGCGGCGTGTAGGTGCCCGCGATCATCAGGAAGATGGCCGAATGATCAAGCCGCCTCAGAACCTGCTTGGACGGCCGGTGATGCGGCATCAGGTTGTAGGCGGCGGAAAAGCCGATCATCGCCAGAAGGCCGGCGCAATAAACGGAAACGCTGACGAGCACCGAAATGCCCGTCACGTTGAACAGCAGCCAGGCGCTGGCATTGATGGCAAACAGGATGCCGAGCACATGAATGACCGCATCGGCGCGGTGCTCGCCGCGGGTGTAGGCGCGGAGGGTGGTCAGCGGATTGTTCATGGGCGTTCTGCCTCTTGCGCCATCTAAACGCATCCGGATGAAGATTTTGTAGCCAAGAATTCGCGATGCGACGGTTTGGCCGCCCGAGCATGCCGGACATCCGCGGCCTGGCCTGCCGGCATCCTTCCGCCTTAACCATACCCGCGGCCGCGCCCGCAAGCCTTGGAATATGTCAAATCCTGCACATTGCCCGGCCATGCAGATGCGGAGCGCAATCCTTGCGTGCCGCGCGCGGACATCAACAAGCGGAAATTCCGCGGCGCACGCGCTGCTCACGAACTGGTGAAACCGCGCAGGACAGCTCTGCGCATGGAAGCACCTTTTCACCTGCAAGCAGGCACCTATCTGCCCTTCGCCGGCACCACCCCGGCCGGTCATCAACAAGGAGGAGCACATGACTCTCGTGAAATCTGCAACCATCGCCATGCTTGCCCTTGCGCTGGGAAGCGCCTCGGCCATCGCCAGCCCGCAGGGCGACTGCGCACAGGCCGGCAGGAAAGTCAGCCAGGCGCTCGATGCCAACCAGCAGGCGCCGCAGTATCCGGACGCGCTGAAAGAGGCCCACAACGGGCGCGACTTCTGCCTGGCCGGCTACTACAAGATCGGCCTGGATCACTACGCCAATGCACTGAAGATGCTGGGCGCCGACAAAGGCTGATCGGATCTCCCGCTCCAGGCGGGGGCGGCGCCGGTCCCCGCCTGGCTGGCATTTGCGCGCGACCACGAGCGCGCGCATATGGACAACGCATTAAATCCGGTTTTGCCGTTCAGCAAAGGCCTGCGGCCGCGCGGCCCAGGAATTCCCGCACGGTTTGGAAAAGCTCCGGCTCTTCCAGCAGAAATGCATCGTGGCCCTTGTCGCTTTCGATTTCGCGGAAGGAAACTTGTGCACCCGCCGCAGCCAGCGCATCGGCAATGAGCCTGTTTTCGGCCGTGGGAAACAGCCAGTCGCTGGTGAATGAAAGGCACTGGAATTTCGTTTTCGTGCCGCGGAAGATTTCCGCAAGCGGCTTGCCGAATTCCGTAGCGAGGTCGAAATAATCCATCGCGCGGGTGATGTAGAGATAGGAATTGGCGTCGAAGCGCTCCACGAAAATGGAGCCCTGGTGGGCGAGATAGCTCTCCACCTGGAAATCCTTGCCGAAACCGAACGAAAGCTTTTCGCGGTCCTGCAACCTGCGGCCGAATTTGCGCTCCAGCGCGCGTTCCGACAGATAGCTGACATGGCCCACCATGCGCGCCACCGAAAGCCCGCGCGCGGGAAAGCGGTTGTGCAGAAGATATTCGCCGCCCATCCAGTCGGGATCGGCCATGATCGCCTGCCGGCCGATCTCATGCAGGGCGATGTTCTGGGCGGTGTGGCGCGCGGCGGTGGCGATCGGCATTGCCGAAACCACGCGCTGCGGAAAACGGGCCGCCCATTCCAGCGCCTGCATCCCGCCCATGGATCCGCCCGTCACGCAAAGAAGTTTTTCAATGCCGAGCGCTTCCAGAAGCCCGGCCTGTGCGCGCACCATGTCGGCGACGGTGAGGAGCGGAAACGAAAGGGCATAGGGCTTTTTTGTCGCCGGATCGGGGCTGGCCGGTCCGGTTGAGCCCATGCAGCCGCCGGGCACATTGATGCCGATGACAAAGAACCGGTTGGTGTCGATGGGTTTGTCCGGCCCCACCATCGTTTCCCACCAGCCGGGACGCCCGGTCATGGGATTTGTGCCGGTCACGAACTGGTCGCCGGAAAGCGCATGGCAAACGAGGATGGCGTTGCTGCGCGCAGGGTTGAGCCTGCCATATGTGGCGTAGGCCAGCGTGAACGGCGAAAGCGTCCGGCCGCAGTCAAGCTTCAGCGGCTCTTCGAAAATCATGGCCTTGCCCCGGTTTGCCGCAGGGGCAAGCAGGGGCCTTGGGAATTGCGGGATCGTCGGCGCCGGCATTTGCCGGTTGGTAGGGTTCATTTTGCTTTTGTGCAACCGCGCCCTTATCACTGCCGCCATGACCGCCCATCCCAATCCCATGTTCGCCAAGGTCGCGCTGATCGGCATCGGACTGATCGGCTCGTCGTTGGCCTGGGCGATGCGCCGCGCCGATCTTGCGGCCCATATTGCGGGCTATGCGCCCCATCGGGAGACGCTGGAAAAGGCCAAAGCCTTGGGCTTTGCGGATTCGCTCCACGATGACCCGGCGCAGGCGGTGCGCAACGCCGATCTGGTCGTGCTGGCCGCGCCGGTGGGCGCCTTTGCCGGTCTTGCGCCGAAAATCGCCCCGCAGCTCAAGCCCGGCGCGATCCTTTCCGATGTCGGTTCGGTCAAGACCGCCGTGATACGCGATGTCGGCCCGCATGTTCCGCAAGGCGTTCATTTCATCCCGGCCCATCCCATCGCGGGCACCGAACAGTCCGGCCCCGAGGCGGGCTTCGCCGAACTGTTCGACGGGCGCTGGTGCATCCTGACCCCGCCCGAAGGCGCCGATCCCGCGGCCGTCGAAACCCTGAAAACCTTCTGGATGCGTTGTGGCAGCGAGGTGGACGTGATGGATGCCGGTCACCACGATCTTGTGCTGGCGATCACCAGCCATGTGCCGCATCTGATTGCCTACAATATCGTGGGAACCGCCGCCGACCTGGAGACCGTGACGCAGGGTGAAGTGATCAAGTATTCCGCCGGCGGCTTCCGCGATTTCACCCGCATTGCCGCATCCGATCCCACGATGTGGCGCGACATCTTCCTCAACAACCGCGAGGCGGTTCTGGAAATGCTGGGCCGGTTCAACGAAGACCTGACGGCGCTGCAACGCGCCATCCGGTGGGGAGACGGCGATGCGCTGTTCAACCTCTTCACGCGCACGCGCGCCATCCGCCGCTCCATTGTGGATGCCGGGCAGGATACGGCCGCACCCAATTTCGGCCGCGGCAAGAAGAAAAGTCAGTAGAGCGGGTCAAGCGTTGTCGCCGGAACGGTGCCGACATAAGCGATGCCGTCCTTGAAGGCGATCCTGACGGGCAACGCATTCCCTTTCCGGCCTGCTTCGCCAGCGGCCGCGTTCACAATCGCCGGCCCGAAACCCTGGCCGCTTGCGCCGATGACGCCCAGGAGCGACCCGAAATTGGCAAGCCGGATGTCGAGAAGGCCTTTTGGGCGGCGCTGATCGTCCAGCGCCAGGGCGCCCGAACCGCTGAGCGAAAGTTTCCCCCATGTCAGGGCAAGCCTGTCAACGGACGCCACGCCGTCCTTGCGCCAGTGCTCGGCGGCGTCGCGCCAGCGGCTGTGGCCCGACAGCAGCGCCGCGAGGAGATCGGCCGAGTTCAGCCGGCCGTCGAGTTCGAAGTGGAGAATGCGGTTGCCCAATGGCGCGGGTTCCGGCGACCTGATGCGCACGTCATCGCCGCTCATCGCCACGTCGAGCATGTCGCTGTCGGGATCGCGGCGGATGTGGAACTGCGCGCGCGCCGCCCCGACACGAGGCAGGCTGACGCCGACAATATCCACGTCGAAGCGCGAAAGATGGCCGTCGCTGACAATCGTGCTCGCGTGCAGGCTGGCGGGCGTGAAGACAACCTGTCGGGGGCGGCCTTCGGCGTCGATCCACCCGACCGTCTGTTTTCCAGCCGCCTCGATCAGCCACTGGTCCGCGTCATAGATGAGCTGATGGATGGCGAATTCCTCGGCCTGCCAGAAGACGGCGCCGTGCGAACCGGGAACGGTGATGCACAGGTTGTGAAATACCGTATCAAGGCGGAAGGGAAAGCCGGTCTGTTCACGCGAGGCAAACCGGACCTGTACGCCCGGAGCAATATCGTGGCCGTTGATCGCGTCCAGCCGCCGGTCGAGGGAGGATGCGGCAAGCCACCACCAGATCACGGTGCCCAGCGCGAACAGCACGAACAGCGAAAACGGCGCATAGAGATAGAAGCGGCTGGAATAGTTCATCGGGGATTTCCGTCGTCGCGCGGTCCGCCGATGTTTAGCTGCATTTGGAATAACCGCAGGAGACGCAAGTGTCGCAGCCTTCGAGCTTCACAAAGCTGGCCGAGCCGCAGCGCGGGCAGAAGCGTGCCGGCGCGCCTTCGGCGGCCACCGCCACCGCGCGCATATCCCCGCCCACAAGCGGGCCTTCGCGCGGGGCCATGAAGCCGATGGCGATGAGATGGCGCTCGATCACCTCGCCGATGGCCGCCAGCAGCGACGGCACATAATGGCCCTGCTGCCACTGGCCGCCGCGCGGATCGAACACCGCTTTCAGTTCGTCCACCACGAAGGAAACATCGCCGCCGCGGCGGAACACCGCGCTGATCATGCGGGTGAGCGCCAGCGTCCAGGCATAGGCCTCCATGTTCTTGGAGTTGATGAAGATCTCGAACGGACGCCTGCGGCCGTCTTTTTCGATGTCGTTGATGGTGATGTAGAAGGCATGGTCGGAATCGGCCCATTTGATCTTGTAGGTCTGGCCGAGGAGAACCTCCGGCCGGTCCAGCGGCCGCGTCATGTAAACCACGCCGCCTGAGCCCTCGAACGGCCGCGGGCCGGTTTGCGGCAGGGGCATGGGCAGCGTGGGCTGATCGTCGTCTTCGGGCAACAGCGCCGGCGCGTCCGCGGCTTCCGGCTGCACCGGGGGCGTTTCCAGCACGGCCCCCGTGATCGCGTTGGGGCGATAGGTGGTGCAGCCCTTGCAGCCGGTTTCGTAGGCCTTGAGATAAACGTCCTTGAACGCCTCGAAGGAAATGTCCGCCGGCACGTTGATCGTCTTGGAAATCGAGCTGTCCACATATTTCTGCGCTGCCGCCTGCACCGCCAGATGGTCCGACGGGGAAAGCATCTGCGCACTGACGAAATAATCCGGCAGCGCAGCTTCTTCTCCGAAGCGCGCGCGGTATGCGCGCCAGGCGAAGTCGCTCACCTCTTCTTCCGCGCGGCTGCCATCGGCCTGCAGCACGCGCCGCCTGAAGGTGTAGGCGAACACCGGCTCGATGCCGCTCGACACGTTGCCTGCAAACAGCGAGATGGTGCCGGTGGGCGCGATGGAGGTAACAAGCCCGTTGCGGATACCGTAAGCGGCGATTTTTTCGCGGATGGCGTCGGGCAATTTCGCGATGTTCGGTCGCGCCAGATATTCGCGCGCGTCGAACAGCGGGAAGGCGCTTTTCTCCTTCGCCAGATCGGCGGAGGCGTCATAAGCGGCGCAAGACAGCCGGGCGAGCCAGCGCTCGATCAACGCAAGGCTTTCCGGCGAACCGTAGCGGACGCCGCAGAAGATGAGCGCATCGGCAAGCCCCGTGACGCCAAGGCCGATGCGCCGCTTGGCCATCGCTTCGGCGCGCTGCTCCGGCAGCGGAAAGCGCGAAATGTCGATCACATTGTCGAGCAGGCGGACCGCCGTGCGCGCAAGCGAATCGAGCTCGGCCTCATCCAGCGCCGCATCCTGTTCGAATGGATGCTTCACCAGCCGCGCCAGATTGATGGAACCCAGCAGGCAGGCGCCATAGGGCGGCAAGGGCTGTTCGCCGCAATTGTGCGCCCACAGCCCATTGGCGTCGAACGCGTTGAGTCCGGGAATGGAAGCATCGAACACGTCCGCTTCGCCATCGGGGGATACGCTTCGAACCGTCGCAATGAAACGCTCTCGATTGAGCGTGCGGCGGTAATTCCCGAGCGCGCTCTTCAACCGCAATGACTTTGCATCGTCGGCGAAGCCGACGCGTTCGGCATAAACGGCAAGGTTGTCGCCCGAAATGACGAGCTCGTGCTGGTCCCGAACCGGATATCCGGTCAACCCGCCCTTTCCGTCCGGCAGGAATTTCGTGCCCGCAGGCCTGCGTTGCTCATAGATCGTGCTTGCGATGCCCAGCCGCAGCAACATGCGCTGCACCGCTTTCAGCGTATCGAGATCGCTCTGCGCCAGACGCACGCTGACGCCTTTCGGCTGGCTGCCCTGAACGCTGCCATCGGCGTCGAACAGCCCGCGCAGGAAGGCGCGGCAAAAGGTTTGCGACCGGCGCTCGATCCCGGGGAGCAGCTGCTTATGCCCGGGCGACATGCCGTGATCCTGCGCAAGGGCCTTCAGCGCGGCAAGCGACATCCGGTATTCGCCGCGGCCCGGCACTTCGATCCAGCCGCGAAAATCCGCGCGGTGCGGCAATTGGTTTGCGGCGTGCAGGGCGGCATCCATCACGCCCCGGATTCCCGCCCGTTCATCGCCGCCATTGGCGACCTTGCGTCCCGGCCAGGCCGACAGAACGGCCTTGTCGGATTTCAGAACGCCATGGCCCAGGAGAAGACCAAGGAGGTAGCCTTCCGCGTCGTCCTGCACCCGCTTTTCCGGCGAACCCCAGCATGGCGCATCGCGATGATCGTGAAGCAGGATTTCGTCGCCCTGACGCAGATCGCGTGCCGCGATCCATTCCCATGCGCTTGACCAGCGGGTGTGCCTGATGATGCGGCGAACCTTATGGTCAGCCGTCAGCCGCAACGCCGGTCCTTCCTCGGTCTGCAACAGGAAGACCGGCTTCCTGCCGCGTGAGAAGAAGCCTCGCCTGTCGCTTGGCCATGGCCTGCCTTCGGCAATCGCCACGAACGGTTTGCCCAGCAGGTCACAAATCTGCTGCGGGCCGTCCGCCGTCATGATCCAGGTATCGGCAGTCAGGCACGGGTTGGTCGCATGGATCGTTTCGCAATAGGCGAGATTGTTCTCTTCGTTGATGCGGTCGATGAAGATCACGCCCGGCTCGGCATATTCATAGGTCGCGCGCATGATGCGGTCCCACAAATCGCGCGCGCGCAGGGTTTTATAAACCTTGCCGCCGAACGTCAGGTCCCAGCCGGCATCATTCTTCACCGCGGCCATGAACGCATCGGTCGCCAGGACCGACAGGTTGAACATCGAAAGCCGGCCCGGCGTTCGCTTAGCGTCGATGAAGGCTTCGATGTCGGGGTGATTGCAGCTGAGCGTCGCCATCATCGCGCCGCGGCGGGAGCCCGCGCTCATGATGGTGCGGCACATGGCGTCCCACACATCCATGAAAGAGATGGGGCCGGATGCATCGGCGCCCACGCCTTCCACCGCCGCGCCGCGCGGGCGCAGGGTTGAAAAGTCATAGCCGATGCCGCCGCCCTGCTGCAGCGTCAGCGCCGCTTCGCGCAGATGGCTGAAAATCCCGTCCATCGAATCGGGGATCGCGCCCATCACGAAGCAGTTGAAGAGCGTGACATTGCGATCGGTGCCGGCACCCGCGAAGATTCGCCCCGCCGGAAGGAATTTGTAACCGGCCAGCGCCTGGCCGAATTTCAGCGCCCATTCGCGCCGCTTCTCGGGGCGCTCGGCCCTTGCGGCCGCCATCGCCACGCGCGCCCAGGTGTCGGCCACTTCGCCATCGACCGGCGTGCCGTCCGGCCGTTTCAGCCGGTACTTCATATCCCAGATCTGGCGCGAAATATCGCTCATTGGCACCGTCATTGATCCCGCGGCGGAGCGGGCCCGGCAGCTAACTACAGCGGCCATTAAAATCAAGCCGTGTTCCTTAATTGTTCTAAATGCGATCAGAAAATTTGCCCGCTTGACATGCCGTAAGTGATCGCTTACGGTAAGTTATGGCTTACGGAAATGCATGGATGGCCTTGGCCGATCCGACCAGGCGGCAGGTGTTCGAAAAGCTGAAGGAAGGCAGGCGCCCCGTGGGCGAAATCGCGCGCGGGCTGCCGGTCAGCCGGCCGGCAGTTTCGCAGCATCTGAAGGTTCTGAAGGAGGCGGGGTTAGTGCGCGAAGAACGCGACGGCACGCGCCGCATCTACCAGATCGATCCGCAGGGACTGGGCCAACTGCGCCGGTGGCTGGATCAGTTCTGGAACATCGCATTGGACGCCTTCAAGGCGGAAGCGGAGAAAAAAGACGGGGACGGGAAATGACGAAAACAATTCAGATAGCGCCGGTGAACAAGACGCTTGTTGTGAAGGCATCGCAGGCGAAGGCGTTCGACGTGTTCACCAACGGTATCGACCGCTGGTGGCCCAAATCACACGGCATCGGCAGCACGCCGGTCGTGCAATCCATCATCGAGCCCAGGCTCGGCGGCCGCTGGTACACAAGGCATGCGGATGGCAGCGAAGCGGTTGTCGGCCATATGCGCGTATGGGAGCCGCCGCATCGCATCGTCTTCGGCTGGGAAATCAACGCGAGCTGGAAGCCGGATTCGACGGTGAGTTCGGAAGTCGAGGTCCGTTTCATCGCGATGGACCAAAACACGACGCGCGTGGAGCTCGAGCACCGCAATTTCGAAAACCTCGGCAAGGAAGGCGGCGAGAAGATGCGCAGCGACGTCAACGGCGGCTGGCCCGGCCTTCTGGAACTCTACAAACAGGCGGCGGAGGCATGAACATGAAAGCCGTACATTTTGTCATCGGCTGCACCGTGGCCGCATTGCTCATCGCGGCGAGCGCGCGCGGCGCGGTTCTGGAATCCAATGCGCAGGGTTTTGCGATCGAGGAGAAGGCAGATATAGCCGCTCCGCCGGACAGGGTTTACGATGCGCTCATCCACCCGGAAAAATGGTGGAATCCTGCGCACACCTTCTCTCATGATGCGAAGAACCTGTCGCTCATGGCAACGGCCGGCAGCTGTCTTTGTGAAACATTGCCCGATGGCGGATCGGTCGAGCACCTGTCGGTGATTCGTGTCGTTCCGGGCAAGATGTTGCGCATGAAAGGCGCAATGGGCCCTTTTCAGGGACAAGGCCTGGAAGGCGCGCTTACATTCACGCTCGCACAGCAGGATGACGGCACAAGCCTCACGCTGGATTACAACATTGGCGGCTTCATCAGAGGCGGCTTCGGAAAATTGCCGGAAGCCGGCGATGCCATGGCCACGGACCTCGTTGCGCGCTTGAAGCGCTATGTCGAAACCGGCACGCCCGATGCGGCGGGCCAGAACAGGGAGTAGTTCTCATGAGCCTCACAATTCATGCGTTTCCGCCCAGCCCACGCGCCTTCAAGGTTCTGTTTGGCGCCCATCAGGCCGGCGTGGATTACGAGTTGAAGTTTGTGGACCTGCGCAAGGGCGACCAGAACAAGCCGGAATTTCTCGCGCTAAATCCCAACGGGCGGATGCCCGTGCTTGACGATAACGGTTATGTCCTTTGGGAATCAAACGCCATCGTCAATTACCTGGCGGCGAAGAATCCCCGATGCGCCCTTCTGCCCGAAGACACAAAAGCGCGCCTTCAGGTGGAAAAGTGGCAATTCTGGGAAAGCGTACATTGGGATCAGGCCTGTGCAATCTTTGCGTTCGAACGCCTGGTGAAAAAGGTCTTCCGTGGCGAGCCCGAGAGCGAATCCGAAATCGCGCGCGGCACGGAAATGCTGAACCGGCTCGCCAAGGTGCTGGACGGGGAGCTGGGCAAGCGCCGGTATGTCGCAAGCGAGCAGCTGACGGTCGCCGACATCTCCATCGGTTCGGTCATGTGCATCGCCGAGGCCGTGAAATTCCCGCTCGAGCCGTTTCGGAACATCGCCCGCTGGCAGGCCGATCTGAAGGCGCTGCCGGCCTGGAAGAAGACCGCCGAGATACAGCAGAAATACATGGCGGCCTGACGGCCCGCCGCCTTGTCTGCAAGTCTTTTCGCGCGGACCAAAACGGGATAGTTTGCGGCTCATGACCCGCAAGCGCGCGCTTCTGATTCTTTGCGCCAGGATCGGCTATAACCCGCCGGCCGCTGCCTAGCCTCGCGCATCCGCGAAGCTTCCGTCCCGCTCATCCATCTCTACGCCAAAGAGGCAGCCATGGCGCACACACCAACACACAACCAGACCAAACACTGGCAGGCGATCGACGCGGCCCACCACATTCATCCATTCACCGACACGGTGGCGCTGAACAAGGAAGGTGTGCGCGTGATTACGCGCGCCGAGGGCGTCTATCTGTGGGATTCCGAGGGCAAGAAGATCATTGATGGCATGTCGGGCCTTTGGTGCGTGCAGGTCGGCTACGGCAACAAGGAGCTTGCGGATGCCGGCTGCGAAGCGCTGCGCGTGCTTCCCTATTACAATCACTTCTTCAAGACGACCAATCCCTACACGGCCGAGCTTGCGGACAAGCTCTCAAAGCTTCTGCCCGAAGGACACACGCGCGTGCTGTTCGCAAATTCGGGATCGGAGGCGAACGACAGCGCGCTCAAGCTGATCCGCTATTATTGGAACCTGAAAAAGAAGCCGCAGAAAAAAATCCACCTGTCGCGCGATTACGCCTATCACGGCGTGACGATGGCCGCGGCGTCCCTTTCGGGCCTGACGCCCATGCATCCGCAGTGGGATCTGCCGCTTGCGGGATTCCAGAAGGTGCCCGCCCCCTACTGGTTCGGGGCGAAAGCAGCCGGGTATGGCGACATGGGGCCCGACGAATTCGGCGTGCTCATTGCGAAAAAGCTGGAAGAGAAGATTCTCGAAATCGGGCCCGAGCGCGTCGCCTCGTTTTCGGCGGAACCGGTGCAGGGTGCCGGCGGACTGATTTTTCCGCCGGCGAGCTATTGGCCCGAGGTCAATCGCATCTGCAGGAAATACGATGTGCTGCTGCACGCCGATGAGGTGATCACGGGTTTCGGCCGCACTGGCCAGTGGTTCGGGTGCCAGACCTATGGCATCGAAGCCGATGTCATCACCATGGCGAAGGGGCTGTCGTCCGGTTATCAGCCGATCTCGGCGATTTCGCTGGGCAAAAGGATGGGCGACGTCATCGCCAACGCCAATGAAGAGCTGGTGCATGGCTACACCTATTCCGGCCATCCCGTAGCCTGCGCGGTGGCGCTGAAAAATCTGGAAGTGATCGAGCGCGAAAAGCTGGTCGCGCGCGTGAAGAACGGGATCGGCCCCTATCTGCACCGGCGGCTTCATGAGACCTTCGATGATCATCCGATTGTCGGCGAGGTGCGCGGCGTGGGGCTGCTCGCGGCCATCGAGCTTGTGCCTGACAGAAAAAAGCGCGCCTTTTTCCCGCTCGATCCGGGAGCGGTGGGCACACATTGCCGGAACTATTGCTTCAACAGCGGCCTTGTTTCGCGTGCGATCCGCGACACGATGGTTCTGGCGCCGCCCTTCGTGATTTCGGAAAGCGAAGTGGAGGAAATCATCTCCAAGCTGAAGGCAGCGATCGACAATACGGCGCGCGACTACGGGAAGATGTGATCTCCCGCCCCGGCGTTCCTTCCCACGCCGGGCAGGTCATTCCATCTGCGCCTCTTCCTCGACTTTTTCCTGCAGGACCTGCGTCGGTGTCTGCCCGATCAGGCGTTTTGTTTTCCAGCTGCCGCGCGCGAACCACAGGCCGGCAATGGCCGCCGTCACGACGTTTGCGGCCGGCGTGGACCACCAGATGCCGTCGGCGCCCATCGCCGTGTGTTCGGACAGCACATAGGCCAGCGGGATCTGGAGAACCCACTGCGACACCAGTCCGATCACCATGACCGGGATCATCTCGCCCGCCGCGCGAAGGACGCCCGTGAGCGCAAACTGCAGGCCGATGAAGCCGAAGCTCCAGGCGACGATGCGGATATAGACGGCGCCCTCGGCGATCACGCGCGCATCTTCCGGCACGAAAAAAGCGACTATGGACGGCGCGAAGATCAGACAGAGAATGCCAAGCACGGTAAGAACGGAAAACATGATCAGCGAGGCAAGCTGGGCGACTTTTTCGGCCCGCCCGATGTTGCCGGCGCCGATGTTCTGGCCCACAAGCGTGGATGTCGCCATGGAAAAGCCCATCGCCGGAATCATCATCACGTTGAAGACGTTGACGCCGACGCCAAAACTCGCCGTGACCACCGTGCCAAAACTGGTGATCAGGAAGGTGAGGGCCATCATGCCCAGTCCTCGCGCCGACTGTTCGATGGAGGCCGGATATCCGAGCAGAAAGGCACGCTTTGCGAACGCCATGTCGGGCCTGAAATCGCGCCAATGCACGTGGATGCCGTAGCGGCCGCCGAACAGGAGTCTGAGGGCTATGGCGGCGGCAACAGCCTGTGCGATGAGCGTGGCGATCGCCGCGCCCATAACGCCCAGGGCCGGCGCGCCGAATTTTCCGAAGATGAGAACCGGGTCGAGGACAAAGTTCATGCAGACCGTGCCCGCCACGATGTAAAGCGGCGCCTTCACTTCACCCACGCCGCGCATGAGCGCCTGCACCATCGCGTAAACGAACAGGAACGGCAGCGCTACGAAAACGACGCGCATGAAGGCCAGGCCGTTCTCGTAAACGTCCGCGGCTACGCCCATCAGATGCAGAAGCCAGGGCACGAGCGCAAAGCCGATCGCACCCAGCACCACGGACACCGCAACGATCGTAACAAGGGTCTGTGCGGCTACATGATCGACCATGGCGTGGTCGCGCGCGCCGGTATATTGGGCGATGAGGGTTGTGCCGGCGATGGCAAATCCCATGCCCGCGGCGATCAGCACGAACATTACGGGCATCGAGATCGAGACCGCCGCCACAGCGGCCGCCCCAAGCCGTCCCACCCAGAATGCGTCGATCAGCTGATAGGCGACCTGAAGAATGTTCGCGCCCATGATCGGAATCGCCAGCAGGAAGAGCGAACGTGTGATTGAGCCTTCGACCAGGCGCGAGTCGAAGGCGCGGCGCGCTGGTCTTTGCGGCTCTGACATGGCAATCGCGCTTTCGGTGGATGGTGAGGGGGCGGATGGATGAACCTTTGACCCACGGCGGTCAACTCCACCGTCTTCCCGATTTGGGGCTTCACAATTGCGTCAGAAATGAGCCCGGAAAAGCAGGAAGGTGCTCATCCTCGGGGAGACGGAACGCGAATCTGATGAAATGAGAGTGCGAAAGTTGCGGATTCGTCACTGTCATTAAAAATCATTGATTTCTACGACTTCCAAAAAAAATAGTTGAAACCTGTTGCATGAATGCATAGCCTAGTCCTCGGAAGGCTTGGAACATCCGGCAGGCACTGCCCCCCCGCTCGCACGCCGGATGGAGCCTTTCGACAGGGTGCCGGTCATCCCCTCCCGGCATCCAGCGCGTAACGGCGCAGGTGACGCCCGATCAGCCCCCTGGTCGGGCGTCTTTTTTTGACGCGGCCGGCGGGCGCACACGCCTCAGCGTCAGGTTGATGCGCCCGCCGCCGGGGACCAATGTCGAGGTTCCCGGCCGAATTCGTTCGATGCCATGAAATGCCAGGCGCGCCGGTCCGCCGAAGGCGATCACATCACCCGACGAAAGCATGATGCTCTGGGACGGTCCCTTTCGGGTGCTCCCGCCGATGCGAAATTGGGCTTCGTCGCCGAGTGAGACCGAGAGTACGGGCGCATCGGTGGCTACTTCGTCGCGATCCTGATGCAGGCCCATGCGGGCCGTGCCGCGGTACAAATTTACAAGGCAGCATTCCGGAGGCGCGCAATAGCCTGTGGTTGCCGTCCAGAGGGCCAGCAGCATGGGCGGGATGTCCGGCCATGGCGCGCGCGTGACCGGATGGTTGGGTTGATACCGATAGCCGTTGGAATCCGAAACCCATCCCAGCGATCCAAAATTTGTTTCCTCGACTGAAAACGGCGCGCCGGATTTCGGCATGGTGGGCCGATAAAATGGCGCGCGTTCAACCCGGCAAAGCACCTCGCGCAGCAACGCCTCTTGCGCGGTCCTGCCGATCCGGCCGCGCCACAGAACCACGCCGGGCGCAATTTCCAGCTTCATGATGCCGAGGCACCGTAGATCTTGTGAAAAGCATCCCCCATCCCGCGGTTCTGAAGCCAGCGCGCAAATTCATCCGGATCGTAACCCTTCGCGATCCATTGGCGGATCGGCGCGCCGCCGGCGGCTTCATGGGCGAAGAGCGGAAACAGCTTCAGCCAGCGCTGGTGCTTTTTCGGCCAATGCAGATAGGGCCAGCCGGCGAATTGGGCCATCGCATTGTCAAGGGCGTCCCAGCCGCGCGCATGGATCAGATAAAGCGCCGCTGCCAAACTCGTGCGATCCTGTCCGCCCGAACATTTGACCAGAACGGGCTTGGGCGCGCGGTCGAGCGCGTCGAGCAGTTCCCCGAGCATCGCAGGCGTTGGAAGCTGGCGGGAATTTATCTTCAGGTCGAAGCGGGGAATGGCGTGCCGTTCGCACACGCGGGCTTCATACCACCACCACCAGCGCCGGAGGTTTTTTCCGCGCAGATTGACGATGCTCCTGATGCCGTGTCTGGCAAGAAATGGCGCCAGAAATCCGGCATAGGCCTGCGCCGACCGGGCTGCCTCGCCCGGCGCGATCCAGTGGAAATTGTAAAGAATATCGGCCGGTCCGCGCATCTGGCGACGCGGAATAGCACTTCTTTTTCCCGCTCCACAGGGGGAGAATTGGCGAAGGGGGTGCCCGAGAATGAAAGTGAATGCCATCTGCTTCCGGCTGTCGTGGACAAGCCTGGGCGCGATTGCATGCTTTGCCGTGCTGGCCGCGCTCGACCTGAAGCTCAAGGCCGAAAGCGGTTATGGAGCGGTGGACCTCCAAAAGTCGGCATCGCCCGGCGCGCTGCAATCGGTGATCGCCGCCTGGGGGAGTGTCCGGCACGCGGCCATGGCAGGCTTCGGCCTCGGTTTCGATTACCTGTTCATGCCGCTCTACGGCTTTGCCTTCTATTACGGCACGCTCGCCGCGCGCGATGCGTTTGTGACCAAATCCGCCATCCTGCGCCGGCTCCTGACGTTTCTGGCCGCGGTGCCCTTGGTGGGCGCCGTCTTCGATGCGGTGGAGAACGCGCTCGAAAGCTGGATGGTCTTCAACGGGCCGACGAGTCCGCTTGCCCTCTACGCCTATAGTGCGACCATGGCGAAGTTCGTCTGTTTCTATATCGGGCTGTTTTTCTGGATCGTCGGCTGGCTTGGCGTGTTCCGGCGCAAACCCGCCCCAGCCTGAGCCCGGACGGAAGATGGAGGCCCGATGAGCGCGCGTTCCGAAATTCACGGTGTCCATGCAGTGCGCGCCAGAGGCGGCATCGGTTTTGCCGAGCCGGCAGGGGAACTGCATGGCACGCTCTTGAGTTCCTTCCGCGACAGTGAGAGGGCAGGCTGTTGCATCGCCGAGGCAGGCAAATGATTCGCAAGCTGAAGAACGGCCAATATCGGCTCTATTCGCGGAAGAAGAACCCGCGGACCGGCAAGCGCCGCAATCTTGGAACCTTCTCCACCCGTGCCGCCGCCGAAAAACACGAACGGGCCGTGCAGTATTTCAAGCAGCATTGAACTGCGGGCGGCCTGCCCGCCAAACGCCTTGACCGGCAAGCCGCCATCCGTATATTGCCCCGCTTCCGCAGCAGGCTGTCTGTTGCGGGAACCAAGCTTTTTCAAGGACTTAAGGCCATGTTCGCGGTCATCCGCACCGGCGGCAAGCAATATAAGGTGGCGAAAAACGACGTCATCGTCGTCGAAAAGCTCGCAGGCGACGTCGGCGCGAAGGTCAAGCTCGACGATGTGCTGATGCTCGGCGGCGACAAGCCCAGGATCGGGACCGCCGTCTCGAAAGCTGTCGTTCAGGCGGAGATTGTGGAACAGGGCCGGGGCGAAAAGGTGATCGCCTTCAAGAAGAAGCGCCGCAAGAACACGCACAGGAAGCGCGGCCACAGGCAGTTCTTCACGAAGCTGCGGATCACCTCCATCGGCGGCGCGGAAAAGGACGAGAGTCATGGCGCATAAGAAGGCAGGCGGCTCTTCGCGCAACGGTCGCGATTCGGCGGGCCAGCGGCTCGGCGTGAAAGTGTTCGGCGGCGAAGCCATTTCGCCGGGAAACATCATCGTGCGCCAGCGCGGCACCCATTTCTTTCCCGGCGAGAATGTCGCCATGGGCAAGGACCATACGATTTTTGCGGTCGCCGAAGGCCATGTGCAATTCCGCAAGGGCTTCAAGCGCCGCACCTATGTATCGGTCATTCCGATGCTTGGCGGGGAAGCGAAATAGCGGCCTGAAACGATAGGGCCGCCAGCTGAAAAGGCGGCCCATGAACGAGGGAGATGGTGTCCGCCATCTCCTTTTTTGTTCTCCCTCGGCGAAGAGGGACGTGTCATGTGCGTGAAGCTGGAAACGGCGCGATTGAAACTGCGGCCGCCGGAGTTGAAGGACATGCAGGCGGTGTTGCCGCTGATCGGGGACTACGATGTCGCGAAGAATCTCGCGAATGCACCCCATCCTTACGAAGCGCAGCACTGGGTGGACTTCATCGCGCGCACGACCGAGAGCCGCGCGCGCGGAACGGGCTTTGCGTTCATGATCGTGCGCAAGAGCGATTGTGTTCCGATGGGGATGTGCGGCGTTCGCCTGAACGACGGCATGTTCGAGCTCGGTTACTGGCTGGGCAAGCCCTATTGGGGCGAAGGCTTTGCCACCGAAGCGGCCCGACGTGTCTGCGCCTTCGCCCTGTTCGAGCTGAAGTGCGACCGGCTGAGCGCGGCGTGGTTCGCCGACAATCCGGCTTCGGGGCGGGTGCTGGAAAAGCTGGGATTTGTGGCGACCGGAACGGATTTGCGCGAGTCAAAAGCGCGCGGAGTGGCTGTTGAATGCCGTACGATGCGGCTTGACCGCGAGAATTACGGGCGCAGGAAAGTCGCCGCATGAAAAGGATGCAGGCAAAGCCGGCAGGCGAGGGCCACGCCGTGGCCAGGGCCGCTGCCTTGCCCTTCCCTTTCCGGAGAGGGCGTTTGACGATCAAGCCGCTGACACCGGAGTTGTGGCCGGCGCTAGAGGCGCTGTTCGGGCCCAACGGCGCCTCAAGCGGCTGCTGGTGCATGTGGTGGCGGATCGGCGGCGCGCAGATTCGCGTCGCCAACACACTCAGGAACAAGGCGGCATTCAAGGCCGTCGTGGAGAAAGGTCCGCCGCCGGGATTGCTTGCTTTCGACGGCAATGATGTGATCGGCTGGTGCCAGATCACGCCGCGAAACATGCTGCCACGTCTTGAGCGCTCGCGTGTGCTTGCGCGCGTTGACGATGTGCCCGTGTGGTCGGTGTCCTGCTTTTATATCCGGCGCAGCCATCGCCGGCAGGGCGCGATGCGCGCGCTGATCGACGCCGCGGTGGAATACGCGCGAAAGCAACACGCGCCGGCCCTGGAAGCCTATCCGTGGGATGAACAGGGCAAGCGCGGATCGGCCGGCGCTTATACCGGAATCAGATCGGCTTTTGCGAAAGCGGGGTTCAAGGAAATCGCGCGACGAAGCGCGGACAGGCCCATCATGCGTCATGATCTTCACGCGCGGAGCGCCGCGCGATGAAATTCCTCGATACCGCCAAGGTCTATATCCGCTCGGGCAAGGGCGGCGACGGATGCGTCGCATTCCGGCGCGAGAAGTTCATAGAATTCGGCGGGCCGTGGGGTGGCGACGGCGGCCGCGGCGGCGACGTGTGGGCGGAAGCGGTGGAAAATCTCAATACGCTCATCGACTACCGCTACCAGCAGCACATCAGCGCAAAGGATGGCCGGCCCGGCATGGGCAAGGAAATGACGGGCGCGGCGGGGGCGGATGCGGTGCTGAAAGTGCCGGTCGGCACGCAGATTTTCGAGGAGGATGGCGAAACTCCGATTGCCGATCTCGATCATGCCGGCGCGCGCGTGATGCTGCTCAAAGGCGGCAATGGCGGCTTCGGCAACGCCCATTTCAAGAGCGCCACCAATCAGGCGCCGCGCCATGCCAATCCCGGCCAGCCGGGTGAAGAAAAGACAATCGTTCTGAAGCTCAAGCTGATCGCCGATGCGGGACTTATCGGGCTGCCGAACGCGGGGAAATCCACCTTCCTTTCGCGCGTTTCGGCGGCACGGCCAAAGATTGCCGATTATCCCTTCACCACGCTTCACCCCCAGCTCGGGGTTGTTCGGGTGGATCAGATGGAAATTGTCATCGCCGATCTGCCGGGGCTGATCGAGGGCGCACATGAGGGCGCAGGCCTTGGCGACCGGTTTCTGGGTCACGCCGAGCGATGCAGTGTGATCTTGCATCTGGTGGATGGGACCGAAAGCGAAATTGTCCGCGCCTATAAAACCATTCGCGGCGAGCTTGAGGTCTATGGCCATGGGCTATCGGAAAAGCCGGAGGTATTGGCCCTGAACAAGGCCGACGCCATTCCAAAGGCGGCGCTTTCGCGCAAGCGGGCGGCGCTGGAAAAGGCCAGCGGCAGAGCGGTCTATCTTATGTCCGGTGTTTCGGGCGAAGGCGTCACCGACGTGTTGCGGGCTCTTGGCCGCGAGATCGGGAAAACCAGCAAGCAACGGGCCAAGTCCGCCAAGCCTGAAGGCGCCTGGTCGCCGTGATAGACTGGCGCCCATGAAAGCAAACGGGCATGCACATTGGATAAGGCCGCCGGGCCCCGTGGCGCCGCGGTTGAAAATCGGCCTGCTCGGCGGCTCGTTCAATCCGCCGCATTGCGGGCATGTGCACGTCAGCGAGATCGCGCTCAAGCGCCTGCATCTGGATTACGTGTGGTGGCTGGTCTCGCCGCAAAATCCGCTCAAATCCACCATCGGCATGGCTCCCCTCGAGAACCGTCTCAAATGGTGCGCCGATGAAGCCAATAACCGGCGAATTCGCATCATGGATATCGAGAGGGATCTTGGAACCCGCTACACCATCGACACGCTACAGGCGCTGAAGCGCCGGTTTCCCGGCGTGCACTTCGTCTGGCTGATGGGCAGCGACAATCTTGAAAAGTTCACGCGCTGGCGGCGCTGGCAGGCGATTTTCGGGGTTGTGCCCGTTGCGGTCGTCGTGCGGCCGGGTTACGCGCTCGCCGGCCTGAACGCGCAGGCGGCGCAGCGATTTGCCGCCGATCGCCTGCCGGAATCGAGAGCGGCCGAACTGGCCTTCGCAAAACCGCCATCATTCATTGTGCTGGAAGGCCGCCACGATCCGACCAGCGCCACGGCCATCCGCATGCAGGCGCAACGCTCAGGACCCATGGCGGGTGCCATTCCGGCATGATAGATTGCGTTTTGCATGAACGGAGCGCGGTCAGCGGACGAATGATCCAGCCTGGAAAGATGTCGATCCCTTCGCGCTCCGGTGTAAGCCCCGAATGGAGGACGACATCCTGACCAGTAGCCGCGCAGGCCATCCGCCTGCCAAATCCCTGTCCCGGCGCAAGAACAGCACCGAAAATGCGCTGCTTTCGCGCATCATCCAATCCCTCGAAGACGACAAGGCGGAAGACATCGTGACGATCGACCTGAAAGGCCGCTCGTCATTGACGGACCATCTCGTCATCGCGACCGGGCGCTCGGCCCGCCACGTCTCGGCCGTGGCCGAAAACCTGGCGCGGCGATTGAAGCAGGCCGGCTATGCCACGCGCGGAATCGACGGCCTCAAGCAAGGCGATTGGGTGCTGGTGGATGCGGGCGACGCGATCGTGCATGTCTTTCGCGCCGAAGTCCGGAATTATTACGATCTGGAAGGCATGTGGAGCGTGCCTGAACCCAGGCGCGCAGTTCTGTAATACGCTCTGTCCATGCGGCTACTGATTCTCGCTGTCGGCCACGCGCGCGGCACGCCCGAGGGCGCGCTTACGGAGGATTTCGTGGGCCGCGCGAAGGTCATTGGCAAGCGGCTTGGTTTTGCGTCCGTCTCGGTCGATGAAGTCTCCGTCTCCAAATTGCGTGAAGCCCGCGCGCGAATTGAAGACGAGGGCGAAAAGCTCGCGGCGAAGATTCCCGATGGCGCGCACATCATTCTGCTCGATGCCAGGGGCAAGGGCATGACAAGCGAAGATTTTGCGGAGATGCTGGGCGCCATGCGCGATGCGGGCGCCCGCGATCTGGTTTTCCTGATCGGCGGTCCGGACGGACTGAAGCCGCCCGGCGTAAAGGCGGGAAGAAGCCTCGCCTTCGGGCCGCAGACCTGGCCGCATCTGATGGTGCGCGCGATGCTGGCCGAACAGATCTATCGCGCGTTTACGATCCTGAGCGGTCATCCCTATCATCGGGCCTGACACGGTCACCGCGGCAGCATTTTCGCCAGCTGCGCCACCATCTCCGAGCCGGCGTCTGCAAGCGGCGCGATAATGGTGAAGTGGTTGGCGTCGGCGATACGCTGGTATTCCGCATCTGCGCCGCCGGCGCGCCATCGCGCCACAATTTCGCGGCTCTGGCGCTCGTACTCGATCCCCTCCAGAGCGCCGACCGCGGCCTTGAAGCGCCTGCCCCGCGGCGCAGGCCAAAACATCGGGCTCAAGCGCAAGGCTTCCACGCGATCGAGGTTCAGCGCCCGGTTGAGGGGCGTCTTCAGAAGGGGTGGCAAATCGAAAATGCCGGAAATGCTAAAGGCGGCCACAACCAGATCGGCAGGCAAATCCGCGTCGATGGCTTTCCAATCCGTGGCCAGAAGACAGGCGGCCAGATGTCCGCCGGCCGAATGGCCGATGGCGACGACACGCTGCCCGAACAGGCCATGCAACCGCATCGCCGCGGCGCGCATCTGATCGATAATCTGCGCAACGGAGACCTGGGGGCACAGATCGTAGGTCGGCACGGCGACGCTGATGCCGTGGGCATTCAGCCCCTTTGCCATATGGCTGAAGGACGTTCCGTCGAGCGCCTGCCAGTAGCCGCCGTGAATGAACATCACAATGGGGCCCGCCTCGGCGGCCTCGAACAGATCGATGCGCTCACGCGCGCCCCTGCCATAGGCGAGCGTCACGGGCGGGTGCGTGGCGCGATAACGCGCCGATTCCTCCGCCCAGCCCGCCATGACCGCAGGGTGATCGGGCACCTTGGCGCGGTTGTCGTATTCGGCTTCGTAATCGATCCGCTCAGCCACGGCGCTTGCGGAAATCGCTTTCGTCGATTTTTTCCGGCCGGTCCGGCACGAAGAGGCGGTATGCCATGAGAGTGTAGGTATCGCGAATGCCCGGAATGCGGTGCAGCTTCCTGTTCACGAACTCGCCGATGCTTTGGTCGTCGGTCAGATGGAATTTCACTAACAGGTCAAACGCGCCACTCGTCGAATAGATCTCGGCGGTTTCCCCGATGCCTTCGATCAGCCGGTCAGCAACGTTGTAGGCCTCGCCCAGCTCACATTTGATCTGCACGAACAGCGGTTTCATGCCTTTGTCCTTCCCCGGCCGATCTTATGTCACAGCTGCTCTGGTTTGGAAGCGGGGCGCCCGGTAAGTCCGGCGCGACATGATCCCGGCGAGCCGGTCCACCGCCTCCCAGATGTCCACAAAGCGCGTGTACAACGGTGCAAAGCCAAAACGCAGGAAGTCCGGTGCGCGGAAGTCGCCGATCACGCCTTCTGCGATCAGCGCCTGCATGATCGCATAGCCCTCGGGATGGGTGAGCGCCACCTGGCTGCCGCGGGTCTTGCCGTCCCGGGGACAGGCAATGCGAAACTCGGCGCCACACCTTTCTTCTGCCAGGCGGAGGAAAAGGTCGCCGAGCGCGATTGATTTCGCCCGCACCTCGGCGATGGCAACGCCGTCGAATGTCTTCAAGCCTTCTTCGAACGCCGCCATGCCAAGCACGACGGGTGTGCCGCACAGAAACCGTGCAATGCCCTTGGCCGGGCGGTATTCATCCGTGAAGTCAAATGGCGCTGCGTGGCCCATCCAGCCGCTCAACGGCTGCTCGAGATTGTCCTGCAGACGGCGGGCCGCATAAAGGAACGCCGGCGCCCCAGGCCCGCCGTTGAGATATTTGTAACCGCAGCCGATCGCAAGGTCGGAGTCATCCCTGTTGAGCGAAAGCTCCACCGCGCCGGCGCTGTGGCTCAGATCCCAAAGCACGAATGCACCAACCTTGTGGGCGCGCGCATTGATTGCGGCCATGTCATGAATTTCGCCCGTCTTGTAATGGATGTGGGTCACCGCGATCAGCGCCACGCTTTCATCCAGCGCGTCCATCAAAACGGAACGCTCCACAAGCCTGAGCTCGACGGCGCCGTTGAGGAGCCGTTCAAGCCCCTGCAGCACATAAAGGTCAGTCGGGAAATTGCCGCGCTCTGAAAGCACCACGCGCCTGGGCGCCTTGGCCCGTATGGCCGCTGCCGCGAGCTTGAACAGGTTAACCGATGTCGAGTCGGCCACGATCACTTCGTCTTCGGCTGCGCCAACAAGCGGGGCGATGCGGGTGGCGATCCGCTGGGGCATGCCGATCCAGTCCGCCTTGTTCCAGCTCTGGATCAGGTCCTTTCCCCACTGGCGTTCAATGAGGTCGGCCATGCGCGCCGGCGCCGATCGCGGCAGACAGCCCAGCGAATTGCCGTCCAGGTAGATCACGCCCTCCGGCACGAAAAAGCGTTCGCGCGCGAAAGCGAGCGGGTCTTGCGCGTCCATCCGGCGGCATTCTTCGCGGCTTGTGGGCATGGCTTCGCCTTTCGGTCCCGATATTGTAGATTCGTGACGCATCGAACAACCACCGGCTTTCGTGAAAGCGGTATCCATCGGCGGCGGCCCGGCCGGGCTTTATTTCGCGATTGCGCTGAAGCGGCTTTCCCCGCGCCACGAGGTGCTGGTGATCGAACGCAACCGGCCCTATGACACATTCGGGTGGGGCGTGGTGTTCTCCGACCAGACGATGGAATCGCTCAAGTCGGTCGATCCGGAAAGTGCCGGCTTGATCCTCGACAATTTCGCACACTGGGACGATATCGACGTTCATTTCAAGGGCGAAATCATTACCTCCGGCGGACACGGCTTCTGCGGCATCGGCCGCAAGCGCCTTCTCAACATCCTTCAGGATCGCGCCAGGGCGCTGGGCGCCAAGCTCGAATTCGAGCAGGACGTCACCGACCTTGCGCCTTTCCGCGATGCCGATCTGATCGTGGCGGCCGACGGCGTGAACAGCCGCATTCGCGCCACGCATGCGGCAATCTTCAGGCCGCATATCATGGCCCGCCCCAACAAATTCATCTGGCTGGGCACACACAAGGTCTTCGAGGCTTTCACATTCGCTTTTGTCGAATCGCCGCACGGGTTCATCTGGGCCCACGCCTACCGCTTCGACAAGGACACATCGACCTTCATCGTCGAGTGTTCCGAGGCCACGTGGCGCGCCTTCGGCTTCGACCGGGCCAGCACGGAAGAAACGATCGCAATTTGCGAACGGGTCTTCGCGCGCTACCTGGATGGCCGCAAGCTCATGAGCAATGCCAGGCACATGCGTGGCTCCGAATGGCTCAATTTTCAGCATCTCACCTGCGAGCGCTGGTTCACGGATAATATCGTATTGATTGGCGATGCCGCCCACACCGCCCATTTTTCCGTGGGGTCCGGCACGAAGCTCGCCTTCGACGACGCCATCGCCCTGGCGCGCCATGTCGATGAAGGGGGAATTTCCGGCCAAACGCTGGAAGCCTTCCAGAACGAACGGCAGCTCGACGTGATCCGGCTTCAGAACGCCGCGCGCAATTCCACCGAATGGTTCGAACATCTCGCGCGCTACACGCGCTTTGAGCCGATGCAGTTCGCCTATTCGCTGCTGACGCGCAGTCAGCGCGTGAGTCACGAAAATCTTCGCTTGCGCGACCGCACATGGCTCGAAGGGCTTGAGACATGGCTCGCACGCCGCGCGGGGTCTCCTGAGAACCGGGCGATCCCGCCCATGTTCATGCCCTTCAGGCTGCGCGATCTGGCGCTCACCAATCGCGTCGTGGTTTCACCCATGTCGATGTACTCGGCGAGGGACGGCATGCCGGGGGATTTTCATTTGGTGCACTATGGCGCCCGCGCGCAGGGCGGCGCGGCGCTGGTCGTGACCGAGATGACGGATGTGTCGGCCGACGGCCGCATCACGCCGGGTTGCGCGGGCATTTACACGGAAGCGCAGGCCAAGGCCTGGAAGCGCATCGTGGATTTCGTGCATCGCGAGACGCCCGCGAAAATCTGCCTGCAGCTCGGCCACGCCGGGCCGAAGGGCTCGGTGCGCGTGCCATGGGAAGGCGAGGATGAACCGCTGGAACGGGGCAACTGGCCCCTGATCGCGCCATCGCCCATTCCCTGGAGCGCCAAAAATCAGGTCCCGCGCGCCATGGACCGCGCCGACATGGAGCGTGTGATTGCCGATTACGTTTCGGCCACCAGGCGGGCCGAAGTTGCCGGCTTCGACATGATTGAGCTTCATATGGCGCACGGCTATCTGCTTTCGGCTTTTCTTACGCCGCTCACGAACAGGCGCCAGGATGGATATGGCGGCGGCGTGGAAGGCCGCCTGCGCTTTCCGCTGGAAGTGTTCGCGGCGGTGCGCGCCGCGTGGCCGTCTCCAAAGCCAATCTCTGTTCGGATATCGGCAAGCGACTGGGCGGGCGAAGAAGGCAACAGCGAAGCCGACATTCTCGCCATTGCACGCGCTTTCCGCGATGCGGGCGCGGATATCATGGATGTGTCCGCCGGTCAGACCACGCCCGATGCAAAGCCGGTTTATGGCCGCATGTTTCAGACGCCATTCTCGGACCTCATCCGCAACGAGGCGCATGTCCCCACCATGACTGTCGGGAATATCTACGAGATCGACCATGTGAACAGCATCATTGCGGCCGGGCGCGCCGATCTTTGCTGCCTCGCGCGACCGCACCTGGCCGATCCTTACTGGACATTGCGGGCCGCCGCCGAGCAGGGATACGACACCCTGGAATGGCCCAAGCCCTATATTCAGGGCGGCGAGCAACTGAAGAGGATTTTGCGCCGTGCCAGGTGAGCATTTTCTCTCGGGCAAACATGCGGTCGTGACGGGCGGGTCGCGCGGCATCGGCGCGGCCTGCGCCCGCGCGCTGGCGGCGCATGGCGCGCGCATCACGCTCTTGGGCCGCGACCGAGGCGCCCTGGATGACGTCTCGGCCTCGATCCCCGACTCCCTAGCCGTTGTCTGCGATGTCACCGATGATGCAGCCGTCGTGAAAACTTTCACGGAGGCCCAGGCGCGCTTTCCCGTCTCTGTTCTCGTGAACAATGCCGGCATGGCGGAAAGCGCACCCTTTCTGAAGACGAGCGATGCGTTGCTCGCGCGCATGTTCGATGTAAACGTGTTGTCGGCCTTCCGCTGCACGCGCGCGGTCCTGCCGGACATGCTGGCGCGGGGCTGGGGCCGCGTGGTGAACATCGCAAGCATCGCCGGGCTCAAGGGCGGACGCTATATCAGCGCCTATGTCGCCACCAAACATGCACTCGTCGGCTTTACGCGCGCCCTGGCGGCCGAAGTACAGGGCAAGGGCGTCACGGTCAACGCGGTGTGCCCGGGCTATGTGGACACCGATATGACCAGACGCACCATCGCCAACATCGTGGCGCGGACGAAGCTGACCGAGGAACAGGCGCTGGCCGAAATTGCGCGCGGCAACGCCGGCGGCCGTCTTATCCCGCCAGAGGCTGTGGCCGCCGAAGTTGTGCGCCTCTGCGCGCCGGCCTCCAGTGCCATCAACGGCGAGGCCGTTCCGATGGGCGACATCACATGAAGGTGGACGCGCTGTTCAAGCCGCAGCATTTCGAATGGTCGCTGGCCGGCAAGGTGGCCACGATCACGCTGTCCCGGCCGGAAAGGAAGAATCCGCTTACCTTCGATTCCTATGCCGAATTGCGCGATACCTTCCGCGCGCTTGTTCATGCGCATGAGGTGAAGGTTGTCATCGTCACGGGAGCAGCGGGCAATTTCTGCTCGGGCGGTGATGTGCACGAAATCATCGGCCCGCTCACGCGGATGGACATGAACGGGCTTTTGGATTTCACGCATATGACGGGCGATCTCATCAAGGCCATGCGCGCCTGTCCGCAGCCCATTATTGCCGCCGTCGATGGCGTCTGCGCAGGAGCCGGTGCGGCCATCGCCATGGCGTCGGATATCCGCTTGGCCACCCCGCGCGCAAGAACCGCGTTCCTGTTTGTCCGCGTGGGGCTTGCCGGTTGCGACATGGGGGCATGCGCGATGCTGCCGCGCATTGTCGGCCAGGGCCGCGCCAGCGAACTTCTCTACACCGGTCGCGCCATGAGCGCAGAGGAAGGCGAGCGCTGGGGCTTTTTCAATCGCGTCGTCGGCGAAACCGACCTGATGAAGGAAGCCCGGCAGCTTGCGGAGAATCTCGCGAATGGTCCCACCTTTGCCCACGCCATGACGAAGGCCATGCTTCATCGCGAATGGGACATGGGGCTGGACGAAGCCATCGCCGCCGAAGCCGAGGCGCAGGCCGTGTGCATGAAAACCGAGGATTTCGCGCGCGCCTATCGCGCCTTCGCGGAAAAGAAAACGCCGAAATTCGAGGGCAATTGACGTTGCTCACGTCGCACACAGACACATTCGTTCTTGACAGGCTGCCGCCAAAGGACCTGCAGCCCGAATTTCGCTTTGATCTGCCGGAGCTCTGCTATCCGGAGAAAATCAACGCGGGCGCCGAGCTTCTGGATCGCGCGCTTGCGAACGGCCACGGCCCGCGGCCGGCCATCCATTTTCCAGGCGGCGTTTGGCGCTATGACGACCTGGCATGCCAGACAAACCGGATCGCTCGCGTCCTGACCGAAGATTTTGGCATCCGCCCCGGCAATCGGGTGCACCTGCGCGGCCCGAACGGACCGATGCTCGCAGCCGCCTGGCTTGCCGTGCTGAAGGCCGGCGCGATCGTCGTCACGACGATGCCCATGTGGCGCGCACGCGAACTGACCCATGTGCTCGAAAAAGCGCGCATCGATCTCACCCTGTGCGAAGAGAGCTGTCTTTACGAAATGGAAGTCGCCGCCGGATCCTCCGAATGCGGCCGGCGCACCGTCAGCTTTGTGGACGGGGGACAAGGCGACGGGCAGCTCGAACGGCATTGCCGCGGCAAGCCGGAGGCGTTTCAGGCTGTGGAAACCTTCGGGTCGGATCCCGCCCTGATCGCGTTCACATCGGGGACGACCGGGCGCGCGAAGGCAACGGTACATTTTCACCGCGACGTCATGGCCATTGCTGATTGCTTTCCGCGTTCGATTTTGGAAACGCGCCCGGACGATCGCTTCCTTTGCAGCGCGCCAATGGCCTTCACCTTCGGTCTTGGCGGCCACATCGTTTTTCCGCTGCGTTATGGCGCGGCCAGCGTGCTGATGCCGCCCTGCTCCCCGGCGCAATTCATTGAGCTGGTGGGCGCGTATAAGCCCACCGTGCTGATGACGGCGCCGACCGCCTACCGCGCCATGGCGCGCACCGCGTCTTCGATGGATCTTTCGTTCCTCCGCGCCTGCGTATCGGCGGGCGAACATCTTTCACCGTCAAGCTACAAGATGTGGCACGACGCCACCGGAAAGCACGTGATCGACGGTATCGGGTCAACCGAAATGCTGCACATCTTCATTTCGGCAAGGCCAACGGAAGCGAAAATCGGCTCGACCGGGCGCGCGATTCCCGGCTATGCCGCGATGGTCCTGAACGATGCGGGCGAGGCGGCCAAACCCGGCGAGATTGGCCAACTGGCGGTGAAGGGCCCCACGGGCTGCCGCTACCTCGATGACGACCGCCAGAGAAAATATGTCCGCAATGGCTGGAACATCACAGGCGATGCCTACGCAATGGACGAAGACGGCTATTTCTGGTTCCAGAGCCGCACCGACGACATGATCGTGTCGGCGGGCTACAACATTTCCGGGCAGGAAGTGGAGGAAGCGGTGATGCGCCACGATGCGGTTCTGGAATGTGCCGTGGTGGGTGTTGCCGATTCCGAGCGGGGGCAGGTCGTCAAAGCGTTCGTTGTGGTCAAGCCCGGGTACAGGGCAGATGCAAACTTGGCCAGGGCAATCCAGGATTTCGTGAAGGCCGACATTGCGCCCTACAAATACCCGCGCGCAATCGAATTCATCGAGGCGCTGCCACGCAATCCATCCGGGAAGGTCCAGCGCTTTGCGCTGCGCGAAAGGGCGGTGCAGTGAAACCGATCCAGCCCCCAGGCTGGCCGCCGCCGCGCGGCTACTCCAATGGAATGCTTGCAGACAATGGCGTTCTTTTCGTAGCCGGCCAGATCGGCTGGGACACAGACGGGAAGCTCGTGCAGGGGTTCGTTGCGCAATTCCGCCAGGCGCTGCTGAACATAAGGGCCGTGGTGGAATCCGCAGGCGGCCGGCCGGAACAGATCGGCCGCCTTACCTGGTATGTGACCGACCTTGGGCAATATCGCGCGCATATGCGCGAAGTCGGCGCGGCCTATCGGGAGGTAATGGGCAAGCATTTTCCGGCCATGACGGTCGTGGAAGTGCGCAATCTTGTGGAGAGGGACGCGCTGGTGGAGATCGAGGCGACGGCCATTCTCGGCCCCAACGCCAGGTAAAGAGCCAGATGTTCCGGTTCCGCCCTTCGCGACGCATGGTACTCGCCGGCCTGAGCACATTTGCGCCGATTGCAGGCCTGCGATCCGCGCGGGCCTCGCAATCAAGCCATGACCACTGGCGCATGCTGGCCGAAGACGTTCGTGCCCAGATGGCATGGGCGTGGCGCAACTATGTGGAGCGCGCGTTCGGGCAGGACCAGATCAAGCCCGTCAGCGGCGGCGCCGAACCGTTCTTTTTTCCCGGCGGACCGCCCATGGGCCTTACCATTGTGGAGGCGCTTGGCACCCTTCACGTCATGGGACTCGATGCGGAATTTGCAGAGGGCGCAACGTGGATCGAACGGAATCTGACCTTCGACATCGACGGCGAGGTGCAGGTGTTCGAAACATCCATCCGCATGCTGGGCGGTTTGCTGTCAGCCTGGCGCGCGTCTGGCAATGCGCGATTGCTCGGTCTGGCGCGCGATCTGGCGGCGCGTCTTATGCCGGCGTTCGCCATGTCGCCAACGGGCATGCCGTACCGGTTCGTAAACCTCAGAACCGGCGCCGTGCGCGACCCGGTCAGTTTCCCCGCGGAGATCGGGACCTACATCGCCGAATGGGGCACGCTGTCGCGTGCGACCGGTGACGGCCGCTTTTATGATGTGGCCAAGCGCGCCGCGAAGGCGCTGTTCGACCGGCGTTCGAAACTCGATCTGGTGGCCGACACCATCAATGTCGAAACAGGGGAATGGCAAAGCCGCCGCGCCACAATCGGTCCGCCAACCGACTCTTATTTCGAATACCTGTGGGACGGCTGGCAGCTCTTCGGCGATCCGGATTTCCGGCACTGGTACGATGTGCATGCTGCGGCCACCGTCAGGCAGCAGGCCGTGATCGCGGACGGCCGGCTCTGGTTCGCACAGGTCGATTTCGAAACGGGCGAACGCCTCGATCACCATCAAAGCGAACTTGCGGCATTTTTTGTGGGGCTGCTTGCGCAAGGCGGCGACATGGCGCATGCGCGCGCCTATATGGCGTCATGGGCCGATGTCCAGGCGCGCTACGGCCTGCTGCCCGAAGGCTTCGATTTCGCGAAATTCGCGCCCGACCGGGTGAGCAATGCGCTGCGGCCGGAATTCGCCGATTCCTGCCTGAGCCTGTTTCTGCTCGATTGCGATGACCATTGGCGCCAGCTTGCCGCCTGCCACTACGAATGGATGAAGAAGACAAGCCGCGCGCCCTTCGGATTCACGGTTATCGACGACATCACGGCAAACCCGGCCCGGCAGGGCGATCTTTGCCCCGGTTACTGGTGGAGCGAGCAGATGAAATACTACTGGCTCCTATTCTCCAATACCGGCCGTTTCGATTATCGTCGCAATTATCTCTCCACCGAAGGGGACATTCTTCTTGGCTTCAGGAAATGACGGTGTGGTCGGCACATTGGCGGCGGCGCTGGAAAACGCCCGTCGCCTGCTGGCGGCAAATCCCGTCAAGGCGGAAGAACAGGCGCGCGAAATCCTGAAGGCCGCGCCGAAAGACGGCGAGGCCTGGGTGATCCTTGGCGCTGCGCTGGCCGATCAGGGCCGCCCGCGCGAAGCTGTGGTGGCGCTGCTGCGCGGCACCCAAATCAATCCAAGGCATGCCCAGGCCTGGCGGATATTGGGCGACCAATTCACGCTTCTGGGCGATGCGAAGGCGGCCGATGCCGCCTATGGCCGCCACCTTGAGGCATCAGTCAACGATCCCGAGCTGATGGCCGCAGCAGCCGCGCTTTGCGACAACCGGCTTGCAATCGCCGAACGCAAGCTGCGCGACTTCCTGATGCAAAATCCCACCGATGTCGCAGCCATCCGGATGCTGGCCGAACTTGGCGCGCGGCTTGGGCGTTACGAGGACGCCGAGAAGCTCCTGGCCCGCGCACTCGAACTCGCGCCGGGGTTCGATATGGCGCGCCACAATTATGCGGCCGTTCTCCAGCGGCAGAACAAGCTTTCCGAAGCGCTCTCGCAAGCCGGAATGCTGCTCGAGCGTGCGCCACAGAATCCCGGCTATCGCAATCTGAAGGCCGCAATTCTGGCGCGCATGGGCGAAAACGACCAGGCGGCGGAAATCTATGCCGGGATGCTGAAGCAGTATCCGGAGCAGCCCAAAGCCTGGATGAGCTACGGCCACACGCTCAAAACGATCGGCCGGCGCGATGAGAGCATTGCCGCCTACCGCAAAAGCATCGCGCAAATGCCCTGGCTGGGCGAAAGCTGGTGGAGCCTCGCCAATCTCAAGACTTTCCGTTTTTCGCCCGAAGAGATCGCACAGATGCGCGCGCAGCTGGAGCGACCGGATCTCTCCGATGAGGACCGGCTGCATCTTGAATTTGCGCTTGGCAAGGCGCTGGAGGACGAAGGTGAGTATGCCAAATCGTTCGACTGCTACGCGAAAGCCAACGCGATCCGCCGTGCCCAGCTGGGATACGATGCCGGCGAAGTGTCAGATCTTGTGCGCCGGCTCAAACATGTCTGCACACCCGAGTTTTTCCGTGCGCGACAGGGAAGCGGAGCGGCCGCGCCGGATCCGATTTTCATTGTCGGCCTGCCGCGTTCCGGCTCCACGCTGATCGAACAGATTCTTGCAAGTCATTCCGCCGTCGAAGGCACGATGGAGTTGCCCGAAATCCTCTCCATCGTGCGACGCCTCGGCGGCAGAAAAAAACAGGGCGAGATTTCCGCCTATCCGGAAATTCTCCGGGACTTGCCGTTCGATGAGTTCCGCAAGCTTGGCGAAGAATATCTGGAACGCACGCGCGTTTACCGCAAACTCGGCAGGCCCTTTTTCATCGACAAGATGCCGAACAATCTTTTTCATGTCGGGCTTATTCGCCTGATGCTTCCCGCGGCCAGAGTCATCGATGCGCGCAGGCATCCGCTTGGCTGCGGCTTTTCCTGTTTCAAGCAGCATTTCGCACGCGGGCAGGGCTTTGCCTACAGCCTGGAAGATATCGGCCGCTACTATGCCGATTATGTGGACCTGATGGCGCACTATGATTCGGTGTTGCCGGGCGCGGTCCATCGCGTGGTTTATGAAAGGCTGGTGGAATCCCCCGAAGCCGAAATCCGCCGGCTGCTCGCCTATTGCGGCCTGCCTTTCGAAGATGGCTGCCTGCGATTTTATGAAAACAACCGGGCAGTGCGCACGGCAAGCTCCGAACAGGTGCGAACGCCCATTTTTGCTGACGGTATCGGCCAATGGCGTCATTTCGAGCCCTGGCTAGGGCCCCTCAAGAAGGCGCTTGGTCCTGCCCTTGAAGCTTTGGCTCCTGACCATCCAGCCTGAATTCCGGGCCAATGTTGCACTGCGGTCATTGACCGGGCCGCGGCCCTAGGTGTCAAATCTGTGACGCGGGAGTCCGGGGCGCAGCGGGGGGCCTTGAAAATGCAGACAAATTGTTCGAGTGGGCGGGCGCAGGTTGCGCTGGGGTCGGCGTTGCTGGCCACAACCATGCTGGCGGGCGTGCC
>JAJPIX010000020.1 GCA_021324545.1 Alphaproteobacteria bacterium
ACATTCGTGGCGCGCGCGAGCGCGAAATCCAGCGTGATCGTCGCATCGGGGCCGATGTAGCGCTCCACCGAGGAATGGGAGATGTCGCGTTCGTGCCACAGCGCCACGTCTTCCAGCGCCGGAACCGCATAGGCCCGGACCATGCGCGCAAGGCCGGTGATGTTTTCGGTCAGCACGGGGTTGCGCTTGTGGGGCATGGCGGAAGAGCCTTTCTGGCCTTCCGAGAAGAATTCCTCCGCCTCCAAAACCTCGGTGCGCTGCAGATGGCGAATTTCGGTTGCCAGCCGCTCAAGCGAGCTTGCCGTGACGGCGAGGGCCGCAAAGAAGGCCGCGTGCCGGTCGCGCGGAATGACCTGGGTGGAGACGGGCTCAACCTTCAGCCCCATCGCCTTGGCCACATGTTCTTCCACCTTCGGGTCGATGTTGGCGAAAGTTCCGACTGCGCCGGAAATGGCGGCCACCGCGATCTCCTCGCGCGCTGCGATCAGCCGCTTCTTGGCGCGCGCAAATTCCGCATAAAAGCCCGCGAGCTTCACGCCGAACGTCGTGGGCTCGGCATGAATGCCGTGGCTCCGGCCGATGGTGGGCGTGTCCTTGAATTCGTACGCACGCTTTTTCAGCGCCGCAAGCAGCCCGTCCACATCCGCGATCAGGATGTCGGATGCGCGCGCAAGCTGGACCGAAAGACAGGTGTCGAGCACGTCCGACGACGTCATGCCCTGATGCACGAAGCGCGCTTCCGGCCCCACGATCTCGGAGAGATGGGTCAGAAACGCGATAACATCGTGTTTCACCTCGCGTTCGATGGCGTCGATCCGCGCGACATCGAACCTCGCCGTCCGCCCCCTGTCCCAGACCTTCTTCGCGGCCTCCCTCGGAATGACGCCAAGCTCGGCCAGCGCGTCGGCTGCATGCGCCTCGATTTCGAACCAGATGCGGAATTTCGTGTCCGGCGACCAGATCGCCGTCATTTCCGGTCGGGCGTAGCGTGGAATCATGCCGGGCCCAATCCGCCGAGCGCGAGGTATTTGATCTCCAGAAAATCCTCGATCCCGTATTTGGAGCCTTCGCGGCCGATGCCCGATTCCTTCATGCCGCCGAACGGCGCCACTTCGGTTGAGATGATGCCTTCATTGATGCCAAGAATTCCGTATTCCAGCGCTTCGGCCACGCGGATGATGCGGCCCATGTCGCGGGCATAGAAATAGGCGGCAAGGCCGTATTCGGTGTCGTTGGCCATGCGGATGGCTTCCTCTTCCGTCCGGAAGCGGTAGATCGTGGCCACCGGCCCGAAAATTTCTTCCTTGGCCGCCGCCATGGCCGGCGTCATGTCGCGAATGATCGTGGGCTCGAAGAATGTGCCGCCCAGCGGCGACCGCTTGCCGCCGGTCACGATCTTCGCGCCCTTCTTTGCGGCATCGGCGATGAGGCGCTCCACCTTTTTCACCGCATCCTCGTTGATCAGCGGGCCCTGCGTCACGCCTTCGGCAAAGCCGTCGCCCACCTTCAGTTTCGCCACGCGTGCCGAGAGCTTGTCCAGAAACGCATCGTATATCGCATCCTGAACCAGGAAACGGTTGGCGCACACGCAGGTCTGGCCCATGTTGCGGTATTTGGAAAGCATCGCGCCATCGGCGGCGGCGTCGAGATCGGCATCGTCGAACACGATGAAGGGCGCGTTGCCGCCAAGTTCCAGCGAAACCTTCTTCACGGTGGAGGCGCACTGGCGCATCAGCAGCTTGCCGATCTCGGTCGAGCCCGTGAACGAGAATTTCCGCACGAGAGGGTTCTGCGTCAGTTCGGCGCCCACGCGCGCCGCATGGGATGTCGTCACCACGTTGAAGACGCCCGCCGGTATCCCTGCGCGATGCGCGAGTTCGGCAATGGCAAGAGCGGAAAGCGGCGTTTCTTCCGCCGGCTTCACGACCACCGTGCATCCCGCGGCGAGCGCGGGGGCGCATTTGCGCGTGATCATGGCGTTGGGGAAATTCCAGGGCGTGATGGCCGAAACGACGCCGATCGGCTCCTTGAACACGATGATCCTGCGATTGGGAAGATTGGTGGGGATCACGTCGCCGTAAACGCGCTTTCCTTCCTCGGCGAACCATTCGATGAAGCTTGCGCCATAGGCCACTTCGCCGCGCGTTTCGGCCAGCGGCTTTCCCTGTTCCGCCGTCATGATGACGGCCAGGTCTTCCTGATGCGCCATCATCAGCTCGTACCATTTGCGCATCAGGCCGGCGCGCTCCTTCGCCGTCTTCCTGCGCCAGGCCGGAAGCGCGCGATATGCCGCCTCAATTGCCTTTTTTGTCTCGCCTTCCAGAAGATCGGCCACTTCGGCGATCACATCGCCGGTCGAAGGGTTCCTGACCGGGAAACGCGCGTCGCCTTCGGCCGCCAGCCATTGGCCGTCAAAATAGGCGTCCTGGCGGAGAAGGGATTCGTCTTTGAGCTTGAGCATGTCGGCCTCGGGCTTGAAGGGCGCCCCATGGAGGCGTTTCTAGCCCTGCAGGACGGCTTGCGAAAGTCCTTCCTCGGGCCGGGGGACCACCGCTTCGATCAGCCGCCGCGTATAGGCATCCTGCGGCGCCCGCACCAGCTCGGCCAGGCTTCCGCGCTCGACGACGTGCCGGTCCTTGAGCACCATCGCGTCGTCGGCAAGCGCCCGCGCAAGAGCGAAATTCGCCGTCAGGATCAGGAAAGCAGGCCCTTCCTGCGCGCGGAAATCCTTCAGGAGATCGATCATCACCGATTGTTCGAGCGGTCCAAGCCCCCGCTGCGGCTCTTCAATCACGGCAAGGCGCGGAACGCTCACGATGGCGCGCGCGATCTGAAGCCGCCGGCGGTCGAAGGAAGAAAGCATCGCAACCGTCCGTTCGCCGGGAATCGAATTCAGGCCCACGCGCTTGAGGGCCGCCTCGCGATAGCCGGCCACATGCTCGCGCGAAAGGTTGAGATGGGCGCGCAAGGGTTCCTCGACCGTGTCGCGCACGGTCATGCGCGGATCGAGCACGTCGTCGTCGCCGGTGATGAAGGCAACCCGGCGGCGCAGGCGCGATACCATGCTCCTGGAGAGAATGCCGATGTCCACCGAATCGAAGATCGTGCGTCCGGCCGCAGGCTTGTCGAGGCCCAACATCGCGCGCATCAGTTCGCGCCGGCCGGACCCCGGCTCGCCCACGATGGCAAGAGAAGCGCCCCGCCGCAGATCCAGGGTAATGCCGTCTGCGGTGTTGCGTTCGCTTTTTTTCGCCGCAAACCTGAGGCCGCGCACCTGAAGAATGGGCTCGCCCCGGATCGTGTGCTTCTGCACGGGGGACTGCACCGTTGCGGATTTGTAGAGCATCTGCGTGTAGGCGTGCGCGTGCGAAGACGCGAGCCGCTCGGCAGGGCCTTCCTCCACGATTTTTCCCGCCCGCATCACGAGAACGCGTCCGCCGAGCCATGTGGTCGCAAGCGTGCCGCGCGCCGCATAGAGAAGCGCAAAGCCAAGCTGTTTCTGCGCGGCGATGATGGCGCCTGCAATATTGCGCGCCTGCATGGGCGAAAGCTGGGAAAGGGCATGGTCTGCCAGAACCAGGTCCGGCGACTGCGCCAGCGTCACCGCCAGAAAGCCCCAGGCAAGCACGCCGGGATCGAGCGACCCGGGCCGCCCGCGCAGCGCCGCAACCGGCGGCGCCCCTTCGATGCGGCCCAGCGCCAGCCGCAGCTCTTCGCGCGCCGAGGCGCGCGGCAATCCCAGTCTGCGCGCGAGTATGCGCACAAACTGCGACAGGACATCCGCCGACGGGCTCAACACGCCCTGATCGACACAGGGCAGATAGGCGACGCGCAGCCCGCTTCCCTGGCGGTCCTGGGGCAAGGCCGGCCCAAGGCTGCCGAAACGGATCGCGCCGCTGATGCGCTCATCGGGCCGCGAGGCGCCGCAAAGCGCGCGAAACAGGGCTTCCTTTCCGCACCCCGTTTCGCCCAGGACAATCGCAGTTTGTCCCGGATTGAGCTGCAGCGAGAAGCGTTCGAGCTCGGGCAAGGGCGCGCCAGCGCGGATGATCGTGAGGTCGGCAATGCTCAGGACAGCGGCGTCTGCTTCGCTCATGGCCGCTCTCCCTCGTCGAGGCCGGCCGCGAGCCGCGCGCAGAAAACGAACAGGATCAGGGCCAGCGCGGGAAATGCGGCCGTCCACCAGGCGTCGAAGTAGGTCGCGCGCGCTGCGCCGATCATCAGGCCAAGATCGCGCGCCGGCGGCACGGCGCCGAAGCCGAAGAAGCTCAGCGTCGAGAGCGTGATCGCAACGGCGGCCAGCGCGCGTGCGGCGGTGCTGATGCCGTCGTCGCGGATTTCGTAGGCCAGATCGCGTTTCAGGAGCGCCATCGCGCCGATGCCGCTTGCGCGCGCATATTCGGCATGGCGTGACCGCGAAAGTTCGCGCGCTTTCGCGAATGCGCGCAGGAATGCCGCCGGCGCCGCGGCCAGCCCGGCAGCAAGCGGCGCATATTCGCGGCTGCTCAGCCCCACGAACAGGATGGCGAGCAAAAGCGCAGGAGCGGCATTCAGCACGCCCATCAGCCACAGGCCAAGATCGCCGATCCGCCATGGCAGCCGCGCGGCCAGAAATCCGAAAAGGGAACCGGCCGCCAGGACCACGGTTGCGGCAATGGCCGCATCGGCGGCCGTCACCGTCAGCGCATGCAGGATTTCACTGGCGACATCGCGCCCCAGCAGATCGGTGCCAAAAAGGAAGTCGAACGATGGCGGCCGCAGCGCCGGCCCGATGCCGGCAGCCCCTGCCGGCGCGCGCGCGATCACCCCGCTTGCGCCCGCCAGAACGGCAATCGCGCCAAGGCCCGCAAATCCTGCGATGCGGGCGAATTTCCGCAACGGAGGCGCAGCTCCTGGCGCAAGCTGTGCGGCGGCGCTGGTCATGTCCGGAATTCCTCAAGCGCGCGCGCCGCAATGGCGCCGGCGAAATCGGCCGAGAATTTCAGCGCCGCAAAAACAAGAAGGACGGGCGCGGCCACGCTCCAGTCGTTCAGCGCGACCGACTTGACGAACAGCACCGCATCGCCCGGCCAGTTGAACACCCACTCCGCAACGGCCGCCGCCGAAATCAGCGTCAACACGATCTCTCCGCTGGCCGAAAGCAGCCCCGCGAAAATCTGCGGCCAGACATAGACTCGTTCGATTTCCAGCGTCCCGAGCCCCATGAGCTTCAGGCCCTGGCGGTAAGATTCGCTGTCAGCCGCAACCGCAGCCCGCCGCATGGCCAGATGCACACTGGCCGCCCCCGCCGCGCCCACCGTCAGCGCCGGCAGGGCCAGTTGATGAAGCCCTGCAAGGGCTGCGGCTGCATCCCCGCGCAAGAGGGCCGCCGAAAATTCCAGCGCCAGCCGGTTGCTGCCATGCGCGGCGGTCTGCCAGTGGAAGAGGTGGAACGCGGCCCATGCAAGCGCAAGCCCGCCGCAAAAAACCGGCGCAGACCCCACAAACTGGATGATCGGAACGGTCGCCCGGCGGACCGTGCCGCGGCCAAAAGCAATGGCAAGCGGGACGCCGACGGCAAGCGCGATCACCGCCCCGTAAAGAAGAAGCTCAAGCGTAGCCGGCAGGCCGTCAAGCGCCATCTGCATCGCGGGCAGGCCCTCGATGCTGCTCTTGCCGAATTCCCAATGAAGATAGGCGCCGACGCGCGCAGGAAATGCCGACAGGAAGTCCCATCCGCCGCGCGGCGCGGAAAGGGAGGCCAGCGCCGCAGCGCCCAGCCCGGCCCCGGCAAGCCACAAGACAAGCTTGCCAAGCTGCAGCAGCACAAATCGCCACATGAAGCCAACCCCACCGGACGCTTTGCCTCTTATAAAGCATCGCGCGGGAGAGCGGACGCAGAAATCAGAGCAGCCCTAACGCCTTGAAGCTGGCATGTCCGCCGCGGCCGACCACGATATGATCGTGGACGGAAACGCCCAGCGCCCTGGCCGCGGCCGCGATTTCACGCGTCATTTCGATGTCGGCGCGGCTCGGCTCGGGATCGCCGCTCGGATGGTTGTGCACCAGGATCAACGCGGAGGCGCCCAGCTCCAGCGCGCGCGCCAGGATTTCGCGCGGATAGACGGGCGTGTGGTCTATCGTGCCGCGATTCTGCACCTCGTCGGCGATCAGCACGTTCTTGCGGTCCAGGAACAGCACCCGGAACTCCTCTTTCGGGTTGCGCGCCATGGCCGCGGCGCAATAGTCGAGCAGGGCAGACCAGCTCGACAGGGCGGGCCTGTTGAGCAGCTTCGTTCGCAAAAGACGAAGCGCCGCGGCCTCGACAATCTTCAGTTGCGCCACCACCGTCTCGCCGGCGCCTTCAACTTCCATCAGCCGCTCGCGCGGCGCGGCGATGACCTCTGCGAAACATCCGAACCTGTCGAGCAGCGCCTTGGCAAGCGGCTTCACATCGCGGCGGCGAATGGCCGCGTAGAGCACAAGCTCGATCAGCTCGTAATCGGGAATGGCGTCGGCGCCGCCGTCCATGAAGCGCGCGCGCAGCCTTTCGCGATGCCCGAAATAATGCGGATCGCCATCGAAACTGCGCGCGGCGTCAGAAATATGGGGGCTTGTCGTAGCCCTTTGGCGACTTTGTGAAGATCTCGACGCCATTTTCGGTCACCCCCACCGAATGCTCGAACTGGGCCGACAGCGAGCGGTCGCGCGTCACTGCCGTCCAGCCGTCGCTCAGGATTTTCACGCCGTAACCGCCCAGATTGATCATGGGCTCGACGGTAAAGAACATGCCGGGCTTGAGCGTAATGCCATGCCCCGCGCGGCCATAATGCACGATGTTGGGCAGCGCATGGAACACCCTGCCCACGCCATGTCCGCAGAAATCGCGCACGACCGAACAGCGCTCCTCGCCTTCGGCATAGGATTGAATCGCATGCCCGATGTCGCCGGTCGTGGCTCCCGGCCTTATGGCCGCAATGCCGCGCATCATCGATTCGTAGGTGATGTCCACAAGGCGCGTGGCTTTGCGCTTCACATCGCCCACCAGATACATGCGGCTCGTATCGCCGTGCCATCCGTCAAGGATGACGGTGACATCGATGTTCACGATATCGCCATCCTTCAGCGGCCGCTCCTCCGGGATGCCGTGGCAGACCACATGGTTGAGCGAAGTGCACAGGGTGTGGCGATAGCCGCGGTAGCCGAGACAGGCCGGTATGGCGCCGCTGTCGACCGTGTATTCATAGGCCAGCCTGTCGAGGGCGGCGGTCGTCACCCCGGGCTTCACTTCCGGCACCAGCAGATCGAGCACCTCGGCGGCAAGCCGGCCGGCGCGGCGCATGCCCTCGAAATCGGCCGGCTTGTGCAGCGCCACGGCAAAGTTGGCCCGCCGCGCGGCTTCCAGGGTCTCCATTTCGGGCATGTAGGACATGGCCTGATATATAAGTGCGGTCCTGGCCGGTCGCCGGACGTCTTTTTCCGATCCTCGGCCGCTTATTACACCCTGCAGGGAGCCTGCGCCACAAGTCATGAACGAAACGGAAAAAGTCGTTACGGCCGCGGTTCTGGTGATCGGCGATGAAATCCTCTCGGGCCGCACGCAGGACACCAACACCAACTATATCGCCCGCTTTCTCGCCGCGCTCGGCATCGATCTGCGCGAGGCGCGCGTGGTGCCGGATGTGGAGGAAGAGATCGTTGCGGCCGTCAATGCTCTTCGTGCCCGCTACGATTATGTCTTCACGACCGGCGGCATCGGGCCCACGCATGACGACATCACCGCCGACGCCATCGCGAGGGCGTTCGGCGTGGGCATCGATTACCATCCGGAGGCGATGGCGCTGCTGGCCGCGCGCTACAGCAATCCGGCCGACTTCAACGAAATGCGCCGGCGCATGGCGCGCATCCCGCTCGGCGGGGAATTGATCCGCAACAGCGTATCGGCCGCACCGGGATTCCGCATCGGCAACGTGTTCGTAATGGCCGGCGTGCCGATGATCATGCGCGCGATGCTCGAAGACGTGGCGCCGCGATTGAAGCGCGGCAGGGTCGTAACATCGGTCGTGATCGAGACGCGGCTGCCCGAAGGCCGGATCGCTGCGGCGCTCGCGCAGATTCAATCGCAGCACCGCGGGGTGGCGATCGGCAGCTATCCGTTCTATCGCGAGGATGGCTTTGGCGTTCAGCTTGTGGTTCGCGGGCGCGAGGAAGCCGCCGTTGCCGCCGCGGCCGCAGCGATCGAACAGGCCATTCGCTCCCTGGGCGCCGCTCCCATGCGCGTCGCGCGGAATGGTTCCCGCGCAAGCGAAGAAAGTTCGTGATTTTTTCATCGGGCTGTGTATTTTATGCCGCTATCTTGAGAAGGACGGTCGGAAAAGGCCGCCAAACTGGGGGGCATGCCGCCGTTTGACGCAAGTCCGGCGGTCCGGATCGGGGCGGGTAACCGGACGCAACGAATTCTGGTGTCCAAGGGAGCGTAACAAATGACAAGAAACCGCATTCTCGGCGCTATCGTGGCCGGACTGATCGTGGCGGTCGCGGGCGTGGCCGTGGCATCAAGCATGAGCTCCGGCGGACAGAGCGATTTCTTCACGGCCGGAAAGCATCAGTTCTATGTCTGGTGCGCGGGCGGAAAGGATTACACCGCAACCGTGAGCGGCGCGAACGCCGAAGATGCGCAGATGAAACTGTACAATGCCGCAAAGGCGCACGGCCATACCAGCTGTTGGCCCGTGTGGCAGGGCCGCGTGAGCTGATCATTCTTCACGCGTCGGGCGAAACGGCGGCGCAAGCCGCCGTTTTTCATTTTGCCAGGCCGAGCGATTTTGCTTCCGCATCGAGCGCCGCCAGAGCGCGGGCGTTTTTTCCGAGCGCAGCGCGCGCCTGCGCCAGCGCATCCGCCGCCTTGTCTTTCTCTCCCAGCACCGCATAGGCGCGCACCAGCCTTTGCCAGCCCTGCGCATCGGACGGATCTGCCTTCAACCTTTGCGCAAGGCTTTCCACCATGGCCGCAACATCCGGCGCCTGTCCCGAAGCCGCCTTCAGCGCGGCTATTCTGTCGACAAGCGCGCCGCGCCAGGGCGCGTTCGCCGGCGCATCGGCAAGCAGGCCCTGCAGGATGGAAAGCGCCTTCGCGTTTTGCCCGCGCATCGCATAGGCCTGTCCGAGGTAATAGCGCGCCGCCTGATCTTTCGGATCGATGGCGAGGCTTTTGCGGAATGCCGCTTCGGCTTGGCTTCCCACCGTTCCCTGCGCCGCATAAGTGAGCGCTTCGCCATAGGCCGAATAGAGGCCGGCGTCGGGCCTGTGCGCCGCGTCCGCGATTGCGATGGCCTGGGAAAATGCTTTTGCCGCGTCGTCGGCATCGCCAAGCGTCAGATATCCGCGCCCGAGAAGTGTCCAGCCGCGGATGTCGCCGGGCCGTTCCCGCACGCGCACCGACAGCGTGGCCACGAGCGATCTCAGATCGTTTGCCTGCGGCCCTTCCAGGCTTCTCAGGGCAAGCTGGGGCTGGCCGGACCAGATGTAGAAGCCGCCGCCGATGCCGAGCACGAACGCGGCAATCGCGCCGGCCAGAAGCGCGCGGCCGGCCATGGGCGCGGATGTCCTGCGCAGCACGGGCCAGGCGGCAAAGCCGGCCGCCGCAAGCGCGATGGACGCGAAGACAAGAAGCAGAACCGCGTTCATGGGCGCTGGCCCTAGCATGGCGCGCGGGTCCGCGCGACCTGCCGCTTGACGCGGCCGGTGAACCCCTTTCCTGTTCCGCGCCATGGGCCCCGTGGCGGAATGGCAGACGCAACGGACTTAAAATCCGTAGGTCCGAAAGGGCTGTGCTGGTTCAAGTCCAGCCGGGGCCACCAGGGTTTGCCGGTTCCAGATTCGTCGCGTGGCGAATGGTGGCTCAGGCCGGGGCTTTTGCCGCCTGCGCCGCCACATGCCCCGCCGTGCGCTGATGATGCCAGCGCCACAGGCCGTAAACCGACGCCGCGGCCAGAACGAGCAGGCCCCCGCCGATCAGCGGCCGGTAGAACAGCCACGCCAGCGCGATCACCGTGAGCGCCAGCGGAACGCTGATGACGAAGGAAATTCCCGCCGCCGCGCCGCGCACAATGCCGCCCAGAATCGGAACGAAGGATGCCATGGCCGAAAGCGGCGAAAGGAACGCGGTGAAGCCCATGAAGATCAGAAGCCAGCCCACGGCGCGCAGCACCCAGGTGAGAATCGCTTCGGCCTTGCGCTGGCGTTCGATCAGCTCGGCGGCGGTGTGGTTGCCCGCGGCCGCAAGCTCGAGCGTATAGCCGTTCTTCGCGGTGAAGGCCGCAAAGCCGTTGCCGCTCTGCTGCGCCAGCACCGAAATCGTCGTGCCGGAAGCAAGGCCCCGGTAGGAAACGCGCATGTCGCCCACTTTCGGCGACGCGGGATTGCCGCGATAGAGATAGTTGCCGTCGCGCGACCAGCCTTCGGGCGCCGGCGGATTGAGGCTCTGCTCAAGATCGATGCGATTGAGCGTGCCGTCGTCCAGCGCCCAGCCGCCGAGCTTGGCATCGGACGCAGAGGTCTGCGTGCTCGCAAACGGCATCGCCGGATTTTCGTGGCCGTCCGCGTAATGGAAATGCGAAGAATCGATGGGGTCTTCGGACCAGGCGCGCGTGTATTCATAGGTCGTGGTATTGTTGTTGTTGTCCTCGTGGCTGCTTTCCTTCCACTGATACATCTCGGCCGTGCGCGCCACCGTCACCTGGCCGGTGAACGTGGTGCCCACGGCGGAATCGCTGATGGGGCTCGACGCAGTGGCAGCCCCCACCACATGCACAAGCTTGCCCGCATTGGCGGGCGAAGGCCCGGAAGCATTCGCTTCCACCACCTGGCCGGCGGCATCGTTGAGGCCCACGATGGCCGCAACCGCCCGCCCCTCATTCCACCAGAGAAGGCCGATCGCGACCAGAATCAGAATGGGGCCGATGATGAGCCCCAGGAAGGAATTCGAGAGGCGCTGGCCGAAGCTGCGCTGTTCGGTGATGACGTCCGGCATGAATCAGGCCCCCGCTTTTTGCCCGCCGCATGACCCTATCGGCCGGGGGATTGGCGGCCAACTGAAATCGGCGGGACGCCCCGGCGCCCGACCGGCCCTGCTCAAGACGCAATTCCAGAGATGAGGAATATGTACTATTCAATGGGTCCCCTGTCAAGAGCGATTCGGCCAGATCGCAGAGAACTGATTGCACCTGCGAAACATTTTCTTGTGGACCAATCAATAACCCTATAGCTATTGATCTGGGATGCTGAGCTTTCCAGACACCGTCCTCAAGGCCTTGGCCGATCCGACGCGCCGCATGCTGTTCGAGCGGCTGGCCCGGGGCGGGGAGCAGACCGTCTGGATGCTGACCGAGCGGTCGGGCGTCTCGCAGCCGGCGGTCTCCAAGCACCTGCGCCAGCTGAAAAAGGCGGGGCTCGTGGAAAGCCGCAAGCGCGGCCGGGAAGCCCGCTACAGCATCGCCCCGCGCGGCCTTGACCCGCTGGTGGACTGGATCGGCCATTACAGCAGCTTCTGGCGCGAGAAATTCGAAGCACTCGAAGATCTTCACGTCGCAGGCGCGAGCGATGGAAACAGCTGAGGCCCGCGCCGTTTTGAGAAAGCGGGAACCAAAAGGAGAAAGACGATGACCGCGCGGATAAAGAACCCGGCCCATATGTATCCGGAAGCCATGCAGGCGATGATTGCGCTGGGCAAATCCACCGAAACCAGCGGATTGCCGGAAAAACTGCTCACCATGATCCATTTGCGCGCGAGCCAGATCAACGGCTGCGCCTTCTGCACCGACATGCACTCACGCGAGCTGAAGAACGCGGGCGAGCCGGACGAGCGTATCTGGGCCGTCGGCGCCTGGCATGATTCCACCCTGTTCGATGAGGCCGAGCGGGCGGTCCTCGCGCTCACGGAACACGCCACGCGCATTGCAGACCGCACCGATCCGGTGCCCGACCATGTGTGGAACGCGGCGGCGAAACATTACGACGAGAGGCAGCTTGCGGCCATCGTGCTGCACATCGCGATCATCAACGCCTGGAACCGCATCAACGTCGCGATCCGCCAGCCGCAGATGCCGCCGCGCGGCTGAGGCGCTTAGGCCATTACAATCTTCTCGCGGCCCTTGCGCACATTCTTCGTGGCGTTGCGCGTATCCACGACGAGCTTGGACCATTTGACGAGGTCTGTGTAACTGACGGCATCGTGATCCGTCGCGATGAAGGCCGCGTCGAAGGATGAAACCGTGGCCTCATCGAACGGAATACTCTGCATGCCGGCAAGCGCCGCATGCTCGCGCGTGGGCGGAATCGCGGGGAAATAGGGATCGCAATAGGATACCTCCGCGCCGGCGGTCTTGAGCATCTCCATGATGCGCAACGCAGGGCTTTCGCGCAGGTCGTCCACGTTTTTCTTGTAGGCCACGCCCATGACGAGAATCTTCGCACCTTTCAGCGCCTTGCCGAAACGCTCGCTCAAGGCCTCCGCCAGCGCGCCGACCACATGGCGCGGCATGGCGCGGTTCACTTCGCCCGCAAGCTCGATGAATTTGGTGTCCACTTCGAAAGCGCGCGCGCGCCAGGACAGATAGAACGGATCGATCGGGATGCAATGGCCGCCAAGGCCCGGCCCCGGATAGAAGGGCATGAACCCGAACGGCTTTGTCTTGGCCGCCTCGATCACGTCCCACACGTTGATGCCCATGCGCGAATAGGCAAGCTTCAGTTCGTTCACCAGCGCAATGTTGACCGAGCGGAAGATGTTTTCGGTGATCTTTACCGCTTCGGCCGTTTGCGCATCGCGCACCTTGTGAACATGGGCGAACGCAAGCGCATAGACGCTGCGCGCAACTTCGCCGGAATAATCGTCGATGCCGCCCACAAGTTTCGGGATGCTGCGCGTTTCGATGCCGCTGCCGGGATCCTCGCGTTCCGGCGAGAAGGCGAGCTGAAAATCGCGCGCCGCCTTCAGGCCGCTTTTTTCCAGGATGGGCAGCACCACCTCGTCCGTCGTGCCCGGATAGGTTGTGGATTCCAGCACCACAAGCTGGCCGGGCCTCAGATGGCATGCGATGGTCTCGCAGGTGTTCGTCACGAATTGCAGGTCGGGTTCGCGCGTCGGCGTCAGCGGCGTGGGCACGCAGATCAGGATCGCGTCCATGTTGGCGAGTTCGCCGAACGCGCTGGTGGCCGCAAAGCGGCCCGATTCATTCATCGCCGGAGCGGCGGTGAAATGGCGGATATAGCTTTCGCCGCGCGAGAGCATGTCGATCTTGGCCCGGTCGATGTCGAAACCGGTCACCTTCAGGCCCGCCTGCCAGAAGGCATGGGCGAGCGGAAGGCCGACATAGCCAAGCCCGATCACGCCGATGCGCAAGGTGCGGGCGGCGATCTTCTGTTCCAATTCGGGATTGGAGCCCAGGGCGACACGAACGTTCATGGGGCGTGAACCGTTTCGGGAATTCCGGAAAGCTGTCACGCAACTTCCGTTCCGGTTGCGAAAGCAGGGTTAACCGCCCTGAAGGCGCAAAACCGCGCGGACGCGATATCTGGCCGAAAACCTGCAAAGCCTCCGGCATGACCAGCCTTTCGGGACGCCTGTTCCGCGCAACCGCGCCGCACATCCCAACGCCCATCGCGCGCGCGTTCTCCGCGCCGGCGGCGGTGTTTTTCCACGGCGTGGAATCGGCGGCGCCCGATGCGCCGGTCGCGCAAAATCATCATGAGAAGGATGAATTTGCGAAGATCGCCCGCGCCCTGAAGGCGAATTTCAACGTGCTGCCGCTGGGCGCCATTGACGAGGTGCTTCGCAACCCCGGCCGGCATCCGCGCGCGCTGTTTCTGATGTCCGACGATGGTTACGCCAACACACTTGGCGTGGCCGCGGATATTCTGGACGATCTCAGGCTTCCCTGGACGCTTTTCGTCTCGACCGATCACATCGACACGGGAACGCCCAATCCCATGCTGATCCTGCGGCTCTTCTTTGCCGAAGCCGCGGACGGCGTGTACCGGATTCCCCATATTTACCCGCCGGTTGCGCTGGCCGGCGTGGCCCAGCGCGCATCGGAAGAATCCCGCGTCATGCGCCAGATCGCAGAGCTCGATGCGCGCCGCGCACGCGTGGCGATTTCCGCCATGGCAAAAACCGTGGGCGATGCCGTTGCGCGGTATCCGGCCGAACGCTTTCTGCTGTGGGACGAGGTGCGGGCGCTGGCGCGCCGCGGTGTCGAAATCGGCGCCCACGCCCACTGGCATTGGCCGATGAACGGCGCCCAATCGCTCAGGACGCTGCGCGGGCAGGCCGCCTGGTCGAAGGCGCGGGTTGAAACGGAAGTGGGTCCCTGTCGCTTCTTCGCCTATCCCTTCGGCCAGCCCGCCGACGTGTCGGCGCAAGCCTGGCGGGCGGTGCGCGAGGCGGGCTTCAGCCATGCCTTCACCACCGTTTCCGGAACGCTCGATGCAAGCAGCAACCGCTGGCTGCTGCCGCGATACGGGCTTCCCATGCGGGCGGGCAATGTCGCCTCGCTTGTTGCGATGCTGCGCGCGGGCAATCCCCGGCTCAGGCGCTGGCAGGAGGAAATGGCGGCTTGACGCCGCTTTCCGAACCGTCCCACGGGCTTCCCGCGCATTGTTCCAATTCGGAACGAATTGTCTGCAGCCGTTAATGCGGGCCGCCCCGTTGCCGGCCCGAATCCCGATTTGAACCGCGGAAACTGGCGCGTCTTCTGCAGCGGAGGCGTTCGCGAAGATTAACGCGAGCCCCCGCGTGACGGTTTACGAACAGATCGCTGAATGCAGCGCAAGGCCGGTTCTGGACGCAGGCTTTGCCCAGCCGCGTTGGCGGGCGCGCAGCGCATGGGCCAAGCGCGCGCTCGATCTCTGCATCGCGGTGCCGGTGCTGATTCTCGGCGCTCCGGTGCTTCTTCTCATCGCGCTCTGGATCAAGCTTGACTCGAAAGGACCGGTCTTTTTCCGCCAGACGCGGCATGGGCTGAACGGCCGCACATTCGAAATCCTCAAATTCCGCTCCATGCATGTGCTTGAGAACGGCAGCGAGATCCGGCAGGCGCAGGCCAACGATCCGCGCGTGACGCGCGCGGGCCGGCTGATGCGCACCACAAGCCTCGATGAACTTCCGCAGCTCATCAATGTCATCCGGGGCGAGATGTCGCTTGTCGGGCCGCGCCCGCATGCCGTGGCGCATGACCGGCTCTATGGCGCGGTCATTCCCGACTATCTCGTCCGCCAGTCCGTGAAGCCCGGCATCACCGGCTGGGCCCAGGTGCATGGGCTGAGAGGCGCAACCCCCACCGTAAACGACATGCGCGCGCGCGTGGAGCACGACATCTGGTACGCGCGGCACTGGAGCATGATGCTGGACCTCGAAATCCTTCTTCGCACCTTCGGCGAAGTGCTGCGCGCCAGGAACGCCCACTGATGCGCGCCGAATCCCATGCCGTCGCGGTCGCGGCGCAGCCGCTTCGCTACGACGAAGTCGTGGTCGGGGGGCTGAAGACAGCCTGCCTGTCGCGCGGCGGCCTGGTGCGCGTCATGGTGGAAGACTGCCTGGCGGCGCGCGGCAACGCGCGGCGCCTGCCCAGGCTGGTCTTCACGACCAACGGTCATTCGATTGCGATGGCGGCAACCGATCCCGATTTCCGCCGCCATCTCGATGCCGCCGACCTGCTGCATGCCGATGGCCAGCCGGCCGTTTTCGCCTCGCGCTTCACCCGCACGCCGATTCCTGAACGCACGGCCACCACAGATTTCATCCATGATGCCGCAAAAGCCGCGCAGGGCGCGAGCCTGCGGTTCTATCTGCTGGGCGCAACCGAGGAAATCAACGCCCGCGCGTCATGGGAACTGATGCGGCTTTATCCCGATCTGCAGATCGTGGGCCGCCGCAACGGCTATTTCGCGCCGTCCGATGAATCGGCGATCTGCGACAGGATCAATGCGTCGGGCGCGGATGTCGTCTGGGTGGGCCTGGGCGTGCCGAAGGAGATGGCGTTTTCCGTCCGCAACAAGCACCGCCTCAACGCGGGCTGGATCGTGACCTGCGGCGGCTGTTTCAATTTTCTGGCGGGCGATTATGCGCGCGCGCCGCAATGGATGCAGGCCGCGGGGGTGGAGTGGCTTCATCGCCTGCTGCGCGAGCCGAAGCGTCTCTTCCTGCGTTACGCCGTCACCAACCCGATGGCGCTGTTTCTTCTGCTCACGCGCACCCATTCCCTGCCGCGCGGGCGTGCGCCAGAGGCCGTGCTCGCGCCAGAAGTGCCATGAGCAGGGTTGCCGCGCTGATTGCCGGGTTCCAGTCGGGCGAGCGCTGGCCCCAGGCGCGCCGCTTCGGCGGCGTGATGATGCGCTATGCGCTGTCAACGCTCGGGCCCATGAGCATTGCGACCGCGCATTTCCTTGCGGCGCTGATATTCCTGCATGCGCTGTCGGCGGCGGCCTTTGGCCTTTTCTCGTTTGTGCTGGTCATCGTGCCTTTCGCGCTTTCGGCGACGGGGGCGTTGCTGAACGCGCCGCTGGCGCGCGCCGCCCATGCGGGCAAGGGCGATCTGTCGGTCTATTTCAAGACCAGTCTGGTGTTTGCGGTGCTTGCGGCGCTCATCGGCGGCGCGCTCATGTTCGCAAGCGGCGCCGATGTGCGGCTTTCGGCCATTCTTGCCGTCTATTGCGGCGCGATGACCTTGCGCTGGTTCGGCCGCTGTCATGCCTACACGCGCCATCGTCCCGCGCGCGCGGTGGCGTCCGACATCGCCTATGCCCTTTTCCTGCTTTGCGCCCTTTGCGCGCTTTATCTGCTCAAAAGCTTCAGCGAAAATCACGCGGCGGCCGCCATGGTCGGCGCCAGCCTTGCGGGCCTGTGTGTGTGCGGCGGCAGTTTCGTGCGCGCGCAGCTTCTTGCGTTGCGGAACGGTTCGCTTCTGGCCTATCGCGCCGAATGGCGCGATCTCACGCGCTGGTCGCTTCTGGGCGTGGTGTCCACCGAACTCACGATGAATGCCCATGCCTATCTGGTCACCTTCATTTCCGGCCCCAAGGCCTTTGCGCTGATCGCGGTGGGCTCGCTGTTCATGCGGCCGGCTTCGCTTGCCATGGCGGCGCTTCCCGACCTCGAGCGTCCGGCCATGGCGCGCGATCTGGCGGGCGGAAAAGTGGCCGCAGCGCTCCGCACCGTTAAGGAATTCCGAACCGCCATGGGGGCAGTGTGGATCGCCACCCTGGGTCTTGCCGCCGTGATCCTGATCTGGTTTCCGCACCTTCTGATCCGCAGCGAATATGATACGCGACAGGTGATCGCGGTGATCGTTCTCTATGCGGCGATCATGGCGGTCAGAATCTCGCGCGTTCCGGAATCGGTGCTGTTCCAGGCGGCGGGGGAATTCCGTGCGCTGGCCTGGCCCAGTGTCTGGTCGAGCGCGGTGTCGGTGGCGGCGACGTTTGCGCTGCTTCTCGCTTTCGGGCCGGTGGCGTCGCTTGGCGGCATCCTTGCCGGCGACGTGGTGATGACGGCGAACATCTTCGGTCTGGCGCGGCGCTGGAAGGCCGCTCATGCCTGAAATCACGGTCGCCATTCCCACTTTTCGCAGGCCGAAAAGCCTTGAACGGCTTCTGGCGAAACTTGAGCAGCTTGAAACCGACGCCCGGGTGACGGTGCTGGTGGCCGACAACGATTGCGAAGGCCGCGAAGGACTTGCCGTCTGCGCCCGGTTGATGGCGGGCAACTACCGCTGGCCGCTCTTCGCCGTGATCGCGCCCGAGCGCGGCATTGCGCATGCGCGCAACAGGCTTGTGGAAGAGGCGCTGAAGCTGCCGGGCGCCTTCATTGCCATGCTGGACGACGACGAATGGCCCGAGCGGCGCTGGATTTCCGAATTTCTGCGCGTGCAGTCGGAGACCGGGGCCGATGCGCTGCATGGCGCGGTCCTGCGCGATTTCGAGGGGCCTGCGGGACGATGGGTGGAAAGCTGCGAAGGCCTGGCGCCCTGGCGCGGCAAGACCGGGCCGGTGGAGACGATCGGGAGCACGTCGAATGTTTTCATTCACCGCCGCTGTTTCGAGGAGATGGCCAAACCCTGGTTCGATCCGGCCTTTGCGCTGGGCGGCGGCGAGGATTGCGATTATTTCCTGCGGCTCAAGATGGCGGGTCGCCGCTTTGCCTGGGCCGATGGGGCCGTCGTTCACGCTTATGTGCCGCAAAGCCGCGCCAATCTCGGCTGGGCGCTGAAGCGTGCCTATAGCGTCGGCAATTCCGATTTCCGCATCTTCCTGAAACATGTGCCGGGCTTCGGCAGCAGGTTGCGCGAAATCGCCAAGATCGCGCTTGCGCTCTTGTTGTTCCCCTTTGGCCTCGCCATCCTCGCCTTTGTTCCGAATCGCCGCGCGGTTGCGTTGTGCAAGCTCGCGCGCGCGGCGGGCAAAGTCACGGCGCTACTGGGACGGCGTTATGACGAATATGCAACGACACACGGCGCCTGAAATGCTTGCTGCGCCCTCGCGGCGCCTCATTGCGCCATGGGCCACGGAAGCGGCGTTCGTGGGCTTTCTGCTTCTTGTTTTTGTCAGCCTTCAGCCGTTCCAGGCGCGCGATCCCGCGGTGCTGGCGCTGGGCGAAAGCGGGTTCTCGGGCGCGGGCGATATCTGGCGGCAGATCTGTTACCTCACGGTCTTCGCCGTCATCTTCATTTCCGCCTTCGAGCGGCGCGGCTTTGCCATCGTGGAAACGGTGCCCGCGATCCTGCTTGTGTTGCTGGCGTGGTGCGCGGCTTCGGCGGCCTGGGCGTCGGAGCCCGGCGTCGCCATCCGGCGCGCAGGCCTGGAAGTGGTGATCGTGCTGTCGGCCATGCTTGCGGTGGATACGATCGGCGTCGGGCGCAGCCTGCGGCTTCTCTACTGGGTGCTTGCAGGGATTCTGGCGGTGAACTGGATCTCGGTGGCGCTGGGCATTCCGCAGGCCGTTCATCTGTCCAATGAAGGCGACCCCTCGATCATCGGCGACTGGCGCGGCCTTTACTTCCACAAGAACATCGCCGGTGCGGTGACCGCGATGTCGGCCATGATATTCCTCCATTACGCCGTCGAACGGAAAAGCTGGCGCGATGCGGGCCTGTTCCTCGCGGCCGTGGGCTTTCTGATCGGCACGCACTCCAAATCCTCCATGGGATTTCTGCCGGTGGCGGTCCTGTTCGGCGCGGTTTACCGCGTGGCCTGGCGGCGGGGGATCGACAAGGTGATTGTTTCGGTCGCGCTGGCCCTGATTGCCGTGCTGATTGCGGCGGCATTGATCGCCGATTCAACCACCATCACCCAGTTCCTTGCCGATCCCAGCGAGCTTACCGGCCGCACCGCAATCTGGCAGGCGGAAATCGCCTTCATCCGCGATCATCCCCTGTTCGGCTCCGGCTTCGGCACCTTCGCCGACACCGGTAATCTTTCGCCGCTGCACAACTATGTCTCCGGCAGCTGGATCGAGATGGAGGCGCACGGCCACAACGCCTATCTGCAGCTGTGCGTGACGACGGGCCTCGTCGGCTTTGCGCTCGCCATGATTTCGTTCGTGTTCCTGCCCGGCCTTCAGTTCTGGCGCAGCGGCGGCGAAGAACTCGCGCTCAAGAGCCTGTTCTTCGCGATCTTCGCTTTCATGCTGCTGCACAACATCCTGGAGTCGGATTTTCTGGAAGGCGACGGGCCGGCCTGGGTGGTGTTTCTTCTCATGCTCGCCATGATGCGCCGGCTCGATGCGGAGGAAGTGGACGCATGAGTCAGCCGTTCTTTTCCGTGATCGTTCCCGTTTACAACCGCGCGCATGTGCTGGGCGAGGCGGTGGCTTCCGTGCTCGCGCAAACCTGCCAGGATTTCGAAATCATCGTCGTGGACGACGGTTCGAAGGACGACCCGGCCGCTGCCCTCATGAAATTTTCCGATCCGCGCATTCGCTTCATCCGTCAGCCCAACCGGGGCGGCGGCGCCGCGCGCAACGCGGGCATCGATGCGGCGCGCGGGCGCTTTGTCGCCCCGCTCGATTCCGACGATCGCTTCCTTCCCGGGCACCTGGAGCGGATGAAAGGGCTGCTGGAAGGAACGCAGGACACGGTCGGCTATGCGCGCATGGTCGTCGATCGCGGCGGCGGGCGCACGCTGTTGAAGCCGCCCCGCGCCATCCGGCCGGACGAACACATGGCGACATATCTCTTGTGCGATCGCGGATTTGTGCCGACCATTACGGTGGCCGTGCCGGCGGCGCGTGCGCGCGCCGTGCGCTATCATGAACAGCTGCGCTTCGCAGAAGACACCGATTTCGCCATCCGGCTTTATCTTGCCGGCTGCAGTTTCGTAATGGCGGAAGAGCCCGGCGCGGTGTGGAAAGACCTGCCCGATCCCGGCCGCTCGTCGGCCGGGCGCAAGGGCGCGCGCCTTATCCCGTGGCTCGAGCAGCTGAAGTCCCAGATCCCGCCGCGCGCCTATCACGGTGGCCGCGGGTGGGTCATTGCCAAGGGCGTTGCCGCTACCAGCAAATGGCAGGCGCTGAAGCTCTACGTCACGGCGCTGCTGCATGGCTGCTATCGGCCAAGGCTCGCCGCCATTGTTTTCCTGCAGATTTTCCTTCCCGACAGGGCCTATCGCGCCTTTGCGGACCTGGCCGTGGCCATCATGCGCCCGAATGTGCGGCCCGCCTGAACCGGCCGTTTTCTTGCAGGTTTGACAGGCGATTGTGCCGCTTCGCGCCGTCTGTTGCTTCCCATTCATTAACCATTCCGCAGCACGTGGCGCGGTAAACGGAATCCAAAGGCGGCACCGGCCGGAAGGACGGCGTTCAGGTTCATGGCGTTCGACAGAACTTTCAATTCCGGCGCTGCTGCGTCCCCCGGGCCTGCGGAAACGGCGCGCTTTGGCCTGGCCGATTTCATCGGCGTATTGCGCCGGCGCCGGGGCCTGATCCTCAGGATTGCGGCAGGGGCCGTGGCGCTGACGGCGCTGGTGACATTCCTGCTGCCGACGCTCTATGGCTCCGCCGCCGTGGTGATGCTCGAGCAGCGGCGCAACAATTTCGCCGACCAGTCTTCGGTGCTCTCGGCGCTGCCCACCGATCCCGCGTCCGTGCAGGATCAGATCCAGATCCTGACATCGCGCGACATTGCCGAACGGGTGATCGCAAAGCTGAAGCTTTACGACGATCCGGAGTTTGCAGGCGGTTCGGGGCTGATGAGCGCCTTTTTCGGCGAACCGGATGCGTCCACGCAGCTCGATGCCATCATCGACAACTTCCTCAATCATCTGTGGGTGACATCCGAAGGCCTTTCCACGACCATCTCCATCACTTTCTTTTCCAGGGATCCCCACAAGGCCGCGCGCATCGCCAACGCCATCGCCGATGCCTATATCGCCGACCAGATCGACACCAAGGCCGATGCGGCGCGTGTGACCACGCAATGGCTGGAAGACCGGATCGATCGGCTTGCGCGCCAGGTTCAGGCTGCCGATGCCGCCGCCGAACAGTACAAGGCCGAGCATGACCTGAACGAAACCGCCAACGGCACGTCGCTGGTCGAGCAGCAGCTGGCCGCGATCAACACGCAGCTTGTCCAGGCCCGCGCAGACCTCGCGCAGAAACAGGCGACCTATGCGCGCGTGCAGCAGCTTGTGCGCTCCGGCCATGAAGGCGATGTCTCGCAGGTCGTTGCCTCGCCCCTGATTGTGCAGTTGCGCACGCAGGAAGCCGACCTGATCGCGCAACAGGCGCAGCTCGCCACCAAATACGGTCCGCGCCACCCGAAAATGATCGCCATCGAATCGCAGAAGCGCGATCTTGAGGCCAAGGTGCGCGAAGAAGTCACGCGCATCGCCGGCTCCATCGCCAACGATGTGGCGGTCGCCCAGGCCAACGTGAAGTCGCTGGAAGCCAGCCTTCAGCAGACCGAAGCCGAAGCGCGCGACCAGAACATGGCGATGGTGAAACTCAAGGCGCTTCAGGCAAGCGCAACCTCCACCCGCAGCATGTACGAGGCGTTCGTCACGCGGCTGCGGCAGGCGCAGGATCAGGACGCAATCGCCCTTCCCGACGCGCGGATCATTTCCCGCGCGCCCGTGCCCGACAGGCCGAGCTCGCCCAAGCGCATGCTGATCATCGGGGCGTCCGTTCCGGCGGGGCTGTTGCTCGGGTTGCTGGTTGCGCTTCTGACGGAACGGCTGTCCGGCAGCCTGCCCGTGCAGCGGGTGATCGATTTCTTCCGCGGGCGGCCGGTCGTCGGCGAAATCCCCGGCGCCGCGGACTTGCGGCTGGCCGATGCGCAAAGCGCCGATCCCTGGTCGCCTTTCGCGCAGGACATGGATGCGCTTCTGCGCCGGATCGGGCGATCGAAGGTCGTGGCGGTCACCTCGGCGCAGGACGGCGAAGGTGCAACCGGCGTGGCAATTGCGCTGGCGCGCGCCGCTTCCAGGGCGGGAATGAAGGTCGCCGTCATCGACGGCCATCTGCAGAACCAGGACACCGCGCGCGCGATGGGCTTCTGGGCCGGTCAGGGCGGGCTTGTGGATCTGCTGACCGGCAAGACGCGCCTCAGCCAGGCGTTTCAGCGCGATCCGCGGTCCAATGCGCTTGTGCTTTCCGGGTCGCGCACGCCGGTCAATCCGCAGGCCGTTTTCGCCTCGCGGCCGATGGCGCAATTGCTGCAGCACCTGCGCAAGAATTGCGATCTGGTGATTGTGGATGCGCCCGCCGTATTCGCCGGCGCCGAAACGCGCGCCATTGCGCCGTCTTGCGACGCCACGCTGATGGTGGTGGCCGAACCGCGGCCTGCCGTATCGGATGCGATCGACAGCCTGATGCAGGCGCGCTCCGCGCCCATCGGCATCGTTCTGGCCGGCTGAACATTCCGCTATAGTTGTCAGCGTTGGAGCGGGGATGTCCCGATGCGGATCTTTGCGGCCGCCGTCGCCGCGGCGCTGGCGTTTTCGGGTGCGGTGCAGGCGCAATTCATGAAGCCGGGGCCCTCGCCTGAATCCGGCCTTGCCGGCATCTGGCGCGTAACGGCCGCGCGCCCGGCGCCCTGGGTCAAACCGCGCAAACTGACGAAAGCCGACGCGCCGCTTCTGGAATATGCGGTTGAGTTTCGCGATGGCGCGGTCAAGGGGCCCGCGTCGCTTTCCTGCGCCGGCGCGAAGTTTTCATCCGGCGTCAGCTATGCGGACGATCTTTTCGGCGGAAAGCTGAAGAACGACCGGAACGGCGCCATGGCGAAAGCGCTGAATCTGACCAATGCGGGCATCACCACCTTTCGGGTGATTTGCGGCCGCGATATTCGCGATTACTACATGGATGACAATGCCGCGATCGCGATGGCCGTGGGCGATGTCGTCTACACGCTGCAGCGCCCGGACGGGATGGACAGCAGCCAGATGACAGCGGGCTATACGGGGCCGAGTTTCGATTGTACCGGGGCCGGCACGCAGATCGAGAAGGCGATTTGTGTTGATGCCGCCCTTGCAAAAGCCGACCGCAGGCTGGATGCGGCCTATCGGCGGCTCAAAGCGGCCGAAACGCCCGAAAGCTTTGCGACGGTCAGGGCATCGCAACGCGGCTGGCTCGACTATGTGCGCAGAAGTTGCAGCACCGCCGGTGCGGACGAAAGCAGCGGTCTGGAGCAATGTCTGGAAGACAATTATCCGGATCGCGCGGAAAGGCTCGAAGGCGTGCATGTGCTGAAGGCGGGCGCGCTGGTTCTTGAACCGCGCATGCGCTTTTTCTCCAGGCCCAGGCCCGAAACCGAAGACAGCGACATTTATCCCTGGATGTCGGGCGGCCCGCAGGCCGGCGCGTTCAATGCGTTCATCTTCAGGGCGCTCCGGCTCGACAGGCGCCGCATGGACGACAAAAACCTGTTTCCCTTCGGCGAAGACGTGAACGATCTGAAGCTTTTTGCGCGCCGCACCTATTCGGTTGCCCGCTTCGATGCGCGCATCGTGAGCCTGGAAATCTGGACCTACGATTACACCGGTGGCGCGCACGAGGTTCTGGGAGAATACGCGCTCAACTGGGACATGGCGCGCGCCAGGCCCATCCTGCTCGATGACGTGTTTGACAGGGCAAAACCGTGGAAGCGCTTCGCGGTCGGTTTCTGCCTGAAAGACCTGCATGGCCAGTTCGCCGCGCAGGACGCGCCCGATCCCGATCGTCAGGCGGTGGAAAGCGTCGTGGCCGACGGCGCCAACTGGCTTTGGGGCAAGAACAAGGCAACCGTGCACTTCACCGTTTACACCATCGCGAGCTTTTCCGGCGGTGAATTCGATGTGGACATTCCTTACGCGGTGCTGAAACCCTATCTGAAGCCGGGTTCGCCGGTGCCGTGAGATGATTGCATGATGGTTGCGCGCGTCAACGCCTGGGTTGGCGCCCACAGACGGTAGCCGCCGGTTTTCGCAAAAAAGGAAGGACGCGCGCGCCGGAGGGGCTTGGAGCGCGCGCGTCCCTTCAGGAATCGATCAGACCTTGTTCGGGAATTGCTTGGCGATGGCGTCCGTCAGCGCGTCGGCAAGCGCGATGATATGCGTCTTCATGGCGGCCGCGGTTTTTGATTCTGCCGCGCTGTTCTTGGCCGCCAGTTCCTGGATCTGCTCGATATGCTGCGAGCCATGGACCAGCAGCATCTGCGAAAGCGTGGCCTTGGGCAGATAGGGATTGGCCGAGCTCAGGAAGGTTGCAATCGCATCGGCGTTGGATGTGAGGTCGGACGTTGCCTTGCTCTCGCCCGCGGTGTTCTTCGCAACCGTTGCATCGAGATAGGCCTTGATCGCCCCGTAATGGCCGGCAAGCAGCGTGAAAAGCTTGTCGCCCGCGGCCTTGCCGTAAAAGCCCGCGACCGCATCGGCGATGGCATGGGCGTTGGCCACAACTTCGGCTTCGGCGGATTTCGTGCCGGCGGCATCGCCCGCAATCTCCGCCACATCCACCTTGCGCACCGCATCGATGTGGCCGACCCAGAGGCCTTCCAGCGCCGTTCGCAGCGCTGCCACCTTGGCGGGATCCGCCGGCGTTGCGGCAGCAGCCACCATGGTGCCGTTCATGTCATGGGCCGGCGCCGGCGCAAATGGCGCCAGGGCCAGGAGCGAGGCGGAAAGAAAAATAATGGTCCTGTTCATATGTGTTCCCCTTGAAGCTTCGAGAGGGGCGGAGAATAGGCACGGCCGGGGGGCTTTGTATAGTTCTTTATGTCAAAAGTGTTATAACCATTGCGGACAAAGGGATAAGGCGCTAAAGGCAGGGCGGCATGGGACAGGAACTGGGCGCGACCCAGCAGGCGCTGTTGCGCCTGCTTCTTCACAACAAGGACGGGCTGACCATCGAGGCGCTGACCCGCGGCTTGAAGGTCAGCCGCAATGCTGTCCGCCAGCATCTGGCGGTGCTGGAACGCGACGGCAAGGTCGCGCGCGGGCCCACCCAGCCCACCGGCGGCCGGCCCGAGCAGACCTACCGCCTGACGCCCATGGGGCAGGAGCTTTTCCCGCGGCAATATTCCTGGTTTGCGGAAATGCTGGTGGATGGCCTGCGCGACCGGCTGGGCGCAGGCGAGGTGGCCCGCCAGTTCGAAGCTCTGGGCAAACAGGCCGGGCGGAAAATCCGCGAGGGCTTTTCGGGTGAAGACAGCGCGCAGAACCGCATCGCCGATCTCGCCGGCAAAATGACGAGGCTCGGCTACGAGGCGCGTGCCGCAAAAGGCGAACCGGAGATCGAGGCGCAGAACTGCGTCTTCCACAAGCTCGCGCTCAGGAATCCCGACGTGTGCCGTTTCGATCTGGCGCTGCTGTCCGCCGCCACGGGGCAGGATGTCGAGCACAAAACCTGCATGGCGCGCGGCGACGGCAAATGCCGTTTCCGCTTCGTGGATGCGAAGAAGCCCCGCAGGCGGGGCTGATCACATCTGCATCGTCCAGCCTTCCACGCCCATCGCCGCCTGGCGCACCGCTTCGGTCAGCGTGGGGTGGGCGTGGCTCGTGCGCGCGATGTCTTCGGACGAGGCGGAAAATTCGATGGCAAGCGCGGCTTCCGCGATCATGTTGCCGGCTTCCGCGCCCAGAATATGCACGCCATACACCTGATCGGTCCGGGCATCGGCCAGCACTTTCACGAAGCCGTCGGTTGCAGCGATCGTCTTGGCGCGCGCATTGGCCGTGAAGGGAAACTTGCCGGTCTTGTAGGGAATGCCGGCGGCCTTCAGGTCTTCTTCCGTCTTGCCCACGCTTGCGACTTCGGGGCTGGTATAAACCACCGCCGGGATGGCGTCGTAGTTCACATGTCCCGCCTTGCCCACGATCCGTTCGATGCAGGCGACCGCTTCGTCTTCCGCCTTGTGCGCCAGCATCGCGCCCTCGCGGCAGTCGCCGATGGCGTAGATGCCTTCCACATTGGTCCGGAAATGCTCGTCGGTGATCACGCGCCCGCGCTTGTCCATCGCCACGCCGATCCTGTCGAGGCCGAGCCCGCCGGTGAACGGCGCCCGCCCGATGGCGACAAGCACGAGATCGGTCTCGATGGCCTGCTGCGCGCCGCCGGCCGCCGGCTCGATCAGCACCGACATCGCGCCCGCTTTCTGTTCGATGCCGACCACCTTGCTCGACAGGTGAAACTTCATGCCCTGCCGCGTGAGGATGCGCTGGAACTGCTTGCCGACTTCGCCGTCCAGCCCGGGCGTGATCCGGTCGAGGAATTCCACCACCGTCACCTCGCTGCCCAGCCGCCGCCAGACCGATCCGAGCTCAAGCCCGATGTAGCCTGCGCCCACAACGAGCAGGCGCCTGGGAACCGCTTTCAGCGACAGCGCGCCGGTGGATGAAACAACGCGCTCTTCATCGATCCGGATTCCGGGCAGCTGCGCCACATCCGATCCCGTGGCGATGACGATATGGCGCGCGGAAAGCTCGCGGACGCCGTCCCTGGTCCTGACCTCCACCTTGCCGGGCGCGGCGATGCGGGCTTCGCCCGCAATGGCTTCGGCCCTGTTTTTCTTCAGCAGGAATTCGACACCCTTGGTGAGCTCACCCACCACTTTCGTCTTGTGCGCCATCATGGAAGCAAGGTCGAGCTCGGGTGCGCCCCTGATGCCGAGCTTCGGAAATTCTTCCGCCGCCTTCTCGAACATCTCGCTGGTGTAGAGCAGCGCCTTCGAGGGAATGCAGCCGATGTTGAGGCAGGTGCCGCCAAACGTGCCGCGCTTGTCGATGCAGGCCGCCGAAAGGCCGAGCTGGCCCGCGCGGATGGCGGCGTTATAGCCCCCCGGTCCGCCGCCTATGACGATCACGTCGAACGAGTCGGCCATGCGAATATCCTATCCATAGACTTTTGCGATGAATTCTTCCGGGTCCTTCGGCGAGATCAGGATCTTGCGGCAGAAGCCGTGCCGCCGCCGAATATACACGAAGCGGGCAAAAGGGCGGTTCACGAACCAGGCCGGCCAGTTCCAGATGGACGCATCGCCCATGCGCGCAAGCCTTATCGTTTCGATGTCGTCGAACATCACCCGCGCCACGCGAAGAAATCCGAAGGCGAAAATGTCGAGCCGGTCCCTGGTCAGGCGATAACGATAGAGAATGACGGGGCCCGCGACCTGCGCCACGGAAAAGAAAACAAGAACGGCAAGCGGAACCGTGATGTAGGCGTGCCGGAAAATCTCGAACAACGAAGCCTCTCCCAGCCCCTCCCCGTCGGTCACACGTCAAGCAGCAGGCGTTGCGGGTCTTCCAGGTTTTCCTTCACGCGGACCAGGAAGGTGACCGCTTCGCGCCCGTCCACCAGTCTGTGGTCATAGGATAATGCCAGATACATCATGGGCCGGATCACAACCTGGTCATCGATGGCAACCGGCCGCGGCTGGATCTTGTGCATGCCCAGAATGCCCGATTGCGGCGAATTCAGGATCGGCGTTGACATCAGCGATCCGAACACCCCGCCGTTGGAGATGGTGAAGGTTCCCCCCTGAAGTTCTTCCAGCTTCAGTTTGCCCTCGCGCGCGCGCGCGCCGAAATCCGCGATGGCCGCCTCGATTTCGGCAAGGCTTTTGGCATCCGCGTCGCGCACCACGGGCACCACAAGCCCCTTCTCGGTCGAAACCGCGACGCCGATGTCGTAATAATTCTTGTAGATGATGTCGTCGCCTTCGATCTCGGCGTTGACGCTGGGCAGTTCCTTCAGCGCGGCGATGGAAGCCTTCACGAAAAAGCCCATGAAACCCAGCCGCACGCCGTGCCGTTTCTCGAATTCGTCCTTGTATTCGCTTCTCAGCTTCATCACATGGCTCATGTCCACCTCGTTGAAGGTGGTGAGCTGGGCGGCCGTGTTCTGCGATTCTTTCAGGCGCAGCGCGATCGTCTTGCGCAGGCGGCTCATGGGCACGCGCTCTTCGCGGTCTTCGCGCGGGCGGGGCCCCGCCGGAATTTCCACCGGCTTGACCGCCTGACGATCCAGCGCCCGCGCTTCCAGCGCCGCCAGCATGTCGCCTTTGGTCACGCGGCCGCCGCGGCCGGAGCCGGCGATGCGCGAAGGATCGGTGCCGGTTTCCTCCGCGATGCGCTGCGCGGCCGGCATCGCCGGTTTGGCGGCCGGTTGCGGTTGGGGTGCGGGCTTTGGCCGGGACGCCGCTGTTTGCGGCGCAGGTCTTGGCGCCGCCGCTTGCGGCTTTGCGGCGTCGGCTTTGGATGCAGGCGTCGCCGGTTTCGCGCCCGCCTTGCCCTCGGCAATCGCGCCCAGAACGGCGCCCACCTGCACCGTATCGCCCGCCTTGACGGCGATGGATTCGATGGCGCCGTCGGCGGGCGCGGGCACCTCCACCGTCACCTTGTCGGTTTCCAGTTCCAGGATCGGCTCATCGCGCGCAACCTGATCGCCTTCCTTCTTGAACCAGCGGGCGACGGTGGCTTCGGTGACCGATTCGCCCATCGCGGGCACTTTGATCTGTATGCTCATCGGCTGCTGTTCCGGCAATGATAACGCCCGCGGAGGCGCGGGGGCCGCGGAGCGCGCATATTGGGGCGCAGCTGGAAAACTGACAACGACGAAATCGGATCATTCGCAAAACCGGTCCAATGCACCGCGTCTCCGCGCCTGCGCGTGAAATTCCTCATGCCGTCAGCGCCTCGTTCAGGAAGGCCTTCAGTTCGGCCACATGCTGGCTCATCAGCCCGGCGGCGGTTGAGGCATATTCGGGCCGCCCGATATAGGGCAGGCGCTCCTTGCGGCCGGCCTTGGCCATCGTCTCTTCGATGCGCGGGGCGATGAAGGTCCAGGCGCCCTGGTTCTTCGGCTCTTCCTGCACCCACACGAATTGGGCCTTCGGATAGCGCAGAATTTCCTTGGCGAGCGCATTGTCCGGGAAGGGATAAAGCTGCTCCAGCCGGATGAGCTGGATGTTCTTCACCCCGCGCTTTTCGCGTTCTTCCAGAAGGTCGTAATAGACCTTGCCGGTGCAGAGCACCACGCGCCTGATCTGATCGTCGGGCGCAAGCCCTTCGCGCCCGTCATCCCACAGCACGCGATGGAATTCCGAACCGGGCCCGAAATCGGCAAGCCTCGACACGGCGCGCTTGTGGCGCAGAAGCGACTTGGGCGTCATCAGGATGAGCGGCTTGCGGAACGGGCGATGTATCTGCCGCCGCAGAACGTGGAAATAGTTGGCGGGCGTCGTGGGATAGCAAACCTGCAGATTGTCCTGCGCGCAGAGCTGCAGATAGCGTTCAAGCCGCGCGGAAGAATGTTCCGGCCCCTGGCCCTCATAGCCGTGCGGCAGAAGCATGACGAGGCCGTTCATGCGCAGCCACTTCATCTCGCCGGACGCAATGAACTGGTCGATCACCACCTGCGCGCCGTTGGCGAAATCGCCGAACTGCGCCTCCCAAAGAACAAGCGCCTTGGGTTCGGCGGAGGAATAGCCGTATTCGAAGCCGAGCACCGCTTCTTCCGACAGAAGCGAATCCACCACCTCGAATTCCGCCTGGCCATCGCGGATGTGGTTGAGCGGCACATAGCGGCTTTCGCTTTCCTGATCGATCAGCACGGCATGGCGCTGGCTGAAGGTGCCGCGCGCGGAATCCTGCCCCGACAGCCGCACCGGGCAGCCTTCGGCAAGCAGCGTGCCGAAGGCAAGCGCTTCGCCCGTCGCCCAATCGAAGCCCTCTCCGGCCTCGAACATCTTCGCTTTGGCCTGAAGCTGGCGCGCGATCGTCTTGTGCAGATGGAAATCGGCCGGCGCCGTTGAAATCGCCTTGCCGACGGCCTTGAGCGCATCCAGCGATACGGCGGTTTCGCCGCGCCGGTCGCCCGCGCCCGCCATCTCGAAGCCGGACCAGCGGCCGTCCAGCCAGTCGGCGCGGTTGGGCCGGTGCGATTTGGCGGCCTCGAATTCCTCGTCGAGCTTCTTGTTGAACGCGGCGATCATCGCCCCGGCGTCGGCTTCGGTGAGCGTGCCTTCGGCGACCAGCTTTTTCCGATAAATTTCCAGCGTCGTCGGATGATCCTTGATGGCGCGATACATCAACGGCTGCGTGAACGCCGGCTCGTCGGTTTCGTTGTGCCCGAACCGGCGGTAGCAGAACATGTCGATCACGACATCCTTGTGGAAGAGCTGGCGGAACTCGGTGGCGATGCGCGCACAATGCACCACCGCTTCGGGATCGTCGCCGTTCACATGAAAGATCGGCGCCTGCACCATCAGCGCGACATCGGACGGATAGGGAGACGAGCGCGCATAGGCTGGCGCGGTCGTAAACCCGATCTGGTTGTTGATGATGAAATGGATCGTGCCGCCGGTGCGGAAGCCTTTTGTCCCGCTCATGGCGAAACATTCCGCCACCACGCCCTGGCCTGCGAAGGCCGCATCGCCGTGCAGGAGCAGCGGCAGCACGCTTGTGCGCTCCACCGTGTCGTGAAGCTGCTGCTGCTTGGCGCGCGCCTTGCCGAGAACAACCGCGTCTTCCGCCTCAAGGTGCGAAGGATTGGCGGTCAGCGACAGATGCACCCTGTTGTTGTCGAATTCCCGGTCGGACGATGCGCCCAGGTGGTATTTCACGTCGCCCGATCCTTCCACGTCTTCGGGGTGCGCCGCGCCGCCCTGGAATTCGTGAAAGATCTGCCGGTAGGGCTTGCCCATCACATTGGCGAGCACGTTCAGGCGCCCGCGATGGGCCATGCCCAGAACGATCTCCTTTACGCCAAGCTGGCCGCCGCGCTTGATGATCTGTTCGAGCGCCGGAATCGTGGCTTCCCCGCCGTCGATGCCGAAGCGCTTGGTGCCCAGGAAGCGCAGGCCGCAGAACTTCTCGAAGCCTTCGGCTTCCACAAGCTTGTTCAGGATGGAGCGCTTGCCCTCCGGCGTGAACGAAATCTCCTTGTCGGGCCCTTCGATGCGCCGTTGCAGCCAGTCCTTCTGCTCGGGATCGTTGATGTGCATGAACTCATAGCCGATGCGCCCGCAATAGGTGCGTTTGAGGATGTCAACGATCTGGCGGGGCGTGGCGGTGGCAAGGCCCATCACGCCGTCCATGAAGATGGGCGCGTCCATGTCTTCGTCATGGAAGCCGTAGAAGGCCGGGTCGAGCTGGGGAAGCGGCGGCTTGGGGTTGAGATGAAGCGGATCGAGATCGGCGGCCAGATGTCCGATCACGCGATAGGCGCGCACCAGCTGGATCGCGCGGATGGATTTGTGCGCGGCCTCATGCAGGCTTTCGTCGCTGGCGGGAGCGCCCTTGCGCGCGGGCCATTCGCCTGTCAGCGCGCCGATCAGCTCGCCGTCTTCCAGATGCGGCCTGCCGGTCCTTTTTTTCCATTCCGGCCCGCGGCCGAGCTCGGCTGCGGAGAGGCCGCTTTGGCCCAGGCTTGCGAAATACTGCCGCCAGCTTTCGTCCACGCTTGCGGGATTTTCCTGCCAGCGCGCGTAAAGCTCTTCCACGAATTTTGCGTTCGCGCCGAACAGAAACGAGGTCTGCTCCAGAATGTCGTTGGAGGCGCGGTTCAGCCGGTCTGAGGGGGACTGGGTGTTCATTTCAAGGAGGCCTTTTGGCCCGTGCGAAAAGGGAGGCTCGTTTAGCGCATTCGCCCCGTCATTGCACGGGCTTTTCCTCAAGAAATATGGGCTCTTTGAGGGTTAATATGGTGTTTACCGATGGCATTTTCGAGACGCCGGGCGATGACGGCCGGGATCGTCTCTGCGTCCTCCGCGGCGCCGCGCGGAACCCCCGCTATTTCCCGTTCAGCAGATCCTTGAGCGTGGTGCCCAGCGCCGCCGGATTGGGCGACACGCGAATGCCCGCGGCTTTCATCGCCTCGATCTTGGACTGCGCGCCGCCCTTGCCGCCGGAAATGATGGCGCCGGCATGGCCCATGCGCCGGCCGGGTGGAGCGGTGACGCCGGCGATGAATCCCACCATCGGCTTCTTCACTTTGGAATGGCGGATGAAATCGGCCGCATCTTCTTCGGCGCTGCCGCCGATCTCGCCGATCATGACGAGCGCTTTCGTTTCGGGATCGGCCAGGAACATCTCCAGCACGTCGATGAATTCGGTACCCTTCACCGGATCGCCGCCGATGCCCACGCAGGTTGTCTGGCCAAGCCCCACCGCGGTTGTCTGCGCCACCGCTTCATAGGTCAGCGTGCCCGAACGCGAAACGATGCCTACGATGCCACGCTTGTGGATGTGGCCCGGCATGATGCCGATCTTGCATTCGCCGGGCGTGATGACGCCGGGGCAGTTGGGCCCGATCAGGCGCGATCCGGAACCCGACAGCGCGCGCTTCACCCGCACCATGTCGAGCACGGGAATCCCTTCGGTGATGCAGACGATGAGCGGAATTTCCGCATCGATCGCTTCCAGGATCGCGTCCGCCGCGAACGGCGGCGGCACATAGATCACGCTCGCATCGCAATCTGTTTTCGCTTTCGCTTCGCGCACCGTGTCGAAGACGGGCAGTCCGAGATGTGTCGTGCCGCCTTTGCCGGGCGACGTGCCGCCGACCATTTTCGTGCCGTAAGCGATGGCCTGTTCGGAATGAAACGTGCCCTGGTTGCCGGTGAAGCCCTGGCAGATGACGCGCGTGTTCTTGTCGACGAGGATGGACATGGCGGTGAGGTTATCGCATTGCGTTTTCATTTCCTCCCCCTGAAAGGGGGAGGGCGCGAGCCGAAGGCGAGCGGGTGGGGGTCTCGTGCAAGGCGCGGGAAATCCCGTCCAGAACGCTCTCCAGGCTCTGCTTCATCTGGTAATTCGAAAAACGCAACACGCGGATGTCTTTGCGCTTCAGAAATTCGTCGCGCGCGCGATCATGGGCAAGGCCTTTTGCAAACCCGTGCTGTTCGCCATCCAGTTCGACAGCAAGCTTTGCCACCGGGCAATAGAAATCGAGAATATATGGCCCGACCGGATGCTGGCGGCGAAACGAATAGCCGTTCATTTTCGACCCGCAGAGATGGAACCAGAGTCTCTGCTCCGGCCGCGTCGCATTCTTGCGCAAGGTCCGCGCGCGGGCGGTTTTGAGCTTGGTGCGGTCAAAGCGCGTCACCGGAATTCCCTCCCTTGAAAAGGGAAGGCCGGATCGCCGCTGGGAATTTCCCTCCCTTGAAAAGGGAGGGTCGGATCGCCAAAGGGCGATCCGGGGAGGGATCAAATCGCTCGTTCTGACCCCCACCCGCGCCCCCGCGGCAAGCGCGGGGCCGCGTCCTCCCCCTTTCAGGGGGAGGAAAAGTGAGCGCGTGTTCTTGTCAACGAGGATGGACATTATTTGCCAACTCGCACCGCTTTCACGATCTTCTGTGCGGCGTCGTTCAAATCGTTGGCGGAGATGATGGCAAGGCCCGACTTCGCCAATATCTCCTTGCCCTTTTCCACATTCGTGCCTTCCAGCCGCACCACCAGCGGCACCTTCAGCGACAATTCATGCGCCGCCGCCACAATGCCTTCGGCGATGATGTCGCATTTCATGATGCCGCCGAAGATGTTGACCAGAATCCCCTTCACGTTGGGGTCCGACACGATGATCTTGAACGCGGCGGTCACCTTCTCGCGGCTCGCGCCGCCGCCGACATCGAGAAAGTTGGCCGGCTCTTCGCCATAGAGCTTGATGATGTCCATGGTGGCCATGGCCAGACCCGCGCCGTTCACCATGCAGCCGATGGAACCGTCGAGCTTCACGTAATTCAGGTCGTATTCGGCCGCTTCGCGTTCCTTGGGGTCCTCCTCGCCGGGATCGCGCAGCTCCATCACGTCGGGATGGCGGAAGAGCGCGTTGTCGTCGAAATTGATCTTGGCGTCGAGGCAGATGAGGGCGCCGTCCTTCGTCACCACCAGCGGATTGATTTCCAGCAGGCTCATGTCCTTGGCGATGAAGGCGTCATAGAGCGATTTGATCAGCCTGCCGCATTGCTTGGCCTGATCGCCCTTCAGCTTCAGTGCGGTTGCGATGTCGAGTCCCACATAGGGCGAATAGCCGGCGGCCGGATCCACCGTAAAGGTCTGAATCTTCTCCGGCGCCGTTTTCGCAACCTCTTCGATATCCATGCCCCCTTCGGTGGACGCGATGAAAGCGATGCGCGAACGGCCGCGGTCCACCAGCGCGGAAAGATAAAGCTCGCGCGCAATGCTTGAGCCATCTTCTATATAGAGCCGCTTCACCACGCGGCCATGCGGCCCGGTCTGGTGTGTGACAAGCGTCATGCCCAGCATGCGTCCGGCTTCCCGCTTCACCTCTTCGACGGATTTCACCACCTTCACGCCGCCGCCCTTGCCGCGTCCGCCGGCGTGGATCTGCGCCTTCACAACCCAGATGGGTCCGCCCAGCACTTCAGCCGCCTTGACGGCTTCATCGATCGTGAATGCGGGCATCCCTTTGGGAACAGGCGCGCCGAACTGGCGCAGAATCGCTTTTGCCTGATATTCGTGAATGTTCATAAAGGCTTATCCGAGGGGCAGGGACGCAATGGAAGTTTGTCACAATATCAGCCGAACCCTCTCGCGCAAGACGCCATGCGCCGCACATCTTGACAGGAATCGCGTGTCAGTCCGGAATCTGCATCGTGAGTGGATGACTTTGTCTTTGTCTTTGTTTCAACAGGTCTTGAAGGAGCGTGGGATGAGAATAATTGCGAAACTGGCGGCAAGCGCTGCCTTTTGTGCGATCGCGGCTGCCCCTGCCGTGACCGTAAGCACCCCCGCCGATGCGCGCGTTGTGGTCGGTGTGGGAATCAATCTGGGACCGACTGTCGCTCCGCCGCCGGTGCGCGTGGAACGCTATGGGCCCCCGCCGCGGCGCGGCTGGGTCTGGCGCCCGGGCCGCTGGGATTGGCGCGGCGGGCGGTGGGTATGGGTCGGTGGCGTATGGGTTGCCCCGCCCCGCTTCGGCGCGGTCTGGATTCCGGGTCATTGGCGCGTCGGTCCGCGCGGACGCTGGGTCTGGGTGGAAGGCCACTGGCGCTGAGCCGCATATCCGGCTGAAGGAAGCGCCTCGTCCCGTCCGGGACGGGGCGTTTTCCGTTTTCAGGAGCGCGATGGCTCGGCCGCAATCAGTCCGTTGGGCTCCCTGACGAGAAACAGGAAGGCGGCAAGCATGATGGGCATTCCGACCGGCACGCCGGCGTCTGCGAAGGGCCGCGCCAGAAGCGGCGCCAGCCAAAGCGCAGATGCCGCAAGTTTCCCGTAAGGCGCAAAGCCGCGCGCAAAGCCGTCCGCCGCCATCAGCGCAATCGCCGGCGCAAGCGCCATCATGTCGTAATCGAAGCAATATGGCGTGGCGAGCAGGGTGGCGATGCACAAGGCCGCTCCCTTGCGCTCGTAAGACGCGGCGCTGCGCCAGAAGAAAAACAGCAGGGCCCCCACAAAGACGGTGAGGAGCGCCTGGACCGCATAGGCCAGCACAACCGGCCCGTTCCACAACCGCACGAGCGCAAATGCGCTCTGGATCTTGAAAAAGCCCGCGCCGCCGTCTTCCAGAACGGCCATGCGCGTAAAGGAAAGCGAATGCAGGAACGCGGGCCAAACCTGAAGTCCGAATGCCGATGTCGTGATCAGGGCCAGAAGAAGGATCGCCAAAACGCCGGATGCGATCGTGCGCCAGCGTCCTTCCGCGATAAGGGCCACCGGAATCATCAGGCCGAATTGCGGCTTGTAGGCCATCAGCCCGAACAGGAGACCGGCCAGCAGCGGCCGGCGGTCGAGAAAAAGAAGGGCGCCCGAAAGAAGGGCCGCGGTCAACAATCCGTTCTGGCCGTGTGTGAGGTTGACGAACACCGCCGGAAACGCGAGCGCCGCCAATAGCCAGTCGCGCCGGCGCAGCAACCCGGCGGCAGGCCCGCTGCGCAACAGCGCGAAGATCGCCGCAAGATAGGCCGCAAGCCCCGCGAGCTGCCACGCCACAAGCGCCGGAATATAGGGCAGCGCCGCCAGCGGTGCCGCGACAAGAAGAAAGAATGGCGGATAATGCCAGCCATAGAACGGCGTGGTGTTGCCGAAGAGCGCCTGCTCATGGGCAAATTGGCGCGCCGGATCGAATGGCGATGACGGATCGCCATGCAGGGCCGAAAGCCCCGCGGCATAGATGTCCGAAAAATCGCTGCCGAGCGGCCGGCCCTGGTAATCGGCAAGCCCGTGCGCGGTCGCGAAAAGCCATCCGATCGCCGCCGCATAGGCCAAAAGAAGCGCCGCGCACCACAACCGCGCGCGCTCCCGGGTCACGAATGTGCCCTCGCGAAGGGATGGAAGGATTCGGGACAACGGACCGTCCGGCCGAAAACCGGCCGACGATAGGTCAAATCCGCTTAAGGGATTGTTGCCTCAGTAGCTGGAGCCGCCGACGCCGCCATCCAGCGTCATGCCGCTCAGATCGGCATCGGCATTGCCCGTCGCCGCGCCGGCCGAAGCGGTCTGGGCGGGGGCGGCGCACACCATGCCGCGATAGGAAAAGAACATGTCGCCTGTGCCGTATTTGCGCAGATTCGTGCGCTCGGTGCAGTCGGGAACGGGCCGCGCGCGCGTGCATTTCAGCATGCCGTCCTTGTAGTGGCTCACGGCCTCGCCGGGGCCGCAGCGCAGCATTTCGCCGTTCTCATAGGTTCCGGCCATCCCCTGGTCGGATTGCACTACATCGCCGATGACGACCTTCAGCACCGCGCCGGGAAGGCAGCGGGCGATCTCGCCTTCATAGGACGCGCTGATGAAGGTGTCGGCATACATGTGCGAAGCGGGAAATTCCTCGCCGTTCGCGGCCACGCAAACGGCGTGAATGGATTTCACGATGGTGGCTTCCTGCTGCACGCAGGCTTGCGCCGCCGCCACCGCAATGGCGCCGCCGCCGCCGCCATTGACGTTTTCGGCTTCCGAAATGCTCGTGCTGCCGGAAGAGGATATCGCCGTTGCGCCCGCCGAGGCCGCGGCGGCCGCAACCGCAATGGCCGCGGCTTCGGCAGAGCCGCTGCCCTTGTTGATGATGATGTTCTTGTTGACGTTCACATTCTTGTTGATGTTGACGTTCTTGTTGATGTTGATGTTTTTCGAGTCGTTGATGTTCTTCACGATATCGATGTTCTTGATGATCGTGACCGGCTTGAAGATGTTCACCGGCTTGAAGATGTTGATGTTCTTGGTGATGGTGACCGGTTTGAAGATGTTGATCGGCTTGTAGATGTTCACCGGCTTGTAGATCGTGATGTGCCCGCCAAAGCCCGGCTTGCAGGATGGCCCGTGGGAAACGCCGCCAAACCCGGCGATGCCATGAATGTTCCCCTGAAAGCCGACGATGCCGCCGGCCGATGCCGGGGCAAGAGGGGCGGTCAGCGCGGCCGCGCTCGCAATCCAGGCGGCGATGAACAGGGTCGGCTTCAACATCATGGCCAGCGCTCCTCGGAGCCTCATATTATCCGCCGGGCGCCGCCCGGTGCGGGAATCGTATACAAAACCTTAATGCCGGGTCCGCACGTTTCACGTTCCATGCCACCGGGCGGAGCCGAGAGATTGCAAACCTGCGCCAAAACGGCACAAACGCCGCCGCTAACATGATGAACGCCGCTCAACCATGATCCCGATCTCGGACGACAATCCCGTCCGCATCTATCCTTACGTGAACTGGGGACTGATCGGCCTGTGCGTGGCGATGTTCCTTTGGGAACTCACGCTGGGCAGCCACGGAATGGACCGCGCGGGCGTCTATCTGGGGTTCACGCCGTCGGATTTGCGCTACCCCAAATCGGCCGCCTCGCATGCGATCGGCCTGCCGCCGGCCGCCACCATCCTCACCTCGATGTTCCTGCACGGCGGCTTCCTGCATATCGCGGGCAACATGCTTTATCTCTGGATCTTCGGGAACAACATCGAAGAGGCGATGGGGCACATCAAATATCTGCTGTTTTACCTGCTCAGCGGAATAGGCGCCGCCATCGGCTTTTTTCTCATGGAGCCCGCGTCCGACATGCCCATGATCGGCGCCTCCGGCGCGATTTCAGGCGTGCTCGCCGCATATGTGCTGCTTTATCCGCGCGCGAAAGTGACGGTGATCATACCGCTCGGAATCATCTTCTATCCGTTGGCGATCAGCGCCATCTGGGTGGTCGGCGCATGGTTCATCATGCAGCTGGCCAGCGCGGCGCTCAGCGATCCCACCCAGCCCGGCGTGGCGTGGTGGGCCCATGTCGGCGGATTTCTCACCGGGCTTGTGCTCACGCCGGTTTTCAAGTCGCGCGATGTGCCGCTGTTCGGCCGTCCGCGCGGGCCCTGGAGTTAACCCTTTCGCGCCGCTGGCACGGCTTCTGCTCCACGAATGGCAGGGAAAGCCGCCGCGTCCCGAACTGAAGCAGGCGGCACGGGATCGATAGTGGGGCCGCCGATGAAGCACAAGAACAGCCATCTTCTGGTGGGGTACTGGAGCCGCCTGCGCAAGGGCCGCGATGTGCCCGATCAGTGCGACATCGATCCCCGCGCCATCAAGCGCATGCTGTCGCAAATCTTCATCCTGGATGCCACCGATACCGAGCGCCCCGTCTATCGCCTTGCCGGAACCACGCTCTGCCAGCGCTTCGGAATGGAATTGAAGGCGGCCAATTTCCTGACCCACTGGGAATCCAAAAGCCGCAGCGCGCTGACGCTGCTTCTGCGCCAGTCGCTGCGCATGCGTCAGCCGGTCTGTCTTTCGGCCACGGCCACCACCGCCGATTGCGGCATGGTGGAGATTGAAACCGTGCTTGCGCCGATCACCTTCGGGCCGGGCGAACCGGTGCGCTTCATGGGCATGATGCAGATTCTGAGCGATCCGTTCGTGCTCGGGGGGCGGCCCATCGCATTCCAGCGCCTCATCGCCTCATCGCTGGTGCGCGAAGACGAACCCCTTACGAATTTCGAGCTTCCGCCGCCCACGCCCCCGCTCGATGCCATTCGCGTCCATCCGAAGGCGCCGCACCTGCGCCTGGTCGTCAGCCGCGAGAAGCCCGCGACGGTTCATCGCGAGGCGGCCGACGGGATGGATGAAGCGCTGGCGCGAATCTTCAGCCTTCTGGGCGCCAGCCCCGCCACGGCGGGCTGAAACGCTATTGGCCGCCCGGCGGGGCGCCCGGCTGCGCGGGAACCGGATGCGGTTCGGTCGGCCGGGCGTTGTCGATCGGGTCGTAGTGGATGATTCCCTGATTGAGCTGCCGGTCGCGCTCCCGCTGCTGGAGATAGGGAATCTCGTACTGCTGGATCTTGTTCACATAGGCCTGGTAGGCCGCGTCGTCTTCCGGCAGCCGCTTGTCGCAGCGTGACGGCGGCAGGTGCTGCTGCTCCTGGCACCACATGTCGAAATTGATTTCGCGGACGTTGTAATAGGGCTGCTCGGGCGTTTGCGCCGTGGCGCCGGCGGCGCAGAGCGTAAGCGCAGCCGCAGGCAGAAGCATCAGCCGCTTGTTCATGCTGCAACCTTACCGTGTTTACGAACGCGCCGGAAGCACAGAAAGTTTCATTGTGCCGCCATCGCCGCTTTTTCATCTTCGGCGACGCGAACATGCAACGGTGGAAGCGGGGATTTGCCTAAAATCATGTCGGATGCCTTTTCGGCGATCATGATCGTCGGCGCGTTGGTATTGCCGGAAACGAGCGCGGGCATCACCGAGGCATCGACAACCCTGAGCCCCTCGATGCCAAGGACCTTCAGTTGCGGATCCACGACGGCATCCGCGCCTTTGCCCATCTTTGCCGTGCCCACCGGGTGATAGATCGTCTCGGCGGTCTTGCGGATGAAGCTGTCGATCTGGTCGTCGCGGCGCACATGCGCGCCGGGCATGATCTCGGGCCCGCGATAGGGATCGAAAGCCTCCTGCGCGAAAACCTCGCGCACAAGCTTCACGCCTTCGCGAAGCGCGCGCCTGTCTTCCTCCGCTTCCAGATAATTGGGCTGGATCAGCGGCGGCGCCAGCGGATCGGCCGACTTCAGCGAAACGTAACCGCGGCTTTGCGGCCGCAGCTGGCAGACATGCGACATGAAGCCGTGACGGTCGGCCTGTTTGCGCGCATGGTCGAACATCATCGCCGCGATGAAGTGAAGCTGCAGGTCCGGCGTTTCCAGATCGGGGCGGCTCTTCAGGAACGCACCCGATTCAAGCCCCTGGCTCGTCGCAAGCCCTTTTCCCGTCGTCATGTACTGCAGCGCGGTCTTCAGCGCCCGCAATTTGTTGGCCTGGCTGTAAAGCGTGATCGGCTGTGTGCACTCGTAATTGACGGAGCAGTCCAGATGATCCTGCAGATTCTGCCCCACGCCCTTCAGGTCAAGCACGACCGGAATGTCGAAACGCCTGAGCGTCGCCGGATCGCCGATTCCGGACAGAAGAAGCACCTGCGGGGTGTTCACCGCGCCGCCCGAAAGGATCACCTCCCGCGCCGCGCGCACGCTGGCCGGCTGCCTGTTCTGGACATATTCCACGGCCACCGCCCGCCGGTTCTCGAACACGATGCGGGAAACATGCGCATGGCTTTCGATGGTGAGATTCTTTCGCGAAAGAACCGGCGTCAGATAGGCGGCGGCGGCGCTCCAGCGCTTTCCGTTGTGGATCGTGTGCTGATAGGGCCCGAAGCCTTCCTGCTGGTATCCGTTGAAATCCCGCGTGGCGGGAAATCCCGCTTCGATCCCGGCCTGGATGAAGGCGCGGAACAGCGGATTGGGCGAACGCCCGTTCGAGACATGCAACGGGCCGCCCAGCCCGTGGAATTCGCTTTCGCCGTTTTCGTTGCATTCGGCGCGCTTGAAATAGGGCAGCACGTCGGCGAACGACCAGCCTTCGCATCCCATCTGCCGCCAGCGGTCGTAATCGCGGGCATGCCCGCGGATATAGATCATGCCGTTGATGGAGGATGAGCCGCCCCAGCCGCGGCCGCGCGGCCAGTAAAGCTTGCGGTTGTTGAGGTGAAGCTGCCCCTCGGTCTCGTAATACCAGTTGAAGGGCCCCGGCTTCTTCAGAAGCTCCGCAACGCCGGCCGGCATGTGGATCAGCATGGATTTGTCGCGGCCGCCGGCTTCGATCAGAAGCACCTGCACGGACGGGTCGGCGGACAGCCGGTTGGCCAGCACGCAGCCGGCGCTGCCGGCGCCGACGATGATGTAATCGTAAGCTCTCATTGGCCTGCCGTTCGGATTGCGATCGGCCAAACGGTATCAGGAACGGTAAGCCGCGGCAAAACCGCTAGGGCACAAGGGTGATCACGGCCCTGCGGTTCTTCGGCTCGCGCACGCCGTCGGCCGTCTGCACGGCCAGGTCGGTTTCGCCGACGCCGGACGTCTGGATGGCTTCGGCCCGCGCGCCCATCTGCACCATCACATCCTTCACCACCTCGGCCCGCTTTTCGGAGAGCCGCTGGTTGTAGGCGGGCGAGCCGGAGGTGTCGGTATGCCCCACGATGGTGATGCGCGATTGTCCGCCGGCGCGCGCGTTGTTCACGGCCTGCGTGATGACCTGCAGGTCTTCCGCCGTCAGCGACCAGGAATCCCAGTCGAAATACACGGTGTAATCCGCCTGTGCCGGCGCGGGCGGCGGCGCCGGCGGCCGCACGTCATGCTCGAGCTGCGCAAGCGAGCGGTTGAGCGAGGCAAGGCAGGAGGCCGCCGCGCTTTCCTGGCCTTCGACGCGGCCGTTCATCACCCAGCAGTCGTAATCGGCCTGCGCGCGCGCGGCATCGTCGGGCGCCTTGTCGCGGCCCTGATCGAGCGCCGCCACCAACCGCGTCAGATAGCTCTGCGCCTGCTCATTGGGTGCGGCTTCCGGCATCACGGTGATGCCCTTGGCGGCGTCAAGCGCTTTGGCGGCAAATGCATTGGCAAGGTCGGCCACCGAAGCGGATTCGCCGGAAAGCGAGATCGCGCCGGATGCGTCGAACGCTTCGCTGGTGGGCCCGCCCACGTCGCCGAAGGATCGCGCAAGATAGGCATAGTTGCGGAACAGGGCCTGGGTAAACGGGCTTCCCGTGGGCGTGGCGTTGTCCAGTTCGTCCAGAAGGCCGCCCCCGGCGCAGGCCGAAAGGGCAAGGGCCAGCACAAGGCCGGCCAGCAAATGCGGCAGGAAGCGGGATGTGACGCCGTTCGCCATATTCAGCTCTTTCTCAGGGAATCGGGCGCTTCGCCCCGGCGAATCCGCCCCCTCGCAGGTTTCGCCGGGCTCTATAGCGCGGGCGGCGATGAAGGTTAAGGCCCGGTTGCCGGCCCGGCCCCAGCCGGGCGCCTGCCCGAGCATAAACGAACCATTGACCATCGCGGGCTTACAAAATGGCCATGACGCCGGATGATGAAGACAGGTCCATGCAGACGGCCGACACGCCCGTGGCGCGCGCCAGAGCCGATCGCCGCCGCTACAAGCGCGTGCGCGTGGATCTCGCGGGGCGGCTGTTTGTGCCTGCCGGCGGAAGCGAAGCGCGCTGCGAGATCGTGGACATGTCGCCGGGCGGGGCGGCGGTTCGCTGCGAGCTCAATCCCGCCGCCGAAACGCCGGTGGTGGTTTACGTGGATGGCTTCGGCCGTTTCGAAGGCGTGGTGGTGCGCAATTTCGAAGATTGCTTTGCGGTGCGCTTCATCTGTTCCGCCCTCAAGCGCGAACGCATCGCCGAACAGCTGATCATGCACCTCAATCGGGCGCTCGTGGGCGATGCCGATTTCCGGCGGCACGACCGCGCGCCCGCGCAGGCGCTTGCCCGTTTCACGCGCGCCGACGGCTCGATCGTGGCCTGCCAGGTGCTCGACCTTTCGCTGAGCGGCGTTTCGCTCAAATCCGACGTGAAGCCGCCGATCGGCGAATTCGTGCTGATCGGCCAGATGGCGGGCCGCGTTGCGCGCCATCACGACACGGGCATCGGCATCGAATTCGTGGGCGTTCCGCAGGATCGCACCGACCGCCCGCCGCTCAGGCTCGCCGCCACCCGCTAGGCCGGAAATTCCGCCCCGTCCGGATCGGCTTGCTGCGGGGAAAGCCCCAGCATCGCCTGCTTCTTTTTCGAAAGCCCGCCCGCCACGATGGCGTGGGCGCGCGCGAGATAGGCTTTCAGCTCCGCCGCCTTGAGCACATTCAGCCGTTCCAGATGGACCCATTGCGCGCGGGCCAGATAGGGCGCGGGCTGGATCCCCTCGCAGCGCGTGAGGATGTGGAAGCTTTCGCTGCTGGCCTTGAAGGAGATGGCGCAGGGCCGCATGTCTTGCGGGCTCATCGCCGCAAACATTTTTCCGCCGACCTTGAACACGCGCTCTTCGCCCCATTGGATGCTGCGCGTGGCGCCGGGAAGGCCAAGCAGGAAGCGTTCGAGCGCTGCGGGCGTCATTCGTCCCGCGGTTCGGCAATGCCGAGCGCCTTGCGCGCGCGTTCGCGGTGGCGCGGCTTCACGTGAGCGCCCACAAGCCCGATGGCGGTGGCCAGCACCGCCGCATCGTCGGTGAAGCCAAGCCCTGCGATGAAATCCGGAATGGCATCGGCGGGAATCACGAAATAGGCCAGCGCCGCCACCAGCACGCCTTTCACGCGCGCGGGCGTTCCGGGGTCAACGGCGCAGAAATACGCCGCCGCCAGTTCCTCGGCGAAAGGAATGTGGCCCGCCACGCGCAACAGCTTCGCCCAGAAGCCCTGTTCGACCGTGCGCCCGTTTTTCGCGATCAGGGCGGGAAGCTGGACGCCGGCGGGATTGGGCATGTCCATTTTGCTCTCCATGTCCGCTAATATCGCGCCGCGATGGTGCAAGGAAAAGAGGCGAGACCGTGGCGGAAAATTCCGAAATCCTTTCAGGCCAGCCCTTCCCCAGGCTGATGGGCGTGGAAATCGTGGAGGCGACGCGGTCGCGCGTTCGCGCCCGGCTGAATGTCAGGCCCGATCTCTGCACGGCGTCCAACATCCTTCATGGCGGCGCCATCATGGCGTTTGCCGACACGCTGGGTGCCATCGGCGCCTGGCTCAATCTGCCCGAAGGGGCGCTCACCACGACCATCGAAAGCAAGACCAACTTCATCGGCGCGGCGAAGGAAGGAAGCACCGTCACCGGCGAATCCACGCCCTTTCATGTGGGCAGGCGCAGTTCGGTGTGGCAGACGAAGATCAGCCGCGAAGACGGCAAGCTCGTCGCCGTGGTCACCCAGACGCAAATGGTGCTGATGTAAGTCCTGATGGGCCGGCGTTGTCCCGAATCCGTCCCGCCGCCCAGGGCGCGGGCCGATGTTTGTCCGCAGGCATTTCCGGACTAAAACAGGGCCGGCAAACATCAGGGGGCTTTCCATGGAACTCAACTCCTCCGTCGCCGCCGTGGTCACCGGCGGCGCTTCGGGCCTGGGCGAAGCGACCGCGCGCGCGCTGGCGAAGAAGGGCGTGAAGGTTGCGATCTTCGACATGCAGAAAGAGAAAGGCGAAAAGGTTGCCTCCGAAATCGGCGGCGTCTTCTGCGAGGTCAACGTCACCAGCGAAGACAGCGTGGTCGAAGGATTCCGGAAAGCGCGCGCCGCCAACGGGCAGGAGCGCATCCTTGTGAACTGCGCGGGCACCGGCAACGCCATCAAGACGGCCAGCCGCAACAGGAAGACGGGCGAGATCAGGCATTTCCCGCTCAAGGATTTCGACAGGATCATCCAGATCAATCTGGTGGGCACCTTCCGCTGCATCGCCCATTCGGCGGCCGGCATGCTCACGCTTGAGCCGCTGGCCGGCGGCGAACGCGGCGCCATCGTCAACACCGCGTCGGTCGCCGCGCAGGATGGCCAGATCGGGCAGGCGGCCTATTCGGCGTCGAAGGGCGGCGTGCTGGGGCTCACGCTTCCGGTGGCGCGCGATCTGGCGCAGGAAGGAATCCGGGTGAACACGATCATGCCGGGGCTTTTCAACACGCCGCTTTTGCAGGGCGCGCCCGAGCAGGTGAAGCAGGCGCTGGCCGCGCAGGTGCCGTTTCCGCCCAGGCTCGGCAACCCGCCGGAATATGCAAGCCTTGCGCTGCAGATGATCGAGAACGGCTATTTCAACGGCGAATGCGTGCGGCTGGATGGCGCCATTCGCATGGCGCCTCGCTGAGGCGTGTCGCTGCGTTAAGCGAATTACGCATTTTTATCGGCGGCGGAGCGGGGCCGAATCCTCTGTCCACCCTCCCCTTGGGGGAGGGTCGAAATTTGCTTCGGCAAATTTCGGGGAGGGGCAACGCTTGGCGCTCAATCCCGACAGATCGCACAAGCGCGCGTTCGATTCGCGTGCGCGCCACCGCGCATGACCGGATGTGCCGCATCCTGGCATAAGTTCATATCCGCACCTTGCGCTTTCGGCGGCCACGCTGCGGCGTTTTTAGTTCATGTGCCTGAACGAAACGCTATCTGGCTGAAATCGCTATGGAAAATAAATCCTATCATTCCTCTTGACATCAAGATAGCTGTTCCTTATATGTTCCAGCCTGATCCTGGAGATGATTCTGGAGAATTGAAAGCCCATGTTGCGAAGATAGCGTGAGAACATACAGGTCTCGGGTGCAAGCTCACGTGCATCCCTGCGGCCGGCCTTATTCCTCTGGAGCGCAACGCTTTGGACGAAGGCCCCGGCGGTTCGCGAGCCGCCGGTTCGGACCTTCTCCCCACGAATATGGCCGGTGCGCAAAGACCGGGGCGGTAGAAAGCGAAGGTGCTCGTGGGCGGCATGAAACAGGGCCGCGGTCCCGCGCCCGCCAGGCGCTTCAACCTGAGGCGGACATGTGCAGGCCGTTCTTATCGGCCTGTCTTGCGCAGCCTGGGGCGAAAACCGGTGTGCCGGAGGCCGTCAATGGCGAAACCGGCGTGCCGCAAAAAGCCGAAGGCAAGGCGCGGTCCGCCTTGATTTGTATGAATCGCGCGGCCGGCGGCATAATTGGCGATCGGGGGCAGGCAATGAGCGCGAACGACATTCCGGCATGGCATGACTGGTTTCTCACGGTTGCCCCGGTCAGCGCCACGCTGGCGGGTCTTCTGTTTGTGGGGCTGACCATCAGCCTTGAGCATGTGCTCTCCGCATCCGGCTATCTCAACCGGGCCTTCACCGCGCTTTATCTGCAGTTCGAGGCGCTGGTGATCGGATTGTTCGGGCTTGTGCCCGGCCAGTCCGCAACGGTTCTGGGCGTGGAATTCGTCGTCACGGGTCTTGCGTTTCTCACGGGCATCCTGGCGTTTGCCTACAATTTCCGCGAGGACGAGCAATCGCATGTGCTGGGCTCCAAATGGCCGCGGCGCGTGCGCCGCACGATCGCGCTGTCGGCCATTCTGCTTCCCGTCGTGGCGGGCTTGAGCATGATCCTGCAATGGGGCGGCGGGCTTTACTGGCTGATGCCGGCAGAGATCGCCTGCCTTTATCTGTCCATCGGCAATGCCTGGGTCTTCGCCATCGAAATCCCGCGGCGGAAAAAGGCCGGAATTTAGAAGCTAAGCCGCCTGCGGCAGATAGTGCAGCACGATAAGGTCGGAAGCGGCGCAAGGAACGATGGCATAGGCTTTGCCATTGTCGTCGCTGAATTCGACGAGCACCGTGTCGCTTTTCAACAGCTCGACGACAGTGCCGACCTGTCCCCGCGCAAGACGGTCCTTCGGACGATCGGCAAGAAGTGCAACGACATCCAGAACCGAGGGAAGATGATTTTTCCGAGTCATCAAAGCACCCAACAGGTGACAAAGCGAACGGTGGTCTCGCCGGATCGCAATATCCAGACAGTTCTGATTGTAGCAGACTTGGCCCGATGTTTCACTGGCAGGTCAACGCGCCATCGCCGGCCGAATTCGTCGAATGACAACGCAAAAGCCTCACTTTGGGCGGCGCCAGCCAATATCTGATCGCGCAACCAGGCAGCGTCGCCTTGTCCGATCCCCAAGGCATCGCGGAAAACGCGCGCCTTGTGCTTTCCGCGCGGATGGGCCGGGTCGAGGCAGTAATCGGCCAATTTGTGCAGGTCGACCGACAGGTTGTCTGCGTAGGGCAGCTTTCCCATTGTGGCAGTCAGTGCGCGGCCAGTTCGTGGATCTGGCTGTTGGCGAGCGTGAGCTTGGCGATGGAAAGATCGCCCGTGCGTTCCAGTTCGGCGAGAAAGCTCTTGGTGCGGGCAAGCGCGTCGGCGTGTTTTTCCGCCCACGCCTGCACGATGGCCGCGCCCTCGGCGCGCTTTCCCCTTGGCGTTGCGACCGATGACAGCGCCTGCGCGGTCAGCGCGCGCTGGCCCGCAAACAGGTCGTCGGTCAGCCGCCGGATGGCAAGCCTGTCCCAGTGCTCGCTGGCGCTGATGCGGGAAGCGAGGCCCCGCAGGCGGTCGAGCCCAACGGTATTGCCCACCGCGAAATAGGCCCCTGCCACCAGGTCGATATCGAGCTTGCGCGCATGGGCAAGCTGCGCAATCTCGGGCGCCGTGACCCACAGGGGAAGCGCCCCCACGTCGTCGGCGATGTCGTGCGGCACGCCGGCATCTTCCATGTCCTTGATGCGCGCCAGCGTGGCTTCCAGCTCATATTGCGACACAAGCGTCGAAAACGTGCCGCGCAGGGCCGTCACGCCCTTGCGATAGAGCGCAACCGTGTCGGCCAGGTCCGCATTGGCCGGCACATTGGTGATGAACCACAGGCCCAGCCGGCGCAGGAATTCGGCAATCTCCGCATACATCCGGGTCTGCAGCGCGGCCGGCACCTTCAGGTCGAGCCCGTCCACGCGCATTTTCAGCGTCGCAAGTTCGAAGGCGCCGTCGGCCACCACAAAGGCGCGCGCCACGCGGGCTGCGCTCGCGCTGGAAACTTCCTTCAGCCGGTGCACGAAGACCGGGCCGCCCAGATTGACGATCTTGTTGCACAGCACCGTTGCGATGATCTCGCGGCGCAGCCGGTGGTGCATCAGCTCTGCGGGAAACCGCGTCACGGCCGCCTCCGGGAAATAGCCGGTCAGCTCGGACGCGAAATAGGCTTCGTCCGGAAGGTTGCTTTGCGCCAGCTCCGCATCGAGATCGAGCTTGGCGTAGGCCAGAAGCACGGCAAGTTCCGGCCGCGTAAGCCCCTTGCCGGCCTGGGCGCGCTGCCGCAGGCCTTCGTCATCGGGCAGGAATTCCACCGCGCGGTCCAGTTTTCCGCGCCGTTCCAGATCGCGGATGAAGCGGGCATGCGCGTCAAGATCGTTCGGCGCGCGCGATTCGGCAACCGACAGCGCCAGCGTCTGGTTGTAATTGTCCTGCAGCACATGGCGGGCCACGTCGTCGGTCATGTCCGCCAGAAGCCGGTCGCGTTCTTCCGGCGTGATCTCGCCCCGGCGCATGGGGCCGCTGAACATGATCTTGATGTTCACCTCGTGGTCGGAGGTGTCCACGCCGGCCGAATTGTCGATGGCGTCGGTGTTGATGCGGCCGCCTTTCAGCGCATATTCCACGCGCCCCAACTGCGTGCAGCCCAGGTTTGCGCCTTCGCCGATCACTTTGGCGCGCACATCCCGTCCGTCCACGCGGATCGCGTCGTTGGCGCGGTCGCCGACTTCCAGATTGTTCTGCGTGTGCGATTTGACGAATGTGCCGATGCCGCCAAACCACAACAGGTCCACCTCGGCCTTGAGCAGCGCCTTCATCAGCTCGGCCGGCGAAGCCTTGTCGCGGGCAAGCCCGGTCAGCTTCTTCACTTCGGCGGAAAGGGGAATTTCCTTCAGCGTGCGCGCGTAAATCCCGCCGCCTCTGGAGATCAGCGTCTTGTCGTAATCGGCCCAGCTGGAGCGCGGCAGATCGAACATGCGCTTGCGCTCGCTCCAGGATTTTTCCGGATCGGGATCGGGATCAAGGAAGATGTGCCGGTGGTCGAACGCGGCCAGAAGCTTCGTCGTCTTCGAAAGCAGCATGCCGTTGCCGAATACGTCGCCCGACATGTCGCCCACGCCGATGCAGGTGAAAGGCTCGCTCTGGATGTCGCGGCCCATTTCGCGGAAATGCCGCTTCACCGCCTCCCAGGCGCCCTTGGCGGTGATGCCCATCTTCTTGTGGTCGTAGCCGTGGCTTCCGCCGGATGCGAACGCATCGCCCAGCCAGAAGCCCTTGGCTTCGGCAATGCCGTTGGCGATGTCGGAAAAGCTCGCGGTTCCCTTGTCGGCGGCGACCACGAGATAGGGATCGTCGCCATCGTGCCGGATCACGTCTTTTGGCGGCACGATGCTGCCGTCGGTATGGATGTTGTCCGTCAGGTTCAAAAGCGCGTTGATCAGAACCTTGTAGGCGGAAATCCCGGCGGCCTGTCCTTCCTCGCGCGTGGCGTTGGGCGGAATCCGCTTGGGATAAAATCCGCCTTTGGCGCCCACCGGCACGATGACGGCGTTCTTCACCTGCTGGGCCTTCACAAGGCCCAGAATCTCGGTGCGGAAATCCTCGCGGCGGTCGCTCCAGCGGATGCCGCCGCGCGCCACCTTGCCGAAGCGCAGATGGACGCCTTCCATTTCCGGCGAATAGACGAATATCTCCACAAGCGGCCGCGGCGCGGGCAGTTCGTCAAGCCTGTGGCTGTCGAGTTTGACGGCGAGATAGGGGAAGGGGTTTCCTTGTTCGTCGCGCTGCCAGAAATTCGTGCGCAGCACGCAGTCGATGACATTGCGCATGCGCCGGATGATCCGGTCGTCGTCCAGGCTCTGCACGTCGTTGAGCGCCGCGTCGATCTTCCTGCGCAGGTCCTCGACGCGCGCATCGCGGTTCTTTCCGGCGGCGGGATCATTGCGCGCATAGAACAGCTCCACCAGCAGTCCCGCGATGTCGGGATTGCGGAACAGCGCCTGCTCCATGTACTCCTGGCTGAAGGCGATGCCGGCCTGCCGCAGATACTTCGCGCAGGTGCGCAGGATCGTGATGTCGCGCCAGGAAAGTTCGGCGCCGATGACAAGCCGGTTGAAGCCGTCGCTTTCCGCCCAGCCAGAAACGATGGCGTGGAAGGCGTCTTCGAGCGGCTGCCGGATTTCCTCCAGCTCCGCGACGCGCCCGTCGCTGCGCTCCATCAGGAAATCGAGCACGGCGGCTTCGCCCGCCCAGCCGCCGCCCGACTTCAGCGAAACCGGATAGCTGTCCTCGGCGATGACGCGCAGGCCCAGATTCTCGAACACCGGCAGCGAAGCCGAAAGCGGCAACATGTTGCCGAGCACGTAAAGCTTCAGGCGAAGGGCGCCCGCGGCGTCGTCCCTGTGGCGATAGGCGCGCGCCTTGATGGCGAGCCCTTCCGTCCTGCTCGCCAGCGCCTGCAATTCGCCAAGGTCGCGCACGGCTTCTTCGGGCGCAAAGGCATCGCGATAGCGCGCGCCGAACGCCGCGTTCTGGGTCTGGAAAATGCGCCGGCCCTCGGCCTCGCCATGCGCCGCGATCAGGGCGGAGACGAATCCGTCGTCCCAGGTGCGGATGGCGTTGCGGATTTCCTCTTCCAGCGCGTGCACATGCACCACCGGGCGCGGGCCTTCGTGCCGGCCCACGATGTAGTGCACGCGGGCAAGCGTCGATTCATCGAGCATCGGCTGGGCGGCCGACATCCGGCCGTCGAAGGCGCGGGCGAGAATGGCGTGGATTTTCTCCCGCGCGGCGGTGTCATAACGGTCGCGCGGCACGAAAACGAGCGCGGAGACGAAGCGGTCGAAGCGGTCGATGCGCAGGAACACGCGCACCTTCGGCCTCTCGCCCAGCTTGAGGATCCCCATCGCCATCGCGAAGAGTTCGTCTTCGTTGATCTGGAAAAGCTCGTCGCGCGGGAAGGTGTCGAGGATGTGGGCCAGCGCCTTGCCGTCATGGCTGTCGGGGGCGAAGCCCGCGCGCGCGATCACGTTGCCGACCTTCAGCTGAAGAAGCGGAATGTCCGACGGCCGCCTGCTGTAGGCGCTGGAGGTGAACAGGCCCACGAAGCGGCGCTCGCCGGTAAGCTTGCCGTTCCTGTCGAACAGCTTGACGCCGATGTAATCCATATGTGCGCGGCGGTGCACGACGCTGCGCTCGTTCGACTTGGTGATGATGAGCGGCGTCGGCAGCTTCAGGAACTCGCGCGCCTCGGCGGAAAGAAGGCCGCGGTCCTCGCCGCGCTGGACAACGCGCGCCGACGCATCGGCCAGCACGCCCAAGCCGGATTCGAAAACCGGATCGAGCCTGCCGATATCGGTGTCGCTGTAGTGATAGTCGCGGCAGCCGAGAAACGTGAAATGGTTGTCGCACAGCCATTGCAGGAACGCCGTGCTCTCGTTCAGCTCCTTGGCGGAAATCTTCGGCGGGTGCTGCTGAAGGCCGGCAATCGTCTCCTTCATGCGCGCGACCATCTTGTGCCAGTCGCGCACGGCCACCCGCACCTGCGCGAACATGTTGCGCGCGCCCGCAACCAGCGCAGCTTTGCGGGCCTCGTCCGCCATCGGATCCAGCAGCATCACGATCACGCTCTCGCGAAGCGAGGCGGGCCTGTCGCAGCGGCGGCCGTTTTCGTCGCGTGCGGCCGGAATGACGGGATGGAACATCGCGCGGGCGCGCGCTCCGTGGGCCGTCATCTCGCCGACAAGCGAATCGAACAGGAACGGCATGTCGTCGTTGACGGCAATCAGCACCAGATCGTTCTGGCCATAAGCCCTGCTTTCGCTCTGCGGCGAGAACAGATCGATCAGCGTTTCGCCGGGTTTGCGCACCGCCGTGCGCGCGAACACCGCCTGCGCAAGAAACGCCAGCGCCTCCGGCGAATAGGGAAGAATGTCGTCGGGCGCAGCATTGCGATAGAGCGCGTCGAAGAACGCTGCGACTGCGGGCTCGCCTTTCTTCAGCAGGGCCGACGCCGATATCAGCAGGCTGGCGGCTTTCTTTTCGTCTTCCTCCGCCTGAACGGCGGCATCGGCCGGGTCCGGCTGTGCGGCAACGGCTCTATCGGGTCTCATGGCGGTCCACTGAAGCAGGCAAGACGGCGGAAGTGCCGTTTGAAATGCGGGCGGAAACTACCCCCCGGACGGCCCGACCGGAAGGTGGGAAATGGGGAATTTTCCGGGCATTCAGTTAAGCGGCAGGTCGGCCAGTCTGGGAACACCGCGCGAACGCCGCGCCAGCAGGATGGCGACATGAGCCGCAACCAGCACCGCAAAACCGGTCGCGAGCGCAAGGCCAAGCCCCGCGGCGCCTGCCGCAAGCGGCCGCAAGATTGAGGCGGCCGCCGGCAGTGCGGTGGCCGGCAGGCCAAAGGCGATCGCAAGCGCGCGATCGCGAGTCAGAAGCGCCATGACGGCCACGATGCCGCCGGCGAATACTGCAAGCATGATCGGAGACGTTGCGACAGGAAGCGACAGAAAGGCGCCCGCGCCCCAGGCAAAGCCCGCATACAGCATGACCGACTTCGTATCTTCGTGAAAGTTTCTGAGCGCGGCGCGCTCGAACGGCGTGCGAATGGCATTGGCATAAACCCGCATCAGCGCCGCAACCGCGCCGGCCGCGAAGAGAAGCCATACGACGGTCTCGGCAAGAGACGCGCCGACTCCGGCGACAAGAACCGTAATGACCGTGAATGTTCCCAGCGTCGCCGCCGCATAAGGAATCCGGCCCAGCAGATTGGCAAGCACCGCCGTTTCTTCGGCTTCGTCGTGCAGGGCGGCAAGGCGCGCCAGACTGTCCTGCGGCGACATCCGTTCCGGCCGCGCTTCTGGCAAAGTTGCGATATTTCTGGCTTGCTGCCCCGTCATGTGGACGATCCTTCTGCCCCCGCGCACGCTCGGCGCGGAATGTTAAGAAAGTCTTAATAGCGTGAGCCCGGCCGATTCGTTTTCAGAAATGTCAAGAATTCCACAGATTCCCCACGCCGTTGTTTTCGATCTCGAATTCACAAGCTGGGAAGGTTCGCTCCAGCGCCGGTGGCTCGGCCCCGGCGAATTCAAGGAGCTGGTGCAGATCGGCGCAGTGCGCCTCAACGCGGCAACGCTTGAGGAGGAAGCATCTCTCGACGTGCTTGTGAAGCCCCGGCTCAATGCAACGCTGTCGGATTACTTCCAGACGCTCACCGGCATCACCAATTCCGAGGTCGCCGCGCGCGGCGTGGATTTCCTCGCCGCGTACGGGCGCTTCGTCGAATTCGCGGGGGAAGCGCCCGTGTTCGCGTTTGGCCGCGACGATCTCGTGTTCACCGAAAATATGCGGCTCTACGGCATCGGGGATGCGCCGCCCCTGCCGCCTTATCGCAACATCGTTCCCTGGCTTGCGGACCACGGCATGAACACGGCCCGGATGCATGCCTGCGATGTGGGTCCGCGCGCGGGCGTTGCGTTCGCCGGCCGGCGGCACAACGCGCTCGACGATGCCCGCTCTGTCGCGTCGGGCATCCGCGCCCTGGTGATGAAGGGCGCCTCCAATCCGTTTGCCTTGTCGCCCTAGCTGTTCTTCTCGGGAACCTTCAGCAGCTTGGCCAGCGCGCGGGAAATCGCGCGCGAAGACGCCCGGCCCTCATAGCCGTTCGACGGGCTGAAGGTAACGATCAGCCGCTTTCCATTCAGCGAGAGCGTGGGGTGGGAGCCTTGCGCCATTTCCACGGTGGCGACATGCGATGCAATGGCCTGCCGCGCCGTCTTGCTGGCGGCCAGCCGCGCAAGGCCGCGCACGGTATTTTCCATCGCATCGAAAGCCCAGGCGCGCGCATTCGCATCGGCCGCGAGCATGTTCCAGTCGGCCGCGAAGTTGATGCTGATCTGGCGCGTATAGGCAAGTCCGTCGGCCTCGTCGGATGCCGCGCTCTGCATCAGATGCAGCGAAACCTGCTGCGGGGCGATCGGCGGAGCATCGCCGTTGCGCACGGCGGGCAGGCCGTTCGGCGCCGCATCGGTATAGAGCGTGATTCCGCCCCAGCCGCTCACCTGCATGGCAGTCGCGCCGGAATCATATTTCAGGACGCGCCCGCCGAACGATGCGCGCACCGGATAGAGCACGAAAACTTCCGGATCGTTGTCGAAGCGCAGGAGAAAATCGCTGTTGTGTGCGACGAGCGTGAACTTCACGCTGTCGCCGGCGATGTAGGTGCCGGATTCGATGTCGGCAATGCGGTCGAGCGCAAGCCCGCCGGCGGCATCCTGGGCAAGCGCCGGCGCGCCCATCAGCATCAGACCTGCCGCGAACGCTAGAACAGGCTTTCGCATCGCCGTCTTTTCTCGTTTTGCAATCTCGTTCGCGCGCAAGGCTTTTGGCCTGCACGGCCCCCACAGGCATGTGCCTTATCGCTGGCGAATAGGGCAATATTATGGAGTCAGATGTCGTCGAAACGCCCGCCGCGGCCATGACCTTTTGCGAATTGTGCCGCGCCCCTCTGCGATTCCCCGCTTTGCAGCGTTTTCATTCCGTGCGCGAATTCGTTGGCCATGGCTTTCGGAAAATCCAGATCGAATTGTTCGTATGAAGACAACCGGTCGCCCCGCAGGCAGGTTTGGGGAAAGCGCGCGATCTCATGCGCCAGCTTTTCGGCAGCCATCCGGCCTTCGCCATCGGGCACCACGCGGTTTGCAAGTCCCATGGCAAGGGCTTCCGCCGCGCCGACGCCGCGGCCCGTCAGAATCATGTCGAGAGCGCGCGATTGCCCGATAAGGCGCGGCAGGCGCACCGTGCCGCCGTCAATCAGCGGCACGCCCCATCGGCGGCAGAACACACCGAAGACGGCGCTTTGCTCGGCCACGCGCAGATCGCACCACAACGCCAGTTCCAGTCCGCCTGCCACGGCATGGCCGCAGACCGCTGCAATGACGGGCTTGGAAAGGCGAAGGCGCGTCGGCCCCATCGGCGCGCCGACGTCGAGCCAATCAGGCGGATCGGCGGGCGGAACTGTGAGGTTCCCGCGGCCGGCAGCAACGGCTTTCAGGTCGGCGCCCGAGCAGAATGTGCCGCCCGCGCCCCACAGTACGGCGACGTTTGCGCCCTGGTCGTTTTCGAATTGCAGGAACGCCTCGGCCAGCGCTTTCGCCGTGGGGCGGTCCACGGCGTTGCGCACATCCGGGCGGTTCAGAATCACGGTTGTCACCGGTCCGTCGCGCTCGATCAGCACGCTTGCGCGCATAGCCGCATCTCCCTTCACTTTGCCAGCCGAACAGGACTAAAACGGCGCCACTTTACGCGCGAGGCAATCCCCGTGGCCAACCCCGACACCTTCAAATCCCGCAAAACGCTGACCGTAAACGGCAAATCCTATGTCTATTTCAGCCTCGCGGCCGCCGAGAAGAACGGACTGAAGGGTATTTCCCGTCTTCCCTATTCCCTGAAGATCCTGTTGGAAAATCTCCTCCGCTACGAGAACGGCGTATCGGTCACCGCAAGCGACATCCGCGCCGTGGCCGCCTGGCTGGATAAACGGTCCTCTGAACGCGAGATCGCGTTTCGCCCCGCGCGGGTGCTGATGCAGGATCTCACCGGCGTTCCGGCCGTCGTGGATCTCGCCGCCATGCGCGATGCAATGAAAAACCTCGGCGGCGATCCGGAAAAAATCAATCCGCTCGCCGAAGTAGATCTGGTGATCGACCATTCGGTGATGGTGGATGTGTTCGGCCGCCCCGATTCCTTCAAGCGCAATGTGCAGATTGAGTATCAGCGCAACGGAGAGCGTTACGCCTTCCTGCGCTGGGGCCAGCAGGCGTTCGCCAATTTCAGCGTGGTGCCGCCCGGCACCGGCATCTGCCACCAGGTCAATCTCGAATATCTCGGCCAGACGGTGTGGACACGCAAGATCAGGGAAGGAAAGAAGACGGTAGAATACGCCTTTCCCGATACGCTCGTGGGCACCGACAGCCACACCACCATGATCAACGGGCTTGCCGTGCTGGGATGGGGCGTGGGCGGAATCGAAGCGGAAGCGGCCATGCTCGGCCAGCCGATTTCGATGCTCATACCCGAAGTGATCGGGTTCCGGTTGAGCGGCAGATTGCGCGAAGGCGTCACCGCCACCGACCTTGTGCTCACCGTCACCGAAATGCTGCGCAAGAAAGGCGTGGTGGGAAAATTCGTGGAGTTCACCGGGCCCGGCCTCGATGAGCTTGCGCTCGAAGATCGCGCCACGATCGCCAATATGGCGCCGGAATATGGCGCCACCTGCGGGTTTTTCCCCATCGATGCGGAAACCATCCGCTATCTCAAGGCCACCGGGCGAAAAGCCCAGCGCGTGGCGCTGGTTGAAAAATATGCCAAGGCGCAAGGGCTGTTCCGCAGCTCCAGGGCCGAAGAGCCGGTGTTCACCGACACCCTGTCGCTTGATCTTTCGACCGTGGAGCCGAGCCTGGCGGGCCCAAAGCGTCCGCAGGATCGCGTGCCGCTGGCCAGGGCCGCGGAAGAATTCTCCAAAGCGCTCGTCACCACCTTCGCCAAGCAGGGCGATGAATCCAGGCGCGTGAAGCTCGAGGGCATGGACGCCGATATCGGTCATGGGGACGTTGTCATCGCGGCCATTACAAGCTGCACGAACACGTCCAATCCCTCCGTGATGATCGGCGCGGGACTGCTCGCGAAGAAGGCTGTCGAGCGCGGACTGAAGCCCAAGCCTTGGGTCAAGACATCGCTGGCGCCGGGCAGCCAGGTTGTCACCGAGTATTATGCGAAATCGGGCCTGGGCAGATATCTCGACAAGCTCGGCTTCGAGCTGGTGGGCTATGGCTGCACGACCTGCATCGGCAATTCGGGGCCCTTGCCGGATCCCGTGGCGAAGGCGGTCACCGATGGCGATCTGGTCGCCGCCGCGGTCCTTTCGGGCAACCGTAATTTCGAAGGGCGCGTGCATCCGCAGGTGCGCGCCAATTATCTGGCCTCGCCCATGCTCGTGGTGGCCTATGCGCTTGCCGGTTCCATGACGAAAAACCTGACGCAGGAGCCGCTGGGCACCGACAAAAAAGGCCGGCCCGTCTATCTGAAAGACATCTGGCCGAGCCCGAAGGAAATCGCCGAGACGATTCGCAAGTCGCTCAAGCCTTCGGCGTTCCGCGCGCGCTATTCCAACGTGTTTGAAGGCACACCAAACTGGCGGAAGATCAAGGTCGGCAAGGGCAAGACCTATGCCTGGGACAAGCGCTCGACCTATGTGAAAAACCCGCCCTATTTCGACGGCATGGCGCGCCAGGTCACGCCTCCCTCCGATATCAGGGGCGCGCGCATCCTGGCGCTTTTCGGCGATTCCATCACCACCGACCACATCAGCCCTGCCGGTTCCATCAAGAAGGACAGTCCGGCCGGCAAATATCTGATGGAACGCGGCGTGGCCTATGCCGATTTCAATTCCTATGGCTCGCGCCGCGGCAACGACGAAGTGATGGTGCGCGGCACATTCGCCAACATCCGCATCAAGAACGAGATGATGGGCGGCAGGGAAGGCGGCAACACGATCTACTATGCCGGCGCCCAGGCGCCTGGCGAAGAGATGTCCATTTTCGATGCGGCCATGCGCTACCAGAAGGATGGCGTCCCGCTGGTGGTGATTGCGGGCAAGGAATATGGCACCGGCTCTTCACGCGATTGGGCGGCAAAGGGTCCCAAGCTTCAGGGCGTTCGCGCGGTAATTGCCGAAAGTTTCGAGCGCATCCATCGCTCCAATCTTGTCGGCATGGGCATCGCGCCGCTGGTCTTCGAACATGGCAAGACACGGCGCGATTATGCCCTGACCGGCCGCGAAACGATCGATATTCCCGGTCTGTCGGGCAAACTTTCGCCGCGCGCGAAGATCATCGCCACAATCCACTATCCCGATGGGGCCGATGCCGAGCTTCCGCTGCATCTGATGATCCTCACCGCCGATGAAATCAGCTATTTCGAGAACGGCGGCATCCTGCCCTTCATGGTCCGCAATCTTCTCGCGGCATAATTCCCTCGCGCGCCGAAGCAGCGCATAATGGCGGGGTTCAAGGCGAAGTGAGTGGAGGACAGGGGCACCAGGCCCTATGTTCGGGGGATGAAATTTCACGGGATTTTCGCAGCCGCTGTGGCAGTTTCTGCCATCGCCGCGGCACAGGCCGGCGCCGGCGCGAGCCCGCCGCGGCCTGTGGTCGTGGAGCTTTACACAAGCCAGGGCTGCAACTCCTGTCCGCCGGCCGATGCGCTGTTGGCGCAGCTTGCGAGCCGCAAGGATGTCCTGGCGCTCACGCTTCCCGTGACCTACTGGGACATGCTGGGCTGGAAGGATACCTACGGCACCGAAAGCAACACGCACCGCCAGGAATCCTATGCGAATGTGATGGGCCGCGGCGGCGTCTATACGCCACAGATGATCATCGACGGCGTTGACGACGTGGTGGGCAGCCGCCAGGCCAAGGTCATGTGGGCCATCGAGACGCGCGAGGCCGACATGACAAACGTTCCGGTCGATGTGAGCGAGACGCCGGATTATCTTCGCGTGGTCATCGGCGCTTCGCCAAAAATCAGGACCGATGCAACGATCTGGATGTTCCATATCCTGTCGCACGGCACGGCCGATATCGGCGCGGGCGAAAATCAGGGGCGCAAGCTGACATACCGCAACATCGTGCGCGACGTGCGTACGCTTGGGCCCTGGAAGGGCGACTCGGTTTCCATTGCCATGCCTCGACATGAATTTCCCGGGCCTTATGACGATGTTGCCGTGGTGCTGCAGCAGGGCGGCTATGGGCGCGTGATCGGCGCCGCGGAACTGAAACGTTCGGCTTCCGGCCGCTGATCCTTTAGGCTGCGCGCCGAAGGCCCGGATGTTCATGACTGGTACCCCCTACTCGGACGCAGCCTTCGCGCTGGTGCTGTTCTGTGCCGCCCTTGTGCTGATGCTGGCGGCGGCGCGCGCAAACGGCGATGCGCGCGGTTATGCGCGCCTTGCAGCTGCGCTGTATCTGGCTCTTGCCGTGGCGCAGGCCGTTTCGTTTGCGGATACGCAAGCATCCATGCGTTCCTTTGCCGGAATGGTTGCGCTTCTGGCCAGCGCGATGGCGCCGCCGGCATTGGTCCTGACGCTGGCAGAAACCTTCGCGCGGCCCGCGCGGCCCTGGCTTGCCGCCTGCGTGCTGCTTGCCGGATTCTTCTGCGCCATGGCGGCCGTCATGATGAATGCGGTGCCGTTCGCGCTCATTCCCCTCGCGCTGTCGTCGGCAACGATTCTTTTCATGGGGTTTGCAGGCGCAAAGGCGGCAGCGCTCGATGCAGCCTATCTTTGTGTGGCCGCGCTTGCCCTTCTTGCCGGCGCCGGCGCCTGGCTTGCGTCGAGCCCGGGCGGCCTGGCGCTGTTCACGGCCGTGTCGCTTCTGGGATTTTCGTTTCTGCTCTTGCGGTCAGGCCAACTGATCGAAAAGTCGGGCAAGCGGAGCGCGAAGGACACCGGCATATTGCGCAAGCCCTGAGGCGTCCCGCCCCTTGAGCTCAAGCCCTTGCGCCAGCACCTGGGCCGCAAAGGCCGATGGTTGCTCAAGCCCGTTCCAAACCGGCGCGTCGGTGCGTGCTTCAAAACGGCACAGTCCGGCACAAGCGCGCGAAGGGCCGGCCGTTGCGACTGCCGGTTGGCGAGCGTCGCGTTCACCATGGAAATTGGCGGTCCTGGCGCTTTTTTCCGCGGGCCGCAACGCAAAACGCGCCACCGGCGCCAGACTGCGCCCGGAAATCGGATAATGGCCGCGACCCATCATAACCGTGTCTTAACGCAAAGGGCGCGCCGCCCCCTGTCTTGGCGGCCAACTGCCTCATCAGTTTCGACTTTTTTAATTCGCGCCCGGCATGATCGTTCCCAAGGCCCAGAAAAATGCGGCCGGGGAAATGGTGGATTGTGGGAAGCCAGACGCTTCAGAAGAAGCCTGTCCGTGGCCTCGAGTCGTTGTCGGCTGTCCAGGAAGCTGAACGTCTCAGGCTTGCGCTGGCTGGCGCGCGCCAGGCCATTTTCGACTGGACGCTGTCCGACGACCGCATCGTGTGGGACGGCGCCTCCGAAATCCTCTCGCTTCATTCTTCGCCCGAGCGGCTGAAGCAGGGCGAATGTTTTCGGGCGTGGCTTTGCGTGGAAGGCCGCGAAAAACTCGATGCGATCATCAACCGGCCGCTGCGCGGAGAAACCGGCTTCGAGCTGGATTTCGAAGTAACTTCGGCGCTGGGAGCAACCTGGTTCGAAATGTGCGGCGTGCGCATGGCCAATGCCGGCGGGCAGGCCGAACGCATCACCGGAATGTTGCGCATCGTTACCGAAAAAAAGCGCGAGATGCAGCGGCTGACCTATCTGGCCACGCGCGACGAACTGACGGGCCATCTCAACCGCACCTCGCTGCGCGGCGAGCTTGCGAAGGCCATCGAAGCCGCCGCCGCCGAGGAGCGGAATTGCGCCTATCTCGTGGCCTCGATCGACCGGCTCGCGATGATCAACGAAACCTACGGCTTTGATGCCGCCGACGAGGTGATCGTGGCGGTGGGCGAAAGGTTGGCGCGTTCGCTTCGCATGCGCGATGTCGTCGGCCGCACCGCGGGCAACAAGCTTGGCCTCATCCTGGTCGATTGCAAGGAAAGCGAACTGCCGCGCGTGGCCGAGCGCTTGCGCGCCGCGGTGCGCCGCGAGGTGATCGACACGCGCTCCGGCATGGTGTCGGCCACCATATCGGTCGGCGCGGTGCTGCTGCCGTCGGGCGCCTCGTCGAGCCAGGAAGCCATGCTGCGCGCCGAAGAAGCGCTCGATCGCGCGCGCGCCACCGGCCGCGACGGATTCCAGATCTATGTGAAGTCGCCCCAGCGCGAAACCGCGCGGCTCAGGCTCATGGCCATCGCCGATCAGGTGGTGGAAGCGCTGAACGACAACCGGCTTGTCTTCGCCTATCAGCCGATCGTGTCCGCCGCAAGCGGAAAACCTGTGCATTACGAATGTCTGCTCAGGATGGTGCGCCCCGGCGGCGAAATCGTGTCCGCCAACAACTTCATCCCGGCCGCCGAGCAGCTGGGCCTGGTGCGCCTGGTGGACCGCCGCGCGCTGGAAATGACGGTGGCGGAGCTTTACGACCATCGCGACATCTCCCTCGCGGTCAACGTGTCCGGCACGACCGCCGGCGATCCGTCATGGCTGCAATCCTTCGTCAATTACATTCGCGCCAATCACGAGGTGGCCCCCCGCATGATCGTGGAGCTCACCGAAACGGCGGCGCTGCACGATTTCGAGGAGAACGCCCGCTTCATCTCACGTCTGCGCGAAATGGGCTGCAAGGTCGCGATCGACGATTTCGGCGCGGGCTATACCTCGTTCCGCAATCTGCAGATGTTGCGGGTGGACATGGTCAAGATCGACGGCGCCTATGTGAAAGGTCTGGAAGCCTCTCCCGACAACCAGATCTTCGTCCGCACGCTTGTGGATCTGGCCAAGAATTTCAACCTGAGGACTGTCGCCGAATGGGTCGGTTCGCAGGCCGAAGCCGAGCTTCTGAAAAAGCTCGGGGTGGATTACTTCCAGGGTTATCACTTCGGCGAGCCGCGGCTCGATCCGGAATGGTCGAGGCAATAGCCGCTATTTTCGTTGCGCCAGTTCCGCCAGTTGCCGGCGCATCGCCTCGATTTCGCTTTTCAGCTCGTTGATCTCTTCGGTCTGGGGCTGCGCCGGCTTGGTCTGGGCGCCGTTGGTGGACTTGGCCTGTTCGCCTTCGCCGCCCTTGCCCGGGGCAAAGGGCGAAAACATTTTCATGGCGCGCTCGAACATGGCGAGGTTCTGGCGGGTGAGGTTCTCCAGCGCCTGCGTGCCCCCGCCGAAGGCTTCCGCGAGCCGGTTGCGCATGGCTTCCTGGTTCTTCGCAAAGCTTTCCATGCTCATGTCCAGATAGCCGGGCACGAAGGCCTGCATGGAGTCGCCGTAAAAACGGATCAGCCGGCGCAGGAACTGGATCGGAAGAAGGTTCTGTCCCTTGGCCTCTTCCTCGAAGATGATCTGGGTCAGCACCTGCTTGGTGATGTCTTCGCCGGTCCGCGCATCATGCACCTCGAAGTCCACCCCGTCCTTGACCATCTGCGCCAGATGGTCGAGCGTGACATAGGACGAGGTCTCGGTGTTGTAGAGGCGCCGGTTCGCGTATTTCTTGATGACAACCGGTTCCGCTTTTGGGCGTTCTTCCGTCACGATCGACCGTTTTGTTAGACGTTTCCCCCACGCCGGCACCTCTTCGGGGGCGCCTGGAATGGGCTACACCTCACACCGCAAACGAAGCCCTGTCCAGCCTTGTCTTGCGGGTTTTCGCTGCGCTGCGCCACAGGGTTCTCCAGGCAAACTATTGTAGTTGAACTGAAAATTCCAACAGTTTACCCCTCCTCGCATTCGCGGCATTTTCATTATCCATAACAAGACAAGGCCTTGAAGGGAGCAAATGCATGGCGCGGGTTGCGGTGGTTACGGGCGGAACGCGGGGCATCGGCGAAGCGATTTCCGTCGCGCTGAAGAATGCGGGCATCAAGGTGGCCGCCAATTATTGCGGCAATGACGACCGCGCCAGGGCCTTCAGCGAAAAGACGGGCATCCCCGTCTTCAAATGGGATGTGTCCGATTTCGACCAGTGCGCGTCCGGCATCGCCGCGGTCACGGCCCAATTGGGGCCGGTGGACATCCTGGTGAACAACGCCGGCATCACCCGCGATGCCACCATGCGCAAGATGGCGCGCAAGGGCTGGGACGAAGTGCTCGACACCAATCTGGGCGGCTGCTTCAACATGGCCAAGGCGGTATGGGACGGCATGCTGGAACGCGGCTTCGGCCGCGTGGTGAACATCGGTTCGATCAACGGACAGGCCGGCCAGTACGGGCAGGTGAACTATGCCGCCGCCAAATCCGGCATCCATGGCTTCACCAAGGCGCTGGCGCAGGAAGGCGCGGCCAAGGGCGTCACCGTCAATGCGATTGCGCCGGGCTATATTGATACCGACATGGTGGCGGCCGTTCCGCCAAACGTCCTGGAGAAAATCGTGGCGCGAATCCCGGTAGGCCGTCTGGGGCATGCCAGCGAAATCGCCCGCGGTGTGCTGTTCCTGGTGGCGGACGATGCAGGCTTCATCACCGGCTCGACGCTCTCCATCAACGGCGGCCAGCACATGTATTGAGGCCCGGTGGCACTTTCTTCCATTCAGGCAGACGGACTGACCTGCGTGCGCGGGGGGCGGATGGTGTTCCGTGGGCTCGGCTTCCGGCTGCGGGCGGGACAAGCGCTCACGGTCGAGGGGCCGAACGGTTCGGGCAAGACAAGCCTCCTGCGCGTGATCGCGGGGTTTCTGCGGCCGGAAGAAGGGGCAATCCGGCTGGAGATGAAAGACGGCCAACCGGTTGCCGCGCGCGAGGAGCGCAGCGCCTTTATCGGCTGGCTCGGCCATCAGGATGGCGTCAAGGCGCAGATGACGCCGCGCGAAATCCTTCGCTTCCATGCGCAGCTTTACGGGGTGCGGCAGCCCGATGTGGGGGCCGCGCTGAACCTTGTCGCATTGGCGCGGGTGGCCGATCTGCCGGTGCAATATCTGTCGGCCGGGCAGAAGAAAAGGCTGGCGCTCGCGCGTCTGAAACTTTCCGATCGTCCGCTCTGGCTTCTGGATGAGCCGCTTTCGGCGCTGGACGCTGCCGGGCGCGCGCTTGCCGCCGGGCTTGTGCGCGGCCACTGCGCAGAGGGCGGAATGGCGATCATCGCGACGCATGAACCGCTTGAGCTGGAGACCGAAAAGCTGTTGCTCGCCGCATGAACGCCTTTTCCGCCATCCTCGTCCGTGACACGCGCCTCTTCTTCCGCGCTGGCGGCGGCGCATTTCTGGCGCTGGCGTTTTTTTCCAGCGTGGCGGTGCTTGTGCCCCTCGGCACCGGGCCGGATCTGGCGCTTCTTGGCCGCATTGCCGGCGGCGTGTTGTGGGTCGCGGCCGTGCTGGCTGCCCTGCTCGCGCTCGACCGCATGTTCCAGTCCGATTTTGATGACGGAAGCCTTGATCTCGTTGCTCTCGGCCCGCTGTCGCTCGAAGGCGTGGCGTTGGCGAAAATTGCAAGTCACTGGCTTGCCACCGGCCTGCCGCTCACCATTGTTTCGCCGCTGCTTGCGCTGATGTTCAATCTGCCCGATCGGGCCTATCCTGCGCTGGTGGCTTCGCTCGCCATCGGAACGCCCGCCGTCAGCGCGATTGGCGCAATCGGGGCGGGCCTCACGCTCTCCATCCGCCGGGGCAATCTGATCCTGCCGCTGATCGTGCTCCCGCTTCTTTCGCCCGCCGTGATTTTCGGGGCGGGCGGCGTTCTGGCCGCCATAGACCATGTGGCAAATGGCGCCTTGTGGTTCCTGGCCGCCTTTTCCCTCGTAGCGGTGCTATTGTCGCCGTTCGCGGCCGCCGCCGCAGTGCGGCTCAATCTTGCGGGCTGAAGATGCTCGAACTCGCCAACCCGAAGCGCTTCATGGAGTTCAGCTACGACGTTCTGCCGTGGGTTGCCATTGGCGCGGCGGTGGCGCTGTGCCTTGGCCTATACCTGGCGTTGTTCGTCGTGCCGCCCGATTACCAGCAGGGCGATACCGTGCGCATCATGTTCGTCCACGTGCCGGCCGCCTGGGCGGCGATGATGGTCTATGCGGCCATGGTGGTGGCCTCGGTCATCTCGCTCATCCACCGCCATCCCCTGGCCGATGTCGCCGCCAGGACCGCGGCGCCGCTCGGAGCGCTCTTCACCGCTCTTGCACTTATCACGGGCTCGCTCTGGGGAAAGCCGATGTGGGGCACCTATTGGGTATGGGATGCGCGGCTCACATCGTTCTTCATCCTGCTTCTGCTTTATCTCGCCTACATCGCCCTGTGGAACGCCATCGAGGATGAAACGCGCGCCGCCAGGGCCTGCGCGATTCTGGCAATCGTAGGCGCGGTCAATCTGCCGATCGTCGAATTCTCGGTGGACTGGTGGAACACGCTGCATCAGGGCGAAAGCATCTTCCGCGCGGGCGGCCCGCTGATCGCGCCCGTTTTTCTGTGGCCTCTTGCCATCATGTCGGTCGGCTATACGCTGCTGTTCGTCACGCTCTGGCTGTTGCGCATCCGCACCGAGATCATGCAGCGGCGCATCCGCACGCTGACGCTGTCGGGTGATGGCCATGGCTGACTTCTGGGGCATGGGCGGATATGCGGCCTATGTCTGGCCGGCCTATGGCCTCACCCTGGCCGGGCTGGTTGCGGCCGTTCTCGTCATTCTGGTGCGCTATGAGCGGGCCAAGCTGCGGCTCAAGCGCATGGTGGGAGACGAGGAAGGCCTGTGAAACGCGCGCTCTACATCTTGCCGGTGGCATTCTTTGCGGCGCTTGCCTTTGTCCTGTTCAACAGCCTCAGAAGCCCCGCGCCCAACCAATTGCCTTCGGCGCTGATCGGCAAGCCTGCGCCGCGGGTATCGTTGCCCCCGCTCGACGCCCGGGCGCTGGCGTTTGCGCCCGAGGATCTTTCGAGCGGTCATGTCACGGTGCTGAATGTCTGGGCGTCGTGGTGCGTTCCCTGCAGGGAGGAAGCGCCGATGCTCGCGGCGCTGGCGCGCGATCCCGATGTGCGGCTTTACGGTCTTGTCTACAAGGACACGCCGGCCCGCGCACGGGCATTTCTGGCCGAAAGCGGCAACCCCTTCGCCCGGATCGATCTGGATCGGGATGGGCGCGCCGGCATCGAGTGGGGCGTTTATGACGTGCCGGAAACCTTCGTGATCGATGGCCACGGCATCGTGCGTGCACGGCACTCGGGTCCGCTCACCGAGCAGGTCATGACCGAGGAGTTGCTTCCGGCCATCGCCGCGGCACGGCAGAGCTGACCTTCAGGCTTTGGCAACGAATTTCTGGAACCTTGCCGGGCATGCAGATCGGCGCGGCGAATCTTCTTGCGCTCCAGCAGGCGCAGGCAAAAGCACAGAAACCCGGGACCGACGCGTTCGCGACGGCGCTTGCCGCTGCGGATGGCAAATTCGAGCCGCTCTTCTCGGCAACCGGAAAGCCGGATGCCCCCTCAACTGCCACGCCGGCAGAACAGGATCAGCCGCCGGCAAAGCCCGCGCCCGCGCCTTTCCGGCCGCCGGGGTCCAGCCTCGATATCAGGGTCTGACGCGCCGGTTCATCCGCCGCCGGAACTTGCCGGACTCGGTCCCCAGCATGCTTTCATGGGCCTGCGCGATCATCTCCAAGTATTTGAGAAAGCGCGCTCTTTCGCTGGGGGGCAGGGGCTCGAGCAACATTCTTTCCGCCCGGTCCGCCGCATTCCGCGCCAGGCGGAGTTCCTTGCGGCCGGCGTTGGTGAGCGACACCGCGTTGGTGCGGCCATCCTTCTCGGTGCGCTCGCGCGCAATCAGGCCCTTCTCGTGAAGCCGCCGGATGGTGTCGGCGACCGTTGACCGGTCGATGCCTGTCATCTCGACGAGCGCGGTCTGGTTGATGCCCTCGTTGTTCTCGATGGCGACGAGCAACGTGAATTGCGGCTTGGTGAGATCGCGCACGCCGGCTTCGCGCATGAACAGGTCACCGTGGAATTGTTGAACGCGGCGAATGAGATGCGACGGCGTCGCGGCGAGTTCAAACTCCCCGTTCGCCATCCTGCTTCTCGACGTCATGAATGCACCCCTGCGTAACGAAAAATTTTGCCTGCCGGTTGTCCGGTTCTTCCCGCTCGAAGCTTACTGAACGCATGGACGGCTGGACGGATGTTTCTTGTCGTGACCTGTCCGCGAGAAAGAGATTAGACGCCGAAACATCCCGCGACAACAGCTTTGTCGGAAATTCGTCGCCGCATTGACAAACGGAATTTGCGTGTGCGGCAAAAACTCAACGCAACATATTGCGAACGCGCGAAGCTGCCGCAGTCAGCTCTTTTGCCCCGTGCCGGGAAGCTGATGTTTCAGAACGAAGGCCGATTGCGTCAGCGCAAACAGGAAGATGAGCGGGATGATGATCCAGACCTTGAAGATCACCCATGAATCCGTTGAGAAATTTCGCCACACGATCTCGTTCAGGACGGCAAGCGCGAAGAAGAAAATTCCCCAGCGCCAGGTGAGTTGGCGCCAGCCATCGTCGGTGAGCTGGAATGCGTGGGCAAAGACATATTTGATGAAGAGCCGGTTGAACCCGAGCCCGCCCAGCAGAATTGCGCCGAACAGCGCATAGAGTACAGTCGGCTTCATCTTGATGAAGACGTCGTTCTTCAAATAAAGCGTGAGCCCGCCGAAAATGAGAACGAGAATGGCAGTAAAGACAGGCATGGGCGAAACGCGCCGTTCGATTGCATAGCCGATGCCGAGCGCGGCAAGCACGGCCGCCATGAATATTCCGGTGGCGGCGAAAATGCCGAAGAACTCGTAAGTGGCGAAAAAAAGGACGAGCGGCCCCAGATCCAGCATCGAGCGCAAGGCCCGACCAAGGCGCGGGCGGGCCTTGCCGCTCATGCGGCCCCCGTGAGCGCTCTTGCAAAGGCATGTGCATCGAATGGCTGCAGATCGGTGGCCTGCTCGCCCACGCCAATGAAATGGATGGGGAGCCGGAATTTGTCGGCCAGCGCCACCAGGATGCCGCCTTTCGCCGTCCCGTCGAGTTTTGTCATCACCAGCCCCGTCAGCGGCACTGCCGCCTTGAACGCTTCCACCTGCGAAATGGCGTTCTGGCCTGATGTGGCGTCCAGCACAAGCAGAACCGCGTGGGGCGCGGATGGGTCGAGCTTCTTGAGCACCCGGGCGATTTTCTCCAGCTCCGCCATCAGCCCCGCCTTGTTCTGCAGGCGCCCGGCCGTGTCGATGATGAGGAGATCGGCGTCCTTCGCCCGGGCGCGCTCGAGCGCCGAAAAGGCAAGGCCCGCGGCATCCGCGCCCGGCGCCGAGGCCACGACATCGGCTCCGGCGCGCCCGCCCCACACCTGAAGCTGCTCGATGGCCGCGGCACGGAATGTATCGCCGGCCGCCAGAACAACCTTGGCGCCCTCATCACGGAAGCGTTTGGCAATCTTGCCGATCGTCGTGGTCTTGCCCGTTCCGTTGACACCGGCGACCAGGATGACGAACGGCTTCTTGCCGCCATCCACCACCAGCGGCTTCGCCGCCGGCGCAAGCACTTTTTCGATTTCGCGGCACAGAAGCCGTCGCAGATCGAAATCGCTGATCATGGCGTCGTGACGGCCTTTGGCGATTTCGCCCGCGATCCGCGCCGCCTGCGCCGGCCCCAGATCGGCGCCGATCAGCGCGTCTTCAAGCTCTTCGATTGTGGCCGCGTCCAGCTTCTTGCCGGCGATGACCCCGATCAGCCCGTCGCTCAGGCCCGCCGTCGAACGCGATAAACCAGCCTTCAGCCGCTCGAAGAAAGTGGGCGGCGGCGGGGCTTCGCCAAAGGTCCTCATGAAACGGCATCCGCCAAAAGCCGCTTGCCGTCATGACCGGTCACGCGAACCCGCACGAACGGTCCGCTTGCGGCTGCCGCCAGCGTGACAGGCGAAAAGCAGCGCGTGCGCGCGGATTGCGCATTCTCCATGAGCACGATCTGTTCGCTGCCCACTAGTTTTGCAAGATGGCCGCTGAGCGCGCGCGCGCCTTTTTCCCGCAGGCGCCTTGCGCGCGCCTTCACCACATCGCGCGCAACCTGCGGCATGCGGGCGGCCGGCGTTCCCTTGCGCGGGCTGAACGGAAAAACATGCAGGAAGCAGAGACCCGCATCGTCAACCAGGCCGAGGGTGTTTTCGAACATCGCATCGGTTTCGGTGGGAAAGCCCGCGATCAGGTCGGCGCCGAACGCAGCCTCCGGCCGCAGGCGCCGCACGGTTTCGCAAAACCGGATCGTGTCCTTGCGCGAATGCCTGCGCTTCATGCGCTTGAGGATCATGTCGTCGCCCGATTGTGCGGAAAGGTGAAAATGCGGCATCAGCCGCTCTTCGTCCGCAATCGCTCCCATCAGCTCGGCATCGGCTTCGATGGAATCGATGGAAGACAGCCTGAGCTGTTTCAGCTCCGGCACCATCTTCAGGATCTTGCGCACCAGCGTGCCAAGCGCGGGTTGGCCTGGCAGGTCGGCGCCATAGGACGTGAGATCCACGCCGGTCAGCACGATTTCGGGATACCCCGCCTCCACCAGGCGCCGGGCCTCCGCCACCGCTTCGCCCATGCCCACGCTGCGCGAATTTCCGCGCCCGTAAGGGATGATGCAGAAAGTGCAACGGTGGTCGCAGCCGTTTTGCACCTGGAGGAACGCGCGCGCCCGGCCCTCGAAGGAATCGACGAACTGGGCCGCGGTTTCCCGCACCGACATGATGTCGTTCACGCGCACCCGCTCGTTGATGAAGCGCGAATAATTCTTCGCCTCCAGCTTCTCGGCGTTGCCCAGGATCGCATCCACTTCCGGCATGGCGGCGTAAGTGTCCGGCTCGGTTTGCGCGGCACATCCCGTGACCACGATGCGGGCGCCGGGCCTTTCGCGGCGCGCCTTGCGGATGGCCTGGCGGGACTGGCGCACGGCCTCCGCCGTCACCGCGCAGGTGTTGAAAACAACGGCGTCGTCGAGGCCCGCCTGCGTTGCGCGGGCGCGAATGGCCTCGCTCTCATAGGCGTTCAGCCGGCAGCCGAAGGTGACGATCTCAAGGCCGCTCATGCCCGCTCCAGCCCCGAAAGGTCGATTTCGCCCTTGTAGGAAAGGCTCGCAGGCCCGCTCATCTCAATGTGGCCGTCGCTTGCGCGCCATTCGATGGTGAGCACGCCGCCATCGAGCCGCACCTCCACCTTGCGATCCACATGACCGCGCCGATGCGCGGCCACAGCTGCCGCGCAGGCGCCGGTGCCGCAGGCGCGCGTGATTCCGGTTCCGCGTTCCCACACCCGCATGCGCAGGTGCCCGCGATCCGTCACGCTGACAAATTCCACATTGGTGCGCGCGGGAAACAGCGGGTGCCGCTCAATCTTGGGGCCGAGCTCGGCCACCGGCGCCTGTTCGGCATCGTCCACAAACAGCACACAGTGCGGATTGCCGACCGAAAGGGCCGATGCCTCCAGAACGGTTCCCTCCACATCCAGCGCAAATGCTTTGGTATCCATGTCGCGCGAAAGCGGCACCGCGCGCCAGTCGAATTCGGGCGGCCCCATATCCACGCGCACGATCGCATCGCCCGCATCGCGCACAAGGATCGTGCCGTTTGCGACCGCAAGGCGGACTTCCGGCCTGTCCATCTCTTCCATGAGCAGCCGGCCCACGCAGCGGGCGGCATTGCCGCAATGCTCCACTTCGCCGCCATCGGCATTGAAAATGCGCATGAAGGCATCGGCGCCGTTCGCGCCGCGCTCGATCACAATCACCTGATCGCAACCCACACCCGTGCGCCGGTCGGCGATGGCGCGCGCAAGTGCGGCATCGAGCGCAAGCGGCGCCTGCCGCGCGTCGAACACGGCAAAATCGTTGCCAAGTCCATGCATTTTCAGAAAGGCCGTCATGCCGGCGCCTATATAGGCGAGCATGCGCAAAGGGGCCAGTGGCGGTTGACTTTGCGTCTTTGGCTCTAAGAACATCACCGCCGGCGCCGGGGGAGAAGAACAAGATGGCACGCGGCAAGCTGTTTTTCGTGGCGGGCGCGGCGATTTGCACCGCCAGCGTGGCTTTGGCGGCCGCCGGCCTCACGCCGGATTCGCCCGATCCCTGGCTCTGGCTGTCGGACATTCATGGCGCAAAGCCGCTGCAATGGGTGGCCGGGCAAAACGAAAAGACGTTCGCTGCCCTGAAGTCCGACCCCGAGTACCAGATCGATCACGATGCGATCCTGGCCGTGCTCAACGCCAACGACCGCATTCCCGAGCCCGAGCTGCACAATGGCGTTGTGCGCAATTTCTGGCAGGACAAGGCCCATGTGCGCGGCCTGTGGCGCGAAACGACGGTGGCCGATTACGCAACGGCTTCTCCGCACTGGAACGTGCTGCTCGATGTGGACAAGCTCGACGCCGACGAACACAGGAATTGGGTTTTCCTCGGCGCCAGCTGCGCGCCGTCCGGGACGCGCTGCCTGGTTCGCCTGTCGCCGGGCGGCGGCGATGCGTCCGTCGTGCGCGAATATGACCCGAAGAAAAAGGCGTTCATCGACGGCGGCTTCACATTGCCGGTGGCAAAATCCAGCGCCGCCTATCTGGACGACGACACCATCCTCTTCGCCACCGATTTCGGCAAAGGCTCGCTCACCACATCCGGTTACCCGCGCATCGTGAAGATGTGGAAGCGCGGCACGCCGCTCGGCGCCGCAAAGGTCGTGTACGAAGCGGGCGAAAATGACGTCTCGGCGCGGCCGCGCGTCTTTCAGCTGCCGGCCGGTTCGGTCGCGCTGGTCGAACGGCAGGTGAGCTTCTTCCAGACCGGGTATTATTACGTGACGCGCGACGGTGTGGCCGACCGGATTGATCTGCCGCTCGACGCCGATGTGAAGGGGATGACGGGCGACTGGCTCGTCTTCACCCTGCGCAAGGACTGGACTACGCCAGAAGGCCAGGCGTTGAAGCAGGGATCGCTGATCGCGGTGTCGCTGTCGGCATTCGCAATGAAGATTCCGCCGGAGTTTTTTGTGCTCTATACGCCCGGCCCGCGCGACACGATTGACGAGGTTTCGGTCGGCCGCGATGCGATCTACGCCGCGATCTACCACAACGTCACGGGCAGCATTCACCGGTTCAAGCTGGGGCCGCCGTCGCGCGCCGGCGCAAAATGGAATGACACGGTGCTCGATCTGCCCCAAGGCGGTTCCACGCGCGTCACGGCGACCGATGATTTCGGGCCGGAAGCCTATTTCGAATATGAGAGCTTCCTCAAACCGGTCACGCTCTATGCCTATGATGGACAGGGCGAGCCGAAAGAGATCAAATCCGAGCCTGCGCGGTTCGAGGCCGCCGGTCTTCAGACCGACCAGTATGAAGCCGCCTCCGCCGACGGCACGCAGGTCCCCTATTTCTACATCCATCCGAAGGACCAGAAGGGCCCGCTGCCGACCATTCTCTATGCCTATGGCGGCTTCGAGCTGTCGAACATGCCGTTCTACTGGAACGACGGGCACAAGCCCCTCGATGCCGGCCAGACCTGGCTTGCCAGGGGCGGCGCGGTGGCGGTTGCCAACATCCGCGGCGGCGGCGAATTCGGCCCCAAGTGGCATCAGGCTGCGATGAAGGCCAACCATCAGCATGCCTTTGACGATTTCGAAGCGGTGGCCGCCGATCTGGCGAGGCGCGGCCTTTCCACGCCCAGACAGATCGGCAGTGTGGGCGCCTCCAACGGCGGCCTGCTGGTCTCGGCCACGATGGTGCAGCGGCCCGACCTGTTTGGTGCCGTGGTTTGCCAGCGCCCCTTGATCGACATGTTGCGCTACACCCATTTCGGCGCCGGCCAGTCGTGGGTGGACGAATATGGCGATCCCGCCAATCCGGTGGACCGCGCCTGGATCCTGAAATACTCGCCCTATGAGCTTGTGAAGAAAGGCGGCCACTATCCGCCCGTGTTCTTCATCACCGAAACCAGCGACGATCGCGTCACGCCCGTCTTCGCGCGCATGATGGCGGCGAAGATGGAAGCGCAGGGCCATGACGTGTTGTTCTACGAAAGCGCGGAAGGCGGCCACGGCCCGGGCGTCACCAACGAGGGTCAGGCCACCATGTGGGCGCTGTCCTATGTCTATTTCGCACAGAAGCTGGGGCCTGAAAACAATCTTGCGTCCGGCGGCACACACGCCCCCAAACGCTGATGTGATCGCATGGTTTTGCGCAAAAAGCCGAAACCGGCCCGCCATCCGGGTTGACGGGGCTGCGGAAAATAACCAAAAGCCGCCATCCCCACCCCTTCGCGGAGCCTGCCCATGCGCTATACGAAATTTGTCTTGGCCGCCGTCCTGATTGGCGGCGTGGCCGGAGGCTTGCAGGCAATGGGTGCGAACGGCAGCGGCGGTCACAGCGGCGGCGACCCCTATTTGTGGCTGGAAGACATTCACGGCGCGCGCGCGCTGGAATGGGTGAAGGCCCAGAACGAAAAGAGCGTGCCGCTCCTCAAATCCGACCCGCGCTATCAGCCGGATTACGATGCGATCCTGAAGGTCCTCAACGCCGAAGACCGCATTCCGCTGGGCGAGATCGATCACCAGTATGTTTTCAATTTCTGGCAGGACGCGGCGCATACGCGCGGCATCTGGCGGCGCGCCACCATCCAGTCCTACAACACCGCAAACCCGCAATGGGAAACGCTGCTCGATCTCGACCAGCTGGCGGCCGCCGAAAAGAAGAACTGGGTGTGGAAGGGCGCCGATTGCGCGCCTTCGCTGAAGCGTTGCCTCATTTCGCTGTCCGATGGCGGCGGCGATTCGGTGGTCGTGCGCGAATATGACCTTGCGGCCAAAAGCTTCCCGGCGGACGGCTTTCAGCTCGCCGACGCCAAATCCTCGGCCACATATTACGACGACGACACCGTTCTCTTCGGCACCGATTTCGGCAAGGGCACGATGACGACGAGCGGCTATCCCAACATCGTCAAGATCTGGCATCGCGGCCAGCCCGTTGCCGCGGCGAAGAAGGTGTTCGAAGGCAAGCTGAGCGATGTGTCGAGCGCAGCCTCGGTGTTCCACGAACCCACGGCCAACACCGCCATCATCGTGCGTGCGCCGGATTTCTTCACCGCCGAATATTATTACCTGCGTCCCGACGGCGCCACGATGAAGCTGCCGCTGCCGCTGGATGCCGACGTGAAGGGCATCACGCAACGCGAGCTGATCTTCACGCTGCGCAAGGATTGGACGATCGGCGATGCGCATTTCGCCAGGGGTTCGCTGCTGGCCATGCCGCTCGACCCCTTCGTGCGCATGGGCGTCATGCCTTCGGTCAAGACGCTTTATGTGCCCGATGCGCGCGGCTCGATCGAGGCGGTCGCCGCCGGCCGCGACGCGGTTTACGCCTCCATCTACGAAAACGTGACCGGCAGCGTGCATGTGTTCCGCCCCGGCGAGAACGGGGATTGGACCGATCAGAAGCTCGGCCTGCCGGGCAATGGCTCAACCTCCATTGTTTCCGTCAACGACTTTGGACCGGAAGCACAGTTCACCTACGAAAGCTTCACCCAGCCGACCACGCTTTATGCCGACAATGGCGATGGCAAGCCCGTGGCCATCAAATCCATGCCCGCGCGTTTCGATGCCTCCAACATCACAACCGACCAGTTTGAAGCGACCTCCGCCGATGGCACGAAGATTCCGTATTTCGTGGTGCATCAGAAAAATGCCGCCGGCCCAAGGCCCACGATCCTTTACGGCTATGGCGGCTTCGAAATCTCGATGACCCCGTTTTATTCCGCCAATGCGGGCATGCTCTGGCTCACGCGCGGCGGCAATTTCGTGCTGGCCAACATCCGCGGCGGCGGCGAATTCGGCCCGGCCTGGCATCAGGCGGCCCTCGGTCCCAACCGCCAGCGCGCGTTTGATGATTTCGCCGCGGTCGCCGCCGATATCGAAAAGCGCGGGCTGACGACGCCCAGGCAGCTGGCCATCATGGGCGGCTCAAACGGCGGGCTGCTTGTCTCCACCGTGATGACGCAGCATCCGGAGCTTCTGGGCGCGGTGGTCTGCCAGGTGCCGCTGATCGACATGATCCGCTACACGCACATCGGCGCGGGCGCTTCCTGGATTGCCGAATATGGCGATCCGGCCAAACCCAAAGACCGCTCCTGGATTCTGAAATATTCGCCCTATCAGAACGTGAAGAAGGACAAGACCTATCCGCCGGTCTTCTTCGTCACCGCCACCAGCGACGACCGCGTCACGCCGGTGCACGCGCGCAAGATGGCGGCGAAGATGGAAGCGCAGGGCCATGACGTGTTGTTCTACGAAAACACCGATGGCGGCCACGCGGCTTCCGCCAACCACAAGCAGGCGGCCGAGATGTGGGCGCTGTCTTACGTCTATCTCGCGCGCGAGCTTGGCTTGAGTGGCGCGGGCGTGTCGGCGCCCGCCGCGGCCTCGCCGGCGACGCCCTGAACCACGGACTTGACGCCGGTTTGACTTGATCGTCAGACCGGCCTAAATCCCCGCCCATTCCGGAAGCCGAAAGACTTCCGGTCGCCGGCTTTGGCCCGGCGATCGCCCCCAGGCAGCGCAGGTGCGCCCCCTGGGGCGAAAGTGCTTTGCCATTCGCCTCACCCTGAGCCTGTCGAAGGGCGAGGCGAACGTTCTGCGCTCATCCTTCGACAAGCTCAGGATGAGGAAAAAGGATTTGAATGTTCGACAGCCTGCAAAAGCGCCTCGGCGCCACATTCGACAGACTCAAGGGCCGCGGCGCGCTCTCCGAAGCCGACGTGGACGAGGGCCTGCGCGAAATCCGCGTGGCGCTGCTCGAAGCCGATGTGGCGCTGCCGGTCGTCAAGGATTTCATCGAAAAGGTGCGCCCCCGCGCGGTGGGCGAAAGCGTCATCCGTTCGGTCACGCCCGGCCAGCAGGTCGTCAAGATCGTGCACGATCAGCTTGTCGAAACCCTCGGCGCCAAGAACGAAGGTCTCAGCCTTGGCTCCCCGCCCGCGCCGATTCTGATGGTGGGCCTGCAAGGCTCCGGCAAGACTACAACGTCGGCCAAGCTCGGGCTTTATCTCCAAAACAGGGAGAAGAAGCGCGCGCTGATGGCCTCGCTCGATACCTCGCGCCCCGCCGCGATGGAGCAGCTGAAGATTCTGGGCGAGCAGGCAAACGTCGCCACGCTTCCCGTCATCGCGGGCCAGAAGCCGCTCGACATCGCCAAACGCGCGATGGCCGCCGCCAGGGTCGGCGGTTACGACGCAGTGATCCTGGACACCGCCGGCCGCCAGCACATTGACGATCAACTGATGACCGAGGTGGCGCAGGTGCGCGATCTCGTGCATCCGCACGAAACCATTCTGGTGGCCGACAGCCTGACCGGCCAGGACGCGGTGAACATCGCGAGGGCCTTCAACGAGCGCGTGAAGCTGTCCGGCATCATCCTGACGCGCGCCGACGGCGATGCGCGCGGCGGCGCCGCCCTTTCCATGCGCGCGGTCACCGGCGCGCCGATCAAGTTTCTCGGTGTCGGCGAAAAGCTGGACGCGCTGGAAGCCTTCTATCCCGACCGCGTGGCCAACCGCATCCTCGACATGGGCGATGTGGTATCGCTCGTGGAGAAGGCGGCGGAGAATTTCGACAAGGAACGCGCCGAAAAGATGGCGCGCAAGCTGAAGAAAGGCGAGTTCGACATGAACGATCTCGCCGAGCAGCTCGGCCAGATGAAGAAGATGGGCGGCATGCAGGGGCTTCTGGCCATGCTGCCGGGCGTGGGCAAGGTGAAGGAAAAGCTCGATTCCGCGGGCCTCGACGACAGGATCCTCACCCGCCAGGAAGCGATCATCTCGTCCATGACGAAAGAAGAACGCAGCCATCCCGACATCATCAACGGCTCGCGCCGCAAGCGCATCGCCGCAGGTTCCGGCGTGGACGTGCAGGACGTGAACAAGCTTCTGAAAATGCACCGGCAGATGTCGGATGTGATGAAGAAGATCGGCAAGGGCGGCCGCGGCCCCATGGCCGGCCTTGGCGCGCTTATGGGCGGCGGCTTGCCACCCGGCGTTTTGCCCGGAGGCAAAAGGTGATTGCACACGGAACCGCGGATGTTCTCCGCGTCTCCGCGTGAGGTATTTTGAATGAACGAAAGGAACAGAAAATGCTGGTGATCAGAATGTCGCGCGGGGGCACGAAGAAGCGTCCGCATTATTCCATCGTGGTCGCGGATTCGCGCTTCTCGCGCGACGGCCGTTTCATCGAAAAGATCGGCTTCCACAATCCGCTGCTGCCCAAGGATCATGCCGACCGGCTGAAGCTCGATATCGAGAAGGCGAAGGAATGGATGAAGAAGGGCGCGCGCCCGTCCGACCGCGTGCACCGCTTCCTCGCCGCCGCAGGCGTGGTCAAGCCGCTCAAGCACAACAATCCCGAAAAGGCCAAGCCCAAGAAGAAGGCGCAGGAACGCGCCGCCGCCGGCGCGCCCAAGCCCGAAGCGCCGGCCGATGCCGCAGCCCCGGCCGCGGAAACGCCCGCGGCCTAGAGCCGTGCCCGCGCGCCATCCACGGATGTGTCATGCCGCGTGACGTGCTTCTGGGCGTCGTCATCGGCGCCACCGGCCTCAAGGGCGCGGTGAAGGTGAAAACCTTCACCGAAACGCCGCAGAAGCTTGCCGCCTATGGCCCGCTGCACACGAAGGCGGGAAGGGCGCTGTCGGTGGCAAACCTTCGCGCCACCGGGGCGGATGAAGCGGCGGTGCTGTTTGAGGGCCTCTCGGACCGTACCGCGGCGGAGGCCCTGAAGGGAGCAGAGCTGTTCGTCGCGCGCGCGGCGCTGCCTGAGACCGGCAAGGAAGAGTTCTATCATGCCGATCTCATCGGCCTGCGCGCCGAAGATGCCGAAGGCCGCGTCCTGGGGCATGTCTCGGCCATCCGCAATTATGGCGCAGGCGATGTGATCGAAATTGCGCGCGGGCAGGGCGACACGCTTTTGCTGCCCTTCACGCGTGAGATCGTTCCCGAAATCCATATCGCGGATGGTTATCTTCTGGTGGTTGAGCCAGCCGAAGTTGAAGCAAGCAAGCAAGGTTTTTTGGAATGACCCTCATTCCGTCATCGCCCGCTTCATGCGGGCGACCCATTTTTCCTGAAACAAATTGGATGGCCCGGACAAGCCGGGCCATGACAGTAAAGATATGACCTGGCGCGCAACCGTGCTGACGCTGTTTCCGGAGATGTTTCCCGGGCCGCTGGACGTGTCGCTCATCGGCAAGGCGCGCGAGAAAAATCTCTGGTCGCTCGAGGTGCGCGACATCCGCCAGCATGGGCTCGGCAGGCATCGCACGGTGGACGACACGCCCGCGGGCGGCGGCCCCGGCATGGTGATGCGCGCCGACGTGGCATGCGCCGCCATCGATGCCGCGCGCGCCGCCAACCCGAACGTGCCGGCCATTTATCTTTCGCCGCGCGGGCTGCCGCTGACGCAGGCGCGTGTGCGCGGTCTCGTGGAAGAAAAGGGCGTCATCCTCCTCTGCGGCCGGTTCGAAGGGCTCGATCAGCGCGCCATCGAGGCCCGCAATCTGCAGGAAATCTCCATCGGCGATTTCGTGCTGGCCGGGGGTGAGATCGCGGCCATGGCGCTCATAGAGGCCTGCGTGCGGCTGATCCCGGGGGCCCTTGGCGATGCCGCCTCCCCGGCGGACGAAAGCTTCTCCGAAGGCCTTCTCGAATACCCCCAATACACCCGGCCCCAGAATTTTGAGGGCCGCGACATTCCGGCCCCGTTGCTCTCCGGCAACCATGCCGAAATCGCCCGGTGGCGAAGGGCCCAGGCCCTGGCCCTAACCCGGGCGCGGCGGCCCGATCTGGCCGCCCTCTTGGATAAGAAGAAGCCATAGGCTATATGCCCGCCTCCCCCAGGAACGCCCGGTTTCGGAGCCCGTAAGATGAACCTGTTGCAGACGCTCGAAGCCGAGCAGATGAAGGCCCTGAAAAAGAAGGGCGCCCCCGAATTCTGCCCCGGCGACACGCTGAAGGTGAACGTCAAGGTCGTGGATGTGACCTATGACGAGAAGACCAAGCAGAACAAGACGCGCGAACGTCTTCAGGCATTCGAGGGCGTCTGCATCGCCCGCCAGGGCGCCGGCCTGAACGAAAGCTTCACGGTCCGCAAAATCTCCTACGGCGAAGGCGTGGAACGCGTGTTCCCGGTCTATAGCCCGCTGGTCGATTCCGTGGAGGTGGTGCGCAAGGGCAAGGTGCGCCGCGCGAAGCTTTATTATCTGCGCGGCCGCCGCGGCAAATCGGCCCGCATCGCCGAGCGCCAGGCCGCTGCCGAGAGCGAGCAGGCCCCTGCCGAATCCGCCGACGCCTGAGGCGCAGCGTTTTTACGCCACACAACGAATAATTCACTTGAGCCCGCTTCCATAAAGCGGGCGCGCGATGTATTTCCGCCGCCCCCTGTTGGGCTGGCGTGCCGTGACTCGTCATATCGTTCCCGATGAAGTGCTGTCCCGGCCCGAGCCGCTGCCGGAAGCCGAGGCGCCTGCGCAAATCCCAGGCCGGCCCTTTGCCTTCATCCGCTTTCTGATCGTCAGGCATTTCCGCTGGCGGGTCATTGCGCTGGTGGCGCTGGCGACTGCGGCAACCGCCATCAACGCCTTTGCGCCGGTCGCCCTGTCGCGCCTCATCAATGCGATCACGCAGGCCGCAAGGGCACACGCGAATTTCACGACGGCCGTTCTTCCGTCGCTGATCGCGCTGGGCGCGATCTGGGTCGTTTCGTCGCTCGCCTTCCGCGGCTATGAGGCGATGGATATCGAAACCAGCCCGCGCATGCGCGCGCTGGCGCAGAAATATCTGTTTTCCTATCTGCTCGGCCACAGCCCGCGGTATTTCCAGGAGAACTTCGCCGGAAAGCTCGGCCAGAAGATCAAGCAGGCGGGGCAGGCCACCGTCTCGATCCTCAACATTCTCTGCTTCGAAATCGTGCGCGTCAGCGTCCTGCTCGTGGTGGGCGGCGCGCTGATGTTCACGGCCCACGCCGTCTATGCGGCCATTCTTGCCGCCTGGACCGTTGTCTATCTGTCCATCGTGATCAGCCTCGCGCGCAAATGCGTGCGGCTGTCGAAGGCGTTTTCGGACGAAGTCTCCACCTCCACGGGCCGGCTGGTGGATGCCATCACCAATGCCGACCTCGTGCGCGCCTTCGCCAAGGCCGCCTATGAGCGGCGGTTCCTGTCGTTCTTCCTCACCGACGAGATGAATGCCTCGCGCCGCCTGCGCTGGTTTCTCATTCTCATGCGCGTGTTCATGGCGCTCGCCATGCAGGCGCTGATGCTGGGCATGGTGGCGCTGGCCGGCTACGACGCGATCCAGGGCAACATCAACGTCGGCATCTTCGCGATGATCTTCTTCCTCACCAACCAGATCACCACCAGTGTGCAGGAACTGTCGTTCCGCATGCTCGATTATTTCGAGCAGCTCGGCACGCTCACCGAAGCGCTGGAGCTTGTCAGCCAGCCGCATGAGATCGTGGATGCGCCCGGCGCAAGGCCGCTTTCCGTGAAAGAGGGCGCCATCCGCTTCGAGCATGTGCGCTTTGCGCACCCCGATGGCCAGCCGGTGTTCGAAGACCTGTCGCTCGCCATCAGGCCCGGCGAAAAGGTGGGGCTCGTGGGGCCGTCCGGCGCCGGCAAGTCCACGCTCGTCAAGCTGCTCCGCCGCCAGTTCGAGCCGCAGGGCGGACGCATCTGGATTGACGGTCAGGACATCGCCCATGTCACCTGGGATTCGCTCAACGAAGCCATTGCCGAGGTCCCGCAAACCCCCGGCGTGTTTCACCGCACAGTGCGCGACAACATCCGCTATGCGCGCCCGCAGGCCGAGAACGATGCGGTGATCCGCGCCGCCATCGATGCGCATGCGCATGAATTCATCGAGGCGCGGGCGGCGGGCTATGGCACCATCGTGGGCGAGCAGGGCATCAAGCTGTCGGGCGGCGAGCGCCAGCGCGTCGCCATCGCGCGTGCGCTGGTGAAGGATGCGAAAATCCTGGTGCTGGATGAAGCCACGTCATCGCTCGATTCGGAGTCCGAGCATCTGATCCAGGAAGCGCTGTGGACGCTGATGCAGGGCCGCACGGTGATCGCCATCGCGCACCGGCTGTCCACCATCGCCGGCATGGACCGCATTGTTTACCTGGAGCGCGGCCGCATCATCGAGGACGGCCCGCACCGGGAGTTGCTGGCCAAGGGCGGCGCCTATGCCCGCCTGTGGAACCGGCAGATGGGCGGTTTCATCGACGCGGCCTGAATTTGGGTGCAAACTCGCGTCCCATCGGAGAAAGCGAAATGACATCCTTTCGAAAGGGCATGCTGGCGGGCGCGGCGCTGCTCATTGTTGTCGTGCTGATTGTGGCGGTGCTGGCGGCCATGTCGGGCCTGTATGATGTGGCGGCCGACAGTCCGCACCTGGCGCTGACGCGCGCCATCATCGACTATGTGCGCGAAAGCTCCATTGAATCCCGGGCGGAAGACATCAAGGTTCCGCCGCTTGGCAATTCCAGGATGGTTGCTGCAGGCGCCGGCCATTACGACGCCATGTGCACTGCGTGCCATCTGGCGCCGGACATGGCGGACAATGAAATGCGTCCCGGCATGAACCCGAAGCCGCCGGAGCTTGCGAAGATGTCCGTGGGCGATCCGGCCGAACAGTTCTGGATCGTCAAGCACGGCATCAAGATGACGGCCATGCCCGCCTGGGGCCCGACCCACACCGACGAAGAGATCTGGGACATCGTCGCCTTCCTGCAGAAGCTTCCAAAGCTCACGCCGGCGCAATATCGCGCGCTGGTGGCCGCCTCCGGCAAGCCCGACGAAGACCGCATGAACATGGGCCACTGAGCGTGCGCCGGGTTCTGATCGCACTTGCGCTCGTCACGGGGCCTGCATTTGCGCAGAACGACATGGCGAACATGCCGGGCATGAACATGCCGGCCCAGCCTCAGCCGCAAAAACCCGCTGCGCAGCCGATGGCTGGCATGGCCATGCCGGAAATGGCAGCAATGCCCCAGACCGGAAATCTGGGTTCCTACCCGATGACGCGCGACGGCTCGGGCACGAGCTGGCAGCCCGATGCGGCCTCGCACGGCGGCATTCACGAAATGGCGGGCCAATGGATGCTGATGGGCCACATGATGCTCGATGGCATCTACGATACGCAAAGCGGCCCGCGCGGCGCCGGCAAGACCTTTCTCGCCGGCATGCTGATGGGCATGGCGCGCCGCGATCTCGCCGGCGGCGACACGCTGGTTTTTCGCGCCATGCTGAGCCCCGATCCCTTCATGGGCAAGAGCGGCTATCCGCTTCTGCTCGCCACCGGCGAAACCGCGAATGGCGCAACGCCCCTGATAGACCGCCAGCATCCGCACGATCTTTTCATGGAACTGTCGGGCAGTTACGCCCATGACCTATCCGATGCCGCCAGCGTCTTTCTCTATGCCGGCTATCCCGGCGAGCCGGCGCTCGGCCCCACCGCCTTCATGCATCGCGCCAGCGGGATGGACATTCCCGATGCGCCCATCACCCATCACTGGCTCGATTCCACCCACATCACCTTCGGCGTGATCACCGCCGGACTCGTCGAGGGGAATTGGAAACTGGAGCTTTCGCAATTCACCGGCCGCGAGCCCGATCAGGCCCGCTTCGGTTTCGATACGCCAAAATTCGATTCCACATCGGCGCGCGTCACCTGGAATCCCGATGAGAACTGGTCGCTTCAGGCCTCCTGGGGCTGGATCAAGAGTCCCGAACAGCTTGCGCCCCTGCTCAACGAAAACCGCTTCACAGCCAGCGCCGAATATGTGCGCCCGCTCGGAGAGGATTCCTCCATCGCGGCCACGCTGGCCTGGGGCCTGAAAAAGGAAAGCGACGGCACCGGCCTCAACGGCGTGCTGTTCGAAACCGAGTACAAGCCTGCCGGTCTGTGGACCCTCTTTGCCCGCGCCGAATGGGAGCAGAACAACGAACTCATCCCCGGTGGCGCAGTCGAGCCGGTTGCGGCCCTTTCGGTTGGCGCGATCCGCGACTTTCGCCTGGCCCCCCATCTGAAATTCGGGTTGGGCGGGCTCTATGCCTTTGATTTCGTTTCATCCGCCCTCAAGCCTGCCTATGGCCATGATCCGCACGGCGTCATGGTCTTCACCCGGCTGGTGGCCGATTAGGCGTCCTGCATCTGTTTCATTTCATCCCCAGAAATCGCGCTTTTTTGACGCTGCCGCTGTGCGCACATGCCGGAAATGCCCTAAAATCGGGCCATTCTTTGATTCGCCATAAGGAGCAAATGAAATGGCAATGGCTGGCAATGCAGCGCCCAAGGCTGCACCGAAAGCAAAGGTCGATACGGTGTCCACGCGTCAGCTGGGCGTCCAGCTGGCCGAAAAGCACGACATGTCCAACAAGCAGGCGCATGCCATCCTGGAGGATACGATCGGGCTCATCACCAAGCATCTGAAGAAGGGCGCGCGCGTGCGCCTGAATGGCTTGGGCGTTCTGGTCGTGCGCAAGCGCGCCGCCCGCATGGGCCGCAACCCGGCGACAGGCGAAGCGATCAAGATCAAGGCAAGCAAAAAGGTCGCTTTCCGCGCCGCCAAGGAACTGAAGGAAGCGATCTGAAGCATCCCGCGGTTTTGAGTCGGAAAAGGCCGGGTCGCGCCAAGCGGTCCGGCCTTCGTCCGTCATGGGACGGTCGCCGGTTCCGTGATAGCGTTGTTTGGCGAGGGGCCTCGCCACGACGGAGTGCATCATGAAATCGTTTTCAGCCGGAATTGTTGTGTTGCTTTTGGCCGCTGCCGCCGCGCAGGCGCAGCCGGCCCCGCAGACGATCAATGTCTCGCTCACCAGCTATGCCTTCAGTCCCTCGACCATCACCCTGAAAGCCGGCAACACCTACCGGCTGCATCTCAGCGACGACGCCAGCAAGGGCCACAATTTCAGCGCGCCCGAATTTTTCGCCGCGTCCACGGTCGCGCCCGAAGATCAGGCCAGGATCAAGGATGGCGCCGTTGAGCTCGACGGCGGCGAAGCCGCCGACATCACGGTCACCCCGCAGAAGCCCGGCACCTATCCGCTCAGGTGCACGCACTTCATGCACAGCATGATGGGCATGACCGGCCAGATCATCGTGCAATAACGCGCCAAAGGATTCAGGAGGCATTGTGACAGCAGCGACAGGCAAACCGCAGCCGCGCAATGACCTCCTGAAAATCCTTGGCGTGCCTTTTGGCGTCGCGGTCGCCGTTGGCCAGATCATCGGCTCGGGCATCCTGCGCGCGCCAAGCGCCATCGCCGGTGAAGTGCCCGGTATTGCGATCATCGTCGGATTGTGGGTGCTGGGCGCGGTGCAGGTGTCGCTCGCCGCCAATCTGGTTGCGGAAATGGGAACGGCCATTCCCAAGTCGGGCGGCGGCTACAATTATGCGCGCCGCGCGCTGGGCGACATCGGCGGGCTTGTCGTCGGCTGGACGGACTGGCTGTCGAATCTTGCCGGCGCGGCGGCGGCGTCGGTGTCCTTTGCGGAGTTCCTGCCGCTCGTCGTTCCGGCGGCTGCGCCGCACAAGATCGCGGTGGCGCTTGCGCTGCAGGTGGCGATCTATGCCGCAAACATTTTGGGCCTGCGCGAAGGCCGCGCGCTGCAGCAGGTCACAAGCTTCATCAAGGCCGCAATGCTGCTTGTCTTCATCATTGCCGCCGTTCTTCTTGTGGCGCCGAACGAACCTGAAACCGTCCTGTCGTCGCCCGTGGCCTTCAGATGGGCGAACATCGTGCTCGCCTATCAGCTCATCATGGGCGCCTATGCCGGCTGGAACACGCCCATCTATTTCACCGGCGAAAACACCGCGCCGGAAAAATCCATTCCGCGCGCCCTGTTTTTCGGAATTCTCGTGACGGGCATCCTCTACGTTGGTGTGAACTGGGCGCTGCTGCACGCGCTGGGGCCGGCCGGCGTCGCATCTTCGCCGCTTCCGTTTTCGGTCGTGCTGTCGCGCCTGGGCGGCAGCCTTCCTTCCGTTTTGTTCGCGCTCACGGCCATGGTCACGGTCGCAAGCTGCTGCAATGCCTGCATCATGGCGGCGCCGCGCGTGCTTTATGCGCTGGCGGGCGACAGGCTTCTGCCGCGCGCGCTGGCGTCGGTGAACCGGGGCGGCAGTCCCGCAGTCGCGTTCCTGATGACGGCGGCCGGCACGCTGGCGCTTGCCGCCACAGGCGCCTTTGCCCTGGTGTTCGGGCTGATCGGAACGCTCAATGCGGCGAGCGGCTTTCTGATCGACATTTCGTTTTTCGTGCTGCGCGCGCGTGAGCCGGGATTGCCGCGCCCCTATCGCGCCATCGGTTATCCCGTGCTTCCGGTCATTCCGGTGATCGTGGACGGATCGCTTGTGCTCCTGTTCACGACCGCCAACTACATCGGCGGTCTGGTCGCGGTGGGGCTGGCGCTTCTGTGCATTCCCTTCGCGCTTGTGGCGCGCCGCGCGCAAAAAGCCGCACCCGCCGTTCCCTGAAACAGGCCCCCGCTTGCGGGCCTGCCATCCGCGCGCTAACACCTGCCGCAGCTTTGCCTCCCGAAAGGATTTCTCCATGGCCCGCAGGAAAATCGCGCTCATCGGCGGCGGCCAGATCGGCGGCACGCTCGCCCATCTCGTCGCGCTCAAGGAACTGGGCGATGTGGTTCTGTTCGACATCGTCGAGGGCCTGCCGCAGGGCAAGACGCTGGATATCGCGCAGGCGGGCCCCGTCGAAGGCTATGACGCGACGTTCAGGGGCACCAATTCATACGCCGACATCGAAGGCGCCGACGTGGTGATCGTCACGGCCGGCGTGGCGCGCAAGCCGGGCATGAGCCGGGACGATCTGCTCGGCATCAACCTGAAGGTGATGAGCGCGGTGGGCGAAGGCATCCGGAAACACGCGCCGAACGCGTTCGTCATCTGCATCACCAATCCGCTGGATGCGATGGTGTGGGCGCTCAGGCAGTTCTCGGGCCTGCCGCACAACAAGGTGATCGGCATGGCGGGCGTGCTCGACAGTGCGCGCTTCCGCCACTTCCTGGCCGAGGCGCTGCATGTGAGCGTGGAAGACATCAGCGCCTTCGTGCTGGGCGGCCACGGCGACAGCATGGTGCCGATGCCGCGCTTTTCCACCATGGCGGGCATTCCCGTGCCCGAACTTGTAAAGATGAAATGGATTACGCAGGAGGCGGTCGACAAGATCGTGGAGCGCACGCGCAACGGCGGGGCCGAGGTGATCGCCCTGCTCAAGACCGGCTCGGCCTTCTACGCGCCGGCCACGTCGGCGATTGAAATGGCGCAAAGCTATCTGCGCGACAAGAAGCGGGTGCTTCCCGTTGCCGCCTATGTAAACGGGCCTTATGGCATCAGGGATCTTTATGTGGGCGTGCCGGCCGTCATCGGCGAGAAGGGTGTGGAGCGCATTGTGGAGCTTGACCTCACGGCGGATGAAAAGGCCGCGTTCCTGAAATCGGCCGATTCCGTGAAAAGCCTGATCGAAGCGTGCAAGAAGCTCGACCCGAGGCTTGCGTGAGTTCGAAGGCGCTTGCGGTTGCATTGCTGCTTGCGGCAGCGCCCGTCTCGGCCACCGTGCTGATGCCGGCCACGCTCATCGTCAAGGTCGAGAATGTGTCGGCCAAAGGCGGCAATCTGCGGCTCGGTGTTTACAACAGGGCGCAATTCGAAGTGCGCGGCACAAAGCCGGCGGCGGGCGCCGTGGTTCCGGCAAAGGCGGGCGAGATGGTGCTCACCTTCAGCGATCTTGCGCCGGGCGAATATGGCGTGAAGACCTTCCAGGACGAAAATGCAAACGGCACGCTCGACATGTTCCTGGGCCTTGCGCCCAGTGAGCCGTTCGGCGTTTCCAACGACGCCCGGCCGAGGGGCGGGCCGGCCTCCTGGGACGACGCCAAATTCACGCTGAAGCCCGGCGTAACCACCATCGTCATTCATCTGCACTAGCCGGTTCTTCCGCCGCCGCAGGGCGGGTATGATGGGCGCGAACCGGCGCGAGGGCCGGTGCGTTATAGGCACATGCGGATCGGTGTCCTCACAGGCGGCGGCGACGTTCCGGGTCTCAATCCCTGCATCAAGGCGATCACGCGCGCGGCCCTTTCGCGGGGCTGGGAGGTTTTGGGATTCCTGCGCGGCTGGGCGGGGCCTTTGCGTTGCGACCCCGGCGATCCGCAGTCGGTTGAGTCCAACGTCATCTCGCTGGATGCCGAGCGCGTGCGCACGATCGACAGGCGCGGTGGCACCATCCTGCACACCTCGCGCACCAATCCCGGACGCATGAAGGAAAGCGAACTGCCCGGCTTCCTGAAGGGACGATTCAGGGCCGGCGCCAACGGCCTCGCCGACTGCACCGCGCATATCCTGAACGTGCTGGAAGCGCTTCGCATCGATGCCATGTTCGCCATCGGCGGCGATGACACGCTGTCCTATGCCGCGCGCCTTCATGGCGCGGGCGTGAAGATGATGGCGTTGCCCAAGACGATGGACAACGATGTTTTCGGCACCGATTACTGCATCGGCTTTTCCACGGCCGTCTCGCGCTCGCTCGACATGATGGAATCGCTGCGCTCCCCCGCCGGCAGCCATGAACGCATCGCCGTCATCGAACTGTTCGGCCGCAACTCCGGCGAAACCGCGCTCATCTCCGGCTATCTCGCCGATGCCGATCGCACGCTGATCGCCGAGGTGCCGATCGATATCGCCCGCCTGGCGCGGCTCGTGGAACGGGACTGGTCGTCCAATCCCTCGCATTATGCGGTGATCGCCGTCTCCGAAGGCGCACAGCTCCAATCCGGACAGGTGGTCGAATCCGGGCCGGAAGATGCCTACGGCCACCGAAAGCTTGGCGGCATCGGCGAGATCGTGGGCGACCGGCTGGAAAAACTCACCGGCATCGGAATCCTCAACCAGAAGCTCAGCTATCTGATGCGCGCCGGGCCTCCCGATGCGCTCGATCGCATGGTCGCCGCCAACTACGGCGCGATGGCCGTCCAGCTTCTGGACGAAGGCCGCAGCGGCCTGATGATGGCGATCCAGGATGGAAAATATACGGCCGTTCCCGTGGACACCTGCATCAAGGGCAAGCGGCGGGTGGATGTGGCCGCGCTTTACGATGTGCAATCCTACCGCGCGCGCATCGATCACATGGCAGGCAAGCCGGTCTTTCTCTATTGAAAGCAAAACCCCCGCGAGGTGGAGGGGCGTTAACCCCGCGGGGGCTTCGTTTTTGCGGCTCTTCGGCTCACCACCTCGTCCGCAGGATGAAAGTGGCGGGCAATCGGTTCAAACGATGGGCGATCTTGCGGCGGAAATGGAATTTATTGTCGCCCTTTGTCGCGCTTGCCATGCAATGCAGGCCTTTTCAATCTGTCTCTGGACACAAGACTGAACGGCTGTTCATCTGTGCCGGTGTTCGAGGCACTTCCCATGATTCCACGTCTGGAAACCGGGCGGCTGATCCTGCGCGGCTACAAGCCGGAAGATTTCGAGCCCTTTGCCGCCTTCATGGCCGATGAAGATGTGATGCGCTATCTCTCCGGCGCACCCATGGCGCGCAACGATGCGTGGCGAAATCTCGCCAGCCTCATCGGCCACTGGGCCTTGCGCGGCTATGGCATGTGGGCGGTCGAGCGCAAATCCGACGGCGCATTCATCGGCCGCATCGGCCTCAACAATCCCGAAGGCTGGCCCGGGCTCGAAGTCGGCTGGACTCTCGGCAAGCCGTACTGGGGGCAAGGCTATGCCACCGAAGCGGCGCGGGCCGCCTTGCACTACGCCTTCATGACGCAGCCGGATGAGAGGATCATCTCCGTCATTCATCCCGAAAACAGGGCCTCGCAGGCCGTCGCCGCGCGGCTGGGCGAAACCAAAGGCCCGTTCCATGAGCTCGTCATCGGCGGCAAGGCTTATCCCACCGAAATCTGGAGCATCAGCCGCGCCGAATGGGCGAAGCTCAACCCATAGCCGCGCCGGAAGCGATCTATCGCCCGCGCGATTTCCGCTTCTTCATCGCCGGCCGGTTTCTGTCCACCGTGGGCATGCAGGTGCAATCGGTGGCCATCGGCTGGCAGATCTATGCCATCACCCATTCCACGCTGGCGCTGGGATTTGTGGGGCTCTTTCAGTTCGTGCCCATGTTCCTTTGCACGCTGCCGGCCGGCGAAATTTCCGACCGCTTCGATCAGCGCAAGGTGTTCGGCGCAAGCCTGGCCGTGCAGGGATTTTGCTCGGGCCTGTTTCTTCTGCTCACGCTTCTGCAGGTCACGGCGGTGGGCCCGTTCTATGCGGTGCTTCTGCTATTCGGCGCGGCGCGCGGCTTTTCCGGCCCATCGGGGTCGTCGCTGATCGCCTTTCTCGTGCCAGCGCGCAAACTGCCGCAGTCCCTGGCGGCAAGTTCATCCGCCTTCACGACCGGTGTGATTGCGGGGCCAGCGCTCGGGGGCTTTCTTTATGCCGCGGGGCCGGATTTCACTTATGCGGTCTGTGCGGCCGTATATCTCGCTGCGGCCGTGATCATGGCAACGCTCGGCGGCCGCCGGCGCGATGGCGAAGCCCCCGGCGAGGCAAGCCGTCTTGCGCGCGTGATCGAAGGCATCCGTTTCGTGCGCGCGCGCCCGGTCGTGCTGGGCGCCATTTCGCTTGATCTCTTTGCGGTGCTGCTGGGCGGAGCGGTTGCGCTCCTGCCCGCCTATGCCCGCGACATCCTTCACGTCGGGCCGGTTGGCCTCGGTTTCCTCCGCAGCGCGCCCGCGGTCGGATCGGCCGTCGTGGCGCTCACATTTGCGCGCTGGCCGCTTGGCCGCCATGCCGGCGCGGCCATGTTTGCCTGTGTGGCCATTTTCGGCGCGGCGACCATCGTGTTCGGGGTTTCGGAAAACTTCTATCTGTCGCTGGCCGTGCTGCTCATCCTGGGCGCGGCCGATATGGTGAGCGTGTTTATCCGTTCCGCGCTCATCCAGATCGCCACGCCCGATGTCATGCGCGGCCGCGTGAGCGCGGTGAACATGCTCTTCATCGGCGCCTCCAACGAGCTTGGCGAATTTGAATCCGGCATCACCGCTGCCTGGTTCGGGCTTGTGCCCGCGGTCGTCATCGGCGGCATCGGCACGCTTCTTGTGGTCGCACTCTGGATGCGGCTTTTCCCGGCGCTGCGGCGCGTGGACCGCTTGAGCAGCGTGGCGCCGCCCGCTCAGCGTTGATAGGTTCCCGTCAGCGTGGCCTTGTCGAGCGCCGCCTTGTCGATGGCCGCGCCGTTCTGGGCCGGACTTGCGCCGGGGGAAAACGAAACGCCTTGCGGCATTGCATAGATCGTGAACCGGTAATGATGGGTGCCCGAGCCCTTGGGCGGGCAGGGGCCGTCATAGCGGGCCGCGCCGAAATCATTCCTGAGCGAAATTGCGCCGGGCGGCCGTGCGCCCTTGGCAAGCGATGTGGCGCGCACGGGAATGTTCGTCACCAGCCAGTGCCACCATCCGTGCGGCCCGCCGTCGGGATCATAAAGCGTCAGCGCGAAGGATTGCGTGCCGGCCGGCGCGCCGCTCCAGGACAGGGCGGGCGAAACATTGCCGCCGCCGCATTCGCCGTACACCTGCTCAAGCTGCAGGGGCGCGCCATCCTGCACGTCGGGACTTGAAAGCGTCATGGCGCCGGCCGCCGCCGGAAACGCCGCCGCCGCCAGCATGGCCATCAATGCCTTCATTCCCGTGCTCCCTTTTCAAGGGGTGCAAGTCTTGCTGCTGGCGGCAATCCACGCAAGGATAGGGCGCAAGAGGGGCGGAATTCATGGCATTGCAGGTGATTGGCGCCGGTTTCGGCCGTACGGGAACCATGACGCTCAAGCTCGTGCTCGAGCAGCTGGGGTTTGCGCCCTGTCACCACATGTTCGAGGTCATCACCCATCCCGAGCAGGCGCCCTTCTGGGAACGCGCCGCGCGCGGCGAAAGCGTGGATTGGGAAGAAGTATTTGCCAATTATCGGGCAAGCTGTGATTGGCCGAGCTGCGCGTTTTACAGGGAGCTCGCGGCGCGCTATCCGCACGCCAAGGTCATTCTCACCGAACGCGATCCGCACGCCTGGTATCGCAGCGTCGCCAACACGATCATGCCTGCGATGAAGGGCCCCGTGGTGCTTCCCAACGGAACGCGCATGGGCCCGCCCGGCGATTTTGCGCCGCTTCTCATCGGCGAAAAGACCTTCGGCAACCGCTTCGACGAAGACAGCATGATTGCGGTGTACAAGCGTCACAACGAAGAGGTCAGGCGCAACATCGCGAAGGACCGTCTGCTCGTCTTCGATCCGGCGCAGGGCTGGGAACCACTGTGCCGGTTTCTGGGCGTTGCCGTCCCTTCAGCCCCGTTTCCCCACGCCAATTCGACCGAGGAATTCCGCGCGCGCATATTGGCGGGGCAGGGCGAAAATCAGAATTCGTAACGCGCCGATACGTAAGCGCCGTCGGGCGTGGCCAGCAGGCCCGTCCGCAGATTGCCGCGCCAGGGCTGATAGCGCGACGTGATCAGCCAGTTGTAGCCGAATGCCATCACGCCGCTTGCGGCCACATCCCACCAGTGATGCTGCTTGGACTCCACCCTGGAATAGCCCACGAAACTCGCCGCCGCATAGGCGGGCACGCCATACTGCCAGCCGTAGCGCCGCCACAGGTAATCCGCGGGCGCATAGGCAAGCGCCGCCGTGTCGGACGGGAAAGACTGGTCATCGGAATGATCGGGGCGCTGTTCATGGACAACATGCTTCAGAAGAAACGCCGTGCCCACGGTCGCGCCGGTCGAAAGCACAAGCTGGCCCACGCCGGTCCAGTCGTCCTTCCAGGCCGAGATGCCGCCGGCCACCACCGGAAGCGCGATGGCGACGATCTGGCCGGCCGTCTCGATCGTGTCGTGGTGCGATTTTCCGGTTGCAGGCGCGCTGGCGGCGCTCAGCGTGGGCAATGACGCCTGCGGAAGAATCTGGGCGGCCGCGGGCGCGGCGGCCACAATCCCCGAACACAGCAGCAACAAACCCCAAACGCGGCCCATTTGCGCCCCTTGCCCCTTGGTCCTAAGCAGCGATTGTTATACGAAAAATCGCACCTTGGCCAACTCGGTTCGCGAACATGGAAAAAGTTTATAGGGATGCCGCGGCCGCGCTCGACGGGCTTCTTTTCGATGGCATGACCGTGATGAGCGGAGGCTTCGGCCTTTGCGGAATTCCCGAAAATCTCATCCTGGCGCTGCGCAACTCCGGCGTGAAGAACCTCACGGTGATTTCCAACAACGCCGGGGTGGATGATTTCGGCCTCGGCCTGCTTCTGCAGACCCGGCAGATCAAAAAGATGATCAGCTCCTATGTCGGCGAGAACGCCACCTTCGAGAAGCAGTATCTTGCCGGCGATCTGGAGCTCGAATTCAACCCGCAAGGCACGCTGGCCGAGCGCATCCGCGCCGGCGGCGCCGGCATTCCGGGCTTCTACACGAAAACCGGCGTCGGCACGATCATCGCCGAAGGCAAGGAGCACAAGGTCTTCAACGGCGAAACCTATATCCTGGAAACCGGTCTTGTGGCCGATCTTGCGATCGTGAAGGCGTGGAAGGGCGATCGCGAAGGAAACCTCATCTACCGGAAGACCGCGCGCAACTTCAACCCGATGATGGCCACCGCCGGCAAGGTGACGGTCGCCGAAGTGGAGGAGCTTGTGCCGGTTGGCGGGCTCGATCCCGACCAGATTCACACGCCGGGAATCTTCGTACAGCGCATCATCAGGGGCAAACACGAAAAGCGCATCGAAAAGCGCACGATCCGGGAGGGCTGAAGCACATGGCATGGTCACGCGAAGACATGGCAAAGCGCGCCGCCCTTGAATTGCGCGACGGCTATTACGTCAACCTCGGCATCGGGATTCCCACGCTCGTGTCGAATTACATTCCCGAGGGCATGCATGTCACGCTGCAATCGGAAAACGGCATGCTCGGCATGGGCCCGTTCCCGCGCGAAAACGAGGTGGATGCCGATCTCATCAACGCCGGCAAGCAGACGGTGACGGAGCTGCCGCAGACATCCTATTTCTCCTCCGCCGACAGTTTCGCCATGATCCGCGGCGGCCATATCAATCTTGCCATTCTCGGCGCGATGGAAGTGAGCGAGAAGGGCGATCTCGCCAACTGGATGGTGCCGGGAAAGCTCGTGAAAGGCATGGGCGGGGCGATGGATCTGGTGGCGGGCGTCAAGCGCGTGGTCGTCATCATGGATCACACCGACAAGGCGGGAAAACCCAAGCTGCTGCATGAATGTACCCTGCCGCTCACCGGCAAGGCTTGCGTGGATCGCATCATCACCAATCTCGGCGTGTTCGACGTGGCGCCGCACGGGCTGGAGATCGTCGATATTGCGCCGGGCGTCAGCCGCGAGGAAATCGCGCAGAAGACGGAAGCAAAGCTCATTTCGTAATTTGGTTTTCCTCCCCGCGCGGGGAGGCCGCGGAGCGCAACGCCCCGCGTACGAGGGGGACACATGGCCTTGGACGCACTGAAGGGCTGGACGAGCGCGCAAAAGCACGTCGTCGCCGCAAGCTATCTCGGCTGGACGCTCGATGCCTTCGACTTCTTCCTGCTTGTTTTCGTGCTCAAGGACGTGGCGGCCGAGTTTCACGCCCCGCTCGCCACGGTCACCGTGGCGCTCACGCTCACGCTGGGCTTCCGCGCGGTCGGGGCCTTCATCTTCGGCCGCCTGGCCGACCGTTTCGGCCGACGGCCGGTGCTGATGGCCGACGTTGCGGCCTATTCGCTGCTTGCCTTCGCCACGGCCTTTTCGCCCAACCTGATCGGCTTTTTCGTGCTGCGCGCGCTGTTCGGCGTGGCCATGGGCGGGGAATGGGGCGTGGGCGCCTCGCTCACCATGGAAACCATCCGGCCGCAGGCGCGCGGCATTGTTTCCGGCCTTCTGCAATCGGGCTATCCCTGCGGCTACCTGCTTGCTTCGCTCGTCTTCTATGTCCTTTATCCGCACATCGGCTGGCGCGGCATGTTCATGGTGGGCGTGATTCCCGCGCTCCTCATTCTTTACATCCGCCGCCATGTGCCCGAATCGCCGGGCTGGCAGAAGCAGAAAAAGGCGCAGGCCTCGCTCGCGGGCATGCCGGAAATCGGGATGCTCGTGCTTTATCTTGCAAGCTTCATTGCGGCCATGCTTCTGTTGGGCGGCCTGGGCGTGTGGAGCTTTGCCATCACGCTCATTCCGATGGTGGCCGCCGTGATCTATTTCCGCGGCCATCGCGCGATTGCTCTGTTCGCCATCGTGTTGATGGCGGCGTTCAATTTCTTCAGCCACGGCACGCAGGATCTCTATCCCACGTTCCTCCAGGTGCAGCGGCATTTCGATCACGCCACCGTTTCGCTCATCGCCATCGTTTACAATGTGGGCGCGATCGCGGGCGGCATCCTGTTCGGCATGCTCTCGCAACGCTTTGGCCGGCGGAAGATGATGGCGGTGACGGCCGTCCTTGCCGTTGTGGTATCGCCCCTGTGGGTGTTCGCACCGTCGGCGCTTCTTCTCGGCGTGGGCGCATTCGTGATGCAGTTCTTTGTGCAGGGCTGCTGGGGAATCGTGCCGGCCTATCTGAACGAAATCTCCCCGCCCGACGCGCGGGGCACCTTCCCGGGCACCGTCTATCAGCTGGGAAACTTCCTCGCCGCGTCGAACGCCCCGATCCAGGCCGCCGTCGCGGCGAGTTTTGCCGGCCGCTATTCGATCGGGCTGATTTCGGTCGCGGTGATTTCGGCCGTGGTCATCGCGGCATTGACTCTGGTGGGCCGCGAAGCGCGCGAAGCCGACCTTGGTGCGGCAAAGACCTAACCGGCGCGCACGAACACATCCACCCGGTCGGTCGGGCCCTTGTCGTCGGCGCCGCCCATGGCGCGCACGTCAATCTTCTCGGCGGGCACGCCGTCGTCGATCAGCAGCTGGCGGATGGAAAGCGCGCGCTTGAGCGAAAGCCGGCGCGCATCGGAAGACTTGTCGCCCCGCGCTCCGCCATAGGCTTCGAGCTGGATGCGTTGCGCCCCGTCAGCGATCGCCGCGGCAAGGGTGCCGGCGAGCGACTTGATCGCGCCGAGCGTGGAAGGCGCAGGGTCGCTTGCGCCGGCTTCAAAAATGATCTCGCTGCGTTTGACGAGGCCCGCATGCGTGGCCAATTCCTGCGGCGTGGGCGCAATGGCGCGCTGCGCAGGCCTGGCGGTGTCGGCGGCGGGCGCTCCGGTGCTGGCCATCTGCGTCTGCGGCTTGGGCTTTGACGGTCTGGCGGCGGCTTGCGGCTGGGCGGGCGGCGGCGCAGACGCGTCGAGCGAAAAAGGAATGGCGGCGGTTCCCGGCGAAGAGGCCGAAGAGTCGTCGTCGCTCTCCGCCGCGGCCGGGGTCGCGGCGGTGTTTGCGGCTTCGGCCGGTTTCGGTTTGGCGCCGTTGGCCGGCGCGGGCGGGGTGATGGCGGCCGCGGTTGCGGGCGTCATGGTTTCGCCGGCGGCCAGCGGCGATTCCGCTTCCGCCGGCTTCGGCCTGGCGGCCACGCGCGGCTTGTGCGGCCGGGGCATGTGAAGATGGATCGGCGCATAGGCCCTTGCGCCGGGCACCATCAGCGGCGGCACGACGCGCATATATTGTCCGCCCGGATAAAGCAGCACCCGCGTTCCGGCGGCCGACGGATTCACCGTCACGTCCTGGCCCGGATACATCTCGACCTGCGCGGATGCCTGCATGGCGAATGTGGCGCTGCCGAGCAAAAGCGAAAGCGAAAGGATTGCGCGTGTCGTCTTCATCGTTCCCGGGATGCGGGCCGCGCCATAAGCGTCGCGCCGCATGGCGAGAATAGCCATGCGGGGCAGGGGGTCAACCCGCTTTGGCCGCCTCTTTCAGAAGTTTCAGGATCTGCGGATGCAGGGCTTCGTTGGCCGCCAGAACGTCGCCCGTTTCCAGCATGCGGCCGCCGCCGGAAAGATCGGTAATCAGGCCCCCCGCCTCGCGCACGATCAGGACGCCCGCGGCGATATCCCATGGGGCGAGACCCCGCTCCCAGAACGTATCGAAGCGGCCGGCGGCCACCCACGCCAGATCGAGTGCCGCTGATCCAAAGCGGCGCACGCCCGGCGTTGATTCCATCATGCCGCCGAGTTCGCGCAGGAACCGTTTGTGATCGTCTTCGGTGCCGCGGCCCATGAACGGAATGCCGGTCGCGTTTAGCGCATCCTTCAGCTGCTTGCGCCCTGCCACCCGCAGCCGCTTGTCGTTCAGATAGGCGCCATGCCCGCGCTCGGCGGTGAACAGGTCATCGGAGATCGGATTGTAGATCACGCCCGATTGCAGCTGGCCCTCGCGCTCCAGCGCAATCGAAATGGCGAAGTGCGGAATGCCGTGCAGGAAGTTGGTTGTGCCGTCCAGCGGATCGATGATGAAGCGGTGCGATTTGTCGGGCCCGTCGATCAGCCCCGACTCCTCGGTCAGGATGGGATAGCCGGGCCTGGCTTTCTGCAATTCCGCAACCAGAATGCTTTCCGTGCGCCGGTCGGCGACCGACACGAAATCGGCCGGGCCTTTGAGCGAGATCTGCAAATTCTCGATCTCGCCGAAATCGCGGATGAGCTTGCGGCCGGCCTTGCGCGCGGCGGATACCATGACGTTCAGCGCGGGCGAAAGATAAGGCATGGGCTTCCCTTGTCCTTATCCGGAATGCGAATGGCGCATCACTCGGCCCTGCGCACATAGGAGCCGTCTTCCGTCGAGACGACGATCTTCTCGCCGGCCTCGATGAAGGGCGGCACCTGGATTTTCATGCCGTTCTCCAGCACCGCGCCTTTGTATGAGGGTGCCGCGGTTCCGCCTTTCAGCACGGGATCGGCCTCCGTCACCGTCAAGGTCACCTGCTGCGGCAACGCGATGCCGATGGGCTTTCCCTCGTAAAGCTGCACCAGCGTCTTCATGCCTTCCTGCAGGAACGCGGCCTGATCGCCCACGAAATCCTTAGACAGTTCGATCTGGTCATAGGTCGCCATGTCCATGAACGTCAGCATGCCGCCGCTTTCGAAGAGGAACTGGAAGTCCTTTTTCTCGAGATAGATTTCTTCCACCGTCTCGTCGGAGCGGAAGCGCTGGTTCAGCTTGGTGCCCTGGGTGACGTGCTTGAGCTCGACCTGGTTGTAGGCGCCGCCCTTGCCGGGCTTCACCTTCTGCGTCTTCACCGCCATCCACAGCCCGCCGTCATATTCGATCATGGTGCCGGGGCGGATTTCGTTGCCGGAAATCTTGGGCATGGCGTCAAGCGGCGCCGCTTTTCGCGGACGCTGGTCCTTCTGAGGTCGAGTTCAAAGAGCGGGGCGGGTGATAGCAGGGCGCGACTTGCGCGTCAAAGCAGCGAATTGAACGCCTTCACGGCCGCCTGCGGGCCACCCGCATAATTCCAAACACCCGACGACACCGCGATGAAATCCGCGCCGGCCCCGATCAGCGGCCTGCAATTTTCCACCGTGATCCCGCCGATGGCGACGCAGGGCACCGTCATGGTTTCCGCCCACCATTGCAGAAGCTCGATGTCGGCGCGGGTTTTGGCCTCTTTCGTCTGCGTCGGGAAGAACGCGCCGAAGGCCACGTAATCGGCGCCCGCTTCGCCGGCCGCGAAGGCGAGATCGCGGCTGTTGTGGCAGGTCACGCCCAGGATGGCGTCCTTGCCCACGATCTCGCGCGCTTCGGCATAGGGCACATCGTCCTGCCCGATATGCACGCCGTCCGCGCGCATCATATGCGCGATGTCCGGCCGGTCGTTGATGAGGAAGGCCACGTCGCGCGCCTGCGCGATCGGCATCAGGGTTTCCGCCGCGCGCATGATGTCGCCGTCGCTGGCGTCCTTCAGGCGCAGCTGCAAACACGCCACATCGCCCCCGTCCAGCGCACGCTTCAGTTCTTCCGCAAACGCGCGCAGCTCGAACTTCGGCGGCGTGATCAGGTAAAGGCGGCAGTTGCTCAATGGTGCATCCAGACTTTCCCTCCCTTGAAAAGGGAGGGCCGAACCGCTGCAAGGCGGTTCGGGGAGGGATCATGCCACGATCCGACCCCCACTTAGCACGTTCCGCGCCGTCCTCTCCCTTTCAGGGGGAGGAAATTCACGCCGCCTTTTTCTCCAGGTCGGGCTTCCACTGGCCGGTGGTGGCAAGGCCGTTCATATGCGCGCGGTGGGCGAAGGCCGCCTGCGCGGCGGGCACATTCTCGCTCTTTCCGCTCCAGGCCTTTTGCGGCGCGGCCTGCAGCGCGCGCCCGTAAGAAAAGGTGAGCGCCCAGGGCAGATTCGGGTGCCGCGCGTTCATCGCGTTCAGATGCGCGGTCGCCGCCTCGTCGGATTGTCCGCCCGACAGGAACGCGATTCCCGGCACGGCCGCGGGCACGCAGCGCTTCAGCACCGCCACGGTCCGGTCCGCCACCTCCTCGACGCCCGCCTGCCGGGCGCATTTCATGCCGCTGATCACCATGTTGGGCTTCAGCACCATGCCTTCCATGGCGACGTTTGCGTAATAGAGCTGCTGGAAGGTTTCCTTCAGCACCCATTCCGTCACGCGCTCGCAGGCTTCGATGTCGTTGTCGCCGTCCATCAGCACTTCCGGCTCCACGATCGGCACGATGCCGTTTTCCTGGGCGAGCGCGGCATAGCGCGCCAGCGCCTGCGCATTGGCATTGATGCAGTTGTAGCTCGGCCGCCCGCCCGTGGGATCATAGGTCGCGCGCCATTTCGCGAAGCGCGCGCCCAGCTTGTGATATTCCACGAAGCGTTCGCGCAGGCCGTCCAGCCCTTCGGTGATCGTCTCGCCGCCCGAAAGCGCCAGCGGCTTTGCGCCGGTATCCACCTTGATGCCGGGCACCGCGCCGGCCTCTTCGATCAGTTTCACCAGCGGCGTTCCGTCCTTGGCCTTCTGCCGGATGGTTTCGTCATAAAGAATCACGCCGGAGATGTATTTCATTCCCTCGCGCGAACGGAACAGAAGCTCGCGGTAATCCCGGCGGTTCGTTTCCGTGGATTCCACGCCGATCTTGTCGAAGCGCTTCTTGATCGTGCCGCTCGATTCGTCGGCCGCCAGAATCCCTTTTCCCCTTGTCACCATCTTCCGCGCAATCGCGTTCAATGCCCCGATATCCATTGTCAGCTCCCTTTGCTTGCCTTGAGCGCTTCCACGCCCGGCAGGTCTTTTCCTTCCAGCCATTCCAGAAAGGCGCCGCCGGCGGTGGAGACATAGGTAAAGTCGTCCGCCACGCCCGCCTTGTTCAGCGCCGCCACCGTGTCGCCGCCGCCCGCCACCGAAAGAAGATCGCCCGTTTTCGTGCGCCGGGCCACAGCCTTTGCGGCTTCGATCGTTCCCCTGTCGAAAGGCTCCGTCTCGAAGGCCCCCAACGGCCCGTTCCACACCAGCGTCCTGATCTCGATCAGCCGATTGGTCATTTCGCGCACGCTGTTGGGGCCCACATCCAGGATCATCTCTTCCGCGCCCACCTCGCGGATTCCGGCCGTGCGATGGGCTGCGCCCGGTTTCAGCTCTTTGGCCACCACCGCATCCGACGGCAGAAGGATCACGGTGTTTGTGTCCAGCGCCGATCCCATGATGCGCCGGGCGATCCCGTAGAACTCCGGCTCATAGAGCGACTTGCCGACATTGATGTCTTCCGCCGCCAGAAAAGTGTTGGCCATGGCCCCGCCGATGACGAGGAAGTCCACCTTCTTCAGCAGGTTTTCCAGAAGCGCGATCTTGGTGGAAATCTTGGCCCCGCCCACAACCGCCATCACCGGCCGCTGGGGATCGTCCAGCGCCTTGTGCAAATGTTCCAGTTCGCTCTGCATGGCCCGGCCGGCCGCTGCGGGAAGCAGATGGGCAATCGCCTCGGTGGAGGCATGCGCCCGGTGTGCGGCCGAAAACGCATCGTTCACATAGATGTCGCCCAGCGCCGCAAGCTCCTTGGCGAAATGCGCGTCGTTCTTTTCCTCGCCGGCATGAAAGCGCGTGTTTTCCAGCAGCAGAACATCGCCGTTCTTCAGCCTGGCCACCGCCGCTTTCGCCTTCTCGCCCACGCAGTCATCGGCAAACGCCACCGGCCGCCCCACCGCTTTGGCCAGCGGCTCCACCACCGGCCTCAGCGACATGGACGGCACGACCTTGCCTTTCGGCCGGTCGAAGTGGGAAAGCACGATCACGCGCGCGCCCTTCTGCGCAAGCTCGCGGATGGTGGGCGCCTGCCGGTCGATGCGCAGCGTGTCGGTGACGCGGCCGTCCTGCATCGGCACGTTCAGGTCCGCGCGCACCAGCACGCGCTTTCCGCGAACGTCGAGATCGTCAAGAGTGCGGTAACTGGCCATGGTTCACTGCCATCATCTCACACGCAGCCGCGGCGCCGCAAAGAACATGCCGGTCCCGTCATGGATCGCCGATGGCCGCCACGGGAGCGGCCATGACGATGTTGTCGGATCGGCTCCGCGTCTCCGCGTCTCCGCGTGACAATTTCTTTCCATTGTCAGATCAGCTTGCCCATCGCCACGGCCGTGTCGGCCATGCGGTTGGAGAAGCCCCATTCGTTGTCGTACCAGCTCATCACGCGCACGAAATTGCCGTCCATCACCTTGGTCTGGTCCACGCAGAAGCTGGACGAGGCCGGGTTGTGGTTGAAGTCGATGGAAACCAGCGGCGCCGAAACGATGTCGAGAATGCCCTTCATCGGGCCGGCCGCCGCCGCGCGCATGGCGTTGTTCACCTCTTCGGCCGTCGTGTTGCGGCTGGTCACGACCTTCAGGTCCACCAGCGAGACATTCGGCGTCGGCACGCGCACCGCCACGCCGTCGAGCTTTCCTTTCAGCTCCGGCATCACAAGCCCCACGGCCTTGGCTGCGCCGGTGGACGTCGGGATCATGGACATTGCGGCCGCGCGCGCGCGATGCAGGTCCTTGTGCAGCTGATCCAGAATGTGCTGGTCGTTGGTATAGGCATGGATCGTCGTCATGAATCCTTTTTCGATGCCGAAATTGTCGTGCAGCACCTTGGCCACGGGCGCCAGGCAGTTGGTGGTGCAGGATGCATTGGAAACGATCTTGTGCTCCTTCGTCAGCTTGTTGTCGTTCACGCCGTGCACAACGGTCAGGTCCACGCCGTCGGCGGGCGCGGAAATCAGCACGCGCTTGGCGCCGGCCTGAAGATGCGCCGCGGCTTTTTCCTTGCTGGTGAAGTGGCCCGTGCATTCCAGCGCGATGTCCACGCCAAGGTCAGTGTGCGGCAGTTCGGCGGGGTTCCTGATCGCGGTCACCTTGATGTTGTGGCCGCCCACGATCATCGAATCGCCTTCGATGTTCACCGCGCCCGGAAAGCGGCCGTGCACGGAATCGTAGCGCAGCAGGTGCGCATTGGTTTCCACCGGGCCCAGATCGTTCACCGCGACGATGGCGATGTCGTTGCGCTTGGATTCCACGATGGCACGCAGAACCAGCCGTCCGATGCGGCCGAAGCCGTTGATCGCGACGCGTATAGCCATTCTATTCCTCCTGATGCCGTTCTTTCAGCGCCTGGCGCGCGGCGTCGGCCGCGGCCTCGGGCGTGATGTTGAAGTGCCTGTAAACATCCTTGTAGGGCGCGCTCGCCCCGAATGAGTGCATGCCGATGAACTTGCCGTTCTCGCCGATATAGCGGTCCCAGCCGAGCCGCGCGGCCGCCTCGATCCCAATTCTAACCGTGCGCGGTTGAAGCACGCTCTCACGATATGTTGCCGGTTGTTCCTCGAACAGTTTCCAGCACGGCATGGAAACCACGCGCGCCGCAATGCCTTCCGCCGCCAGAAGCTCGCGCGCCTTCATGGCAAGCTCCACTTCCGATCCCGTCGCCAGGAACGTAACTTTCGCTGCGCCGCTCGATCCGGCAACTTCATACGCGCCCTTGCGGCAGAGATTTTCGTCGGTATGCGCCGTGCGCACGGGGCCTATGTTCTGCCGCGTCAGGGCGAGAAGGCTTGGGCCCTCCTTGCGCTCGATGGCGATCTGCCAGCATTCCGCCGTCTCCACCGCATCTGCGGGACGCAGCACCAGAAGATCGGGAATCGCGCGAAGGCCGGCGAGCTCGCCGATCGGCTGGTGTGTGGGGCCGTCTTCGCCAAGGCCGATGGAGTCATGGGTCATCACATAGATGACCTGCTGGCGCATCATGGCGGCCAGCCGGATCGACGGCCGGCAATAATCGGAGAAGATCAGGAAGGTGCCGCCATAGGGAATGATGCCGCCGTGCAGCGCCATGCCGGTCATCGCCGCCGCCATGCCGTGCTCGCGGATGCCGTAATGCATGTAGCGCGCGCCATAGTTCGGCGGCTCCAGGTTCTCCATGCCCTTTGTCCTGGTGTTGTTGGAGCCGGTGAGGTCGGCGGAGCCGCCCAGCGTCCAGGGCACCTGTGCGTTGATGATCTCAAGCGCCGCTTCCGAGGCCTTGCGCGTGGCGATCGGCTTGTTGTTGGCGATGATCGCCTTCTTGTGCGCGATCAGCGCTGCGTCGAGCGTTGCCGGGATGTCCTTCTTCATGGCGCGGTCGAATTCGGCGGCGCGCCCGCTTCTGTCCTTGCGCGCGGCCCATTCCTCATGCGCCTTGCGGCCGCGCGCGCCGATCTTGCGCCATTCGGAGAGAAGCCCGTCGGGCACGCTGAACGCCGGCCAGTCGATGCCCAGATTCCGTTTTGCGCCGGCGGCTTCATCCTTGCCCAGCGCTTCGCCATGGGCCTTGGCCGTTCCCGCCTTTGTCGGGGCGCCATAGCCGATGATGGTGTGGCACTGGATCAGGACCGGCCGGTCGGAGGCCTGCGCCGCCAGAAGCGCGCGCGCCACGCTTTCGCCATCCAGCCCGTCACATTCGTGCCAGGCCCAGCCGGCCGCTTCGAAGCGCCCGCGCGTGAGCGTGGAATCGGCCAGCGACGTCGGCCCGTCGATGGAAATGTTGTTGTCGTCGTAAAGCACGATGAGCCGGGAAAGCTTCATGTGGCCGGCGATGGAAATGGCCTCGTGCGAAACGCCTTCCATCAGGTCGCCGTCGCTGGCGATGACATACGTTCTGTGGTTCACCAGCTCGTCGCCGAAGCGGGCGTTCATGTGGCGCTCGGCCAGCGCCATGCCCACCGCGTTGGAGATGCCCTGGCCCAAAGGGCCTGTCGTCGTCTCGATCCCCGCGGCATGGCCGTATTCGGGATGGCCCGCGCAGGGGCTTCCCAGCTGGCGGAACCGCCGGATGTCGTCGAGCGTGATCGAGCCATAGCCCGCCAGATAGAGAAGGGAATAAAGCAGCATCGAGCCGTGGCCGGCCGAAAGCACGAAGCGGTCGCGGTCGGGCCAGTGCGGATCGGCTGCGTCGAATTTCAGGAATTTTGCGAAGAGGACGGTCGCGGCATCGGCCATGCCCATCGGCAGGCCCGGATGGCCGGAATTGGCCGCCTCCACCGCATCGATCGAGAGCGCGCGGATGGCGTTGGCAAGCCTGCGGATGTGCGCGTTTTCGCCCGATTCGGCGGCAAGTGCGGCGTCTTTGGCGCGGTCGTTCATCGAGTGTCTTGGCCTTCGGGCGGGGGCCTTGGCCTTAGCCAGCGGTTCCCGCGCACGTCAAGGGGAAGGCAGCCCCTTCTGAGCAAGAACGCGTTGACCCCCTTTTGGAGCCCGGCCTAAGGTCTTGACCGCAATTTGTTATACGAAGGCGCGACCTCCGATGAGCCGATTGGAAACCGCAGCGGCGCGCCTTTCTGCCGCGCTCGATGTGCTGGAGGCGAAGACGCGCGATCTGGCCGCAGCGCGGCGGGACGCCGAAGCAGCCAAAGCCCGCGCCGCCCAGCTCGAGCAGGAGCGCGACCGGCTGCTCGCCCGCGTGGCGGAGCTGGAAGAAGAATCGCGCTCGCTTGCCGGCATGACCGAGGAAGTCGAAAGCCGGCTGGATGGCGCCATCGCCGAAATCCGCGCCGCGCTTGGGAGATAATGTCCTCATCCTTCGACGGGCTCAGGATGAGGACATGCTATCCTCATGCTATCCTCATGCTGAGCTTGTCGAAGCATGAGCTTGTCGAAGCATGAGCTTGTCGAAGCATGAGCTTGTCGAAGCATGAGCTGGGCATAACCACTATCCTCATGCTGAGCTTGTCGAAGCATGAGCCTGTCGAAGCATGAGCCTGTCAAAGCATGGACCGGTTACAACCACTATCCTCATGCTGAGCTTGTCGAAGCATGAGCTTGTCGAAGCATGAGCCGGAGGTTCTGAAATGCCGCTCGTCAATGTCATGGTCAACAACCGCGCCTACACCATCGCCTGCGATGACGGCGAGGAAGAGCATCTGAAGGAACTTGCCGCCTATGTGGATACCCGCGTGCGCCAGCTGCTCGAGAGCGTGGGGCAGGTGGGCGATGCGCGGCTCATTCTCATGGCGTCGCTGCTGATTGCCGATGAGCTGCATGAGGCCAATTCGCATCTGGCGGCGCATGAGAAGGAACTGGGCGCGCTGTCCGGCTCGCACCAGGAAATCCATCAGCGCCTGCATCTGACCGAAACAAATGCCGCCGAAGCGCTGGAAAAGGCGGCAAAGCGCGTCGAGGATATTGCCGCGCGGCTTGCGCACGCCTAGCTTAGGGACGGACGGGTACTGCCCCGTGCGTCAGGCAAGCGATGCCCAGGGGCCTTAATGGTACTCACCGGGAGCTGTCCCTGACCGGAGCCGTGGCTTCGGACATATGGCGCCCACCTGCACTTGCAGGCCCGTGAGGATCCAACGCCAACGGCGGCGGCGGTCCCGTCCGCATCGCTGTTCCGGCGCATCGCATTTTCGCCCGCCCCCTGGCGGAAGGCGGGAAACTGCGCGGGCGAATTCGACCCATCCCCAGGGGGAGGCTAGGATATGCGCCCATGGGGCCTGCAAAAAAAGAATTGCGTGAGCGCGCGCGTGCAGCCCGCGCCGCGCTCTTCCGCGCCCATCCCGATGTCGCGCAGGCGCTGGCGCGCTTTGCGGGCGATCTCTCCATTCCGGAAAATGCGGTCATCGCGGGTTATTGGCCGGTGCGCGATGAAGCCGATCCGCGCGCGCTGATGGCGGCCCTCGCCGGGCGCGGCCACAGGCTCTGCCTTCCGCGCATCGGCACGGACGGCGCGCTTGTGTTTCACGCCTGGCGCCAGGGCGATGGCATGCAGCGCAATGCCTTCGGCATCGACGAACCGGCGGCGCACGCGCCCATCCTCGCGCCGGATGTCCTGCTTGTGCCGCTGCTGGCGTTCGATGCTTCCGGCCATCGCCTCGGCTACGGAAGCGGCTATTACGACCGCACGCTGGATGAATTGCGTGGCCGCAAAAGCATTCTCGCCATCGGCATCGCTTTTGCGGGGCAGGAGGTGCGGGAGCTTCCGCGCGAGCCGCACGATCATCGGCTCGATGCGGTCGTCACCGAACGCGGCGTGCGCCGGTTTCCTCCGCGCCCGGGATGAGGCGGTAACGGGCGCCATGCCGCCGGCATCGCCGCTTTCGTTGCCGGCGCGGGCTGCGTCAGATCACGCGGATCCCGTATTCGCGCCGCAGGTCGGCAAGCGTGCGCGCCTTGAAGCTTTCGGGCGGCATCCACGGCCATTTTTTCGTCATGCGGAATTTTTCGATCAGCGCGCGGGCAAGCCGCGGCACCGCGCGCAGCGTGCCCAGAAGCACGGTGAAATACCCCACCTGCCTGAAGATGGCCTTGGCCTGCTTGTCGCGCGTCAGATATTCGGCATAGCGCGAAAAGCCCACATCGCACGACAGAAGCGTGCGCGTGTCCACCACCGCCTCGTCCTCAAGCGTCGTGTCCAGGCCGAAGATCACATGGCACATGTCGTGACTTCGGAAGAGCGCCATGCTTTCCGGCGGCAGCGTCGAAGGGCGCGACACCCGGCCTTCGTTGACGCGGTAATATTCGTCAAGCCCCTGTGCAAGCGTAAGCTCGCTGTCCTGTTCCTGGTAGCGGTGGCGCGCGGGCGCAAGCCCTGCGGCGCGGATGGTGAGCGCAGCCATGGCAGATCCTCTCCCCCGGCGCTCCGGGCTGATGGTAATCCGCAACGGCGCGGCCAGCCAGCCATTTTTCCGCCGGTGAAACCGCGTGCAGGCATGCTATGAAGCCGCATGCGCATCCTCTTTATCGGCGATGTGATCGGAAGGCCCGGCCGCGAGGTGCTGGCGGCCGAACTGCCCGGATTGCGCCAATCGCTGAAGCTCGACTTCATCATCGTCAACGGCGAAAACGCCGCCGGCGGCTTCGGGCTCACCCAGGCCATCGCCAACGATTTCTTTTCGCTGGGCGCCGATGTCATCACCACCGGCAACCACTGGCTCGACCAGAAGGAAATCCTCTCCTTCATCGGCGACGATCACCGCATCCTGCGCCCGCGCAATCTGCCGGCCGGCACGCCCGGCAGGGGCGCGGGGCTTTTTGAAACGCGCGGCGGCGAACGCGTGCTGGTCGTTTCGCCCATCGGCCGCGTTTTCATGGAGCCGCAGGACAATCCCTTCGCCGCGGTCGAGGAAGAGCTGATGGCCTGTCCGCTGGGCGAAGGCGCCGACGCCATCGTGGTGGACATGCACGCCGAAGCGACCAGCGAAAAAATGGCGATGGGGCATTTCTGCGACGGCCGCGCAAGCCTTGTGGTGGGCACCCACAGCCATGTGCCCACGGCCGATGCGCAGATCCTGCCGGGCGGCACCGCCTATCAGACCGATGCGGGCGCCTGTGCCGACTACGATTCCGTCATCGGCATGGACAAGTTCGAGCCGCTGCAGCGTTTCACGAAGAAGCTCAGCACCGCCCGCTTCACCCCGGCCACGGGGCCGGCCACGCTGTGCGCGGTGTTCGTGGAAACCGATGCCAGGGGCCTTGCCGCGCGCATCGAGCCCGTCCGCGTGGGCGGAAGGCTCAAACCCTCGCGTCCGGCTCTCTGATCAGGCCGCGGCCGCGGTGGGCGCCACCACCTGCGAGAAGAAAATCTTCACGCCCAGCAGAATGACGGCCGCAATCGCCATCAGCGCCACATGCAGAAGCCAGAAGCTGGTGTCGGATATGCTGCCCAGAAGCCCGCCCAGATAGCCCACCAGCATGTTGCCGATGAAGAGATGCACGTAATAGACGGCGATCATCACCCCGCCCAGCCCCTTGGGCGCCGCGCGCGAATAAAGCGCAAGCCCCACCGGCAGCACATTGGCAAAGCCGATGTCGTTGAGGATGTGGAATCCCAGCGCCCAGTAGAGCGGCACCGGGTGATGGGTGGCCGTGGCCACCGCGGCGCATCCGGTCAGCACCAGCGGCCCCAGCGCGCTGATGAAGACGCCGATCACGATCTTGGTGATTTCGTCGGGCTCCTTCCAGCGCCGGCCATACCAGCGCCAGAAGGCGATTACGCCCACCATGGTGACGGCGCTGATGAAGGCGTCCACCGACACGATCCAGGTGATGGGCATGTTGAAGCCGAAGAACACGGTCTGGAAGTTCTTTTCGCCCCACACGAGATAGGCGTCGAAAATTTCCTGGTTGCCCACGATGGAAAGCGCCAGCACCGGCAGAAGCGCCACAAGCAGGATCACCGCCTTCAGGTCGCGGCGCGCGAGCGGCGGGCGGACGGGTGCGGTGCTGCCCTTTGTCTTGCGCAAGGGCTCGGGCGGAAAATTCCTGCGGCCCGCCAGATAAATGATGAGGCCCAGCACCATGCCCACGCCCGCCGCCACGAAGCCCAGATGCCAATCCACCCGCTGGCCCAGATAGCCGCAGATGACGGGCGAAATGATCACCGCAAGCTGGATGCCCATGAAGTAGATCTGGAAGCCGTCGGCGCGGCGGGGGTCGTCCACGCGGTAAAGATCGCCCACCTGGCTTGCGATGTTGCCCTTGAAGCAGCCCACGCCGAACAGAAGCAGACAAAGCGCAAGCAGGAAGGTGGCGTTGGCGGCAAGCAGGAAGCTGCCCGCAACCATCAACAGCGCGCCCAGGGTGACGGTTTTCGTGCGCCCGATGAAGCGGTCGGCCAGGATGCCGCCCAGAAGCGGCGTCACATACACAAGCCCCGCGTAAAGCTGTGCGGTGTTGGAGGCGAGCGCCATCTGCGATTGGGTGCCGTAAAGCCAGCCGATGAGCGCGCGGAACGCGCCGAACCCCCACACCTGTTCGATATGGCCGGGCGCAAGCAGATAGTGCGTGAGATAAAGCACCAGAAGCGTCTGCATCCCGTAATAGGA
>JAJPIX010000038.1 GCA_021324545.1 Alphaproteobacteria bacterium
CCGGCCGTGCACGAACCCAAGACGGCCGCGATCTGCGGGATTCCTTCGGCCGACAGCGTGGCCTGGTTGAAGAAGATGCGGCCGAAATGATCGCGGTCGGGGAAGATTTCCGCCTGGTTGGGCAGGTTCGCGCCGCCACTGTCCACCAGATAGATGCAGGGCAGCCGGTTCTCGCGCGCGATCTCCTGCGCGCGCAGGTGCTTCTTCACGGTGATGGGATAGTAGGTGCCGCCCTTGATGGTGGCGTCGTTGCAGACGATCACACATTCGCGGCCCTCGATGCGGCCGATGCCGGTGATGATGCCCGCGGCGTGGATGTCGCCGTCATACATGCCGTAAGCGGCCAGCGGCGAAAGCTCCAGAAACGGCGAGCCGGGATCGATGAGGCGCTCCACGCGCGCGCGCGGCAGAAGCTTGCCGCGTTCGGTGTGGCGCTTGCGGCTTTTCTCGTCGCCGCCCAATGCGGCCGTCGCCATGCGGGCGCGCAATTCTTCCACCAGCGCTGACATTGCAGAGGCGTTGGATTTGAAAGTTGTGGATGTTGTGCTTAGGTTGGTTTTTATCTGAGGCATCGATTCACTCCGCGGGCAACATACATAAGCCCTTGCCTCCGTGCACATGGGTTAAGGGCAGTTCCGGCTAACCTTTGCGCTTTTCTGCAGCAATTTCGCCCGCGGCCTTCAGCAGATCGTTGAGATACCGAATTTCGGCTTCCAGTCTGTATTCGGCGTGCTTGAGCACCCACTGCTTGGCCAGGCCCGCATGGGCTTTTGCCTCGGCGCCGATGCGGCGGCGTTCAGCCAGAATCGCCTTCATCGCTTCCAATCGCCTGGCGATGATCTGAGGCAAATTTTTTTGCGTCTTCGCGTCCATACGGGTCAAAGCTAGGTCAAAAGGGTCTGGCTTGAACCAAATTTCGCTCAATCCTTCACGGCGCAACCGATCGAGCACGCGGCGGCCCTCGGCCGTGATTTCATAGACCTGCCGCGTCGGCCGCTTGCCTTCCTGCTCGCGGCCGGTCTCGCGCAACAAGCCTTCCGCCGCTAGCCGCTTCATCGCGCCGTAGACCGCGCCGACCGAAATATCCGTCCACAGCGGAACCTTCATTTTCTCCGCAATGGACCGCAACAAGTGGCCATGCATAGGGCCGAATTCGTCAAAGGATGACAGGATGAAAAGCCGGATGGACGACATATTGCTCTCGCAAGAGTATTCGTGTTAGAGTGCTCTTGAGCCCCTTCGGCAGTATGCCGCAAAGCCGCGACCGGCACAGAGCCCGGGGCGCAGAAAGGGAATAACAGCATGATTCAGACGAAACCCGCCCTTGGCGGCAGCTTCAGCTTTCAAAAGACCGGCCCAACCGTTTGGCGGATGGGTTATGGCGCGATGCAGCTTGCGGGCCCGGGCGTGTTCGGCCCACCGAAGGACCACGACGGCGCGATCAAGGTGTTGCGGGAGGCTGTGGCGGCAGGCGTCAATCACATCGATACGAGCGATTTTTACGGTCCTCACGTCGTCAACAAGCTGATCCGGGAGGCGTTGCATCCCTACCCCAACGATCTCGTCATCGTTACCAAGCTCGGCGCGAAGCGCGGCCCGGACGCATCCTGGCTTCCGGCGATTTCGGCGGCGGAACTAACGAGCGCGGTCCACGATAACCTGCGTCATCTGGGCCTCGATGCTCTCGACATCGTCAATTTGCGGATCATGGGAAAAATTCACGAGCCTTCGGAAGGCTCGATCGAAGAAGCGTTCACAACGATGGCGGAACTTCAACGACAGGGACTCATTCGCCATATCGGTCTGAGCAATGTAACATCGAAGCAGATCGCGGAAGCGCGCCGCATTGCGGACGTGGTTTGCGTGCAGAACCATTACAATCTCGCGCACCGCGATGACGACGCGCTGATCGATGAACTCGCCGCCTCCGGAATCGCTTATGTTCCGTTTTTCCCGCTGGGCGGGTTCACGCCGCTGCAGTCATCCACGCTGTCCGATGTTGCGGCACGGCTTGGCGCAACGGCGATGCAGGTCGCGCTCGCATGGTTGCTGCAACGCTCGCCGAACATCCTGCTCATTCCCGGAACATCATCGTTAGCACACCTGCATGAAAATCTGGCCGCGGCGAAATTGAACTTGCCGCCGCCCGTTCTGGCAGAATTGAACGCGATTGCCACGGCCACCAATCATTGATTCAGAAAGGAGTTCAAACATGCGCGTGTTCGTTACCGGCGCGGCCGGATTCATCGGTTCGGCTGTCGTGCCGGAGTTGCTGCGGGCAGGACACTCCGTCGTGGGTCTGGCGCGTTCGGAAGACAACGAGAAAAAGCTCAAAGCGATGGGCGCGGACGTGCATTGGGGCACACTGCAGGATCTGGACAGCCTTAAGAGCGCCGCTGCGGATGCCGACGGCGTAATTCATCTCGCTTTCATCCACGACTTCTCGAAATTCGCGGAGAACGGACAGATCGACAAACGCGCCATTGAGGCGATGGGAGGTGCGCTGGAAGGTACGAACAAGCCGCTCATCGTCACAAGCGGCACAGGTCTGCTTGCACCTGGACGTTTGGCGACGGAAGACGACGTTGCCCGTCCCGAAGGCGTTCCACGCGTGTCGGAATCGGCAGCGTTCGCATTTACGGACCGCGGTGTGCGTGCGTGCGCGATTCGCTTGCCGCAGGTGCATGGCCAAGAAGGCAAGGCCGGGTTCGTGGGCTATCTCTACGAAGTCGCGCGGACGAAGCGTGTGTCGGCCTATGTCGGCGATGGCAGCAATCGCTGGCCCTCCGCGCACCGCGACGACGTTGCCGTCCTCTACAGGCTCGCGCTGGAGAAGGGCCGCGCCGGAGCGGTGTATCACGCGGTTGCGGAGGAAGGCTTGCCAGTGCGCTCGATGGCCGAGCTTTTCAGCCGCGTGCTGGGCGTGCCGATGAAATCGATTACACCGGAAGAGGCGCCGGCGCATTTCGGCTTCCTGGCAATGCTCGCCGGGATGGACATACCCGCCTCAAGCGCCAAGACGCAAGCCGAACTGGGCTGGAAGCCGAAACAGATCGGCCTGATGGAAGACATCAGCCGGCCGGGATATTTCGCGGCTTAGACCAGTTCCACCGCAACCGCCGTGGCTTCGCCGCCGCCGATGCAGAGCGAAGCGACACCGCGCTTCTTGCCTTGCCGCTTGAGCGCATTGAGCAGCGTCACGATCAGCCGCGCACCGGAAGCGCCGATGGGATGGCCGAGCGCGCAGGCCCCACCGTTCACATTCACTTTGTCGTGGGGCAAGCCCAGTTCCTTCATCGCGATCATGGCGACGTTGGCAAAGGCTTCGTTGATCTCGAACAGGTCAACATCTTCCTTTTTCCAGTCCGCCTTCTTCAGCACCTTCTCGATGGCGCCGACGGGCGCGGCGGTGAACCATTTCGGCTCGCGCGCGTGGCTCGCCTGCGCCACAATGCGGGCAATCGGCTTCAAACCTTTCGCCTTCGCCACATCGGCGCGCGCCAGAACAAGCGCGGCGGCGCCATCCGAAATGGACGACGAATTCGCGGCCGTGACCGTGCCGTCTTTGGCGAAGGCCGGCTTCAGCGTAGGGATCTTGGCGGGATCGGCTTTCTTCGGCTGCTCATCTTCGGTGACTTCGATTTCGCCCTTCTTGCCGGCGATCTTCACCGCCACGATCTCGTCCCGGAACGAGCCATCGGTCTGCGCGCGCTTGGCGCGCATCAGCGATTCCGTGGCGTAGGCGTCCTGGTCGGCGCGGGTGAACTGGTAATGCTTCGCCGCGTCCTCGGCATAGGTGCCCATGGCCTTGTGCTCATAGGCATCCTCAAGGCCGTCGAGGAACATGTGGTCGTACATCGTCTGATGGCCGATGCGATAGCCGCTGCGCGCCTTGGTCAGCATGTAGGGCGCGTTCGTCATGCTCTCCATGCCGCCCGCAACCACAATGTCGGCTTCGCCGTCGCGGATGCCGCTGGCGGCCAGCATGACGGCCTTCATGCCCGAGCCGCAGACCTTGTTCACGGTGGTGGCGGGCACGTTGTCGGGCAGGCCCGCATAGCGCCCGGCCTGGCGGGCTGGCGCCTGGCCAAGGCCGGCAGGCAGCACGCAGCCCATGATGGTTTCCTGGATGTCGGCGGGCTTGAGGCCCGCACGCTCCACTGCCGCCCTGATGGCCGTGGCGCCCAGTTCGGTTGCGGGAACGGAGGCCAGCTCTCCCTGGAAACCGCCCATTGGCGTGCGCGCGCCGGACAGGATCACCACTTCGGCCATGACAGTCTCCTTCATGAAATTCGTGCGGCCGCCTGAATAGACCACGGCCGCGGACCCATACAATATAGGAATTTCAGGCGGTTTCTTCGAACAATTCCCGGCCGATCAGCCAGCGGCGGATTTCACTGGTGCCCGCGCCGATATCATAAAGTTTTGCATCGCGCAGAAGCCGGCCCGTGGGGAATTCATTGATATAGCCGTTGCCGCCCAGGCACTGGATCGCCTGCAGCGCCATCCACACGCCCTTTTCCGCGGCATACAGAATGGCGCCCGCTGCGTCCTTGCGTGCCGTCCGTCCGCGGTCGCACGCCTTGGCCACGGCATAGACATAGGCGCGCGCGGCGGACAGTGTGACGTACATGTCGGCGAGCTTGCCCTGCATGAGCTGGAAGGAGCCGATGGGCTCGTTGAACTGCTTGCGGTCGTGGAGATAGGGAATCACCACATCGAGGCAATTCTGCATGATGCCGAGCGAGCCGGCGGCCAGCACCGCGCGCTCATAATCCAGCCCGCTCATCAGGATTCGCGCGCCGTCGCCCTCGCGGCCCATCACATTCTCTTCCGGCACTTCGCAATCCTCAAATACAAGCTCGGAGGTGTCACTGCCGCGCATGCCGAGCTTGTCCAGCTTCTGGGCCGCCCGGAATCCCTTGAAGCCCTTTTCCACCAGGAAGGCCGTAATGCCGCGCGGGCCGGCGGACGGATCCGTCTTGGCATAAACCACAAGCGTGTCGGCTTCCGGGCCGTTCGTTATCCACATCTTGGTGCCGTTGAGCACATAGCGGCTGCCGCGCTTCTCCGCGCGCAGGCGCATGGACACGACATCGGAGCCGGCGCCCGCCTCGCTCATGGCCAGGGCCCCGACATGCTCGCCCGAAATGAGCTTGGGCAGATAGCGGCGCTTCTGTTCGGGGCTCGCATTGCGGCGGATCTGGTTGACACAGAGATTGGAATGGGCGCCGTAAGACAGGCCGACCGAAGCCGAGCCGCGGCTCACTTCCTCCATCGCCACCACATGCTCGAGATAGCCAAGACCGGCGCCGCCGAATTCCTCTTCCACCGTGATGCCGAGAAGGCCCAGCGCCCCCATCTGTGGCCAGAGCTGGCGGGGAAATTTGTTGGTGCGGTCTATCTCGTCCGCAATCGGCGCAATCTTGTCTGCGGCAAAGGTTCGAACCGTGTCGCGCAACATGTCGGCAGTGTCGCCGAGATCAAAATCGAGCGTCGGGTAGGAATTCCGGATCATGTCATGCACTTGTTTTGGGCCGTCCTGGCCTTCGACGGGCGGCAAATTACTCTGAACCGGTCATGACGCAAAACGGCGATCCGCCCCCTATTCGTTCATTTCAAGGACCCGGACTACACACCCCCTCAGGCGGGACGACGCGGAACGCCACATGCCAGATTATTTCCCGATGAGCCGCCAGCGGTCGCAGATTCGGATGGAATCGGGCTGTCAGGAGCGCCGCTGATCACGCAGATGTGCGGCCGAAAGATTGACGCCAGTCGCAGGCCGCGGTCTCGTTCGCCTGGCCGGCCAAGGGGGCAGACATGGGCGCAAGCATTGCCGCAGCAGATCGCAGCGGACTGATGGCGGGCGCCACCGTTGCCGTGCGCCGTTCACGCATCGAATCCATAGACGTCGTGCGGGGCATCATCATCGTCATGATGGCGCTGGACCATGTTCACGACCTTTTCGGCAACTTCGCGTCCGATCCGACCAATCTTTCCACCACGACGCCGGCGCTGTTTTTCACACGCTGGGTCACCCATTTCTGCGCGCCCGTTTTCTTCCTGCTGACGGGCGCCGGCGCCTTTCTCCTTGGCCAGCGCATACAGAAAGCCGGCCTTGCCCGCTTTCTCGTCACGCGCGGATTGTGGCTGATCTTCCTGGAACTGGTGGTGATGCGCTTCGCCCTGCAGTTCAATTTCGACTATCAGGTCACGTTCATCACGGTCCTGTGGGCCCTGGGCTGGTCCATGATCGTCCTTGCGGCGCTGATCTGGTTGCCGCGCTGGGCGATCGCCACATTCGGGATTGTCCTGGTGGCAGGCCACAATCTGCTCGACAACATCGCCGCGCAAAGCTTCGGCGCCTGGGCGCCGCTGTGGAGGATTCTGCACGAGCTGGGCCCTGTTTATAGCGACGGCCACCACGTCGTGTTCGTTGCCTATGTGCTGATTCCGTGGGTGGGTGTCACGGCGCTGGGCTATGTGCTCGGCAGCATTTATGGCTGGAACGAAAATGCCCGGCGCCGGACACTTCTTTTGCTAGGTATTGCGATAACGCTGGGCTTTATCGCCCTGCGCTACACAAATGTTTACGGCAACCCGGTCCAGTGGCGCCCGCACCCGACCCTATTATGGACGTTGATGTCGTTCATAAACACGAACAAATATCCGCCGTCGCTGCTGTTCCTGATGATGACGCTCGGGCCGGTGCTGTTGCTGCTGCGCGCGTTCGACAAGGGTGTGCCGGCGCCATTCAGGCCGGCGCTTGTCATCGGCAAGGTGCCGCTGTTCTTCTACGTGCTGCACTTTTACCTGATCCATCTGTTGGCCGTGGCTGCAAGCTATTTGCGATATGGCCGGATCGACGAAACGTTTCAGTCCCCCGACATCGCCCACTTCCCGTTCAGCGCGCCACCTGGATGGGATGTCGGGCTCCCCTGGATTTATGCCATCTGGATCGGCGTGGTCGTAGCGCTTTATCCCCTCTGCAAATGGTACGCCGACCTGCGCCAGCGCAGCGGGGCCTGGTGGCTGAGCTATCTCTGACAGGAATGGTGCGGTCGAGAAGACTCGAACTTCCACGGGTTGCCCCGCTAGCACCTCAAGCTAGTGCGTCTACCGTTCCGCCACGACCGCATCCTGAGGGACGGCCCGTTTAGCAAAGGAACCACCGGTTTGGAAGGCCCGCCTTGTGGCTTGCGGCAGCCCCCGGGCTCGTGAAATGTGGGGGCGCGTCCGGAGAATGCCAGGCCCATGAACCACGCGATCCAGGCCTTTTTCGATCAGGCCACCAACACGGTGAGCTATCTGGTAAGCGATCCCGGCACCGGGCGCGCCGCCATCATCGATCCGGTGCTGGATTTCGACGTCAAATCGGGCCGCACGGCGACACATTCGGCGGAAAACATTCTGGCGGCCGCGGCGGCGGCCCGTTGCGCGGTTGACTGGATCCTGGAAACCCATGCCCATGCCGACCACATATCGGCCGCGGCCTTCCTGAAGGAGAAGACGGGCGCAAAGGTGGGAATTGGCCAGGCCATCACCGAGGTGCAGAAAACCTTTCGTCCAATCTTCGGGGCCCGGGACGTGAGCCTGGACGGGCGCGAGTTCGACCGCCTCTTCCGCGACGGCGAGCATTTCGCGATCGGCGGGCTTGACGTGGAAGTCCTTGCCACGCCCGGCCATACGCCGGCCTGCGTGAGCTACAGGATCGGACCCAACGTGTTCGTCGGCGACACGCTGTTCATGCCCGACTATGGAACCGCGCGCTGCGACTTTCCCGGCGGCGATGCACGCATGCTTTACCGCTCCATCCGCAAGCTGCTTTCGTTGCCCGCGGATACGATGCTGTGGATGTGCCACGACTACAAGACCGCCAAGCGCAGCGAATTCGCCTGGAAGACCACGGTTGCCGAAGAACGCGCCGGCAACATTCACGTGCATGACGGCGTCAGCGAGGATTCTTTTGTCGAAATGCGCACGGCGCGCGACAAGACCCTGTCCATGCCGGTGCTTATCCTGCCTGCGGTCCAGGTGAACATCCGGGCCGGACATATGCCGCCGCCGGAGGACGACGGCCATATTTACCTGAAGCTGCCCGTAAACCGGCTTTAGGGCCGGTCAATAGCCCTTGAGCAGCTCGGATACCGAGACCGCGATCCTGTCGCCCTGGATCACGATTTCGCCCTTGGCGACAGGCCGATTGTTGGCCAGAACCGTCACGGGATCGTCCTGATGCGAATCCAGCTCGATCACCGCGCCGCGCCCCATGCGCAGAAGCTGATGCATGGGGATCGTCGAGCGGCCCAGAACGACCGCGATTTCGAGCTTCACATTATCTATATTGGTGGGCATGGGACCTCTGGCGGACAGAACGCCGGAAGTCTTGGTGCTTTATGCTTTAGGTCCGGTTAATGCGCGCGACGGCTCTTCCCCTGACCGACTTCCAAAGTCTGCCGGAATGGCGCGTGACGGCCGGGCTTACGCCATATCCCGAGGCCGTTTCGGCCATGGAAGCGCGCGTGGCTGACATCCGGACAGGCGGCGCAAGGGAATTGGTGTGGCTGGTGGAGCACCCACCCATCTATACCGCCGGAACCAGCGCCAACGACGCCGATCTGCTGGACGCGCGCTTCCCGGTGTTTCGCACCGGCCGCGGCGGACAGTTCACCTACCACGGGCCCGGCCAGCGCGTGGGCTATGTGATGCTGGACCTGAAGCGGCGCAAGGCTGACGTCCGCGCCTTTGTGCGCGATCTGGAAGAATGGATGATCCGGGCTCTCGCGCGCTTCGGCGTGAAGGGCGAGCGCCGGGATGGCCGCGTGGGCATCTGGGTGGCGCGCGGCGGCGGCCGCGAGGACAAGATCGGCGCCATCGGCGTTCGCGTGCGCCATTGGGTGACGTTTCACGGCATCGCACTGAACGTGTACCCGGACCTGTCGCATTTCGGCGGGATCGTTCCGTGCGGCGTGCGCGGGCATGGCGTCACGAGCCTGGCCGATCTCGGCCTGCAGGCTTCGCTGAACGACGCAGATATTGCCTTGAAGGCCGCGTTTGAGGAGATCTTCGGGCCGGTTTCGTAACCGCCCGCGAATCTCTTATAAATTTTCCAGACATCACCAAAGGGGGAAAGCGATGCCACGCGTATCGGCAGCTTTTTATGCGGTTGGCGTTCTCTGCGTGCTGACCGGAATGTTCTGGGGCATGCACATGGCCGAGTCCCAGAATATGGCCACGATGCCCGCGCATGCCCATCTGAATTTGCTGGGCTGGGTGACGATGGCGCTCTACGGCACATTTTATGCGCTTGAGAAGGACACGCTTGTTCCCAAGCTGGCCTGGGCAAACTTTGTGGTTTCCACGGCCAGCGTGGTCATCATGATTCCGACACTGGCCGTGTTCCTGTCGAACGGCGAAGACCCGAAATACATTCCGATCCTGGTGGCGGGCGAAGTGCTCGCCGTGATCGGAATGGCGATATTCGGGATATCCGTGTTTCGCGAGCTGTTTCGCCGGCGCGGATAGACCCTAGAGCGATGGCCGCCGGTGGAAGCCTTTTTCCTCCGGCGGCTCCGCCCTGAACAGATCGACATTCTTCACCTGGGAGCCCGGCGGGCCCTTCATGCAGGCCGCGACAAAGGCTTCCACCGCGCTGGTTTCGCCCGATACCAGCGCTTCAACCGTGCCGTCGGAGCGGTTGCGCACCCAGCCGTCGAGTCCGAGCCGGCGCGCTTCCTCGATGACGTGGTTGCGGAAGCCCACCGCCTGCACGAAACCCTCAATGCGTACGCGCAGATGAGTCATATCTTCGTGATCGTCGTCGCTCATGGGCCCAAGTTAAGCATGGCGCGGCCTTTGTCCAACCGGTTTTCCCGGACGGACGCTGGCTAGCACAGAGCCTCGAGCACCCCGCAGGCCAGCCATGCGAAACGCACGCGTTGCCGCATTAGGAACGCCCGAACCATCTAGGAATGGCCGTTCCTGCGTTCGGGGGAGCAATGAAGGTTTCGTTTCTGGCCGCCGCCATGCTGGCGGGCGTGTTTGCGACGGGCGCGCTGGCCGCCGAGACGGCCGATCAGACCGGGGTGCTTACCTACCCGGCCTCATTCTTTGCCGATGCGCGGCCGAACACCGCCTATGACATGATCGGGCGGCTGCCCGGTTTCACTTTCGACGACGGCAAATCGGCCCGCGGCTTCGCCGGAACGGCCGGCAACGTGCTGATCAACGGCGAACGGCCGACGGCCAAGACCGACGATCTGCAATCGATCCTTCAGCGCATTCCGGCGGCCGATGTGGACCGCATCGAACTCATCCGCGGCGGCGCGCCCGGCATCGACATGCACGGGAAGACCGTCGTGGCCAATGTCATCCTCAAAACGTCGGACAGCACGGAAATCGTGACACAGGTGGATGACAACTACTGGCTCAATGACCATCACACCGTTCCGAGCGCCAGCGTGCAATTCACTCAGCATTCCGGAAGCAGCACCTATGAGGCCTCGATTTCGCGCATCGGCAATTACGACGATTCGGTCGGCAAGGGATTCCACGAGGTGACCGACGCAACGACCGGCGCCGTCACGCGGCAGAATGCGCGGTCAAACGGCATGGGCGCAGGTGGCGGGCTGACGGCGGCGGCGACCATTCCGCTCTTCGGCGGCGAGTTCAAGGCCAATCTGGCGTTGCAGGAATCTCCGTTCCATTCGGACCTTTTTTACACGGCGCCCGGATTCACCGAAGTGCTTGCCGATGACAACACGCAGAACAGCGCCGAGCTTGGCCTGCACTGGACCGGCAAGGTTGGCGGCGTGGAGCTGGAGACGCTCGCGCTGCAGCGGCTTGGCCACATGACCGACCTGAACGCGCTGGAAGCGCCGGGCGATGACGAGAGATTTCACCTTCTGTCCGATACCGGCGAAAGCATCGGCCGTTTCACCGTGCGCTATTCGCCGGACGGCGCGCTGGCGCTGGAGACCGGCGCGGAGGGCGCCTACAACTACCTGAACGGCACCAGCAGCTTTATCGACAACGGCGTCAACATTCCGCTGCCGTCGGGAGACGCCGCCGTGAACGAAAAGCGCGGCGAGGCCTTCGCGCAAGCCACCTGGAAAATCTCCGACGCCTGGCTGCTGGAGGCAGGTGGGCGGTTCGAGCTGTCAACCATCAGTTCCACCAAGGGGGTCATCCAGAGCCGGACATTCTCGTATCCCAAGCCGCGCGCGGTGCTGACCTGGACGCCTGACAAGGACGATCAGCTCCGCCTTCGCTATGAGGTCGTGCTGGGCCAGCTCGATTTCAACAATTTCGTGGCGTCGGCGAACCTCGCGGCCAGCGGGGTCACAGCCGGCAACGTCAATCTGCGCCCCGATCAGCATACGCAATACGAGATTTCCTATGAGCGCCATTTCATGGACGGCAAGGGCTCATTCGTGGCGACCTACATGCACGAGAACATCAAGGACGTCGTGGACTATGTTCCGATCACGAATTCCTCCGGCACCTTTGACGCGCCGGGAAACATCGGCAACGGAACGAACGACCAGATTGTCGCCACGCTCACGCTGCCTCTGGACTGGCTTGGCCTGACGAACGGCCTGCTGAAAGCATCCAACACGTTCAACCTGACGAAGGTGCGCGATCCGGTGACCGGGCAGGACCGCGTGATTTCCGGCCAGCGGCCGCAGGACATCGAATGGACGCTAACGCAGGACATCGACAGCCTGAATTCCACCTGGGGCATTTTCTATTTCAACTGCTGGGATGAACACTACTACCGGCTGGAGCAGATACGGCATCGCGAGGTCGTCCCGCCCTATTTTGAGCTCTGGTGGGAGTACAAGCCCCATCCCGATCTTGCGCTGCGGGTCGAACTCTACAATCCTGCGCGCTTTGTGTACGACGACAGGTTTTACGATTACGCCGGGCCAAGGAACGTGGCCCCGCTGTCGCAGATCGAAGAGATCCAAATCCGGTCGCAGCCCAGGATCTACTTCCGTATCCGCAAAACCTTCGGATAGGGTCAGGCGAATTCCATGATCACGTCGTCAACCGCAAGGCTGTCGCCTTTCCTGGCGTTGATCTTCTTGACGACGGCATCGCGCTCGGCGGTGAGCACGTTTTCCATCTTCATCGCTTCCACCACGGCAAGCGATTCGCCGGTCTTCACTTCCTGGCCTTCCTTGACATTGATCGAAACCACAAGCCCGGGCATCGGACACAGCAGATAGCGCGAATTGTCGGCGGTGCGCTTCCTGGGCATGAGCGCGGCCAGTTGCGCCGCGCGCGCGCTGCGCACGGACGCGACAATGCGGACCCCGCCGTGACTCAGGCGGTAGCCGCCCGCCATGCGCGCAATCTGGATGGCGGCGGCGCCGGACTTGTCTTCCAGGCGAAGGATCGGTTCGCCCGGATGCCACCGGATGGTGGCTTCATAGGCCATGCCATCCATATGGGCCCGCAAATGCTGATGATGGAAATGGGCATCGTCCACCCTGACGGCGCGGTCGCCGAAGGAGACCACATAGGCCGTCGGCAGCGGGATGGCGCCATTGAGCGCGCCGGTGATGCGGGCGGCGCGCGCCGTGCGCGTGAGTTTGGCGGCGACGGCCGCAGCCGCAAATCGGCGGATATCGGCGTCGTCCGGCGCAAGGCCATGAAACCCGTCCGGAAATTCCTCGGCAATGAATCCCGTGGTCAGGCGGCCTTCGCGGAAGCGCCTGTTCTGCATGATGGCCGCAAGGAACGGGATGTTGTGGCTGATGCCTTCGATGCGGAATTCGTCCAGCGCCGCGGCCATCGCCTCAATGACATCCGCGCGGGTGGGCGCATGGGTGCAGAGCTTGGCGATCATCGGATCGTAGTAGAGCGAAATTTCGCCGCCTTCGTAGACGCCGGTGTCGTTGCGCACCGTGACGTCGCCGTGGCGCCCTTCCCTGGGCGGGCGATAGCGCACAAGCCGCCCGGTTGACGGCAGGAAGCCGCGGTAGGGATCTTCGGCATAAACGCGCGCTTCAAGCGCCCAGCCGCCGATCTTCACGTCGGACTGCCGGACCGGAAGCTTGTCTCCGGCGGCTGCGCGGATCATCAGCTCCACCAGGTCAAGGCCCGTGACGAGTTCGGTGACCGGATGTTCCACCTGGAGCCGCGTGTTCATTTCGAGGAAATAGAAATTCCGGTCCTTGTCCACGATGAATTCGACGGTGCCGGCACTGTCGTAATTCACGGCCTTGGCCAGCAGGACTGCCTGTTCGCCCATCGCATGCCGCGTCTTCTCGTCCAGAAACGGCGACGGCGCTTCCTCGATGACCTTCTGGTTGCGCCGCTGGATCGAACATTCGCGTTCGTTCAGATGAATCACGTTGCCGTGCCTGTCGCCCATCACCTGGATTTCGATGTGGCGCGGCTCGGTGACGAATTTCTCGATGAACAGTCGGTCATCGCCGAAGCTGGCCTTGGCTTCGTTCTTCGACGACTGGATGGCCTGCGCCAGCTCGCCTTCCCTGTGCACGATGCGCAGGCCCTTGCCGCCGCCGCCGGCGGACGCCTTGACCATGACGGGGTAACCGATGTCCTTTGCGATCTTCTTCGCGTGTTCCGCATCCCGGATTTCACCGACATAGCCCGGAACCGTGTTCACCTTCGCGGCGAGCGCAAGCTTCTTGGATTCGATCTTGTCGCCCATCGCCGCGATGGCTTTCGGGTTGGGCCCGATGAACACAACGCCCGCTTTCGCCAGCGCCTCGGCAAATGCCTCGCGTTCCGACAGGAAGCCGTATCCCGGATGCACGGCTTCGGCGCCGGTCTGTTTGCAGGCTTCGACGATCCTGTCGATCTGCAGATAGGACTGCGCCGAAGGCGGCGGACCGATGGCCACCGCTTCATCCGCCATCTCGACATGCAGCGCGTCACGATCGGCCTCGGAATAGACGGCGACCGTCCTGATGCCCATGCGCCGGGCGGTTCTGATGATGCGGCAGGCGATCTCGCCGCGGTTGGCAATGAGGATTTTGGAGAACATCTACGCTGACGATCCCCCGTTTGGCCTGCCTGCGCTGCGCCGCGCGATCATTTCGCGCCCATCGATTTGTCGCGGATGGCGCGAAACTCGTTGCCCTCGTACCAGTTCGGCCACTTGTCGGAGTTGGCAAGCTCGTCGCCCAGCGTGTAGAGCGCATCGAGATCGGAAACCGGCCCGGACAGGTCCCAGTTCGCGTTCCATTCGTCCGACGGCTGGTGATAATGGTGGATCCGGTAATCATCCCGAAGCGCCTTGCCGGCCGCAACGCCGCCATCAAGCAAATCATAACCGCCGCCCGGATCGAGCATCGGCACGCCCACTTTCGCCAGGCTGATGTGATCGGAACGGTAGAAATAGCCCTTCTCCGGTTCGGGGTCGGAGGTGATGACGCGGTTTTGCGTCTTCAGCACATCGGCCAGCATGTCTTCGAGCTGGGAGGCGCCACTGCCGACCACGATCATGTCATGTGCGCGGCCTTCGGGGAGATTGGCATCGAGATTGACGCCCGCCACGATGTGGTTGAGCGGCCAGATCGGATGCTGTGCAAAATACTGCGAACCCAGAAGCCCCTGTTCTTCCATCGTCCACGCGATGAACGCCACCGAACGCTGCGGCGCAGGCTTGTCATGCGCGAACTGTTCGGCGATCTCCAGAATGCTGGATATGCCCATGCCGTTGTCCACCGCGCCGTTGTAGATCTTGTCGGGCCCGGCGACATCGGGCTTCACGCCCAGATAGTCCCAGTGCGCCGTGAAAAGAACGTACTGGTCGGGATGGAGCCTGCCCTTCACCACACCCACCACATTGCGGGTGTTGATGAAGGCGGCGGTGGAGTTGAGATGCGCGGTGAGCGTTTCGCCCGTCATCGGCACGGCATGAAAGCCAGGCTTGTTGGCGGCGGCCTTCAGCTGATCGTAATCGAGGCCGGCGCGCCTGAAGAGATCGCGCGCGGTATCGAGCGTGATCCAGCCCTGTACGGGCACCATGTGGGCATTCTTGTCGCCGGCGGTGAGCCACGACTTCGCGCCGGTGTTGGAATTGCGCACGACCTGCCAGCCATAGGCGGCCGGCGCGGTTTCATGCACGATGATGGCCGCAGCCGCGCCCTGGCGCGCGGCTTCTTCATACTTGTAGGTCCAGCGGCCGTAATAGGTCATCGCCCTGCCCTTGAAGAACTTCGGGTCGGGATTGGCGTCTTCGTTGCCGGGATCGTTGATGAGGATGACGACCGTTTTGCCCTTCACATCCACACCGGCGTAATCGTTCCAGTTGTACTCCGGGGCGACCACGCCGTAACCCACAAACACCAGCGGCGCCCCGGCGACATTCACGTCCGGTTTTGCATATTGCGGCGTCCAATAGACATCTTCGTCGGGGAATTTGGGATCGATCCGGCCCTGGGGCGTATCAAACACCAGGCTTGAGCTTGCGGCATTCAGCGTGATGTTCACCGCGGGCACCGGCTCGAAATAGCTGCCGTGGTTGCCCGGCTTCAGCCCGATGCGCTTCATTTCATCGGCGATCCATTGGGCGGCCGCTTCCCCCGCCACCGTGCCGGGCCCCCGGCCCTGGAACGCATCATCGGAAATCGCCTTGTCGCGCGCCGAGAGATCGGCGGCGGCGATGCCGGGGGTTGTCTGTGGATGGGCCGGATAAGTTGCGCCGATCGCGGGCAGAGCGAAGATGGCCGCACCGACGAGCGCGGCGCGCAAGATATTGGACGGCATGCGGAAATTCTCCCCAGATTCTCTTATTATCGCTCCGGGCCGCATCCTAGCGGCGAAGCGGGGCGGCGCAAAAAGGGACTACCAGATGTTGCGGCTCTTGGTATTCCATCCTACAGGGACTCGTTTTCGAAATTTTGCAATCCCTCTCCGTTCCCTCCCAACCGGTTGAAATTCAAAAAATAAACTGGCAGCCGGGCGGACGGAAACAGGATAGGGTGAGTCGGGCAAAACGTCAAGGAGAAATACGATGAAATTCCTACAATCGCGCGGCACGAGGGATGCGGGCCTGCCGTTTTCCGACGCGGTGGAGGTGAATGGCGTGCTTTATCTCTCCGGCGCGCTGGGCAATGTGCCCGGCAAGATGGAGCTCGTGACCGGCGGCATCGAGGCGGAAACACGCCAGATGTTTTCCAACATCGCGCGCGTGCTGGAGCAGGCGGGCTGTTCGTTCGACGATGTGTTCCGCTGCCAGGTGTTCCTGGCCGACATGAAGGAATGGCCGGCGTTCAACAAGGTGTATTCCGGGTATTTCAAGCCCGATCGCCTGCCCGCGCGCTCGGCCTTTCAGGCCGGCGCGCTCGCGCTCGGCGCGCGGGTGGAGATGGAAGTGATGGCGCGGGCCGCGAAAACGTGAGCTCACCCGGAGACGCGCAGAGCGGCGGATGAATTAATCCACCCCACCCGACGGGAACGCCTTTCGCCGCGCCCTTACGCCGGACTATCTGTTTTCTGCCGTGCGCTCGTGCCTGCAGGCCGCCGACGCCTGCTCGGCTTTTGTCGCACAGCTGCCCGCGCGCGCATAATGGTGGCGGTGATAATAGTACGACGTCCTGTGCCACGGCGCCGGGCCGAAATTGATCATGTCGGGGCTTGTGACCGCGCCGATCAGCGCACCCGCGAGGCCGCCGAACAGGGCGCCCTTGCCGGCATTGCCGGCGATCGCGCCGAGGGCGGCGCCCGTGCCCGCGCCAAGCAGGCCGCCGGAAACCGCGCGGTCAGGCGGTGTCGTGCCGCAGGCCGCCAGTGAAAGACTGGCCGTGAGCGCAAGCGGGAACCCCGCGGATTTCATCCACGTTTTCGAATGCATTATCGTCTCCCCTGTTCAGGGTGCGGATGAAAAACGTGCGACGCGGGATTGGCGTTCCCGCGGAAGGTTCCGCAGGATTCTCGACGGGCGAACGTCCACGCTGTCAAAGCGGAATGCAGGACAAAAATCCGAGCAAGGAGAACGTCTGCTGTACGTTTTGCAAATCTCGCAGCTACTTCCTCAATCCTTCTCTTTCAATCTGAAATCGATCTTGCGGCCTACGGCACGGGCGTATTTCACCAGAGACGACATGGACGGCAGCCCATTCGCGCTTTCCATGCGTGCCACCGCCGATTGAGACGTGCGCATTCGGCGCGCGACCTGCGCCTGGGTGAGGCCCGCCTTTGTGCGGGCACGGATCAGCTCATGCGCCAATGCAACTTCGGGTTCCAGCCGATCATATTCAGCTCGGACCGCCGGATTTTTCAGCGCCTTTTTCTTGAAACTCTCGAAGCCCTTCATTCCTTCACGTCCTTCAATCTTTGCAACGCAATCTCGATCTCTCTTCGCGGCGTCTCCTGCGTCTTCTTCAGGAAAGTTCGCAACACCACAACGCGCTGGCCAGATGCCGCGACATAGATCGAACGCGCAATCCCGCTTCGGCCCTTCAAGCGCATCTCCCACAGTTTGCCCGTGACATGCTTCACATGCGGTTCGCGCATGGCAGGCAGGCCGGCGGCGGCAATCAAATCGCCGATCCGCAGGAAACGGGCAACCATGTCGGGCGGCAGCATCCTGACCTCCGCTTCGGCGGAGGGCATTCACGAATTCGATTCGCCAAGCCATGGATATATCAAAAGTGAGATAGCGTCACATGTGACTCTACAACGGTATATTGTCGTGCTTCTTCCAGATCTGCGGCACCTGCTTGTTTTTCAGCATGCGCAGCGCGCGGGCGATGCGCCAGCGCGTGGAGTGGGGCCGGATCACGTCGTCGATATAGCCGCGTGAGGCCGCGATGAACGGATTCAGAAAGCGGTCTTCATATTCCTTCGTGCGCGCGGCAATCGCAGCCTGATCGCCGATGTCTTTGCGGAAAATGATCTCCACCGCGCCCTTTGCGCCCATCACCGCAATCTGCGCCGTGGGCCAGGCGTAATTGACGTCCGCGCGCATGTGCTTGGACGCCATCACGTCATAGGCGCCGCCATAGGCCTTGCGCGTGATCACCGTCACCTTCGGGCAGGTGGCCTCCGTGTAGGCGAACAGGAGCTTGGCGCCATGCTTGATGATGCCGTTGTGCTCCTGCGCCACCCCGGGCAGGAAGCCCGGAACATCCACGAAGGTCACGATGGGAATGTTGAAACAGTCGCAGAAACGGACAAAGCGCGCGGCCTTGCGCGAGGCATCGTTGTCGAGCACGCCCGCCAGCACCATGGGCTGGTTGGCGACGAAGCCGACGGTGGAGCCTTCGATGCGGCCGAAGCCCGTGATGATGTTTTTCGCAAACGCTTCGCCGATCTCGAAGAAATCGCCTTCGTCGGCGACCTTCAGGATCAGCTCTTTCATGTCGTAAGGTTTGTTGGGATTTTCCGGCACCAGCGTGTCGAGCGAAGGTTCCTCGCGCCGGGGATCGTCTTCGGTCGGCCAGTGGGGCGGCTTCTCGCGGTTGGAAAGCGGCAGGAAATCGTAGAGGCGGCGGATTTCCTCGATCGCCACGACGTCGTTGTCGAACGCACCATCGGCCACCGCCGATTTCGTGGTGTGCACCTTGGCGCCGCCCAGCTCTTCCGGCGTCACGTCTTCCTGGGTGACCGTCTTCACGACATCGGGGCCGGTGATGAACATGTAGCTCGTGTCGCGCACCATGAAGATGAAATCGGTCATGGCCGGAGAATAGACGTCGCCGCCCGCGCAAGGCCCCATGATGACGCTGATCTGCGGCACGACGCCCGAGGCCAGCGTGTTGCGCTTGAACACCTCGCCATAGCCCGCAAGCGAGGCCACGCCTTCCTGGATGCGCGCGCCCCCCGCATCCAGCAGGCCGATGATGGGCGCGCCGTTCTGCATCGCCATGTCCTGGATCTTGCAGATCTTCTGCGCGTGCGTTTCCGAGAGCGAGCCGCCGAAGACGGTGAAATCCTTGGCATAGACATAGACCATGCGGCCGTTGATCGTGCCCCAGCCGGTGACCACGCCATCGCCGGGAATGACATTTTTGTCGGCGCCGAAATCCTTGTTGCGATGCTCCACGAACATGTCGAACTCCTCGAAGGAGTTCGGATCGAGCAGAAGATCCAGCCGCTCGCGCGCCGTGAGCTTGCCGCGCTTGTGCTGGGCCTCGATGCGGGCTTCGCCACCGCCCAGCCGCGCGCGCTTCCGCCGTTCCTCGAGTTCCTGGATGATGTGTTTCATGGCCGGTGCGGAATGACCCCCTCCTGGCCTCCCCCTTTCAGGGGGAGGAACAGAGCAGTCCTGCCGCGACTTTCGTTCCCCCACAAGGGGGAAAGAGGAAAGGTGCGGTTTGCCGAGCGGGCTAGCCTCTTGCAAGCCGCATGAAGCGTTCGGTGGCGGCAAGTTCCGCGGCAAGGCGGGCATGGCGGCCCGCCGCCTCTGCATCGTGGCCCCAGCGTTCGGCCTGGAACGATTCGTCCAGCGTGGAGGCGGCAAAGGCGGCCCGGGCATCGAGCCGGCGCTCCGCCAGCGCGAGCGCCAGCACAAGAGAGCCCATGATCGTGGTGGCGTTGTGCAGCGCCGCCAGCATGAAATCGTCGTGCGCCCACACCGCGGAATCGAGCGCAACCAGCGCCTCGCCCGGCTGATCCACGAAGGCCACGCCACGCCCCGTGACGAGGCGGGCGCCATAGCGCTCGGACAGCCAGTCAAGCAGCGGATTCCAGTCCCTGTTCTGGCGTGCGACGAGCGCTTCGGGTTCCGCTGCGCGATAGGCGAGCAGATCGCTGCGGCCATAGGCCAGAATCTGGTTTGCCGTCTTGCCACGATCGGCAGCGACAATGTCGATGGCCGTGTTCGCAAGCCTGGTGAGCGGCATGGCCGCAGGATCGATGTCTTCGCCCTGGCCGCGCCATTCTTCCGCAACCGCTTCCGCCAGCATCTGCGATTGGACCGCCAGCACCGCGCGGGACGGCGTCTTTACGGGCTTGCCATCGAGCAGGATGGCGAACCCGCCATCCGTGGGCGCGACCGAGACATCCTTGTAGAAGCGTTTCATGGCTTGCCTTTCCCGAACAGGCCCCGCGCATCCGATTCATTGAAGCCGAGAAATTTCCAGCTTTTCGCCATGTGCGGCGGCAGCGGCGCGGTGACCTTCAGCCGTCCGCCGTCCGGGTGCGCAATGTCGATGGAACGCGCATGCAGGTGCAAGGTGTCCGCGATTTCGCCCGCGCCCTTGGCCGCCGCGCCGCCATATTTGAAATCGCCGACAATGGGCGTGCCAAGCGAGGCAAGGTGAACGCGGATCTGGTGCGTGCGGCCGGTGAGCGGCCGGGCGGCGATCCAGGCATATTCCCCGCCCGCCTGATCCACCACCACATAATCGGTAAGCGCATATTGCGCGCTCTTGTCGCCCGGCTGCTTCGCCACCATCTTTTCGTCGCGGCCATGGGGCCCAAGGCCGCCTTCCTTGGCGAGCGCGAGCTTGATTGTGCCGCTTTTCCTCTTCGGCACGCCCTTCACCAACGCCCAGTAGATTTTCTGCGCGTCGCGCTGCGCCAGCGATCTGGCAAGCGCCGCGGCGGCGGGAACGGTGCGCGCCACGACCAGCACGCCGGAGGTGTCGCGGTCGAGGCGATGGACCAGCCGCGGACGCTGCTTCTTCCCGAACGTCAGATGCTCGAGCAGGCCGTCAACATGCCGGGTTAGGCCGCTGCCGCCCTGGCTGGCAAGACCGGACGGCTTGTTGAGAACCAGCACCGACGAATCCTTATGGATCACAAGACTTTGCGCGAATGTCCTCTCTTTTTCACCGGCCTGTGGATGCTTTGCCTGTGAATTTGTGGATTGCGGCCGGACGGCGTTCTGGACGGATTTCAGTTGCGGCGGCAGGCGAAGAATTTGGCCCTCGGCGAGCCGATCGCCCGCCTTCGCCCGCCGGCCATCGAGCCGCACCTGCCCGGTGCGCAGGAGCTTTTCCAACGCGCCGTGGCCGAGCGCCGGGTAATGCCGCCTGAACCAGCGGTCCAGCCGGATGCCATTGTCGTCCGTTTCGATCCGGGCGGTATCCGCCATGGCCTGTTCCGTTGACGCCTTCCGCCACACCCCTTAGCGTTTTCGGCCGAGGGGATGGAGTCCCCCTTCAACCGCCGAGGGCCGGAATGTGGGCCCAGGGCTGATGACTCCTGCCGCTTCCACGCGCGGCAGGGGCAGACCCGCCGCAAGGCGGGTTTTTTGTGCCCGCAGAGAAGGAGTTTTCATGTCGCTGTTCACCTGCCTGATCGTGGCGCTCGGCGGGGCGCTGGGGACTCTGGCGCGCTATCTGCTGTCGCTCGCAGCGCTGCCGATCAGCCATAGCTGGCCGTGGGGCACGTTTCTCATCAATGTTCTTGGCTCCTTCATCATCGGCTTCTTCGGAACGCTGACGCTGACCCACGGCCGCCATCCGGCGCCGGAGGACCTGCGCCTGTTCGTGATGGTGGGCTTCTGCGGCGGGTTCACCACGTTTTCGACCTTCAGCCTTCAGACGCTGGACCTGATCCGCAACGGCGCCATCATGCGGGCGGGACTGAACATCGCGGCCTCCGTCCTCGTGTGCATCGCCGCGGTGGCCGCGGGCCACCTGATCGCGGCGCAATTCAACGACCACGCGCGCGAGATTGCGCAGATCGAGATCGAGGAAGAAGCCTAGGACAGGTACTATTCCGGTTTCCCCGGCGTGTTTTGTTTTTTTGCCCGCAGCTTCGCCCAGTATTCCAGGCGTTTGCGCACCTCGCGCTCGAAGCCGACGTCCTTCGGCTGGTAAAGATCCTGCCGCGCCATGCCATCCGGAAAGTAGTTCTGGCCGGAAAAGGCATCTTCGGCCTCGTGGTCGTATTCATAACCTTTGCCGTAGCCGAGATTTTTCATGAGCTTCGTCGGCGCGTTCAGGATGTGGGCGGGCGGCATGAGCGAGCCATGCTCGTCGGCCGCCCGTTTGGCCGCGCCCATGGCGGTATAGACAGCATTCGATTTGGGCGCGCTGGCGAGATACAGCACGCATTGGGCAAGCGCGAGCTCGCCTTCGGGCGAACCGAGAAAGTCAAAGACATCCTTCGCGGCCAGCGCCTGCACGACGGCCTGCGGATCGGCAAGGCCGATGTCTTCCACGCTGGCGCGCACGAGCCTGCGGGCGATGTAAAGCGGCTGCTCGCCGCCGGCCAGCATGCGCGCGAGCCAATAGAGTGCCGCATCGGGATCGGAGCCGCGGATCGATTTGTGCAGGGCGGAGATGAGGTTGTAGTGCTCTTCGCGCGACTTGTCGTAGAGCGGCATGCGCTTCTGCACGGCGGCGACCAGCGCCGCCGAATCCATCGGCTTTGCCACCTTCAGCGCGGCCACTTCCTCCGCGAGATTGAGGAGATAGCGGCCATCGCCATCGGCCATGGCCCGCAGCGTCTGCCGCGCATCATCGGTCAGCGGAAGCCTTTCGCCATAGTGCTTCTCGGCGCGTTCGAGCAGCGTTTCGAGCGCCGCATCGTCGAGCCTGCGCAACACCAGCACCTGCGCGCGCGAAAGCAGCGCGCCGTTCAGCTCGAAGGACGGATTTTCCGTGGTGGCGCCCACAAGAATGACCGTGCCGTCTTCCACGACCGGCAAGAAGGAATCCTGCTGGCTGCGGTTGAAGCGGTGGATTTCATCCACGAAGAGAAGCGTGCCCTGCCCCACCTTGCGGCGCTGGCGCGCGGCATCGAAGGCCTTCTTGAGGTCCGCCACGCCCGAGAAGACAGCCGAGAGCTGCTCAAAGTGCAGATGGAACGCGCTGGAAAGCAGCCGCGCGATGGTCGTTTTGCCGGTGCCGGGCGGCCCCCAGAGAATGATCGAATGGGGCCGATTGGCCGCGACCATGCGGCCGATGGGGCCATCGGGGCCGATCAGATGATCCTGCCCCACCACCTCGGCAAGCGCTTTTGGCCGCAAGCGATCGGCCAAAGGCCGCGGCGCATCCTCGGCCAAACCACCAGCTTCGAAGAGATCGGACATGGCGCAGTCTAGCGCATTACTCCTGCACGTTCAGCGTCAGGCGCCGGCCATTGCGGTCCACGACGATAGCCCATTGGCCGCCCGCCCGGGCCAGGCCGGATTTGAGGTCCGCCACCGAACCTATGGACTGGCCGTTGAGCGATTTGATGATGTCGCCCGGCTGAAAGCCGTAATTGGCTGCGAACGAGCCATCGGCGACATCGGTCACCACAACGCCCTTCGACATGAGGTCCATCTGGAGATCGGATGCAACCGCCGGCGACAGGTTTTCCACCTTCGCGCCGGCCACGGGGTTGCGGCCGGAAATCATGGTCACGTCGCGCGCCGGAGTTTCCGGCGGCAGGGAAAGCGTCACGTCCACATCGCGGCTCTTGCCGCCGCTATAGACCGTTAGCTTGACGGTGTCGCCGGTCTTGTGCGTGGCGACGCGGTAATTGAGGCCCTGCATGTCGTCCACGCTGGCGCCGTCCACCGCAAGCACGACATCGCCGGATTTGACGCCGGCATTGGCCAGCGGGCCGCCGGGATAGACGCTTTTGATCAGCACGCCTTCCGGATGCGGCAGGCCGAGCGTGGCTGCGATGTCGCTTGTGACAGCCTGCCCGTCGCCGCCGATCCAGGCGAGTTTCACGCCGCCGCCCGACAGCGCGCCTTCCACCACGCGCCGCGCAAGATTGGCGGGAATGGCAAAGCCGATGCCGGCATACTCGCCGGTGCGCGAATAGATGGCGGTGTTGATGCCGGCGAGCTTGCCGTCGGTCGTGATCAGCGCGCCGCCGGAGTTGCCGGGATTCACCGCCGCATCCGTCTGAATGAAGAACTGATAGTCGGAGGCGGAAATCTGCGTGCGGGCGAGCGCCGATACGATGCCCATCGTCACCGTCTGGCCCACGCCGAAAGGATCGCCGATGGCCAGCACAAGATCGCCGACCTGGAGGCTGTCGCTGTTTCCGAACTGAACGGTCGGCAGCTTCTCGCCCCTGGTATCGATCTTGAGCACGGCCAGATCAGTGCGCGCATCGGCCTGCAGCACCCTGGCCTTGAATTCGCGCTTGTCGGCCAGCGCGACCACGATGTCCTGCCCGCCTTTCACCACGTGATAGTTCGTGAGGATGACTCCGTCGGCGCGAACGATCACGCCGGACCCGAGCGATTGCTGCACGCGCTTCTGGAATTCCGGCGATGCGCCGAAGAACTGCTGAAAGAACGGATCATTGACGAAGGGATTGACCTGCTGGCGCACGATGGAGCGCGCGTAAACGTTCACCACCGCCGGCGCCACCTTTTTCACAACGGGCGCGAAGGTGAGCTGCACCTGGTTCATGCTCTGCGGAACGCTTGCCGGCTGCGGGGCGGCTTTCAGCGTGGGCGGTCCGGCCCAGGCCTGTCCGGCTGCCATCAGCACGGCGCAAAATGCGGCAAAGATCGTTCGCTTCATGGCCGAAAATTCCATCCTTCCTGATCCAGAACGCAAAAGGGCGGCCCGTTGCCGAACCGCCCATGGCCATTTCGCACCCGCCGGATGAGGATCACTCCGCGGTTTCGGCCTCTTCCGCGGCCGCGACGGGGCCTGAATCCTGGCCCTTGGCGGCGACGTCGCGGTCCACGAATTCGATGAACGCCATCTCGGCGTTGTCGCCATGGCGGAAACCGGCGCGGAGCACGCGCGTATAGCCGCCGGGCCGCTTGGCATAGCGCGGGCCGATCACATCGAACAGCTTCTTGACCTGCGCTTCGTCGCGGATCGTGGAAAGCGCCTGGCGCCGGGCATGGAGATTGGCGGCGCCGCGCCGCGACAGCGTGACGAGCTTTTCGACCACCGGACGAAGCTCCTTGGCCTTCGGCAAGGTGGTCTTGATCTGCTCGTGCTTGATCAGGGCCGCCGCCATGTTGGCGAACATGGCGGCGCGATGCTGCGATTTCTTGCCGAGCTTGCGGCCCTGGTTCCTGTGACGCATGGCGTTCTCACTTCGAAAAACCGTCCTCATCCCTCGACAAGCTCAGGATGAGGACTCATCCCCTATTTCCTCATGCTGAGCTTGTCGAAGCATGAGGGAAACAAACTCAGTACTGATCCTCATATCTCTTGGCGAGGTCTTCGATGTTTTCCGGCGGCCAGCCAGGCACTTCCATGCCCAGGTGCAGGCCCATTTCGGCGAGCACCGCCTTGATCTCGTTCAGCGACTTGCGGCCGAAATTCGGCGTGCGCAGCATTTCGCCTTCGGTCTTCTGGATGAGATCGCCGATATAGAC
>JAJPIX010000055.1 GCA_021324545.1 Alphaproteobacteria bacterium
ACCTTCGGCATGTAGTTCTTCATGATCCGGTAGCGGCCCTTGGGCATCATGGGCACTTCATCGAGCCGCCAGCTCGGCGCATAGCCAAGCCCGATCACGCCTGCCCCGATCTCGTCGGCAATTTCGCGCACCTGTTGCTGATGGGTGTTCACCTCCGCGCAGGTTTCATGCACCGAGCGCAAGGCCGCGCCGGAAAGCTCGAACTGGCCGCCGGGTTCCAGGCTGATGGAGGCGCCATCCTGTGTCAGACCGATGATGTATTCCCCCTCCGTCACCGGCTTCCAGCCGAAGCGGCGCATGCCTTCCAGCAGCGCGCGGATGCCCGCCGGCCCGTCATAAGGCACGGGCTTGAGCGTCTTGAGTCCATAGACGAATTTCTCGTGCTCCGTCCCGATCCGCCATTGCGCGCGCGGCTTCGCCCCATCTGCCAGATAGCGGACGAGATCGTCGCGGGACCCGATCGGTCCCCCGGCATGTTGGGGAATGGACATTCCGATGCAGCCTCCTCGCCCATCTGCCTTCGCGGCTTATTGAATTTTGAACCGGCCGTTCAGCGCTTGAGTATGTAATGGCCGTCCCCTCCCCTGACAACGCAGGCGGCCCGAACAACAGCCCGGATATGAAAAAGGCGGACCGGCCTTCGCCCGCGTCTGCGAGCTACGGCCCCGGCAGACCCCATACGAGAGGGTCTGCGCCTTGTCCGCCCGGGCACGACGCTAATCGCAGGAACGGGCCGCGGCCATCTTTCATGCCGCCCTCGAGCACTTTCGCATCTGCCACCCCGGCTGTCGCGCATCCGATCCATCCTTGAGGAGGGGGCCGATCACGTCTTTCCCGGTGAGCCGTGCACGGCCCAGCGTTGCGTCAATCGCCCGGTCTCGGTCATCAGAGGGACTGTCCCGGCCGCGAGGATGCACACGAGCCTGCACCCATCAGCCTGTCTGTTCTCGTGCTGTCTTCGGATGGGCACGCGGGGCCGGCCCCGCATCCAGATTTTGAACATCATGTGCTCTCCCGGTCTGCGGCCAACGCGCCGGTTCCCTGGCCCATCAGCTCGATGAAATTGCCCTCCGGATCGCGGATGTAGAGCGCGGGGCTTTCGCCGGTTGCGCCGTAATTGGCGGCGGCTTCGCCCTCGATCGCCACGCCATGCGCGGCCAGATGCGCGCGCAGCTTGGCCGAATCGAAGGGACGGATGGCAATGGCCACATGATCCATGTTGCGGCCTTCCCGGCCGGGCGCGGCCCCGCCCCGCCGGCCGATGACCCCATCGGCGGCAACAAGATCGATCAGCGCCGATCCCGCCCGAAGCTGCCAAAGACCGATCTCTTCCTGCGCGCGCTCAACGCGCAGGCCGAGCACGTTTTCATAGAAGCCGAGCGCCCCGGGCACATCCTTCACGCGCAGGACGACATGGTCGATTCCGGCGGGCTGGAACGGGACATTCGGCATGGCGGTCTCCTTTATCTTGACGGCAAGATAATCCCTAATTATCTCGATGTCAAGATACTTGCCGTCAAGATTTTTTCGGCTAGGCTGGCGGCCATGAAAAGCCGGGATTCCGGGAAAAAGACGGTCTCACCCCCGCCCCGCGGGGGCCGCGGCGCCCGCGAAGCCAAGGCGGCCTATGACCGGGCGGCGCAGGCGCTGGCCGGGGCGGCCGATCATGTGGACCGAACGCTGGCGCAATGGGCGCGCGAGATGCCGGACGTGGAGATCAAGGGCGCCGATGTGCTGAACCGGGCGCGCCGCATTGTTTTGCAGTCGCGGGCCGCGATCGAGGCAAACTTCCGCCGGCACGGGCTGGACACCGGCGAATTCGACGTGCTGGCGACGCTCAGGCGCGCGGGCGCGCCCTTCGCGCTGCGCCCCACCGAGCTTTACAAATCGCTGATGATTTCATCCGGCGGATTGACCGCGCGGCTGGACAGGCTGGAAGGCGCAGGGCTGATCCGGCGGCGGCCTTCCGGCGCGGACGCGCGCAGCGTGATCGTGGAGCTGACGCCGGCGGGCCGCAGGAAGATCGAGGCGGCGTTCCGCGAAGACATGGAACTCGAAAACCGCATGGTGGAAGCGCTGAGCGACAGCGAACGCGCCGAACTTGTGCGCCTTTTGCGCAAGCTGACCCAGGCGATGCGGGGGTGAACCTTCGACATGCCACGCGGCTTTCCCGCTTGAGCCGTCATGGCAATACCGCGGGAGCCTTGCTTCCGGCGTCCGCCCTCACTGCGTTGGCGTGCATGAAGTCGAGCCCGTATTCGAGGCGGCGCCCTGCGTTTTGGGCTGGGTGCCCGTCAACCGCGCCGTTTGTTCATCGCTCGAGCATTGCTGCGCCTTGCTGCCGGTCGTGCCCTCGAGCGAGATCATCGCCTCGGTCCACGATCCCGCCCGGGCATAGGCATAAAGATCGACAGCTGCTTCGTACATATTCGCATATGGTTTGACGTCCGCGGACTGGCCACTCTGGTTGCCGCCCTTCTTGGGGTCGGCCGCTACCCCGGCCTGTCCATCCCCCGAATTGCCGCTGTCGTTCGTCTTGGCCAGGCGCTGGTCGATGATCGTTCCCTGCTGAGCACGGTTGGTCTTCATCTGCTGGAGGATCAGGTTGATCGAATGGCTGTAGAGCACGTCGCTGTTGATCTTGCCCTGCGTCCCTGTGAGCGCGCTGCTTGCCGCATTGAGGACTTGCGACGTGGTGCCGCCGGCAAGACTGCCCGCGGCGCCCATCCCGACCACGGCAATGTCCGAAAACGTGTTCCATGTGCTGTCGGATGCGAGCACGGCATCCTCGTAATGCGCAAAGCGGATATCGATCAGCTGGCGCATGGCTTCCGTGCAGGCGACGATCCGCGCGCCTGTCCAGCCATTGTAGGGATCGGAGGTAAGCTGTTCGTCCGCGGCTGGGGTACTTGTCGCGGCCGGGCGCGCGGCATTGACATCAATTTGCCGCGTGGCTCCGCCGGCGCCTGCGTTCGAGGCGGGCGGAGCCGCAACCTGCAAAGTATCCGCCCCGGTGGCCGCGCAGGCCGGCGGAAGGTAGGACGAGTCGGGATCGCCGAATTTGGGGCCAGGTGAGGTGTTGCCTTGGCCATTTCCCGGCGGCAACCAGACTGTGTCGTCAATATCGGGCTGGCCCACCGTCGCATAGTGGAACATCGCGCAACCGCTGAGAAATGTGGCGGCCATGAACAGCGCGCCGAGCCGATGGACGTTCATTTGTGCCCCGTAGTCTTGCGCCATAAGGGCGCGCCTCTCCCCGCAGGAAAACGCCAGATTTGGCGTTCCTTTTTTACGCTGACAAAGACTTTACGTTATGGTGAAAACCGGTTCGACGCACCGGCGATGATCAAACGCGCAACTCGCCGACAAATGACGACTGTGATGATCCATCAAGTACAGGCCAACGAAGTATCTGCGCAAGTTACTTCGCCGATACCACTCTGTGACCGGACGTTCTGTGACAATATTGCCACCAGGGATCGAGCCCAATATTCAGATCTTCCGGCGCAATGCACAAAATTCGACCCGTTTATGCTGCAGTTGCGCTGCCAAATGAAAAGCCGGCCCGCGGCTTTTGCCACGGGCCGGCGGCTTCGGGGAGGCAGCCTTAAGCTAGTGTCCCATCACCATGGCCGATCGCCTGGGGTCATAATCGCGGAACAGTTCGGCGTTCGTCTGCGCGCCGTCCACAATGAGGGCGCCCGCAAGGCCGCGATCCACTCGCGACAGCGCATGATCGACCAGCATGTATTTGCCGGGCACATCGAGCTTCACATCCACGGCGACCGCTCCGCCCGGCGGAACCGAAACGGTCTGCACATCGCGCAGCGGCGCGCTGGACAACGAGCCCAGATTGTAAACCCGTTCGAAGACCGCGCCGATCATGTGGAAGGATGATGTCTTGTCCGGGCCACCGTCGCCGAAAAAGATGCGCACGGTTTCGCCCACGCGCGCATGGAGCGGCTTCTTCTCGGTCAGCGCGCCGACAGCGCCGTTGAAGACATAATAGTCGGGCGTTTCGTTCATCAGCTTGTCGTAGCTCGATTGCAGGTCACCCTGCGCGCCGAAGGGCTTGTCGGTATAGATCTCACCCTGCATCACGTAGAATTCGCGGTCCACGCGCGGCAGGCCGCCCTGGGGCTCAACCAGAATAAGGCCATACATGCCGTTGGCGATGTGCTGGGCAGCGGGCATCACCGCGCAGTGATAGACATAAAGCCCCGGATACATCGCCTTGAACTGGAATCCGCGGGTTTCTCCGGGCTGCGATTCGGTCGCCTTGGCGCCGCCGCCCGGCCCGATGACGGCATGAAAATCCACATTGTGACTCATCATGCTGCCGGCATCGTTGCGCAGATGCACATCCACGATATCGCCCACGCGAACGCGGATGAACGGTCCGGGCACTTTCCCGTTGAAGGTCCAGTAGTGATAGGTGGCGCCATTCGCGAGCTGGCCGATGACTTCTTCGGTGTAGAGATCCACCTTCACGCGCCGCGGGCCGCGCTGCCCGACCGGCGGCGGAAGATCGGAGGGATTGCGCACGATATCCACCAGCGTTCCGGCCTTGGGATTGACCGCCGGGTTCATCGCCGTCAGCGCGGGCGCGCCATAGTCCGCCGGCATGGCGGGCCCGTGCGCGGCCTCGGCGACATATCCCGATCCGCCCGGCTGGGCGAACTGCGGCGATTGCGACCACGCCACAAGCACAATGCCGATAAAGCCGACGAGAACGGCGGCCAGCGGGCGGTCGTTTTTGTCTTGGAAAATCATGGCCAACTCCCCTCCTTGATAAAGGAGTATTTCTGATACATCTTATATGCCTTGAAAGGGGTAAATTAAATACCTCTTTTCATGGTGCGGCAGTGGGCCGCAAGGCGGAGAACCTCATGAAGCTGACCCGATACACCGATTACGCGCTGCGCGTTTTGATCTATCTCAGTCTGAATCCGGAACGGCAGTGCTCGATCGCGGAAATCGCGGCCGGCTACGGTTCTTCCGAAAACCATCTGATGAAGGTCGTGCAGCAGCTGGCGCGCGAGGGATTCGTCCTGAGCACGCGCGGGCGCGGCGGCGGCATCAGGCTCGGCATGCCGGCCGAAAAGATTCGGGTGGGCGCGGTCGTGCGCGCGACAGAGCCGGACATGGACCTGGCCGAATGTGGGACATGCGTCATTCGCGGCTATTGCGGCCTGACCTCCGTGTTCAGCCGCGCATGCGCCGCCTTCCTGGGCGTGCTGGACGGCGTCACGCTGGCCGACGTCGTGCAATCGGGCGATGCGCTGATGGCCCAGTTGCGTCTGGGATTGAAACCCGCAAAAGGCGGGCGAAGCGCCGGCAAACGCGCCATGCCCGCCGGGCGCGGATCGAAAGCGGGGGCCGCCGCATGAGCCGCGTCGTGCTGTTCGCGCAGGGGCTGCGTCCGTTCTTCCTGCTCGCGGGACTGGACGCGATGTTCAACGTGGCCGCGTGGCTTGTGTTCTATCTCCATCCGGCGCTCTGGCCCGATGCATCGCTGCCGGCCATGTATTGGCACGGCCATGAAATGCTCTTCGGATTCATCGGCGCGGCGATTGGCGGATTCCTGCTGACCGCCGTGCCGGGCTGGACGGGCCGCGCCTCCTATGCCGGCGCGCCGCTGGTGCTTCTGTCGGCTGTCTGGCTTTGCGGCCGCCTTGCGATGTTTCCGTTCGCAGGCTTTCCGCCCGTTGCAGCCGCGGCCGCAGACCTTGCCTTCTTTCCGGCGCTTGTCTTCGCGCTTGCCCCGCCGCTCATCCGCGCCCGCAAGATTCACAACCTGCCATTTGTGCTTCTGCTCTCCGGTCTTTTCGCCGCCGATCTTCTCTTCCATCTGGAGCGCCTGGGCCTTCTGCCCAACGGAGAAATGATCGGGCTTGGGCTGGCCGCTGACATCGTCATCATCCTGATTGTCGTGATCGGCGGGCGCATCGTGCCCGCGTTCACGCGCGCGGGCCTGGCAAGACGCAGACAGATGATCTGGTTCGCCAACAGGCCGTGGCTGGAGCGCGCGGCGATTGCATCCGCTGTTGCGGTGCTGATCGGCGATGCCGCCATGCCGCTGTCGCCCGCGAACGGCGTCATCGCTTTCACCGCGGCGGCGTTGCAGGCGGTACGCCTCTGTCAGTGGCAGGGCTGGCGCGCGCGGCGCGAGCCGCTGATCTGGGTTCTGCATCTGGGCTATGGCTGGCTGGTCGTGGGGCTTCTGCTCAAGGGCTTCTGGCTCACGCTTGATGCTCCCTTCGCCGCCAAATGGTTTCACGCCATCGGTATCGGCGCTTTCGCCACCATGATTCTTGCGGTCATGACGCGCGCGTCGCTGGGGCATACGGGCCGCGCGCTGGCCGCTCCCGCGCCGATGGTTGCGAGCTACCTGCTGGTGACGCTGGCCGCGGCCGTGCGCGTATTCGGGCCGGCCATCGCGCCAGCGCAATATGACGCCGTGATCGAACTGGCTGCGGCCTTGTGGATTGGCGCGTTTGCGCTGTTCACGGCCGTCTATGCACCGATCCTGGCGCTGCCGCGCGCGGACGGACGGCCGGGATAATCTGACAGCCGGGCGCCGCGACGGCTGTGCCGGCCTGACCGGCCAGGCTCAGGTCCAGTCGCCCACCATGGCCTGCCAGATGGCGAGCGCTGCGAGCGCGGCCGTGTCGGCGCGCAGGATGCGCGC
>JAJPIX010000012.1 GCA_021324545.1 Alphaproteobacteria bacterium
AAGCGCCTGATGTGCACGGCGTGCCAAATCTAACCCTCCCCTTGGGGGAGGGTCGAAGCGCGGAACGCGCTTCGGGGAGGGGACAGGGCGGCCGCGCTATTCGATCAGGCTGCCCAGCGAATTTGTGGCCAGCATCGGCGCGGCGCGGCGCTCGCCCACCGTTTCGTCGCGCGTGTTCAGAATGGGCGCTCGCACGAGTTCCATCGCCGCCCTGTCGTCGCGGAGCAGCCCCATTTTGTGGAGGATCGTGGCCATGGCGGTTTCTGCTGCGCGGCTTGCGCCGTCGTCGATCTTCAGCGCTACTCCAAGCCCCAGATCCGGAACGATCGCGGCATAAAAGCCTTCCGCGCCGGCCTTGGTGACGAGCGGCCTCTGCGCCGCGCGCATCAGGATCGTGTCGGAACGGCCGGTGCCGCCAACCAGCTCCGGATGCTTTTGCATGGCTTCGACAATGCGGCGCACGGCGCGTTGCCGCATGTCCGGCAGGCTGTCGGGCGCGGCCATCAGCGCCAGCGCCCGGGCCAGCGATGACAGGGGCAGCGCGAAATTGGGCGCGGTGCAGCCGTCCGCACCCCAGGGCATTTCGCTTTCGCCGGAAAGTTCGGCCAGCGTCTTGCCCACCGCCTGCTGCACGGGATGATCGATGCGCTGGTAGCCTTTGGTCGCCACGTTCCAGTGGCGCGCCACGCTGAGAAAGCCGGTATGCTTTCCCGAACAGTTGTTGTGGATGCGCGTGGGTTTCAGGCCGGCAATGACCATCTCTTCCGCCACCGGCTCGTAGCGGATGGGATGCGGCCCGCAATTCAGGTCGTCTTCGCTGCAGCCGATTTTCTGGAGCCAGGCGGCAACGCGCGTCGTGTGCATCGGCTCGCCGGAATGGGATGCGCAGGCCAGCGCGATTTCTTCGCTCGAGAGTCCGAAGGCATCGGCTGCGCCCGATTCCAGCAGCGGCAGGGCCTGAATGGGCTTCAGCGACGAGCGCGGATAGACCGGACAGCCGATATCGCCCAGCGAGAAGGTGATGTGCCCGCGCGCGTCGGAGATCGCAACCGCCCCGCGATGCACACTCTCCACCAGGTCTCCCCGGGTAATTTCCACAAGAACGGGATTGGCCATGCTGTTTTCCCCTCATCCTTCGACAGGCTCAGGATGATGGCCTATGAATAAGTCCTCATGCTGCGCCCGTCGGAGCATGAGGACGCGGCCATGCAGTTGTCCCTTCATCCTTCGACAAGCTCATCCTTCGACAAGCTCATCCTTCGACAAGCTCAGGATGAGGGCCTATGAATAAGTCCTCATGCTGAGCTTGTCGAAGCATGAGGGCGGCGGAATGGCAAGATGGGGCGGCATGCGCGGATATTTCGCAGCGGGCGTGGACGGCATCCACAAGCCGATGAATCTCGGCAACCTGATGCGCATCGCGCATGCGTTCGACGCCAGTTTTTTCTTCACGATCAATGCGCAGGCGCGGCTTTCCGACGTGCAGCAGTCCGATACGTCGCATGCCGCGGGCCATCTGCCCCTGTATCAGTTTCGCAATGCGGAAGATTTCCGCCTGCCGCTGGGCTGCCGCCTGGTGGGCGTGGAGATCACCGACGATGCCGTGGAGCTTCCGCGCTTCCGCCATCCCTTGCGTGCGGCCTATGTGTTCGGCGCCGAGCGCATGTCGCTTTCGCCCGACGTTCTGGCGCGCTGCGAGTTCGTGGTGAAAATCCCCACGAAATTCTCCATCAATGTCGGCATGGCCGGCGCCATCGTCCTGTACGATAGGCTCACAAGTCTTGGGGGATACGGTCCGCGTCCGGTTCGCGCCGGCGGAAAGCCCGATGACATTCCGCCGGTGCATAAGTGGGGCGCGCCGGTCATGCGCAGGCGGCGGTGACAAGCACGTCTCCATCTGTATAGTGCCGCCCAAATCGCCCAGCACACATGACAACACCCGCTCTGTCCATTTCCCATCTGCGCAAGGTATATCGTGGCGGCCTCGTCGCGGTGGACGATCTTTCCATGGAGATCGCGCCGGGCGATTTCTTCGGATTCCTCGGCCCGAACGGCGCGGGCAAATCCACGACCATCCATTGCGTCACCGGCATCGCCACCGTCACCTCCGGCACGATCCGCGTGTTCGGCGTGGATGCGGTGAAGGATTATCGGGAGGCGCGCAGGCTGATCGGCCTTTCGCCGCAGATGTTCAACGTGGATCCCTTCGCCACGCCGCGCCAGATCATAGACTGGATGGGCGGCTATTTCGGGATGACGGCCGCCGACCGCAAGCGCCGCACCGACGAGCTGATCGAACGCTTCGGGCTCAGGGACCATGCCGACAAGCGCTTCCGCGAGCTTTCCGGCGGATTGATGCGGCGGGTGATCCTGTGCCGCGCGCTGGTGCACGATCCCAAGCTGCTCATTCTGGACGAGCCGACGGCCGGCGTGGACGTCGAGCTGCGCCGCGATCTCTGGCGCTATCTTCAGGAGCTCAACCGCGACGGCAAGACGATCCTGCTCACCTCGCACTATCTCGAGGAAGTCGAGCGCCTCTGCAAGACCATCGCCATCATCGCCAGGGGCCAGATCGTGCGCCAGGGCACCAAGGATGAAATCGTGCGCGAGCCGGGCGGGCTGGAAGCGGTCTATCTGCGCGCCACGGGCGCCGAGCCCGATCATGTGGCGGCGCCGGCCGCGGGAGCGGGCCGATGAGCATCAACTGGGTCGGCCTGTGGACGATCATCCGCCGCGAATTCTCGCGCATCATGCGCGTGCCGATCCAGGCGTTCCTTGCGCCGTGGATTTCCGCGCTGCTGTTCATCTTCATTTTCGGCTTTGTGGTCGGCAAGCGGTTCCCGCCCATCGGCGGCCACCGCTACATCGAATTCGTGCTGCCCGGCGTGCTGATGCTCAACATCGTCAACGCGGCCTTCCTGCAATCCACCTCGCAGACCTATTTCCAGCGCTTCCTGCGCTACATCGAGGAAACGCTGGTGGCGCCGCTCTCCTATATTGAGATGATCGTGGGCTCGCTCGCCATGACGATCGTGCGCACCGTTATCACCGCGCTGGGCATTCTGGCCATCGGCGTGGCCTTCGGCGCCACCACCGTGGACAGCGTTCCGGAATTCCTGTTCTGGGTGGTTGGCGTGTCGGTGATCTTCGGCCTGCTCGGCATCATCGTGGGCCTGTGGTCCAACAATTTCGAGCAGCTCACCATGCTCAACGTCTTTTTCATCACCCCGCTCTCGATGGTGGGCGGGGTGTTCAACACCGTGAACATGCTGCCGGGCTGGCTGAAATGGCTCGCCTACGCCAACCCCTTCTTCTATTTCGCCAACGGCGTGCGCCATTCCATGATCGGCTACAGCGACTGGGCGGAAGCCTTGCCGCTCGGCGTTGCCGTCACGCTCGGCCTGTCCGCCGTGCTGCTCCTGATCGTCTGGCGGCTTTACGCGGTGGGCTACGGGCTGCGAGAGTAGGTCGGCATCTCCGCAAAGACGATCGCGAAGATTTCGCGTCCGTCAGGCCCTCCCCTTGGGGGAGGGCAGAAAATTCGAGAGCGTTAGCGAACGAATTTTTCGGGAGGGGACCGAAAGAGCCATTGTCCCCTCCCCGAAATCTTTTCTCGCAACCGCTCGAAAAGATTTCGACCCTCCCCCAAGGGGAGGGTCCGGTTGTATTGTCAGATCGTCCATGCAGGAGTGCCCGGTGAGCAGCAAACCTCTCCGCAACGCCACCTGTGCCGTGATCGGCGCGGGCGATTTCATCGGCTCCGCCATCGCGAAGAAATTCGCCGCCGAAGGCTACGCCGTCTTCGCTGGCCGGCGCACGGCCGAAAAGCTCATGCCGCTGAAGGCGGAAATCGAAGCCGCCGGCGGAAAATGCTTCGCGCGCGGGCTGGATGCGCGGAAAGAGGAAGACATCACGGCTTTCCTCAACGAAGCCGACAGCGCCGCACCCCTGGACGTCTGCATCTTCAATCCCGGCGCCAATGTGAATTTCCCGATTCTGGAAACGACCGAGCGCGTGTTCCGCAAGGTGTGGGAAATGGCGTGCTATGCCGGTTTCCTCACCGGCCGCGAAGCCGCGCGCCACATGCTGGCGCGCGGGAAGGGCACGATCCTGTTTACCGGCGCCACGGCGTCGCTGCGCGGCGGCGTGGGCTATGCGGCGTTCGCCTCGGCCAAATTCGGCCTGCGCGCGGTGGCGCAAAGCATGGCGCGCGAGCTTGGTCCGAAGAACATCCACGTCGCGCACCTGATTATTGACGCGGGCGTGGATACCGCCTTTGTGCGCGAACGCATCCGCGAGCGCGGCACGGATCCGGATTCGCTTCCGCCCGACACATTGATGAATCCGCAATCGGTGGCGAACGCCTATTGGTATCTGCACACCCAACCGAAGGATGCATGGACCTTCGAGCTCGACCTGCGGCCTTTCCGGGAGCGCTGGTGATGCGCGTGGAATTCCTGTTCGATTTCGGCAGCCCCAATGCGTGGTTTGCGCACCGCGTGATCCCGGCCATTGAAAAGCGCACCGGCGTGCCATTCGATTATGTTCCGGTGCTGCTCGGCGGCATTTTCAAGCTCACCAACAACCGGCCACCGATGGTGGCGTTCGGCGGCATCCGCAACAAGATGGATTACGAGATGCTGGAAATCCGCCGCTTCATCGCCAGGCACAATCTCGGGCAGTTCAAATTCAATCCGCATTTCCCCGTCAACACGCTCACCATCATGCGCATGGCGGTCGCAGCGCTCCGGGGCGGATTCCTTCCCGCCTATGCCGAAGCCATGTTCCGCGCCATGTGGGAAGACGGCCGCAAGATGGATGACGCCGAAGTCATCCGCGCAACGCTGGATGCGGCGGGGCTGCCGGCCGACGATCTGCTCACGGCCGCACAGGCGCCGGAGATCAAGCAGGCGCTGATGAATGCGACCGAAGAGGCGGTTAACCGCGGCGCGTTCGGCATTCCCACCTTCTTCGTGGAGAACGAAATCTTCTTCGGCAAAGATCGCCTGCGCGATGTGGAAGAGGAAATCTTAACGCGGAAATCCGCGGCCTGACGGGTGGACGGGGCGGGACCGGCCCCCTATTCTCCGGCGCAGCGGCCATGCCCCCGTGGCCTTCCAAAAAAAGCCCCAATAGCGAGGTTCATTGCAATCATGATCGGACGAAGCATTGGATTGACCGCAAGCCTGTTGTTCGCAAGCGCCATCGTGGCCGTTCCCGCTTTCGCCGCGCCGCAGCTTCTGGGCACGTTCCGGGACTGGTCGGCCTTCCAGAACGGTTCCGGCGCAAGCCAGGTTTGCTATGTCCTGTCCAAGCCGGTTTCCAGCGAGCCGAAAAAGGCCAAACGGGACCCGATCTTCTTCCTGATCAGCGACTGGCCGGCCAGGAAGGCCAAGGCCGAGCCTGAAATCGTTCCCGGCTATCCCTATCGCGACGGCAGCACGGTGACAGCCGAGGTCGGCGCCGACAAGTTCACCTTCTTCACCAAAAACGACGGCGACAACGGCGACGGCGACGCATGGATCAAGGACACGGCCGACGAGCAGCGGCTGGTCGAAGCCATGCGCGGCGGGCAGCAGGTGGTCGTGACCGGCACCTCCAGCCGCGGCACGCTCACGCGCGATACCTATTCGCTCGCCGGCATTTCGGACGCGCTCGACAAGATTCACGCCGCCTGCGGAATGTGATTTGTGCTGCCCTCCCCGCCGTTGCGGGGGACGTGGTTCGCGGAGCAATGTCAGGCAAACCATGGGGGCCTGCGGAACCCGTCCCGTTTGCCGCCACCTGCGCTTTGCTCGTGACGATCGCTCGCCGGGCGCTTCCCCCGCAGAACGGGGCAGGAAAACGCAAGACCTTCGCCTATATTGGATGCAATGACCGGACTGAAAAACCTCCTTGGCCTCTCTTCGGACGCGCTGAAATCCGCGCTGATCGAATCCGGCGTGGAGCCCAAAGCCGCCCCCATGCGCGCGCGCCAGCTGTGGAACTGGATCTATGTCCACGGCGCGCGCGATTTCGCCAGCATGACCAGTCTGGCGAAGGATTTTCGCGGGCGGATGGCGGAAACATTTTCGCTCGCCCGGCCGGAGATCGTCACCGAACAGATTTCGCGGGACGGCACGCGCAAATGGCTCTTGCGCGGGGCGGGCGGGGTGGAATTCGAAACCGTGTTCATTCCCGAACCCGGCCGCGGCACGCTCTGCGTTTCCTCCCAGGTCGGCTGCACGCTCAACTGCCGCTTCTGCCACACCGGCACGCAGAAGCTGGTGCGCAATCTCACCCCGGCCGAAATCGTGGGCCAGGTGATGATCGCGCGCGATGCGTTGAACGACTGGCCCTCGACCGCGCCGGGCCGCCGCCTCACCAATGTCGTGATGATGGGCATGGGCGAGCCGCTCTACAATTTCGACAATGTGAAGGCCGCGCTCGCCATCGTGGCCGATGGCGACGGGCTGGCGCTCTCCCGGCGCCGCATCACGCTCTCAACCGCAGGCGTTGTGCCGATGATCCGGCGGGCGGGGGACGAAATCGGCTCCGCGCTCGCCATTTCGCTGCACGCCGCGCGCGACGAGGTGCGCGATGTGATCGTGCCCCTGAACAGGAAATACCCGATCGCCGAGCTGCTTGCCGCCTGCCGCGAATATCCCGGCGTGTCGAATGCGCGGCGCATCACCTTCGAATATGTGATGCTGAAGGGCGTGAACGATTCCCTCGCCGATGCGCGCGCGCTGGTAAAGCTGATCAGGGGCATCCCCGCCAAGATCAATCTCATTCCGTTCAATCCCTGGCCCGGCGCGCCGTATGAATGTTCGGACTGGGCGCAGATCGAGAAGTTTGCGGAAATCGTGAACCGCGCGGGCTATGCCAGCCCCGTGCGCACGCCGCGCGGGCGCGACATCATGGCCGCCTGCGGCCAGCTCAAGAGCGCAAGCCGGAAGGAACGCGCATCCGCCCGCCACGCCGAACTCCGCTCCGCCGAACTGGCGCGCATGCCGGGCTAGAATTGCCCTCTCCCCTTCGTGGGAGAGGGCGGCGCGCAAAGCGCGCCGGGTGAGGGGCCATGAAACACGATTTTGCAAAAAAGCTTCGCCGCGACCAGACGGAAGTCGAGCGCAAGCTCTGGAATGCGCTTCGCGGGCGACAGTTTCACGGGTTCAAATTTCGCCGCCAGCAGCCGGTCGGGCCATACATTCCCGATTTTGTCTGCTTCGAAGCCAGATACGTGATTGAGCTGGATGGCAGCCAGCATGGCGAAAGTGAGAGCAAAGCGTCTGACCTCGCGAGAACCCGGCGGCTTGCGCAAGATGGCTTCCGTATTCGCCGGTTCTGGAACCGCGAACTTATAGACAATTTCGAAGGTGTGCTTACGCAGATTTGGCGTGATTTGGGCGAGCCAACGTCGCCGGTCGTTCGGCCGGTCGAAAAACGGGAGTTTCGCCCGTCACGGTATGTGCGCCGGAAGCCCTAGCCCCTCACCCGCCGAACCTTCGGTTCGGCGCCCTCTCCCACAAGGGGAGAGGGCATGCGGATCGTCTTTCCCTCTCCCCTCCGTGGGAAAGGGTATGCGGATCGTCTTTCCCTCTCCCCTTCGTGGGAGAGGGCGGCGCGCAAAGCGCGCCGGGTGAGGGGGCCATGAAGCACGGATTTGCACTTTCCCTCTCCCCGTCGTGGGAGAGGGCATCAAATTTCCCTCTCCCCTTGTGGGAGAGGGCGGCGCGCGAAGCGCGCCGGGTGAGGGGGCCGCCCGTGGCTAGAAATTCGGCCGACCCATCATAGGAAAACTAGCATCTTTCCTCTTGACAGCCGCGCCACAGGTTCCTATAATGTTCTGCCAGCCGTTCGAGACCGGCGAGCCCTTGTGCTCCGGCCGGGCGGTGGCCTTTTGCCTGCTGAAAATGATAACGAAAAGGGGGAAGAAGAGAGGGAGGAGGGGGTACAGGAATTTTGAAAAACAACTACAATGGATAGAACCGGGGACACAACATATGGGAATATTGACCTGAAGGACACCGCAAATTGCCCCCTAACGTGAAGAAAGTCGTGCTGGCCTATTCGGGCGGGCTCGACACCTCCGTCATCCTGAAATGGCTGCAAACGGCTTACGGCGCGGAGGTGGTGACGTTCACCGCCGATCTCGGCCAGGGCGGCGAGATCGAGCCCGCGCGCGAAAAGGCGCGGCTGCTGGGCATCCGGCCGGAAAACATTTTCGTCGAAGACCTGCGGGAAGAATTCGTCCGCGATTACGTCTTCCCAATGTTTCGCGCCAATGCGCTGTATGAGGGCGTCTATCTGCTCGGCACCTCCATCGCCCGGCCGCTGATCGCCAAACGCCAGATCGAGATTGCCGAGAAGGTCGGCGCCGACGCCGTGGCGCATGGGGCCACGGGCAAGGGCAACGATCAGGTGCGCTTCGAGCTGTCCTACTATGCGCTCAAGCCCGACATCCGCGTGATCGCGCCATGGCGGGAATGGGAGCTGACCAGCCGCACGAAGCTGATCGAGTTTGCGCAGGCGCATCAGATTCCGATCGCGAAAGACAGGCGCGGCGAGGCGCCGTTCTCGGTGGATGCGAACCTTCTTCATTCCTCGTCGGAAGGAAAGGTGCTGGAGGACCCGGCGGTCGAGCCGGACAGCATCGTTTACCAGCGCACGCTCAGCCCGGAAGATGCGCCTGACACGCCAACTGTCGTCGAAATCGGTTTCGAGCGCGGCGATCCCATATCCCTTTCCTCCCCCGTTTACGGAGGAGGTGCTAAGCGCAGCGAAGCGAAGGGGGGAGAACGTCTTTCGCCGGCCGCGCTGCTCGCAAGGCTGAACGAGCTCGGCCGCGCCAACGGCATCGGCCGCGTGGATCTTGTCGAGAACCGTTTTGTCGGCATGAAATCGCGCGGCGTCTATGAAACGCCCGGCGGAACCATTCTGCTCGCGGCGCACCGCGCGATGGAATCGATCACGCTGGACCGCGGCGCCGCGCATCTGAAAGACGAGCTGATGCCCCGCTATGCGGAGCTGATCTACAACGGCTTCTGGTTCTCGCCGGAACGCGAGATGCTGCAGGCCGCGATCGACAGGAGCCAGGAATTCGTCAGCGGTTCGGTCATGCTGAAGCTCTACAAGGGCAATGTCATTGTCACCGGCCGCCGGTCGCCCTATTCGCTCTATTCGCAGGATCTCGTGACATTCGAGGACGACAGGGGCGCCTACGACCAGAAAGACGCCGCCGGCTTCATCAAGCTCAACGCGCTCAGGCTTCGCACGCTCGCCATGCGCAACAGGAACCGCAGATGACCGCATCCAACGACGACATGATCGAATACTGGAATGGCGCGGTGGGCGAGCGCTGGGTGCGGCTGAATGCCGAGCTGGACCGCGCGCTTTCGAAGATTTCCGGCGCCGCGCTCGCCTTTGCCGCGGCAAAGCCCGGCGAACGTGTGCTCGATATCGGCTGCGGCTGCGGCACGGCCACGTACGAACTGGCGAAAGCGGTCGGCGGCGGCGGCGATGTCACCGGTGTGGATGTCTCCAGGCCCATGCTTGCCTATGCGCGCTCGCGCGGGCCGGGCGTGAACTTCATCGAAGCCGATGCCTCGGTGCATCGGTTTCATCCCACGCACGATCTTGTTTTCTCGCGCTTCGGGGTGATGTTCTTCGCCGATCCGGCCGCGGCGTTTGCCAACATCAGGCATGCGCTTGCGCCGCATGGGCGGCTCGCTTTCGTCTGCTGGCGCGACGTGAAGGAAAATCTCTGGGCCTCGGCGCCCTATGACGCGGCCTTGCATTTGCTGCCGCCGCAGAAGCCTTCCGATCCGCTGGCGCCGGGACCTTATGCGTTCGCCGATCCCAGACGCGTAAGAGACATTCTGTCAAAGGCGGGTTATCGCGACATTCGCCTCGAGAAACTGGACAGCACGCTTTACATGGGCGCAGACGCGGAAGAGGCGGCCGCGCAAGCGCTCAACGTGGGCCCGCTCGCCTATGCCGCGCGCGAGCTGGATGAAGCCTTGCGCGAAAAGCTGCGCGCGGCTGCCAAAGGCGCGCTGGCGAAATTCAAAACGGCGGAAGGCATTGCGCCACCCGCCGCCTGCTGGCTTGTGGGCGCGAGGGCTTAAAAAGTTGGCAATAATAGCCGCAAGTGCAGTCAAAAATACTGAAATTACTTCCGGTGACTTAACGGTTTGGAGCAACCACGCGCCCATAACGTCTAAATATCCAGAGACGCGTAGAGCGCGTTGTCCTGGATGAATTCCCGCCGTGGTTCCACCACTTCGCCCATCAATTTGGCGAACAGGTCGTCGGCTTCGTCGGCGTGCTCCACTTTCACTTTCAACAGCGTGCGCGCGTTCTCGTCCAGCGTCGTTTCAAACAGCTGTTCGGCGTTCATTTCGCCAAGGCCCTTGTAGCGCTGCAGCACAAGGCCCTTGCGGCCCCATTCAAAGATGGCGTCCAGCAGCTGGGTGGGCGAGCGCACCTCGCGTGTTTCGTCCTTGCGGCGCAGCGTTCCGGCCTTCAGGTATGCGGCCTGGAGTTCGGGGGCGAGCTTGTCCAGCTTGCGGGCGTCCGCGCTGCCGATCAGCGCGCCGTCGATGGCCACCGCCTCGCGCACGCCGCGCACTTCGCGCCAGAATTTCAGCCCGCCGTCCGGCGTGGGTTCGCCATGCCAGCCGCGCTCGACTTCATCCGACAACAGATCCAGGCGCGAGGCGATGTATGTTGCCGCCGCCTCCGCCTTTGCGCGGTCGTTCAGGATGTCCGGATTGAGCGCGCCGGCGATCGCGGCCTGCTCCAGCACAAAGCGCGGGTAGTGCCGCGGGAATCCTTCGAGCGCCGCCTTTGCGCTTCGCGCCTTTCCGATCAGCGCATCCAGGTCGGCGCCGGAAACCTCTTCGCCGGTATGCAGCGTGAAAACCGCGCCGGCGGAGCCCTCGCTGATCAGGTAATCCTGCAGCTCATGCTCGTCCTTCAGGTAGCGCTCGCTCTTGCCGCGCGTGGCCTTGTAGAGCGGCGGCTGCGCGATATAGATGTGCCCGCGCTCGATCAGTTCGGGCATCTGCCGGAAAAAGAAGGTCAGCAGCAACGTGCGGATGTGTGCGCCATCCACGTCGGCATCCGTCATGATGATGATCTTGTGATAGCGCAGCTTGTCCGGGTTGAATTCCTCCGGTCCGATCCCGGTGCCTAGTGCGGTGATGAGCGTAGCGATTTCCACGCTCGAAAGCATCTTGTCGAAGCGCGCACGCTCGACATTCAGCACCTTGCCGCGCAGCGGAAGGACCGCCTGGTTGTCGCGGTTGCGGCCCTGCTTGGCGCTCCCGCCGGCCGAGTTGCCTTCAACGATGAAAAGCTCGCATTTGGCGGGATCGCGCTCCTGGCAATCGGCCAGCTTGCCGGGCAGCGACGCGCCGTCGAGCGCCCCCTTGCGGCGCGTCAGTTCGCGGGCCTTGCGGGCGGCTTCGCGCGCGGCCGCCGCTTCGACAACCTTTCCCACGATCGCCTTTGCTTCGGCGGGATGCTCTTCGAGCCAGTGGCCGAGCTGATCCAGCAGCACGCCTTCGACCACCGGCCGCACTTCGGAGGACACAAGCTTGTCCTTCGTCTGCGACGAGAATTTCGGGTCGGGCACCTTGACCGAAAGCACGCAGGTCAGCCCTTCGCGGCAGTCATCGCCGGTCAGCGGCACCTTTTCCTTTTTCTGCAGCGCACTCTCGTCGGCATATTTCGTCACCACGCGCGTCAGCGCCGCGCGGAAGCCCGCCAGATGCGTTCCGCCGTCGCGCTGCGGAATGTTGTTGGTGAAGCACAGCATGCTTTCGTGATAGCTGTCGTTCCAGGTAAGCGCAGCTTCCACGCTGATGCCTTCGCGCTCGGCGCTGATCATGATCGGCGCGGGGATCAGCGCGTTCTTGGCACGGTCGAGATATTTCACGAAGGCCTGAAGGCCGCCTTCGTAGTGCAGCGTGGTTTCCTTCTTCTCCACGCCGCGCAGGTCCGCCAGCACGATGGTCACGCCGGAGTTCAGGAACGCCAGTTCGCGCAGGCGATGCTCCAGCGTCGCGTAGTCGAATTCCGTCTGGGTGAAGGTGCGGGGCGAGGGCAGGAACGTCACTTCCGTGCCGCGTTTGCCTTTCGCTTCCCCCACCGCCTTGAGCGGCGCTTCCGGCTCGCCGTCCCGGAAGCGCATGTAGAATTCCTTGCCGTCGCGCCAGATGCGCAGATCGAGCCATTCGGACAGCGCGTTGACTACCGATACGCCGACGCCATGAAGGCCGCCCGAAACCTTGTAGGCGTTCTGCTCGAATTTCCCGCCGGCATGAAGCTGCGTCATGATCACTTCCGCGGCCGAGACGCCCTCGGTCGCGTGAATGTCGGTCGGGATTCCGCGGCCGTTGTCGCGCACGGTGCACGAGCCGTCGGCGTTCAAGGTCACATCGATGCGGTCGGCATATCCGGCAAGCGCCTCATCGATGGAGTTGTCCACCACCTCCTGCACCATGTGGTGAAGGCCCGACCCGTCATCGGTGTCGCCGATGTACATGCCCGGCCGCTTGCGCACGGCATCGAGCCCTTTCAGCACCTTGATGCTGTCGGCGCCATATTCGTTCGGGTTGGGAAGAGGATGCGACGAGACCATGTAACTCACTCTGATACCAGCTGGGTCTGCGAATCCGCGACCGCAAACAAATCCGCGCCGCCTTTCAGCGGCGAAAACACTTCGATGTCCGTGCCCGTCATCCAGGCCTGGGCGCCGAGCGAAAGAACTTCGTCGAACAGGGCCGCGCGCCGATAGGCGTCCAGATGGGCCACGATTTCATCGAGCAGCAGAATGGGGGCACGCCCGTCTCTCATATGGGCATTTTCCCACGCATGCGCAAGCACGATGGACACGAGCATCGCCTTCTGTTCGCCCGTGGAACATTCGGCGGCCGCCGCGCGCTTCCTTGTGTGACGGACGGCCAGGTCGGACAGATGGGGGCCGAAATTTGTGCGGCCGGATTCGGCATCGCGCATCCTGAGCCGCGCAAACCGCTCGCGGAAATGCGAAGCGGCGCCTTCGCCATGCTCCGCGACCAGGGCATCGGCTTCGCTTGCAAGTTCCAGCTCCGCGCAGGGGAAGGCGCCCGCCGCGCCGCGCTCGGCAAGCGCCCGATTGAGACGCGCCACGGTTTGCGCGCGACCAATCGACAACGGGATGCCCGCTTCGGTCATTTCCTGTTCCAGCGCGTCAAGCCATGCCGGATCGCGCGGACCGAATTTCAGGAGGCGCGCACGTTCGCGCATGGCGGTCTCATATCGCGTGACCGCGCGCGCATGGGCGGGCAGAAAACCGAACACCAGACGGTCCAGAAACCGCCTGCGGCCGCTTGCACCTTCGATGAACAGCCGGTCCATGGCGGGGGTCAGCCAGGCCATTTGCACGATCTCGGCGATGTCTGCGGCATTGGCGGCGGGAGCGCCATTCAGATGCACCTGCCGTCTTTCGCTGCCGTTCGGGCCGATGACCAGTCCTGTTCCGACGTCGTAGCCTTCGCTGCCGCAAGCGATCGTCGCCGCCACGCCCCAAAGGCCGCCGGCCTGCGCAGACGGCGCTCTGCGTGTGTGTTCCGACAGTCTTGCGCCGCGCAGGCCGCGGCCGGGCGACAACAGCGAAATCGCGTCCAGAACATTCGTCTTGCCCGCGCCATTGGGCCCCGCCAGTACCACCGGGCGGCCGCTCGCGCGGATTTCGCAGCGGGCATAAGAACGGAAATTGGTCAACGTCAGCCGCATCACCGCAAGGTGCGGAACGGAAATGGCGGATGGCGCGCCTAAGGCGCGCGGGTTGCTCGTGCCGATCAATTCACCCCCGCATTGGCATCAGGACGTAAAGCGTGCGCTTGTCATCCACATCTTCCACGATCGTGGGAGAACCGGCGTCCGAAAGCAGGAAGCGCACATCCTTGCCCTCGATCTGGCCGGTGATGTCGAGCAGGTAGCGCGCATTGAACCCGATCTCGAGAGCAGGCGCATTGTAGGTTGCGGCGAGCTCTTCCGTCGCCGTTCCGGACTCCGGATTCACAACCGAAAGCGTCACCTTGTCCTTGGCCAGGTTCAGCTTCACAGCACGCGTCTTGTCCGCCGATATGGTGGAGACGCGGTCCACGCTGGCGGCGAATTCCTTGCTGTCCAGCGAAAGCACTTTGTCGTTGCCGCTCGGGATGACGCGCTGATAGTCCGGGAAGGTTCCGTCGATCAGCTTCGATGTCAGTTCGATGCCGCCGAAATTGAACTGTATCTTCGTATCAGAGAGAGAGACTTCGATCGCGCCTTCCGCGTCGTCCAGAAGCCGCTGCAGCTCGCTCACCGTCTTGCGGGGAACGATCACGCCGGGCATGTCGGAAGCGCCGTCCGGCAAATCAAGCTCGAAGCGCGCCAGTCTGTGGCCGTCGGTCGCCACGGCGCGCAGCATCCGCGTTTTTCCGTCCTTTGCGGCATGGAGATAGATGCCGTTCAGGTAGAAACGGGTCTCCTCCGTCGAAATCGCAAACCGCGTCTTGGCGATCAGCCGCTTGAGGTCGTCGGTGTCCAGCCGAAATTTGTGGGGAAGAGCGCCCGCCGTCATTTGCGGGAAGTCTTCCTTCGGCAGGCAGGCCAGCTCGAATCGCGACGACCCGGCCGATACGGCAAGCCGGCCGCCTTCGCTGGAGAGCAGCTCCACCTGGATCTGCGCCCCTTCGGGCAGCTTGCGCACGATGTCGTAAAGCATGTGTGCGGGCGCGGTGGCCGCGCCGTTGCGCAACACGTCCGCGGCGGTGGCCTCCTTGATCTCGATGTCGAGGTCGGTGGCCGTGAGCTTCACCTGGCCCTTGCCCGCCTCCACCATCACATTCGAAAGAATCGGGATCGTGTTGCGCCGTTCCACGACGCTCTGCACATGGGAAAGCGCCTTCAAAAAGGCGCCGCGTTCGACGTTGATCTTCATCGTTTTTTCGTTCGCTTTTCCGGTCGTTTTCGGCCCCTTGCCGGCCACTGTCAGCCATCCGGCAAGCCCTTGATTTGCTTGAGAGATTCTAAGGGGATCGACTCAAGCAAGGGAGTATATCAGGCAGGGGGAAAAGTGAACAGGATTCATTGCGGAAGCCGGGTGTCGAAGCTGTTCTGCGACACCCGGCTGCCAGGGTGGTCACTGCATGCGGGAAAGCACCTGAAGCAGGAACTCGATCTCCTGCTTGAACAGCGGATCGTCTTCGCAGAGCGCGGCAATCCGCCGGCATGCATGGAGCACGGTCGTGTGATCGCGCCCGCCGAACCGCCTGCCGATTTCCGGCAACGAGCGCATAGTGAGTTGGCGGGCAAGATACATCGCAACCTGTCTTGGCCGCGCGATGCGCCGCGCCCGGCCCGCCGAATGAAAATCGCGCACGTCAAGCTTGTAATATTCGGCGGCCTTCTTCTGGATTTCTTCGATCGTCAGCTTGCGCTGCGGCTGGCCCCGCTGGCTGAGGCCTTCTTCCACCATCTCCAGAGTCACCGGCTTCTTGGTGAGATCGGCATAAGTGGCCAGCTTCACGAACATGCCGATCATCTCTCGCGGCGAGATGTCGTCGATGGCGGCAATCCGGTCGAGCACGGCATCGGGCAGCGCCGCATCCGGGCGATGACGGCAGAACTCCGCGGCGCGGCGTTTCAGGATTTCAAACCGCGTCGCGCGATCGGGCTTGGCGACGCCAATGACGAGCCCGCCGGCCAGGCGCGAACGGACATCCTCGCTCAGTCCTTCCAGCCGCATCGGCGGCTTGTCGGCGGCAATCATCACCTTGCGGCGGTGCTCGATCAGCGCGTTCATGGAGTGGAGAAATTCGCTCATCGTGGCACGGCCGCAGATGTGCTGAAGATCGTCGATGATCAGGAGATCGGCTCCGCGCAGATCGTCCTTGAATGCCAGCGTTTCCTTGCGGTGCAGCGCGCCCAGGAAGTGGCGCATGAAATCTTCGGCGCCGAGGAACAGGACGCGCTTGCCGCGTTTCTTCGCTTCCAGGGCGGTGGCGTTCAGGAGATGGGTTTTTCCATAGCCGAAGCCGCCGTGGATGAAGAGCAGGGAGACGTCCCCGCCGTCACTTTCGGCGAAGGCCTGCGCGGCGCGGAACGCAAATTCGCTCTGCGGCCCCGGGACGAATGTCTCGAAACTCTGGGCGGAGTGCAGCATCCGGTCCCAAAGGCTGCGGCGCGGACGGTTCTCATCGTCGGCTTCGGGGCGCATCGCCGCTGCAGGGGGTGCCGCGTCGTGGGGCAGGCCCGCGCCGATCGCGGGCTTGGGTTCGGCGAGAACGATGGAGATGGAGGCAAAATCCAGGCCTTCGGCGCGCAAGGCCCGCTCAATGCGCATCACATAGTGATTGGCCACCCAGTTGCGCACGAAAGGCTTGGGTGCGCCAATGCGGATTTCGGGGCTTCCGCTCCTGGCTTCGCTTTCGTCGGAGATCAGCGAAAGCGGCGCGATCCAGGCGTCGAACACCGCGTCTCCCAGTTCCCGCCGCAAGCGCTCGCGCGCCGCAAGCCACAGGCCTGACCAATCCGGCGGTTCAATTCTTTTCAGCTGAGCCATAGCAACACCTCACCTCTCGCGGACGGTCTGTGCCCGCCCGCGCTTTTCTTGTTCCCCACGTTCTTCCGTCAGATGTGCCCACGCCCTCGTCGGTGCGCAGCGCCGCATTTTCTATGCGTGGCCCGCTCGTTCCTGGCCCGCATACGGGACGCCCTGACACGGTGTCTGTCCGAACAGCCCCAGTTCATCCCCTTTTCGACCTCCAAGACACAGCTCCGCCGGCGGGCGCGCATGCACCCGCAGCAAGTAAAGTTACAGTATTCGCTATCTACTGGATTTGCCGAATGCGGCGTGTGAATGGAAGGCTGCCGTTTTTACTGGAACAGGATTTTCAGTTGTTTTCGGCATTTCTTCCAGTCCCCAACCATCGCCGTTAACCTAGGCCAACGATTCGGGGAGGGCAAGAGAAAAAATCGTCCCGGAAGCAAATTTTTAACTTTTTTGGCAGTTCTGCGACCTGCCTTAAACCTATGTGCAGCATACTGAATTTTGATTGTTTGAAGGAACAATGACTTACGCTGCAACACCCTTTCGGCGGAACTGGCCAAGACCCGATCTTTGCGGTTTTGTTGCGGGAGCGATACGCTCCGTAGGCTGATGAAATAAAACCGGCCTTGAATCCTGCCTACAGCCGCCGGATTCCGGCGTTTTTCAAGTATTCGCCGTAGCTTACTTGCCGAGCCTGGCGACGCGCCTGGCGAGGCGGGACACCTTCCGGCTACCCGCATTCTTGTGGATGACTCCCTTTGTAACCCCCCGCATAAGCTCCGGTTCGGCCGCCTTGAGGGCCGCCAGTGCGGCATTTTTGTCACCGGCTGCGATGGCTTCTTCGACTTTGCGGACGAAAGAGCGAATGCGTGTCTTGCGCGAGTGATTGATGGCCGTGCGCTTGGCAATCGTGCGAACGCGCTTCTTGGCCGAGGCGATATTGGGCATGGGTCGTTCAAATTCCTTCGAGAGGCGGGGCTTTTAGCCCGCGCGGGGGCCGGGGGTCAATGCAGGCTAGCGGTCCCTGAAGCCGGCTTTCCGCTTTTCGGAGAAGGCCGCCATTCCTTCCTTCTGGTCTTCCGTTGCGAACATGGAATGGAACACCCGCCGCTCGAAGCGCACGCCCTCAGAGAGCGTGGTCTCATAAGCGCGGTTGATGGTCTCCTTGGTCATCATGACGATCGGCAGAGATTTTTCCGCGATCGCCTGAGCCGCCTTCATGGCTTCGGCCATCAGCTCGGCCGCCGGCACCACGCGGGAGACGAGCCCCGATCGTTCTGCTTCGGCAGCATCCATGTTGCGGCCCGTCAGGCACATCTCCATGGCCTTGGACTTGCCCACGAAACGGGTCAGCCGCTGCGTTCCGCCGATGCCGGGCATGACGCCGAGATTGATTTCGGGCTGACCGAACTTCGCGGTGTCGGCGGCAATGATGAAGTCGCACAACATGGCAAGCTCGCAGCCGCCGCCCAGCGCCCAGCCGGCGACTGCGGCGATGATGGGCTTGCGGATCGCGCTGATACGGTCATTCACCTGGCCGAAGAAATTGGACTTGTACATGTCCATATAGGACTGGGGCTGCATCTCCTTGATGTCGGCGCCCGCGGCAAAGGCGCGGTCGGATCCGGTGATGACAATGCAACGTATGGCGTCGGCGACATCCCATGTCTCAAGCTGATCGATCAGCTCGCCGAGCAGCTCGGCGTTGAGCGCATTCAGGGACTTGGGCCGATTGAGCGTGATCAGCCCGACAGGCCCTTCGGTCTTCACAAGAATGTTCTGATAGGTCATGGAAATTGCTCCGTTTCGAGCGCTTCCTCGCGCGCGGCGGACCGAAAGGCAATAGCTAATCGCCCATGCGGCGGCTGCGCAGCTTTTTCAGCCGGGAGCGCGCCTTCTTCTGTTCGATGCGGCGCTCCTTGCTGGCCCTGGTAGGCCTGGTTGGCTTGCGCTTTTTGGGCGCAACCGCCGCGCGGCGGACGAGGTCGAACAGCCGGGCCCGGGCATCGGCCCGGTTGCGCTGCTGATCGCGCGATTGGCGCGCAGTGATCACCAGCACGCCATCCTTCGTCATGCGATGGCCGGCGAGCGCCGCAAGCCTGCGTTTCACCTCGTCGGGCAGGGAAGTGGACCGCCGCACGTTGAAACGCAGCTGCACCGCGCTTGCGACCTTGTTGACATTCTGGCCGCCGGCGCCGCTTGACAGGATGAAATGTTCCTCAAGCTCGCCATCATCGATGGCAATCTCGGGAAGGATGACAAGCCTGCTCATGGCTTCGGGATCGCTCGCCTTGTTCGCCCGCCGTCCATGGCGCGTTGCGCGAGAATGGTGCGCGTCCAGGCGAGCAGAAGCTTGGTGTTTTTTCGCCAGTCGCGAACTTGCGCATTGAGCTCCCGGATGCGCCGGGTGTGAACGCCGGTCTTGAGCGCAAGCTGGTTCCCGGGCTGCGCGCCGCGGCGCCGGCGCACACAAGATGTTGCGGCCGCCGTACTAGGACTCGTTTTCGATTTTTTTGCATCCTCCCCCGGCCCTTCTTCGCCGCCCTGTCGCTGCTGCATTTCTCCTCTCCTTTGCCTGCGTTCCACGGAAGAACATATATCGAACATCTCGGCGGAAATCAAGCCTGATGATAGGACTACTTTTCCCCATTGACAGGCAACCAAAAGGTTGCATATTAGGAGCATGAGCATGGATGCTGTGTTCCGGGCGTTGGCGGATGAAAGCCGCCGCCAGTTGCTGGACCGGCTCCGCGAAAAGAACGGTCAGACGTTGGGCGAATTGTGTGAGGGACTTGCGATGAGCCGCCAGGCGGTCACCAAGCATCTGAACATCCTGGAAGGGGCCAATCTCGTGGCCACGCAATGGAAGGGCCGCGAGAAACTGCATTTCCTCAATCCGGTTCCGATCTTCGACATCGCTGACCGCTGGATCGGGAAATTCGAGCGCGGGCGGCTGCGCGCGCTGAGCGATCTCAAGAAGGCGCTGGAGGAGGAATGATGCGCGCACATTCCTTCCATCGTCTGCAAATGTCATGGCCCACAAACGGAGGCCGTACCGCCGGATTCTTCACGACTATCACCTCCGCGTTTTCCGCGGCTCCCGGTGAGAAAAAGGATTCGCGCGGAGTCGCGGAGCGAGGCGTGTGATGCGGAAGTGTTCTCCTACCCCGTTTTCGTCATCGCCCGCTTTATGCGGGCGACCCAAATTCCCGGTGAAACAGGATAGGTCACCAGGATCGTGCGCGGTGGTGCCGAAGATCGCGCCGCCGACGCTTCCGAAGGCCATGATCGACTACATGAAGGAGCAAGGCGCATGAGCGCATTCGTCTATGTCACTTACATCTACGCCACACCGCAGAAAGTGTGGGATGCCATCACCAGGCCCGAATTCGCGCGAAAATACTGGCTGCACTACAACGTTTCGGACTGGAAAAAGGGCTCGCGCTGGGAGCACAGGAAGGGCGACGATTCCGGAACCGTCATGATCGACGGCACCGTTCTGGAATCCGATCCGCCGCGCAAGCTCGTGATCACCTGGGCGCGGCCCGATCACTCGAAAGAGCCCTCGCGCGTGACTTTCGACATCGCCGAATACAATCCGGGCCTTGTTTGCCTGACCGTCACGCACGATCAGCTCGAGCACGATCCCGGCATGGCCGCGAGCATCGCCGGCGGATGGCCGAAAGTTCTTTCCAATCTCAAATCGTTCCTGGAAACCGGCAGGAGCGAAAACATCTGGCTCACCAAAAACAAGGAAGGGTAATGACCATGACCAGCAGCTCCTTCATTTACGTCGCCTACATCCGCGCGCCGCAGCAGAAGGTGTGGGATGCGCTGACCAGACCGGAATTCCAGAAGATCTACTGGTTCGGCGGCCATCAGGAGAGCGAATGGAAAAAGGGTTCGTCCTGGAAGATGTTCATGCCGCAGCACGGCCTGACCGATTCGGGCGAGATTCTGGAAAGCGATCCGCCCAACCGCCTTGTCATCAAATGGCGCAATGAATTCCGGCCGCATCTGAAAGAGGAAGGCTGGTCCCGCTGTGTGATCGAGCTTTCGACCGAGAACGATCTGACCAGACTCAGCATCGCGCACACGATCGAGAAGGAGAATTCGCAGCTCATCCAGGCCGTGTCCGGCGGCTGGCCGCGCGTACTTTCGAGCCTCAAGTCCTGGTTGGAAACCGGAAAGGCGCTTGGCGACACGCGCAGCGTGGCCGAAAAGGCCCATGCCTGAGCAGAGACGGTTGCTCGCACCGTCGGCGGCCTTGGTCAGGTTGTCCGGCTGGTGCGACAGCCGTTTTGGGGTATTGTTGCCGGTCAATCAGGCCTCGGGGGGCACATGGCGGGCATCACCGGGATCGGCGGTATCTTTATCAGGAGCCGCGATCCCAAGGCACTGAGTGCGTGGTATCGCGATGTGCTGGGCATTGCGCTTGAAACCTGGGGCGGCGCGATTTTCCGGCAGGGCCCGAAATCGCCGCCGCAGGCGGTGTGGAGCGCGTTCGAGGAGGGCACCCAATATTTCGTGCCTTCGACGCGCGAGGTGATGATCAATTTCGCCGTTGACAATCTGGACGCCTATCTTGCGCAGATCGAGGCCAAGGGCGTGAAGCCCGTCGGCAAGATGCAAACCGATCCCAACGGCAAGTTCGCCTGGATCCTCGATCCGGACGGAACCAAGATCGAATTGTGGGAGCCGAAGTAGGGCTTCGCGCGGCGCCGCAGTGTCTTTCGTCCAAATTTCTTCATCGCGGCGGCCGGCCGGGTGCTGGACGACACCCTTTACTTCTGGCACTTCTTACTTCTGGCACTTCGGGCAGAAGAAGGTCGAGCGGCCGGATTGCACGATGCGTTTGATCGTGCCCCCGTCCCTGTGCTGGCACATCTTTCCTTCGCGGCCGTACACCGCAAAATGGTGCTGGAAATTGCCGAGCTCGCCATCAACCCGCCTGTGATCGCGCAAGGATGAGCCGCCTGCTGCGATGGCTTCGCGGAGCACCGCCTTGATCGCCGGCAGAAGCTTTTCGATCTGTTCGGGCTTCACATTCTTCGCCTTGCGCTTTGGCGAAACAAAAGCACGCCACAATGCCTCGCAGACATAGATGTTGCCCAGGCCGGCGATCACGCGCTGATCGAGCAGGGCGGATTTGATGGGCGTGTTTTTGCCCTTCAGCGCCCTGGCCAGACCGGCGGCGTCGAATTCCTCCGACAGGGGTTCGATGCCCAGCCCGAGAAACAGCTTGTCGCGCTCGATGCTGGCGGTCTTCACCAGCGTCATCAGGCCAAAGCGGCGGTGATCGCTGAACACAATCCTGGCCGGCGCATCGGTTTCGAACACCACATGATCGTGCTTGCCGTGGCCGGCTTCTTCCGGCGCGCGGTCATAATAATAGCGGCCAAGCTTGCGGGTCGCGCCTTGCGCGAAAACGCTCATGCTGCCGCTCATGCCCAGATGGATGACCAGCGTTTCGCCGTCATCCAGATCGGCCATCAGATATTTGGCTCGCCGCCACAGTCGCACCACGCGCCGCCCGGTGAGCCGCCCGGCGAAACCGCGCGGGAAGGGCACGCGCAAATCGCCGCGGCGGGTTTCGACATGGGTGAATCTGCGGCCCTCCAGCACGGGCTGAAGCCCCATGCGCACGGTTTCGACTTCGGGCAGTTCTGGCATGGCGCTCCTTATTGTATGTTCCCGCGCAATGAGCAACGGCGCCAAGACTGCGAGCTTCGGCTTCCGCGATGTGGCCGAGGAAGAGAAACAGGGCCTCGTGCGCGAGGTCTTTTCCTCGGTGGCGAAGCGCTACGACCTGATGAACGATCTGATGAGCGGCGGGGTGCACCGGCTGTGGAAGGATGTGTTCGTCGAATGGCTCAATCCGCAGCCCGGCTGGCAGGTGCTGGATGTGGCGGGCGGCACGGGCGACATTGCCTTCCGCGTCGCCGGGATGGCGCGCGCCCGCGGCGGCGAGGCGGCGATCACGGTCTGCGACATCAATCCCGACATGCTGGCCGAGGGCGTGCGGCGGGCGGCGGAAAAGGGCGAGCATGGCATCGCCTGGGTTTGCGGCGATGCGGAGAAGCTGCCCGTGCCGGACGCAAGCATGGACGCCTATACGATCGCGTTCGGCATCCGCAATGTCACGCACATCGACGCGGCGCTTTCGGAAGCGGCGCGCGTGCTGAAGCCGGGCGGGCGGTTTCTGTGTCTGGAATTTTCGCGCGTGGAAGCGCCGGGCCTGGATGCGCTCTATGACCGCTATTCCTTCAGCGTCCTGCCGCGGCTGGGCAAGCTGGTTGCGGACGATGAAGACGCCTACCGCTATCTTGCCGAAAGCATCCGCCGCTTTCCGCCCCAGAACGCCTTTGCGAAGATGATCGGGAAGGCGGGGCTTGCGCGGGTGAAGGTGCGCAACCTGATGGGCGGGATCGCGGCCATACATTCGGCGTGGAAGATATGAGTGCGTTTTCGAATATCCGCCGTCTGCTGCATGCCGCGCGCGTGCTGGCGAAGCACGATGCGCTGGTGCCGCGGGAATATCTGGACAGGATGCCGGCGAGCGCGAAATTCGCCCGCAGCATTCTTGGCCTCGGCGCCGGGGCCGGCGATCTTTCGCTGCCGCCGGGGGCCAGGCTGGCGCGTGCGCTGGAGAGCCTTGGTCCCGCCTATGTGAAGCTCGGCCAGATTCTCGCGACGCGGCCCGACATCGTGGGCGACGACATTGCCGGGGCGCTGCAAACGCTGCAGGACCGCCTGCCGCCTTTCCCGAAGACCGATGCCATCGCCGTGATCGAAAGCGAATTTGCAAAGCCGGCCGACGGCCTGTTCGCAAGCCTGGGCGATGCCGTGGCCGCGGCCTCCATCGCGCAGGTGCACATGGCCGAAACGCGCGAGGAAACGCCGCGGCGCGTGGCAGTGAAGGTGCTGAGGCCCAGGGTGGAGGCCGAGTTTGCCCGCGATCTTTCAGCATTCGCCTTCGCCGCGCGAATGGCGGAACGCGTGTCCGCCGAAGCGCGGCGATTGCGCTTCATCGCGCTGGTGGACACGCTGGCGGCATCGGTGGCGCTGGAGCTCGATTTGCGCATGGAGGCGGCCGCGGCATCGGAACTTGCCGAGCGCACGAAAAGCGACCGGGATTTCCGCGTGCCGGCGATCGACTGGGATCGCACGTCGGCGCGCGTGCTCACGACCGAATGGATCGACGGCACGCCCATCCGGGAACCCGCGGCGCTTGCGGCGGCGGGCCACGATCCCAAACGGATCGCGGTCCTGATCATTCGCGAATTCCTCACCCAGGCGCTGCGCGACGGCTTCTTCCACGCCGACATGCATCAGGGAAACCTGTTCGTGGACGCGGACGGCCGTCTTGTGGCGGTGGATTTCGGCATCATGGGGCGGCTGGATCCGGCCATGCGCCGCTTCATGGCGGAAACGCTCGGCGGGTTTCTTGCGCGCGATTACCGCCGCGTGGCGCAGGTGCATTACGATGCGGGCTTTGTGCCGGCGCAACATCCGATGGACACATTTGCGCAGGCGCTGCGCGCCATCGGCGAGCCGATCTTCGGCCGCGCGGCGCGCGATGTTTCAATGGCGAAGCTGTTGCAGCAGCTGTTCGAAACCACCCGCCGTTTCGACATGCCGCTGCAGCCGCAGCTGGTGCTTTTGCAGAAGACGATGGTGGTGGTGGAAGGCGTGGCGCGCAGCCTCGATCCCGATTTCGACATCTGGGAGGCATCGCGGCCGGTGATCGAGCAATGGATGATCGCGCAGGTCGGGCCCGAAGCGCGGCTGCGCGATATGGGTGAGGGCGTGAACGCGCTGGCGAGACTTGCGCGCGACCTGCCGCAGCTTCTGCAGAACGCGGAGGTCATTTCGGCCATGCTGGCGGGTGGGGGATTGCGGCTGCACCCGGAAACCGTGCGCCAGATCGCCGAAGCGCAGGCTCAACGCAGCCGCTATACGCGCGCGGCGATCTGGATCGCCGCCGGCGCGCTCGGCCTTGTTGCTTTGGGAATGATCGGACTTTAGACGACCCGGATGTTGCCGGCGTCGCAGCTTCGCTGCCCGCCCGCGCCGAGCACATACACCTGCACATGCACGGTCTGGTTGGCGAGCTCCGGAACGTCCGGAACGCGCACATGCACGGCGCCGCTTTCAACGGTTTCATCCGTCGCCAGCACTTTCTTGAAGCCGGTGTCGAGGTCGCCCAGCGTCGGCGACAGCTGCATCACCACCCGCACGTCCATCGAGGTCGCGCTGTTCAGCGGTTCGCAGGCGATGGCGATCTGATCGCCGCGCGCGACATAGGGCGTGGGATTGTGCGATTGCATCTCGTCCACCGCATAGGTGGAATCGCCGGGGGCCAGTTGCTGCTCTCCGGTTTGCGCCAAAGCCGGCAGGCTTGCGCCCAGCGCGCAGGCCGCCAAAACAAGGCTCCAGTGTCTCATCGGCTTTCCCTCTCCCCAGGGCGAAGCGAACTCTAGTTTACCTGCCTGTCCCGGCCTTCCCAATAGGGTTTGCGCAGTTCGCGGCGCAGCACCTTGCCGGTCGGGTTGCGGGGCAGGGCGTCGATAAAATCAATGGATTTAGGCAATTTGTAGCCCGCGATGCGCTCCCGGGCCCAGGCGATGATCTCGGCGGGCGAGGGATTCGCACCCGGTTTTTTTACCACGACCGCCCTTACTGCCTCGCCCCATCGGGGATCGGGCACGCCAATCACCGCCACGTCGGCAACGCCGGGACAGCCGAAAATCGCGTTTTCGACCTCTGCCGGATAGATGTTTTCGCCACCGGACACGATCATGTCCTTCACCCGGTCGTGGATGTACAAATACCCATCCTCGTCGAAATATCCCGCATCTCCGGTGTGGAACCATTCGTTGACGATCGAACTGTGGGTGGCATCCGGCCTGTTCCAGTAACCCTTCATCACGTTCGGCGCGCGAATCACGATCTCGCCCACCTGGCGCGGCGCAAGCGGTTTTCCGCCGGAATCCACCACACGGATGTCATGCCCCGGCGCCGGCTTGCCGCAGGAACGCAACTTTCCGCGCGCCGGCGCATGATCCTCCGGCGGCAGAAAGGTGCCGCCGCCGGTCGTTTCCGTCAGACCGTACACCTGAAGGAACTGGCAGCCGAAAAGGTCCTGCGCGCGCAAAAGCACATCGTCCGAAATGGGCGAAGCGCCATAGGAGACGTTTTTCAGGGACGAAAAATCGATTTCCCGGACGTTCGGCTGGGAGATCAGGAACAGGATGACGGCCGGAACGAGGAACGCGTAGGTGATTCGCTTCGTCTGGATCAGCTGAAGGATGGTCTGCGGATCAATGTCGCCCAGAACGATTCCTTTCGCGCCGGCGGCCAGGCACAGAAGCCCGATGTTCACGCCCGCCACATGGAATACCGGCATGGCGACAAGGACGACGTCTTCGGGCCGGTAGTCGGCGAGCTGCACGTCGGAGGCGCATTTCAGGATCGCGAGATAGTTCGCGTTGGTGAGCTGCACGCCCTTGGGATGGCCGGTGGTGCCGGAGGTATAGAGTTGGATCACGTCATCCTGCGGCGCAACCGGCAGCATGGGGTCCACCGCCGGATGGCTGTCGCGCCAGCGTTCGTAATCAGGCCACAGCGGGTGGCCGCCATCCATGGCGATGATTTGTTTGAGCCTCGGGCAATCGGCCAGGATCTTCTCGATTGCCCCGTAATAATCCTTGCCGACGAACAGCACTTCGCAGCCGGCATCGTTCAGCACATAGGCAATTTCCGGCGGCGCAAGACGCCAGTTCACGCCCACAATCACCGCGTTGGATTTCAGCGCGCCAAGCAGCACTTCAAAATAGCGGTCGCTGTTCTTGCCGAGAAAAGCCACCCGCGCATCGGGCTTCTGGCCAAGGCCGATCAAGCCTTGCGCCACGCGGCTTGAGCGCTCGTCCAGCTGGGCATAGGTCGTGGTGCGATTGTTGTAATCGAGCGCGATGGCGTTGGGCCGTTCTTCCGCATGCACCCGCGGAATATCGGCCAGCGACTTCAGCCGCGGCAGGACGGACATGGACGTGCTCCCGGTATCCTGTCGGGAGCTTAGCGCCCGCTACCGTCTGCTCGCCAGATACCAGAAGCGGCAGCACATGGCGGATGCGGCGACCAGCAACGCAACAGCCAGCCCGATCCAGATGCCGAAGCCCTTCATGCCCGCCCAAAAGCCGAGCGCGAAACAGGTGGGAAAGCCTACAAGCCAATAGCTTGCGCCCGCGATCCACATCGGCGCACGCGCATCCTTCAGCCCGCGCAGGGACATGGCGCCCACCACCTGTAGCCCATCGAATACCTGGAACGCGGCGGCGACGTAGAGGAACGACGCCGCCAGCGCAATCACCTGCGCATTGGCCTTCGGGTCGGCAAAATAGAGCGAAGCAATCGCGTGCGGGAACAGGCACAGGAAGATGCCCGTGAGGCACATGAAGCCTGCGCCCAATACGAGCGCGGTCAGGCCTGCGCGGCGAACGCCTTCTCCGTCGCCGGCGCCGGCCGCAAGACCCACGCGCACGGTCGCGCCCATGCCGATTCCCAGCGGCACCATGAAGGTGATCGAGGGCACGTTGATCGCGATCTGGTGAGCCGCGACATAGGCCGTGCCGAATGTTCCCATCAGAAGCGTCGCCGAATTGAACAGCATGGCTTCGAAGATCATGGTCAGGCCGATCGGCATGCCAAGACGGAATATCTCGGCCAGTTTCTCCCAGTGCACGCGCTGGAAGCGCCGGAAAATCCGCACCGCCCGCAGCGCCGGCGTGGCATAGACGACGGCCAGCATCGCGACGAAGCTGAAGGTGTAGGAACAGGCGCTGGCCATCGCCGCGCCGGCCAGGCCGAGCCTGGGCGCGCCGAAATGCCCGAAGATCAGGCTGTAATCGCCGATCGCATTGAAGAGCACCGTTGCTCCCATCACCCACAGCGCCGATTGCGGCCGGCCCATCGCGGTGGCGAAGTTGCGCAACACCTGGAAGGCGAGCGAGCCGGGCAGGCCCAGGCAGATGATGCCCGTGAACAATCCCGCGCCCGCCGCCAGGACGTCTGTCTGGTCAAGCGCCAGCAGGATGGCCCGCGTGAACAGCAGCAGGCCCATCAATGGCAGCGACAGGATCAGAACCGCCCAGAAGCCCATGCGCACGACCGCGCGCACGCCCGCGCGATCGTTCGGCCGGGCGCCCAGGATGTGGGCGATCATCGGCGCCACCGCGGCCACCGGCCCGCAGCCGATCAGCCAGGTGAAAAAGAAGACGGTATTGCCGAGCGCGGCCTGCGCCAGCGGCGTGCTCCCAAGGCGGCCCACCATCACCACGTCGGTGGTGAGCACCGCCATCTGTGCAAGCTGGGTGAACACGAGCGGGCCCGCGAGCCTGATCAGCTCGCGGGCTTCCTGCATCCAGGCCTTAAGGCCGTGGCCGGTGACGGGCGCCGTTTCGACGGCGGCAAATTCCAGTTCTGCAATCTCTGACATGACACGGGTTCTTCAATTTCGTGCCCGGATCCGGAAAGCCAAGGTGCAGATACAAAAATCCCCTCCGAAGCTTTCCGGGCCCGGGAGGGGTGAAACGCGATTACGCCGGGAATGAACCTTAAGGCGAAATCTCCTCGCGAGCCGGTGCGGCGCACACGGCGCCCAAAAGGGCGGCCGGCGTGTCCGAACGGTATTTGCTGATGAAAATGCTCATCGGCGCCTCGCGAACCCCGATTGGCCCCATGCCAGTGCGGGACGCTGGTGCTACGCCCGCCGTTTGAGCCTGTCAACTCGGGCAAGCGCAATCGCCGATCGATGTTGCGGCTTTCCCACGCAGCGGCGGAACTGCACGCGCATAAGGGCTCTTCCTTATGGTCCTGTCCCGAAACAGGGCAATCGGGGGTGTCTGGCGCGGATTTTCATAAGTAAAGCTCCGCATTTTCCTGGCCGGGATGGCCGTTTTATTTTCGCCGCCGAAATCGAGGCCCCATTCATGACAGCAATGCAAAACATGCAGTTCAATGAAGACGATCTGGAACCTTTGCACGAAGTTCTCGATTCCGTCTCCGAGCCGAAACATTTTGGCACGCGCCTCCTGGCCGACCTGTGGAGCGAGCGGGAAGGCGAGGACGGCTTCGTGATCGGCCGTGACGTGCCTTCGCGCCGGATCGCGCGCGTCATGCACAATCTGATGCTGCTGCAACCGATCGTCGAAGGCGGCCGCGTGAAAGACATGCGCGTGCGGATTGCCGGCGACACGCTGAACATGCGCTTCGGCGTCAACCCCACCGGCATGCTTCTTTCGGAGCTCTTCCCGGAAGAGGATTTCGCGCAACACCTCATCCGCACCAACCAGGTGCTGGACGAAAGCGTGCCGCTCATCCTGCGTTCCGAATTGCGGCGCGGCAGAGTGACCGAGCGGCGGCTGGAAATCGCGGTTCTGCCCGTCTGGAACGCCGGCCGCACCGAACGCTGGATTCTGGCGGGCGTTTTCTATTTCAACTGACGGCGCCATTGGCTAGACAGGTTCCGCCGAAGCGGGACTGGCCGTGGTCTTGAACATCGCACATCGTGGCGGCGCGGGCTTGAGGCCCGAAAACACGCTCGCGGCCTTTCGCAATGCGGTCGCGCTGGGCTGCGACGGCGCCGAGCTCGATGTTCAGCTTTCGCGCGACGGGCAGGTTGTCGTCTATCATGATTTCCGCCTGAAGGCGGAGATCACGCGCGATTCCGCCGGCGCCTGGATTGCGCCGCGCGCGCCCTGCATCAAGGACCTTGCGCTGGCCGAGCTGCGCACATTCGACATCGGCCGCTGCAGGCCGGGCACGCGATACGCGCGCGAGCATCCCCGCCTTGAGCCGGTTGACGGCGAGCACATTCCGCTTCTGGCCGATGTGATTGCGGAAGCGAAAAAATCCCGCAAGCCATTCCGGCTTTTCGTGGAACTGAAGACCTCCTTTTCCAACCGCTCGATTTCGGCAAAGCCCGAAGCGCTCGCCGAGGCTGCCATCGCAGTCCTGAAAGCGCACGATTATCTGCATCAGACGATTCTGGTCGGCTTCGATTGGCCCGGGCTTCTGCATGCGAAGACGATCGCGCCGGACGTGCGCTGCTGGTTCACGACGCTGCCGCAAAGCTGGTTTGCGAAGGGCCGGCCGCCGGCGCAGGACGATCCGCCGCCGCGGCTTGCCCTTCAGGCGCTGCGCCACTGGGCGCGGCACGGGATTTCGCCCTGGGCCGCAGGTTATGACGCGGTGAAACATGGCGGCTCAATCCTGCGCGCGATCAAAGCGGCGGGCGGCGAAGGGTGGTTTCCCTATTATCGCGACGCAACGGATGAGGCCGTGGCGCAGGCCAGGTCGCTGGGCCTTGACGTCGGCGCGTGGACGGTGAACGACCCGGCCGACATGCGGACGCTCGCCGCGCGCGGGCTTGACGCCATCTGCACCGACCGGCCGGATGATCTTGCCGCATTGAATTTGCCATAGGCGCGCCGGAGTTTTGCGGCCGGCCATCATTCGAGGGAATCCATGCCTGCGCTTTTCGACAGCTACCGGCTGAAAGACGTCACGCTGAAGAATCGCATCGCCGTCTCGCCGATGTGCCAGTATTCGGCGGAAGACGGCTTCATCAACGACTGGCATCTGGTGCATCTGGGTTCGCACGCCATTGGCGGGGCGGGCCTCATCATCGGCGAAGCCACGGCGGTGTCGCCGGAGGGGCGCATCTCGCCCGGCGATTCCGGAATCTGGAGCGACGCGCAAGCCGAACGCTGGCGGCCCGTCATCGCGTTCCTGAAAAAGCACGGCGCGGTGCCGGGACTTCAGATCGCGCATGCGGGCCGCAAGGCATCTTCCAACAGGCCCTGGGAAGGCGACAATCACCTGCCGCCGGACGATCCGCGCGCCTGGGAACCGATCGGGCCGTCAGCCAATGCGTTCGGGGGCCATCTGACGCGCGTGCCGCACGCCATGACACGGGATGAGATCGCGCGCGTCCGCGGCGATTTCGTGGCTGCTGCCAGGCGGGCGCTGGCGGCCGGCTTCGAGTGGCTCGAGCTCCACTTCGCGCACGGATATCTGGCGCAGAGCTTTTTCTCGCCGATCGCCAACAGGCGCACGGACGAATATGGCGGAAGCTTCGAAAATCGCGCCCGGTTCCTCCTCGAAACATTCGCGGCTGTGCGCGCGGTGTGGCCGGAGCGCCTGCCGCTGACCGTGCGTCTGGGCATTTCCGATTTTGTGGAAGGCAGTCACACGGTCGAGGAGTCCATCGAGCTGATCAGGCGCTTCAAGGCGCTCGGGCTCGACATGATCGACGTCAGCCTGGGCTTCAATACGCCCGACATGTCCGGCATTCCCTGGGGGCCGGCGTTCATGGCGCCCTATGCCGAACGCATTCGCCGCGAAGCCGCAATCCCGACGGCGGCCGGCTGGTTCATTCGCGAACCGGCGCAGGCCGACCAGATCGTGCGCGAGGGCAAGGCGGACATCATCATGCTGGCGCATGCGATGCTGGACGACCCCAACTGGCCGTTTCATGCCGCCCGCGCGCTGCTGGGGCTGGAGGCGGCTAAAAAGGTGCTGGCCGTCCAATACGGCCACTGGGTCCGTAACTGAAACGGAACGGGCGGGCCCGGAAAAGCCCGCCCGCCGCAAATTCCCTGCAAATGCGCCTAGTCGGTTCCAGCGCGCCCCAGACCCAGATCGTGCTCGGCGGCGACGATGGAGATGGAGTATCCGGCGACCACGTCGAACAGCGACATCGCGACGATGAAAAAGAAGGGCGAGGTCGAAAAGCCCTTGAGCGTGATGAATTCCACGATGGCGACCACGAAGGTCAGCATCGAAAGGCCGTGATTGACGATCTCGCGCGAGCTGGTGCGCGTGGCCTTGATGACCTCGATGAACAGAAGCAGCAGCGCGAGAAGAATGAAGAAGTCGCCCAGCGTGAAGGTCCATTCATCGCCGGAGAACATGTGAATCTTCACGGCGCTCTGAGACAGAAAGGCTTCCATCGCGGCATGGCTCGCCACGCCATGTCCAAGAGCCATGATCGAGTAGAGGATCACGACAATCAAAAGCAGCGGAAACATGCGCAACATGTGCTTCTCCCCAATGCGCTTTGGCCGAACCAAATGCCGAACGCATCATCGTATCATAATGGGGCAGAACTGGGGCTGAATTAACCCTGTTGGCGCTTCGCTTTGCGATTGAGATGTGGCGGAAAAGTGTCGAAAGATCAGGCGGCCGTCTGCTGCGCGGCGCGCCGCAGGGCCGCGCGCTCCCGGAAAATCAGCCAGAGATTGCGAACGTAAACGACAAGGCCGCTGCCCTGACTGATGATGAACGGCCAGCTGTTGATCTCGATGGCATAAGCAAGCGACACGATCCCGCCGCCGATGCTGCAATACCAGAACGCCAGCGGAATCACGCTGCGGCCTTCCACCTCGCTCCGGAACCACTGGATGATGAAACGCGAAGCAAAAAGCGCCTGGCCCAGGAATCCGATCAGCAGCCAGATGTGGCCGCTGTTGTCGAGCCAGGTGAGTGCCAGCGTGAACATTCAGATCTCCTTCGGCTCCACGGCGCCCTTGAACCGGCGCTGCAGCCAGCGCACGCCGATTGTATCGGAAATTCCCACCAGCGCGCGCTGAAGATTGCCGTATTTGGACCGGCCGTGGGCGCGCGGGCGATGGTTCACGCTGACGAAGGCGACGTCGTATCCCTCGCGTTTCACAAGCGCGACGAGAAAGCGGTGCATGTGGTCGAAATAGGGAAGGGAGAGAAAGACGTCGCGGCGAAACGCCTTCAGCCCGCAGCCGGAATCCGCCGCGCCATCCTTGAGCATCCAGTTGCGGAATCCGTTGGCGAGAGCGGACGCCCACCTGCGGTCGGCGCGGTCCTGGCGCTGCTGCCGGACGCCCGAAACCATCGCGAGATCTTTTCCGCCGGCGCGCAGGGCGGCCAGCAGCCGCGGAATGTCCGCCGGATCGTTCTGCCCGTCGCCATCCATGGTGACGATGACGTCGCCTCTTGCCGCCTGCACGCCGGTGCGCACCGCGCGGCTCTGCCCGAAATTGCCGCCATGCTGCAGCACGCGCAGGCCCGGCAGCGACGGCCGCAACGCCAGCAGTTCCGCTATCGTGTTGTCGGTCGATCCGTCGTCCACGAAAATGAGTTCCGCGCTCTCGCCGGCGAGCGCTGCAGATGTCTCCCTGGCCAGCGAAGCGGCGTTTCCGGCCTCGTCCTTGACGGGCACCACGACAGAAAGCGCGACTCTCATGCCGATATTCCGTTCGCTCCGGTCATGCCATAAGGATTGCCGCGCCGGGCGTCCTTCCTCTCCCGGGCAAGGGGCGAGGGCAGGCGGCCGAACGCGGCGCGGGCCTTATACAGGGCCGCGGCGGGGATAAACAGACCGTGCCGTCGAGATTCAAGTTGCCCGGCCTTCAGCCATGACCGCCGGAAAATTGTTGCAAGGGATGCCCAGATGAACGCGGCAGCATTGCCCGATACGCCGGCCAAAGGGCTGCTTTCGCGGCTGGCGCGGCGGCCGCTTGCGACGCTGTTTCTGCTTTGCTTGGTGGCCTGGGTGCCGGGATTTTTTACCATGCCGCCGCTCGACCGCGACGAAAGCAGGTTCGCGCAGGCATCCAGGCAGATGGTTGAATCGGGCGATTATGTGGACATCCGCTTCAGCACCGCTTCACGCTATCGCAAGCCGGTCGGCATTTACTGGATGCAGTCGGCCTCCACCTTGCTGTTCGGCAAGCCGCCCTACGATGCCATCTGGACCTATCGCGTTCCGTCGCTGATTGGCGCGTTTCTGGCGGTCGTCTTTGCCTTCTGGTGCATGCGCGCGTTTGCGCCGCCCGAAACCGCGCTGATCGGCGCGGCCTTCGTCGGGCTTACCGTATCGCTGCGGGCCGAAGCGCTGATCGCCAAAACAGACGCCGTGCTTCTGGCCACCATTCTCGGCGCGCAAGCGGTTCTTGTGCGGGCCTATCTGGCAGCGCGCATGCCGGGCCGCGCGCCGCCCACGCTTGGCATGGCGCTTGCCGGATGGGCGGCCTTCGGCATCGGCATCCTGGTCAAGGGACCCGTCATTGCCGCTGTGCTCGCTCTCGGAATCTGCGCCATCTCGATCTGGGATCGCGACTGGCGATGGCTCAGGTCGCTCCATTGGGGACCGGGCCTTGCGCTTGCCATTCTCATCTGCCTGCCCTGGGCCATTGCCATCGCATTTGTCAGCCATGGGCAATTCTATGAACAAGCGCTCGGCCATGATTTTGCGGCCAAGGTCATGGGCGGCCAGGAAACCCACGGCGCGCCGCCAGGCTATTATCTTCTGCTTGCAAGCCTCACGCTCTGGCCGGCGACGTTGGTTGCGGTTCCAGGCATCGGTTCCGCCATCGCCGACCGCAGGAATCCTGCCGTTCGATATCTTCTTGCCTGGGCCGGCGCCGCCTGGCTGATGTTCGAGCTCGTGCCCACCAAGCTGCCGCACTACATCCTTCCCGCCTATCCGGCCGTGGTGTTTCTGGGTGCGCTTTGGGCCATGCGCGCACCGCCGGCCGACGAACCCCGCTGGGCCAAGGTGTTGCGCATCATTGCGGCGGTACAGTTTGCGGCCGCGCTCCTGGCGCTGGCTTTGGCTCCGGTTCTTGCGCCGCATTATTTCGGCAGCGGCACGACCTGGTGGCTTGTGGCCGGCGCGGTTGCCGGAATGGCGCCGGGGATTGGCGCCATTGTCTTGCTGCTGCAACGGAAGAATCTGGCTGCGTGCATGAGTGCGGCCTGCGCGGCCCTCATATTTTTTCCGCTGCTGTGTTGGGGCGTGCCCGGACATCTGGATCGGATATGGGTCAGCCCAAGAGCGGCGGCGCTTGTGGCAAGGAATCGCCACCCGGGCGATCCGCCCGTCGTGCTGTCAGGTTATGTGGAGCCCAGTCTGGTCTTCCTTCTCGGAACGGGAACGCTGCTTGAGCCTCCGAAGGATGCGGGCACAACCGCCGCACGGCAGGGCGGCCTTGCGCTGGTTGAAGACCGGTCCAGACCTGTGTTCCTTGCACGGCTGACGGAGCTGGGGGCAACAGCCAAACCGGTCGATCAGCTTTCCGGAATCAACTACAGCCGTGGCCGGAAGGTTCACATCACCCTCTATCGCGTGACACCGGGCCGATGAACGAACAGGAACGGCATCTTTACCGGCTGGCGCTGGCGATTGTTTTCGCCGTGACGGCGGTTCGCATCGCGGCCCTCGCCCTTTCGCCGCTGGAGCTTTATCCGGACGAGGCCCAGTACTGGTGGTGGGCGCAATCGCCCGACCTTGGCTATTTTTCCAAGCCGCCGATGATCGGCTGGATCGTCTGGGCGACCACGGCCATTTTCGGCAGCGCCGAATGGGCCATCCGGCTGGCTTCGCCCGTGATCCACGCCGGCACGGCGCTCCTGCTTTTTGCCATCGGCCGGCGGGCCAGCGACGCCCGCACCGGGTTCTGGAGCAGCATCGCGTTCCTGACGCTTCCCGGCGTCTCCTATTCGAGCGTTCTGATTTCGACGGATGTTCCGCTTCTCTTCTTCTGGGCCCTGGCGCTCTACGCCTTCCAGCGCGCGCTCGAGGCCCGGAGCTGGAGATGGAGCATCCTTTGCGGTATCGCCCTTGGCCTGGGCATGCTTTCGAAATACGCAATGGCGTATTTCGCCATTTGCGCAATTCTGGCGGCCATCCTTCTGCCGGCCGCCCGCCGGGAGGTTTTCAGCCGGCACGGGCTGGCCGCCCTCGCGCTAGGGCTTGTCATTCTGTCGCCCAATATCTGGTGGAACGCGCACCACCACTTCGCCACGGTCGGCCACACCGAAAGCAATGCCGACTGGAGCCGCGCCCATTTCAGTGTGCTGAACGCGCTGGGCTTCCTTGGAGGACAGTTCGGGGTCTTCGGGCCCCTGATGATGGCGGGCCTGCTCGCCGCCTTGTGGCGGCTGGCGCGGAGCCGCGAGACGAACCGGGCCGGCGTTTTCCTTTCGGCTTTCGTGCTGCCGCCCATCGTGATCATCACGATGCAGGCGTTCATCGCGGACGCGAATGCCAATTGGGCCGCAACCGCCTATATCGCAGCGGTGCCGCTTGCGGTGGGGGCGCTGCTGCGGTGGTGGAAAGGCGCGATTCTGTGGGCTTCGATGGCCCTTCACGGGGTCGTTCTGCTGGTGCTGTGCGCCATCCTGATCGCGCCTTCGGTGGCCGATGGATTGGGGCTTGGCAACGCGTTCAAGCGCATGGAAGGCTGGGGCGCACTCGGCAAGGCGGTCGCAAGCCGGGCGGCGGCAACGCCCTATGACGCGATCGTCGCCGAAAACCGCAGCGTCGTTGCGGAACTGCTCTATTACGCGCGCCCGCGGCGTATCCCCATCCTTGTGTGGGACCGCGACCAGCGGATCCGCGACCATTTCCAGATGACGCTCCGGCTGACCCCGGCGAACGGCCGTCATGTCCTGCTTGTCCTTGAACCGGGTTCTGTGCCCGCCGTGCTGGCCACATTCGACTCGAACCGGCCTCTGGGCACCGTCACAATTCCCGTTGGCGGTCATCGCACGCGCAAGATATCTCTGTACGATGCGTTTGGTTATGAAGGTCCACAGCCATCTCGCTGATGCTTCCTGAGTCAATCAACGCCATGTTGCGCGAAAAGCCAGCGGCTTTCTCTTCGCATGTTGAATCATCTGCGGGAAAACTCAGGCGAGTGATCGCATGACGGCAAGCAGCTTCTTCTCGCGATGCTCTGAACGCGATGCGCGCTTTGGCGACTCTCGCGCCATGCAATACTTGCGCGTTCTTCAAGAATTCAGTGCATTTTCTTGGCGGTTTTATTGGAGAAAATCCGTCCTTCTTCAATACTCGCCTGCCTTGATTGACGGCTACACTTGACGAACGGGCAAAGTTCCATAAATTCGACTCGCTGTTGTGCCGTTTATAGGAAGCCGCTGGGGTGTTCCGAGGCACAATATCGGAGCAACACGAGACCACAATGAGTCTCCAGTTAGTGCGGGGGAGGGACCTTAAGCCTCCGCAACGGGCCGCTCGATCAACGCCAGCTGCCTCCGCCGTCCCAAGCCTCCAGGAAATCAGCGAGCTTCCCAAGATCGAGCCTGCGAAACCGCGCAAGGCCGCGCCCAGATTTCCCGTCAATCCCGAAACAAGAGTGTTCTATCGCCGCTTCTATCCGGGCACCTCGGTCTCGGAGTGGAACGACTGGCGCTGGCAGATGCGCGCGCGAATCCGCACGGCGCAGGAACTGGCCCGGATTTTCCAGCTGTCCGAAGACGAGCGCCTGGCGGTCGAAAAGCACGAGGGGCCGCTTCCGGTGGGCATCACGCCCTATTACGCAAGCCTGATGGGCCGGGACGACCCGACCGAACCGCTGCGCCGGACCCACATCAAGACCAGCGACGAATTCATCCGCATGCCGGGCGAGGCGGACGACCCGCTGGGTGAAGACCACGACACGGTCGCCCCGGGAATCGTGCACCGTTACCCGGACCGGGTGCTGTTTCTGACCACCGGCACCTGCTCGACCTAGTGCCGCTATTGCACGCGCGCCCGCGCGGTCGGCAATCCAGGCGGGGAGTATCAGTTCACCACGAAAAACTGGGAACGGGCGCTGGCCTATCTTTCCGCCCATACCGAGGTGCGGGACGTGCTGCTTTCGGGCGGCGATCCGCTCACCATCGCCGACGACAAGCTCGACTGGCTGCTGACGCGGCTGAGAGCCATTCCCCACATCGAGTTCATCCGGATCGGCAGCAAGATCCCCGTCGTCCTGCCGCAGCGGATCACCCGGGACCTTGTCCGGATGCTCAAGAAGCATCACCCGCTGTGGATGAGCCTGCACGTGACCCATCCGCGCGAGCTGACCCCGGAAGTCACCGAATCGTTCGGGCGGCTGGCGGATGCGGGCATCCCGCTCGGAAGCCAGACCGTGCTGCTCAAGGGCATCAACGACGACATCTCGGTGATGAAACCCCTGATGCAGGGTCTTTTGGCGCGGCGGGTGCGGCCGTACTACCTCTATCAGTGCGATCCCATCCGCGGTTCGCACCATTTCCGCACCAATGTCGAAAAGGGCCTTGAAATCATCAAGGGCCTGCGCGGCCATACGACCGGATATGCAACGCCGATGTTCGCGGTGGATGCGCCGGGCGGCGGCGGAAAAATTCTTCTGGCGCCGGATTCCATCGTCGGCCGCGACGGCGACGACCTGCTGCTGCGCAATTTCGAGGGCGAGGTTTACCGCTACACCGATCCGGGCGGCGTGCTGGGCACGAACAGGCGGCCATAACATGCGCGCGAAACCGAAAATGCCGGCGCGTCCGGTCAAGGCGGCCGGCGCACCGAAAGCAGGTTGGGACACAGAGGCCGGCCTTTCGCCCGCCATGCGGATTGCCGCGCGCACGGCGGCGCCGGCGCGATTGGGCAGTAACGCGCCGCTCACCATCGGCATCGCCTACGATCTGCGCGCCGATTATCTCGCCATGGGATATGGCGAAGAGGAAACGGCCGAATTCGACAGCGAAATCACCATCAATTCGATTTGCGAAGCGCTGGAAGGCCTGGGCTGGCGGGTCGAACGCATCGGCAATGTGCGCCGGCTGGTCGAGGCGCTCGGAGCGGGCAAACGCTGGGATGCCGTATTCAATTTCTGCGAGGGGCTGAGAGGCGTCAGCCGCGAAGCGCAGGTGCCGGCGCTTCTGGAAGTGTTCGACATCCCGTATGTGTTTTCCGATCCGCTGACCCTGGCGCTGACGCTGGACAAGGCGATGTGCAAGCGCGTTGTCCGCGATGCCGGCATCCCGACCGCGCCTTTTGCCGTGATCGAAAAAATCTCCGACGCCAAGAAGGTTGATCTGCCATTCCCCCTGTTCCTCAAGCCGGTGGCCGAAGGTTCGGGCAAGGGGGTCAACGAGAAATCCAAGGTGAGCACGCCCGCCAGCCTGCTGCGCGTGGCGGCAGAGCTGCTCACAAAATTCCAGCAGCCGGTTCTGGTTGAGACCTTTCTGCCCGGCCGCGAGTTTACGGTCGCGATCCTGGGAACCGGAGACGAAGCCCGCGTGCTGGGCGTGAGCGAGATTGTTCCGAAAGCGAACTGGATCGGCGACGGATACGGCTTCGAGAACAAGGAGCACTGGGAAGACAAGGTGAAGATCATCGGCGCCGATCCCCAGAGCGCGAAGATGGCGGGCGAAGTGGCGCTCGCGGCATGGCAGGCCCTGCGCTGCCGCGACGGCGGCCGTATCGACATCCGCAACGATGCGGCGGGGCGCCCCCACTTCATCGAGGTCAATCCGCTGGCGGGGTTGCGTCCCAATTACTCCGACATGTGCTTCATCGCCGAGCGCGAGGGGCTTAGCTATCAGCAACTGATCGGCCGGATCATGGCGTCGTTCCTGAAGCGCCATCCGCAACTGCAGGCGCGCGCCCGCCGCGCAGGCTGAGCATGCGCGTATTGGTGCTGCATTCCGACGTGCCGGCGGATGCGCCGGCCGACGAACAGGACACCCTGGCCACCGCGCGGGCCGTAGCCGATGCGCTGCGTCAGCGCGGCCATGAGGCGATGTTGGCTCCCTTCCTGCCGTCGCCGCAGGCCTTTCATGAAGCTGTGAAGCGCGCCAATCCGGATGCCGTCTTCAACATGGTGGAAAGCGTGTTCGGACTTGGCCAATTTGCGCCCGTCGCGTGTCAGATGCTGGAGATCGCGAATATTCCCTTCACGGGCAATCTTGGCGCGGCCATGGCCGTTGCGGGCGACAAGCCGCTCGCCAAAGGCCTTCTGCGTTCGGTCGGGCTGCCGACGCCCGATTGGGCCGAGCCGCCCGAATGGAGGGGGCTTGCCGACGACTGTCCGTACATCGTCAAGCACGCTACGGAAGATGCATCCGTGGGGCTGGATGATGGCTCCGTCCTGTCCGGCCGTCAGGCCGTTGCGGCGCGCGCTGAATCCTGCGCGGCAAAATATGGCGGCCGGTGGTTTGCGGAACGCTATGTCGAGGGCCGGGAATTCAACATCGCCATCCTGGAAGAGGACGGGGCCCCGCGCGTTCTGCCGCTCGCCGAAATGCGCTTCGAGAAATGGCCCGACGGCCGCCCGAAAATTGTGGGCTATGTCGCCAAGTGGCATGAGGATTCGATGGAAGCCATGCAGACGGTGCGCGCCTTCGGGCTGGAGCGGACCGAGCCGCAACTGGCCCAGACCTTGCGGCAATGTTGCGAAAGGGCCTGGAAGCTTTTCGGGCTGTCCGGCTTTGCGCGCGTAGATTTTCGCGTGGATGCGGCGGGAAATCCCCTGATCCTCGAAATTAATCCCAATCCCGGCCTTGAGCCGGGTGCGGGCTTTGCAGCTGCCGCCCGCGAGGCGGGCCTGGACTATCCGCAGACCGTGGAGCGGATTTTGAAGGCTGCATTGCGCCGCGCGGGGCGCTAAGAAGGCGCATGCCCGCTGCGCCGCCTGTCCCGTCATTTGCCGATATCGAGGCCGCCGCGAAACGCATCGCGCCGTTTGCCGTTGCGACACCGCTTCTGGAACATCCGGCGCTGAATGAGCGCGTGGGCCGGCGCGTTCTGCTCAAGCTGGAAAACCTGCAACGAACCGGTTCCTTCAAGTTCCGCGGCGCGTTCAACAGGATTGCGCTCATTCCCGAAGCCGACCGGGCGAAAGGCGTGCTTGCTTTTTCATCGGGCAATCATGCGCAGGGCGTGGCCGCCGCCGCGAGGCTCCTTGGCCTGAACGCCACGATCGTCATGCCGTCAGACGCGCCCCGCGCGAAGATCGAAGGCACGCGAAAGCTCGGCGCCGCGATTGTCGAATACGACAGGGCGAAAGATGACCGCGAAGCGATTGCGGCCAGGCTTCAGGCTGAAACGGGCGCCACGCTTGTCAAACCGTTCGACGATCCTTTCGTGGTCGCGGGTCAGGGCACGATCGGGCTTGAAATTGCACAAACGGCCGCCGCGCGCGGCATTTCCCTGGACGGCGTGTTTGTTCCCTGCAGCGGCGGGGGGCTGGTGAGCGGCATCGCGCTGGCCATTGCCGGAACGAGCCGGCGCACGAAGGTTTACAGCGTCGAGCCGCAGAATTTCGAAGGCATGAAGCGCTCGCTGGAATGCGGCGAACGGACCGCGGCGCCGGGGGGCAAAATGTCCATGGCCGATGCACTGATGTCGCCCGTGCCCGGCCACACGCCCTTCGCAATTGCGAAAGAACGCCTGGCCGGCGGGGTCAGCGTGAGCGACGCGGAGCTGGCTCATGCCGTGAGCTTTGCCTTTCGCCGGCTCAAAATCGTCGCCGAGCCCGGAGGGGCCGCGGGCCTGGCCGCCGTGCTGGCCGGAAAGACCGTAAAAACGAACGGCGCCATTGCCTTGGTGATCTCCGGAGGAAACTGCGACCCGGAAACAGTTGCATCCTGTTGCGCGCAAGTTCCCGACCCATAGGCCGGCGGCGGGTTACCATTCGCCGCTTATCCACTTTTCATGCACAGCCGGATTCGCTAAGGTTTTCCCACAATAAATAAAGTTGCGTTGGGGGCTTGATGGGTGTGGGGCACCGCAGCGGCACGCGCCGCTATGCGAGAATCATCCTGATCGCGGTGGGAGCCTTGTCGCTCGTCGGCTGTGCGGGGCTGGGGCTGCTGCCCTATCAGAGCCATGTGGCCAATTCCGGTTTCAAGAATTTGAGTCAGGTCGAGGCGGCCTATGGCGGGATCGTTCCCGGCGTGACGCGCGCGTCCGATCTGGCCGCCATGGGGTTCGATGCCACGCGTTCGCCCAATGTCGAGGTGCTTTCCTCTCTTGGCGTCATCGAACGGTTCATGCCGCGGGATTCGCTCAAGTTCGACAAGCTCAATCCCGCCATCCAGAATTGCATCAATTCCCGCGACCATTGCACGGCTTATGTCTTCCGCCCGCGGCAACGGACGCGGGAACGCGACGGCAATCCGTTGCTCGATCTGTTCGGTTTCGGACACACGGTCTATGGCCCCGGCTGGAGCGCCGAGGTCGTGCTGCTGATCGAGGACGGCCGCGTCTCCTACAAGTCCATGGCGGGGCAGCCGGATGTCCGGGCCACGGGAGACAGGCCGCAACCAGCCGGCGCGCAGACCGGCGGCGCGGTGCACGTGGCAGGGGCCATGTGACGGCGGCGGCGCGCGCCTAGCGCGGCGCCAGCACCATCATCATCTGCCGGCCTTCGGTTTTGGGATAGGTTTCCACCTTGGCAACCGGCTCGACATCGCGCTGGATCCTCCCCAGAAGTTCCGAGCCCAGATTCATGTGCGCCATCTCGCGGCCGCGGAACCGCAGCGTCACCTTCACCTTGTCGCCTTCCTCGAAGAAACGCCGCATGGCCCGCATCTTCACGTCGTAATCGTGATCGTCGATGGTCGGGCGCATCTTGATTTCCTTGATCTCGATGACCTTTTGCTTCTTTCGGGCCTCGGCGGCCTTTTTCTGCTGTTCGTATTTGTATTTCCCGAAGTCCATCATCTTGACGACGGGCGGCTTGGCATCGGGCGAAACTTCCACAAGGTCGTAACCCTGTTCTTCGGCCATCGCCCGGGCTTCGTCAGTCCCGATTGGGCCGAATTTTTCTCCGTTCGCTCCGATCAGCAGGATTGTGCGGGATGTGATCTCCTCATTCACGCGGGGTCCGTCCTTGGCGGGTGCCGGGGCGGACGACGAAGGCCTTCTGACGACTATGACAACTCTCCCTTC
>JAJPIX010000003.1 GCA_021324545.1 Alphaproteobacteria bacterium
CAAACCCTCCGATATTGCGCCTTCTTCGAAGGTCCGGCGCGCCGTTTCTGCTGCTTCCTCGGCCGCCTTTCGGCCGTGGCACAAGGCGGTCGCCTCTGTCGCGAGAACTTTCTTTGCATCGTTCAGGTCTGCGCCCTTCAGTTTTTCCAGACGCTGCACCTCCTGCTCCGGCACGTCGGTGAACAACCGCAGGAAGCGTCCCACGTCGCCATCTTCCGTGTTGCGCCAGAACTGCCAGTAGTCATAGGGGCTGCGCATTTCGGCGTTGAGCCAAACCGCACCGGCTGCCGTCTTGCCCATCTTGGCGCCCGATGCAGTCTGGATGAGGGGCGACGTCAGGCCGAACAGCTCGGCATTTTCGATTCGCCGCCCCAGGTCGATACCCGAGACGATGTTGCCCCATTGGTCGGATCCGCCGCACTGCAGGCGGCAACCAAAGCGGCGGTAAAGCTCGACAAAATCGTAGGCCTGCAGAATCATGTAGTTGAATTCGAGGAACGACAGCGGCTGGTCGCGTTCGAGCCTGAGCTTCACGCTGTCGCGCGTCAGCATCTGGTTGATCGAAAAATGGCGCCCCACATCGCGCAGGAACGGAATGTATTCCAGTTTGTCGAGCCATTCCGCGTTATCGACCATGATGGCGCCGGTTGGACCGCTGTCGAATGACAGGAACCGCTCGAACGTCGTTCGGATGCCGGCCTTGTTCGCATCGAGCTGCGTCTGGGTCAGCAGCTGGCGGGTCTCGTCCCGACCGGAAGGATCGCCGACCTTGCTCGTACCGCCGCCCACGACAACGATCGGCTTGTGGCCGGCTTGCTGAAGGCGGCGCAACGTCATGATCTGTACGAGATTGCCGACGTGAAGGCTTGGCGCCGTGCAGTCGAAGCCGATATAGGCCGTGACGACGTCCTTCTGGAGCAGCGCATCCAGGGCGTCCGGTGCCGTGCAGTCAAAATAGGCGCCGCGCCGCACGTAGTCGGCAAGAAAACGGGATTTGAATCGGTGTGCGACGGCGGTCATTGTAAGGTCTTTCGCAGAAGGGCGGGTCTTTAGCACAGATGCCGGAAATCCTAAAAGTCATCGGACTGATGAGCGGAACCTCGCTTGACGGCATTGACGCCGCGCTGCTGGACACCGATGGCGAAGACGTTGTTGTGCCCGGACCGGCCCTCACCTCGCCCTATGATGCGGCAACGCGAGCGATGCTGTTCGCTGCGATCGAGGAAGCCCGGGACGTAGCGGCCGGCGCACCGGTTCCCTATTCGATTCGTGAAGCTGAACGCCGTCTGACCGAGTCTCATGCCGATGCGGTGATCGCCCTGGTGAAAAAAGCAGGGCTTCACCCACGCGATGTGGCGCTGATCGGTTTCCACGGCCAGACCATCCTGCACCGGCCGGCACAGCATTGGACCTGGCAAATCGGCGATGGCGCGCTGCTTTCGCGCCTCACCGGCATAGATGTCGTGAACGATTTCCGGTCCGCCGATGTGAAGGCGGGCGGACAGGGCGCACCGCTGGTGCCGCTTTATCATGCGGCCTTGGTCGCGGCAGCGAAGAAGCTCACCGAGCCGGTCGTTCTCGTCAACATCGGCGGCGTGGCGAATGTCACCTATGTTGGCATCAACGAGATTCTCGCCTTCGATACCGGGCCAGGCAACGCGCCGATTGATGATTGGGCGAAGCTGCATACGGGCAAGCCGGTGGACGAATCCGGGGCACTGGCAAGACGCGGCCGCGTGCACAACGACGTGCTCGACCAAATGCTGGCGAACAAATTCTTTGACAAGACGCCGCCAAAGTCGTTGGACCGCATGGATTTCAACATGGATGCGGTGAAGGGATTGTCGGCGGAAGATGGCGCGGCCACGCTCACGGCTTTCACCGCGGCCAGCATCGCCAGGGCGCGCGCGCATTTTCCAGAACCGGCCAATGAATGGATCGTCTGTGGCGGCGGCCGGCACAACCCCGCAACCATGGATCAGTTGCGTGCGCGGCTGAACGTGCCGGTGATGGCGGCCGAAGATGTGGGCTGGCGCGGCGATTTCATCGAGGCCGAGGCGTTTGCCTATCTGGCGGTGCGTTCCGTGCGCGGATTGCCGCTCAGCCTGCCTTCGACCACCGGTGTCCGCCAGCCGATGACGGGCGGCAAATTGCATCGCGCAAGCTAGCGGCCCTCATGCGAACCGCTGGTGCGCCGCTCGACATATTCCTTCACGGCTTCCACGACTTCGGCTTCGTGATTGTCGAAGAAATGGTTGGCGCCCTCGATCTTCTCGTAATCGATCTTGATGCCCTTCTGTGACCGCAGGCGATCCACGAGTTTCTGTACATCCGCTTCAGGCACAACCTGGTCCTTTGTGCCATGCACGATAAGACCTGACGCCGGGCACGGCGCGAGGAAATTGAAGTCGTACATGCTGGCCGGCGGCGCGATCGAAATGAAGCCGGTGATTTCCGGCCGCCGCATCAGGAGCTGCATCCCGATCCAGGCTCCGAACGAGATGCCGCATACCCACACGAACGACGGATTTGGATAAAGCGTGTTCATCCAGTCCAGCACTGCGGCGGCGTCGGAAAGCTCGCCCGCGCCGGCATCGAAAGTGCCCTGGCTGCGGCCGACGCCGCGGAAGTTGAAGCGCACCGCCGTGCAGCCCATGCCGTGGTACATGTGAAAGAGATCATAGACGAGCGGATTGTTCATGTTTCCGCCGAACTGCGGGTGCGAGTGGAGCACCAAGGCCATGGGAGCGCCCGGGATCTTCTGGCGCTGGTAGCGAACCTCTATGCGGCCGGCGGGACCCGGCAGGATGATGTCAGGCATGGAGGGTGACTCTTTCGGTCACAACCGCCGATCTGGCGGTAATACAGGCAAGATGGGTGGCTTTCATCCTGGTGCAATTATCAATAATTTCGTTAAGAAACAGGTGGTTAGAGACATACGCGGGTGCGGCACGGCGATTACTTGACCATCCTGCTCAAGAATTTTATATCCAGAACAAGAAAATTGCCCAGTGCAGCCAAGGCTTGGCCGCCTGTTTACACCGAAGCGGCCCCTGAAAAGCAAGCCGAAACTGCCCGGAAGGAGGCTTCTATGAAACTCAGCACCAAGGGACGCTACGCCGTGATGGCGATGGCCGACCTGGCCGGTCATTCGGTTGGCGGCAAGCCCGTGTCGCTAGCGGAAATCTCGGGCCGGCAGGAAATTTCGCTGTCCTACCTCGAACAGCTTTTCGCCAAGCTCCGGCGTGGCGATCTGGTGAAAAGCGTGCGCGGACCGGGCGGCGGCTACCGCCTGAGCCGCCCGGCAGGCGAAGTGCGGATCGCCGATATCATTCTGGCGGTAGACGAGCCCATTCGTGCCACACGCTGCCATCCGGGTAGCCCGCAGGGCTGCGTGACCAACGGCCGATGCGTGACCCATGACCTATGGGAAGAGCTTGGCCGGCAGATTCACGTGTTCCTGTCGGGCATCACGCTGGCCGACGTGATTGAAAAACGCGTGCTCGGCCGGGCCGCACCCTGCAGCGCAGCCGCGGCGAACAACAGCGAGCCGCGCCAAGCCGCCTGAGACCATGATCTATCTCGACCACAACGCCACCTCGCCTTTGCGGCCGGAGGCAAGAGCGGCCATGGAACGCGCCTTTGCAGCGGGCGGCAACCCGTCGTCCGTGCATGCGGCGGGCAGGGCTGCGCGCAAGCTGGTCGAGGATGCCCGCGAGCAGGTGGCGGCATTCGCCGGCGCAAAACCTTCCGAAGTCATTTTCACAAGCGGCGGCGCTGAATCAAATGCGCTCGCCTTGCGCGGCGCGATTGCCGGGGCGGCAGACAGCGGACATGCGATAACACGGTTGCTGGTTGTGGCGACGGCGCATGAGAGCGTGCGTGCCGTGGCAAAGGCGCTCGCCGAAGAGAGCGGCGTGCAGCTCCTCGAAATCCCGGTAAACGAAAACGGCCGCATCGAACCTGATCACCTGCACGAGATGCTGACGGGATCCGGCCGCACGCTGGTTTCCCTGATCTTCGCCAACAATGAAACCGGCGTGATCGAGGACGTGGCGCAGCTGAAGAAAATTTTGAACGGTGTCCCGGGCGATGTGTTGCTGCATGTGGACGCTGTGTCGTGCGGGTATAGTCCAGTTCGCTTCTCCGCCTGGGACGCCGACTATCTTTCTCTGTCGGCGCACAAGATCGGCGGGCCGCAAGGCGTCGGCGCGCTGATCGCAAAAGACGGCGCGCCGCTGGCGGCCCTGTTCAATGGCGCGCAGGAGCGCGGGCGCCGCGCCGGCACGGAAAATGTTTCCGGCATTGCGGGCTTCGGCGCGGCGGCCCGGGCGCTCCAGGCGCGGTTCGACGAGGAACGCGAACATTGCGCGCTGCTGCGCCGCTATTTCGAAAGCGAGCTTCGCGGGCTTGCACCCAACGCCACGATCTTCGGCGAGCACGAGATACGTCAGCCGCATGTGTCCTGCTTTGCCATCCCGCAGCTTCGCGCCGAAAACACGCTGATGGCGCTCGATCTGGACGGCATTTGCGTCAGCTCGGGCGCGGCCTGTTCGTCGGGCAAGGTCTCTCCGTCGCATGTTCTCAAGGCGATGGGCGTCGATGAGGCGCTGTCGCGCTGCGCGTTGCGCCTGAGCTTCGGCCCGGACAATTCGCTGATGGACGTGGATGCGCTGATGACCAGCCTCAAACGGCTGATCGGCCGCAAACTGGCGGTGGCGTAAATGGCAGCTGTCAGCGAAACCAAGAAGACCGTCGCCGAACTGGGCGAGAAATACAAGTACGGCTTTGTCACCGACATCGAGATGGAGCGTGCGCCGAAGGGCCTGAACGAGGATGTCGTCCGCTTCATTTCGGCCAAAAAGGGCGAGCCCGACTGGATGCTGCAGTGGCGCCTTGGCGCCTATCGCCGCTGGCGCGAGATGACGGAGCCCACCTGGGCGCGCGTGCATTATCCCAAGATCGATTACGAGGACGCCTATTACTACGCCGCGCCCAAGACAACGGCGAAGCCGAAAGGTCTCGATGAGGTGGATCCCAAGCTGCTTGAAACCTACAAGAAGCTCGGCATCCCGCTGCACGAGCAGAAACTGCTGGCGGGCGTTGCGGTGGACGCGGTGTTCGATTCTGTCTCCGTCGCCACCACCTTCAAGGCGAAACTTGAAGAAGCGGGCGTGATCTTTTGCCCGATCAGCGAAGCCATACGCGAACATGGCGATCTGGTGCGGAAGTATCTGGGCTCCGTCGTGCCCGTGACGGACAACTTCTTCGCCACGCTGAATTCGGCGGTGTTCTCCGACGGCACATTTGTCTATGTGCCGAAGGGCGTGCGCTGCCCGATGGAGCTGTCCACCTATTTCCGCATCAACGCGAGCGAGACCGGCCAATTCGAGCGCACGCTGATCATCGCAGACGAAGGCTCCTACGTTTCCTATCTGGAGGGCTGCACCGCGCCGAAGCGCGACGAGCACCAGCTGCATGCCGCCGTGGTGGAACTGATCGCGCTGGAAGGCGCAGAGATCAAATATTCCACGGTCCAGAACTGGTATCCCGGCGACGAGGAAGGCAAGGGCGGCATCTACAATTTCGTCACCAAGCGCGGCGATTGCCGCGGCGCCCGCTCCAAGATTTCGTGGACACAGGTCGAAACGGGCTCCGCCATTACCTGGAAATATCCAAGCTGTATCCTGCGCGGCGAAGGTTCGGTGGGCGAATTCTATTCCATCGCCATCACCAACCATTTCCAGCAGGCCGATACCGGCACCAAGATGATCCATCTGGGAAAGAACACGCGGTCGCGCATCATCTCCAAGGGCATCAGCGCGGGAAAGGCGCAGAACACCTATCGCGGCCTGGTAAGCGTCCATCCCAAGGCCGCGAACGCGCGCAATTACACGCAATGCGACTCGCTTCTGATCGGCCGCGAATGTGGCGCGCACACCGTTCCCTATATTGAGGCGCGCAACAAAACCGCACGCGTGGAGCACGAAGCGACAACTTCGAAGATCGCGGAAGACCAGCTCTTCTATTGCACGAGCCGTGGAATTCCGCAGGAAGAAGCGGTGGCGCTGATCGTCAACGGTTTCTGCCGCGAAGTGCTGCAGCAGCTGCCGATGGAATTCGCGGTGGAAGCGCAGAAGCTCGTGGGTATCAGTCTGGAAGGCAGTGTCGCCTGATGCTTGAAATCAAGAACCTGCATGTTGCCGTCGGCGGCAAGGAAATCCTCAAAGGGCTGACGCTCGCAATCAGCGCGGGCGAGGTGCACGCGATCATGGGGCCGAACGGCTCCGGCAAGTCCACCCTGTCCTATGTGCTGGCAGGCCGCGAGGGTTATGAGATCACCGGGGGCGCGATCACATACAGGGGCGAGAACCTGGCGGAGCTTTCGCCGGAAAAACGCTCGGCCAAGGGGATTTTCCTCGCCATGCAATATCCGGTGGAGATTCCCGGCGTCACAACGCTCACGTTTCTCAAGACCGCCCTGAATGCGCAGCGCCGCGCGCGCAACGAGCCGGAGCTTGATGCACTGGCGGTGCTGAAGCTGGTCCGCAGCAAGGCCGCGTCCCTGAACGTGCCTGAAGAGATGCTGAAGCGCGCGCTGAACTTCGGCTTCTCCGGCGGCGAAAAGAAGAAGCTCGAAATCCTGCAGATGGCGCTGTTCGAGCCCGCGCTTGCCATTCTGGACGAAACCGATTCCGGCCTCGACATCGACGCGCTGAAGCTGGTGGCCGACGGCGTAAATCGCCTGCGGTCGCCCGAGCGCGCCATGCTGGTGATCACGCATTATCAGCGCCTGCTCAATTTCATCGTGCCGGACCGCGTGCATGTAATGGCGGGCGGCCGCATCGTGGCCAAAGGCGGCAAGGAACTGGCGCTGGAACTGGAAGCCAAGGGCTACGGCCATTGGACGAAGGACGCCGCATGAACGCCATCGTTCTTCCCAACCGCCGCATCGAAGACTGGAAATACAGCGATCTGCGCAATGCGGTCGATGAAAGCGCGGTCGCGGCCGCACCGACGGCGGCATGGACGATGGCATCCGTCGAAGGCGCAGCGGACATCGCCGATCTTCCGGCCATCATGCCGCGCGGCGAGCACGGCGCCATGGCCGAGCTTGCGATCGCCGCGGCCAAGGCGGGCCCTTACGTGCGTGTGGCTAAGGGCGAACGGGCGGCCGTTCATCTCCATCTGGTGGAAGGCGGTCATGGCCGCGCATTGATCGTGGTCGAAGACGGGGCATCGCTTGTTCTTCGGGAAACGGTGCGGGCTGCGGACTTCGCCAATATCGCCGTCGAGATTGTCATCGGCAAAGGCGCACGGCTCGATCATGTCCGCCATGCGCCGCAACATGACACGGTGCAGCTGGCGGACTATGCGGTGCAGGTGGCCGATGGCGGACAATACTGCGCACAGCTGATGAACTTCGGATCAAAACTGGCGCGCACGGAATTGCATGTCGTTCTGGAAGGCGAGCATGCGGAGGCCGTGATAGGCGGGGCGGCTGTTCTGTCCGGCACCCGTCATTCTGATGTCACGATCCATGTCGATCATGCCGTGGGCAACAGCAAAAGCCGGCAATCGTTCCGGTATGTTGCCGGCGGTCATTCCCGCGCCATCTATCAGGGCAAGGTCACGGTGCGCCAGCGTGCGGACGGATCCGACAGCATGCAGACGGCCAAGGGCATTCTGCTCGGCGAGCGCGCCGAAATCGATCTCAAGCCCGAACTGGAAATCCTGGCCGACGACGTGAAATGCGCGCATGGCGCGGCGGTGGGCGATCTGGATGCGGATTCGCTTTTCTATCTGCGCTCGCGCGGCGTGCCGGAAAGCGAAGCACGCTCGTTGCTTATCCGCGCGTTCCTGGAAGATGCCGTAACCGGCATCGAAGACGAAAAGATCCGCAGCGAAATCTGGAGCGCGGTGGAAGCGGCGCTTCCGGCGGCCATGGAGCCGGCGCCATGACCGCGCAGCCCAAGCGCATCCACGCCGGCTTCGATCCGGCGGTCGTCCGCAAGGATTTCCCGATCCTGGGCCGCGAGGTCTATGGCAAGCCGCTTGTCTATCTGGACAGCGCCGCGTCCGCGCAAAAGCCGCAGCCGGTGCTGGATGCCATGCGGGCCTTCGCGGAAACCGATTACGCCAACGTGCATCGCGGCGTGCATTATCTCTCGGCGCAGGCGACGGAGCGTTACGAGGCCGCGCGTGAAACCGTGCGCCAGTTCCTCAATGCGCGGCATGCGGACGAAATCGTCTTTACGCGGAACGGCACCGAAGCGATCAATCTCGTGTCCTATTCCTTTCTCGCGCCGCACATCCGGTCGGGCGACGAGATCGTGCTTTCGGTGATGGAGCATCATTCAAACATCGTGCCGTGGCATTTCCTGCGCGAGCGGCAGGGTGCGGTGCTCAAATGGGTGGATGTGCGCGACGACGGCGCGCTCGACATCGAGGCGCTCTGCGCCGCCATCGGCCCCAGGACGAAACTCGTTGCCGTCACGCACATGTCGAATGTGCTGGGAACCGTGACGCCGCTGAAGGAAATCGTGGCGCGGGCGCACGCCATGGGCGTGCCCGTGCTGGCCGACGGCTGCCAGGGCGCGGTGCATGAGATTGTGGACGTGCAGGCGCTGGATGTCGATTTTTACGCCATCACCGGGCACAAGCTTTACGGGCCCACGGGAATCGGCGCGCTCTATGCCAAGCGTGCGCATCTGAAAGCGATGCGGCCGTTCAACGGCGGCGGCGAAATGATCGGCGAAGTTACCCGCGACAGGATCACCTATGCTCCGCCGCCCGCGCGGTTCGAGGCCGGAACTCCGCCGATCATGGAGGCGGTCGGCCTGGCCGCGGCCATCGGTTATCTCGCCCGGTTCGATCGCGCCGAGATCGCGGCCCACGAACAGGCGCTGCTCGCCCGAGCGCGTGAAAGCTTGCGCGACCTGAACTGGGTGCGCGTCATCGGGGACGCCCCCGGCAAGGGCGCCATCCTGTCGTTCGAGTGCAACGGGATGCACGCCCACGATGTGGCCACCATATTGGATCGCGAAGGCGTTGCCGTGCGGGCGGGGCACCATTGCGCCCAGCCGCTGATGGAACGGTTCGGCGTGGCCTCCACCACGCGGGCGTCGTTCGCGCTTTACAACACGGCCGCCGAGGTTGACGCGCTTGCACAAGCGCTGTTCAAGGCGCGGAAGATATTGGGCTGAGCCATGGATGAAGGTCTGCGCGAGCTTTATCAGGATGTGATCCTCGATCACTCCCGGCACCCGCGTCATTTCGGGCAGCTCGCCCATGCCACGCATGAGGGCGAGGGCTTCAACCCGCTCTGCGGCGACCGCGTGAAGCTCTACCTCAAGGTGGATGCCGCCAACCGCATCGCCGACATCGCCTTCGAGGGCAAGGGCTGCGCGATCAGCCAGGCCTCGGCCTCGCTGATGACCGAGATGCTGAAGGGCCGCACGGTTGAAGAGGCCGGGATGCTGATGGGCGGTTTCCTGCATCTTGTGAAGGGCGAGGCGGCGCCCGGCCTTGCCCCCCGCGATCGCGAAACGCTCGACGTGATGGCGGGCGTGTCGGCGTTTCCGATGCGCGTGAAATGCGCGACGCTGGCGTGGCATACCATGAAATCCGCACTGGAGGGCGGGGCCGCTCCCGCCAAGACGGAATGAACGCGGAACCGCTGAAGATGGAAGCTTCGGCGCTTCCGCCGGAAGAGCTGGAAGCGTTCACGAAAAAGCTGATCGCGGCGCTGAAGAACGTGTACGATCCGGAGATCCCGGTGGACATCTATGAGCTCGGGCTTATCTACAAGGTGGACGTGTCCGACAGGAAGGATGTCACCGTCGACATGACCCTGACAGCGCCCGGCTGCCCCGTGGCAGGCGAGATGCCCAACATGGTGCGAACGGCCCTGGAAGGCGTCGAAGGCATCGGCGAGATCACGGTCAACATGGTCTTCGATCCGCCGTGGACGCCCGATATGATGAGCGAAGAAGCAAAACTCGAACTGAACATGTTCTGATGAGCGAAACGGTAACTGCGGTGAAACCAAAACGCGAGCGGCCCAGGGCGATCCGCCTGACGGATGCCGCGGCCGCGCGCATTCGGGAGATCCTGCAAACGGCCGGCGAGGGCAGGGCCTATACGGGCGTGCGCGTGGGCGTGGTGAACGGCGGCTGCGCCGGCATGAGCTACACGATGGATTACGCCGCCGCGCCCATGCCGAACGAGGAAGTGGTGGAAGACAAGGGCGTGAAGGTATTCATCGATCCCAAGGCGATCCTGTTCCTCATCGGCACCGAAATGGATTTCGTGCGCGAGAAGCTGGGCGCGCGCTTCATCTTCAACAACCCGAACCAGACGGCCGCCTGCGGTTGCGGCGAGTCGGTGTCCATCACCCCGGCCAGGGCCGAAGACCTCTCCTAAAAGAAAGGCCCTGGCGACGTCTCGCCCGGGCCGATCGGTCTTTCGCTACGCAGCAGGCCCGCCGAAGGCCGCATCAGGCCGACACCACGGTGCACTCTCGCTTCAACCTCCCCGGTTTGCATGCCAGGCCAAGCCTTGCGATCGCCGGTGCAGGAACGTCCTGCATCATCCGGGCGCGGCTTGGCCTTGCGCGGGGTGCCCGCAAGCTGGCCCCCTTACCTGTCTGTTCTTGCGACATCGCTAGAGCGTCATCCTCAGTCTCCAAAATGCCAAACCGGACGAACATATAGGGAACATATTTTAGGATGTCAAGCCTTTTGAAAGGAACAATATCTTGTATCCGGCGATGGCGCGTGCCACGGGCCGTGCCGCATATCGGCCGGCCGCAAATCAGCCTAGTATCGAAACGAATGGAGCGAGGGGTACATCATGAAATTCCAACGATTCGCTGCGGGCTTTTTGCTGCTCGCGGCATCAACCGCGGCCGGGCCGGCCGCAGCGGGCGGCGGACTGCGCGTGGGCGAATATGCCTGTTATGGCGCGGGCGGGGAGATTCTGGCCGGGCTCGGTTTCAAGGTGCTTGATGGAAGCCACTACAACGACCTGGACGGAACCACGCCCGGCTCATACGCGATCAAGGGCGACATGGTGGAATTCCACGGCGGAAGCCTGGACGGGCAAATGGGGAGCGGCCTGAAAGACCAGAAGTTCACGATGGGCTCCGGCATCGGTTGCGAGCCTTACAACTGATCGGGCGGCACGGCGTTCGGACGGGCGGCATCCGGTTTCAGGGGTTGCAATGACATTGCGAATTCCGGCCCTGGCGATGGCGGGCCTTGTGCTGGCAGGCGCCGCGCATGCGGCCGGATACCGAGCGCTGGATTGCAACGGCGTCCAGCCCGAGCCTGGCATGCAGAATGTCGGGCTCGCGCAAGTCATTGCAAAGGCCAATTTCGCCAAGAATGAATCCGAGCGGGCGCATTGCCCCACGGCGGATGCCGCGTGTACGCGGCACGCCTTCCTCCTGCCGGGCGATGCGGTGCTGGGTGAAGCGGGCACGGGCGCGGCCGGACCTTACGGCTGCATCGCCTATGTCAGCGAAAAGGGAATCGAGACGGACGGCTGGTTTCCCGCCGCGAACCTCAAGCCGCTTGCATCCCCGACGAACTGGGCCGGCAAATGGAAGCGCGACACAAGCGCCGAGATCGACATTGCGGTGAAGGGCGACACCGCACACCTCACCGGCAACGCCACCGCCAACAGCGGGTCGGCGGTGAACGAAGGCGACCTCGATGGCGATATTGACGCGCGCGCGCCATATGCCAGCTTCGCCATCGCCGGCGACCGGCAGATCGCCTTCGCAAGGGCCGGCCAGGATGATTGCGCCGTCGAGTTGCGGCAGCTCGGGCCCTATCTGCTTGTGCAGGACAACAACAACTGCGGCGGCATGGGCGTGTCGTTTTCGGGCCTGTACAGGAAACATTGATCCAGCCGCCCGCAGCGGCCCGCCGGCACATGCCGCTGGGCCCGGCGCGGGAGACGGTCACGGCCGTGGCGACGGCGCGCGCTTCATTGCCAATGTCCGCAGCCCTGCGCCGTTCGCCGGCCCATGCCGGGAGCCGTGACGCACATGCGGCATTGCGCTAGCCTCTGGCTGCGACTGGGAGGGAAGCACCTGCATGACCAAATACATGATCCAGACATCCTATACGGCCGAGGGGCTGCGCGGCTTGCAGAAGGACAAGGCGACCGGCCGCGTGGCCGCGATCAAGAAGGCCATCGCCAGCGCGGGCGGCAAGGTTGAAGTCGCTTGCTGGTCGTTCGGCGAATGGGACGCCCTGATGGTTCTGGATTTCCCCGACGATACGGATGCGCTCGCGCTGGTGTTGAAGGAATGCGAATCCGGCCTCGTCCGCACGAAGACGACGGTTCTCATCTCGCCCGAGGAAATGGACCGCGCCCTGGCCAAGAGCGTGAAATACAGGCCGCCCGGCAAGCAATCGCGCCGCCGGTAGCGCGCCGCCGCGACGTGACTTCGGGGCCGCACCGTTTCGACGACCTGTTTGCCGAATTCGGGCCGATCAGGCTCAGGCGGTTCTTCGGCGGCGAAGGCATCTATCTCGGCGATGTGATGATCGGAATGGTTTTCGACGACATCATCTATTTCAAGACGGATGATGAATCGCGAAAGCCTTTTCTTGCGGAGAAGAGCAAACCGTTCTCCTTCGTGAAGCGCAGCACGGGCGAAACGATCGTCACCACCTGGTTCGCGCTGCCCGACCGGCTCTATGACGATCCCGAAGAGCTGGCCGCCTGGGCGCGCCGGGCGCATGCCGCTGCGCTGCGTTCGGAAACGGTCAGGAAGAGGCGGACGCGGGCCGGCACTGCGGCGCCGATTTCGCGACGGCGGGGCAGGAAATAGGCTCGCATGGCCGCAAGCCCGTCAGGCCGCCGTCGTGGCGGCCAGGCGGGTGTCCCAGCAGGTCACCAGAGCCGGACGCGCTTGTCCGGCGGCAGGTAATATTTGTCGCCGGGCTGCACGTTGAAGGCGTCATACCAGGCGTCGATGTTGCGCGTGGCCCCGTCAACCCGGAAATGCGCCGGGCTGTGCGGATTGGACAGCACCTGCGCGCGGAGCGCGCCGTCGCGCGTCTTGTCCCGCCAGATCTGGCCATAGGACAGGAAGAAGCGCTGGTCGCCCGTGAAGCCGCCCAACACCGGCGCCGGCTTGCCATTGAGCGACAGGTGATAGGCCTTCAGCGAAATGGACAGGCCGGAAAGATCGCCGATGTTTTCGCCCATCGTGAGCTTTCCGTTCACGAAAAGCCCCGGCAGGGCTTCGTAGCCGTCGTACTGCGCGCCAAGCGCGGCCGTGCGTTCCTCGAAATTCTTGCGGTCCTGATCGGTCCACCAGCTGCGCAGCATGCCCGAGCCGTCGTATTTGCTGCCCTGATCGTCGAAGCCGTGGCTGATTTCATGCCCGATCACCGCGCCGATGCCGCCGTAATTCACGGCATCGTCCGCGTTGGGGTCGAAGAAGGGCGGTTGCAGGATGGCGGCGGGGAAGAAGATCGAATTGAAGACGGGCGTGTAATACGCGTTGATCGTGGGCGGCGTCATGAACCATTCGTTGCGGTCCACGGGCTGGTCGATGCGGTTCAGCCGGTATTTCCATTCGAACAGGTCGCTGCGCTCGATATCGCCGATCAGGTCGTTGCGCCGGATGACGAGGCCGGAATAGTCGCGCCATGTATCGGGATAGCCGATGTGCGGCGTGAAGGCGTGAAGCTTTTCCAGCGCCTTCTGCTTCGTGGCGTCCGTCATCCAGTCAATCGTGCGGATGTCGGCGTCATAGGCCTTGAGCAGGTTTGCGACCAGTTCTTCCGCCTTGGCCTTGGCGGCGGGCGGGAAATACTTCGCCACATAGAGCTTGCCGAGCGGATGGCCAAGCCGGCGGTCGAGCAGATGCACCCCGCGCGTGGCGCGATCAAGCTGCTGGTCCTGACCGTTCAGCACCTTGCCGTAGAAGGCAAAGTCCGTGTCGTCAAACCGCTTGGGCAGATAGGCCGACATGGTGTGCAGATAATGCAGCGTCAGCCAGTCGCGCCAGACCGGCACGGGCGTGGCGGCAAACAGCTTCGCCATCGGCGCAATGGCGGTGTTTTCGCGCACGATCACATGCCGCGGGTTGCCCGACGCGTCCTTCGCGGAAAGCCCCTCGGCGGCAAAAAAGGCCGCCCATGGAAAGCCCGGCGCGTAAGCCTCAAGCTCCGCAAACGTCATCGGATTGTAGGTTTTGTCGGCATCGCGGCGGTCGGCGGCGGGCCAGTGCAATTTGGCGATTTCGGTTTCCAGATTGAACACCGCGTCGGCGCGGGCCGTTGCATTCTTCGCGCCGATAAGCACGAGCATGCTGGCGAGATATTTCCGGTAGGCTTCCCGCGTCGCCACAATTTCCTTGTCGGTGCGCAGGTAGTAGTCGCGATCGGGCAGGCCAAGGCCGCTTTGCGTGAGCATCAGGACATAAACGCGCGGATTCTTGGGATCGGGAGCGATGCGCCCGCCGAACAGGCTGTCGGTTCCCCGGTCCGGCGCGCCCATGGCGCCCGCGATATCGGCATATGTCTTCAGCGACGCCAAATAGGCGAGGTCGCGCCGGGCGGGCTTCAGCCCGTTGGCTTCGATGGCCTTTGTGTCTTCGAAGGCATCGTAAAGGTCGCGGAGCTTTTTGCCCTCCGCATCGAGCTGGCCGTAGGACCTGGCCTCCAGTTCCTGAACGATGTCCTTCATCCGGTTTTCGGAGCGGATTTCCAGTTCGTCGAACGAGCCGGTTGAGGTGCGGTCGGGCGGGATCGTGGCCTGCTTCAGCCACGCGCCGTCGGCATAGAGGAAAAAGTCGTCGCCGGGCTTGACCATCTTGTCCATGTTGTTGAGGTCAACGCCCCATTCTCCGAACATGGGCTTGGCCGGCTGGGCGCCCGCGACGGTGGCGCAAAACAGTGCGCCAAAAGCGATTGCGACGTATTTCATGTCAGATACTCCGGGATGTCATGAAAAGCGTGCGCCGCCGGATTGCTCCGGCGGCGCGGGTCTCATCACCAGAAATGCACGCGCTTGTCCGGCGGCAGATAGTATTTTTCGCCGGACTGCACGTTGAATGCGGCGTACCAGTCGTCCTGGTTGCGGGTTGCGCCGATCGCGCGGAATTCCGCCGGGCTGTGCTCGTTGGAAAGCACCTGCTGGCGCAGCGCATCTTCGCGCATCTTTGTGCGCCAGATCTGGCCGTAGGACAGGTAGAAGCGCTGGTCGCCCGTGTAACCGTCGAGCACCGGCGCGGGCTTGCCGCCCAGCGAGATGTGATAGGCCTTGAGCGCAATCGCGATGCCGGCGTTGTCGGCGATGTTCTCGCCCATCGTGTTTTCGCCCTTGATGTGCAGGCCCGGCAGCGGCTCATAGGAATCGTATTGCGCGCCAAGCGCCTTCACCCGCTCTTCAAATGCGGCGCGGTCGGCCGGCGTCCACCAGTTGTTGAAGGCGCCGGTGGCGTCGAACTTCGAGCCCTGGTCGTCGAAGCCGTGACTTATCTCATGCCCGATCACCGCGCCGATGCCGCCATAGTTCACCGCATCGTCCGCGTTCGGGTCGAAGAAGGGCGGCTGCAGGATGGCGGCCGGAAACACGATCTCGTTCCACTGGAAATTGTCGTAGGCGTTCACGGTGGGCGGCGTCATGCCCCATTCGCTCTTGTCCACCGCATTGTCGATGCGGACGAGATTGCGGTTCCACTCGAACGCATTGGCGCGCTTGATGTCGCCGATCAGGTCGTCGCGGCTGATGACGAGCTTCGAATAATCCCGCCATTTGTCCGGATAGCCGATCTTCACGCCGAAATGGTGCAGCTTGTAGAGCGCCTTTTCGCGGGTGGCCGGCGTCATCCACGCGAGCGTGCGGATGTCGGCGTCATAGGCCTTGAGCAGGTTGTCGACGAGCTCCACCGCCTTGGCCTTGGCCGACGGCGGGAAGTATTTGGCGACATAGAGCTTGCCCAATGCTTCACCCATGGCGCCGTCGAGCAGGTGCGCCGCGCGCGTATCGCGCGGAAGCTGCTGGGTGTTGCCCTGGAGCACGGTGCCGTAGAAGGCGAAATCTTCCTGGTCGAACGCCGTGGGCAGATAGGCGGCATAGGCGTGCAGATAATGCGCCGTCAGATAGTCGCGCCACACCGGGATGGGCGTGTCCGCGAAAATCTTCGCAAGCTGCGGGAAGGCGGACTTCTCGGCGACGATCATGATGCGGTCGTGACCGAACTTGTCGGTGCCCGTCAGGCCGCCGGCTTTCAGGAAAGCGTCCCACGGAAATTGCGGCGCCAGCGCCTTCAGCTGGGCCAGCGTCATGGGATTGTAGATCTTGTCGATGTCGCGGCGTTCCTCGCGCGGCCATTCGACCTGCGCCATCTTGTACTCGAGGTCGTAAACCGCCTGCGCGCGGCTTTGCGCATCGCTGAAGCCGGCGAGCGTGAACATCTTGGCCAGGTGGGCCTTGTAGGCATCGCGCGTCTTGGCAAGCGCGGGATCGTCTTTCAGGTAGTAGTCGCGGTCGGGCATGCCCAGGCCCGACTGGCCCAGATCAATCTGGTACTTGCTGGAATCTTTCGCATTGATGCCGATGCCGCCGCCGAACGGTCCATCGAGACCGAGATCGGGCCGGCCCATGGCCGTTGCCACATCCTCGAGCGAGTTGAGGCTTGCAATATAGTCGAGATCGGGTTTCGCCGGCGCAAGCCCGCGCGCATCGATCTGCTTTGTGTCCATGAAGGCATCGTAGAGATCGCGCAGCTTTTTTTCTTCGTCCGAGAGGCTGGCGTAGGGCTGCGAATCCAGCGACGCGGCGATTTCCTTCATGCGCTTTTCGCTGAGGATGCGCAGGTCCTGAAAGGCGCCGGTGGACGCGCGGTCGGGCGGAATCACGGCGGTCTTGAGCCAGGTTCCGTTCACATAGTCGAAGAAGTTGTCGCCGGGTTTGACGGACTTATCCATGGCCGTGAGGTCCACGCCCCATGTCCCGTATTGCGTGTGGCCACCCTCTGCCAAGGCGGTGCCGGCCAGCAAGGCGCAGGCAAGCGCGCCGGCCATGAACAGACTGCGTCGCGAAAGCGGACGGGACATTCTTGAAGCTCCTCGATGAAATGATGACGGGCGGCCCGGCGGGCCCCGTTTCCGTTGGTGACCGAGAATTGGGCCGCAGTTTCGGCCCGCTTTCAAGTCACGGAAGCGTCATAAGAAGCTATCGGACCGTCATATGCGGCGCGAATGGTGCGCAGGTGTTGCGCCTGCGCCATTCGCGCGAAAGGCCATTGGCCCGCCGCAATCGCGAAGGGCTTGTTGCGGCGTTGGGCCGGGCGGATGGGGGACCCTCAGGGGACCGAAGGTCGCACCCGCCGCACCAGGATCAGGCGAAATTGTCCGTGCTCAGATTGGCCAGGCCATGGGCGTTCAGGAGCTCGATGACATAGTCATTTCCCGCCTGATACCCCGCCGTGCCGTTTGCATCCACGATGAGAAACGTGTGCCCCGCAAGCTTGCCGGCGTCCGGCGTGAACACGACCGCGTGGTTCGCCGCCAATTGCGCCGGACCGATGGCCGCCGAAAGCGTGGCGTTGAATGCGCCGCCACTGTTCAGCGTGCCGGTCGTGACCGTGGCGTCGATCGCGTTGGGGGTGACGGTCATCTGGAGCGTGTCCTGCGCAGTATCGAAACCGACAATCTTGTCCCGCGCCGCACCCGTGGAATCCGAGACACCTTTGTAAACAAATGTATCCTCCCCGCCGCCGCCATTCAGCCTGTCACCCTGGGCGCCACCATCCAGGACGTCATGGGCGGCGCCGCTTCTGATCACGTCGTTTCCGCCGCCGCCAAAAATCGTGCCGGTGATGCTGCCAAGGACGCCGGCATAAATATCATCACTGGCGCCAAACAGGATGTTGCCCGTGATGTGGCCGCTGTTGGTCAGCGTCATGGGCGCATCGCCGCCGTTGACGGCGATATTTCCCTGCGACGCGGAAATTGTCCCGCTGTTGTCGACGGTGTTTGCGGAGTCGGCGCTCTGGGATGCGATCTTTATCGCCGCCCCCGTTCCGCCGAAAATGGAGCCCGAATTGGTGATGTCGTTTCCGCCGGCCGCGATCCAAACACCTGCGGTTTTTCCGGAGATGTCGCCCCCATTCTGCAAGGCCAGATGCGTCACGCCGCCGCGCGCGACGGCCGATGAGTAGATCCCGGCCCGCGCATAGCCATCGATCGAGCCGCCCGCGCCGACTGTGACGGTATCGCCGGAGCCGAACGTCTGAATGCCGTCAAAGCCGAAGATCGCGCCATAATCCTGGATGATGGCACCGCCGGACGACTGAACGGCATCCGCGCCGCCCTCGCTTCCTTCTTTCACGCCCGGAGCAACATAGAGTGTGTCTCCCGATGCGAGCGCGTCGGCAATGCCTGCAACGAGGTTGTCTGAATCCCGTACGATGTAGTTGACCATGGGTGAGGCTCCCGGATGAACTCTGTCGGAGCACCCTAGAGGAGCGATTTGCCTAACGTCTCGGCGCAGAGTGCGATGCCATCGGCGCAGAGGGAAAACGGCCGGGCGTTCGCGAAGATCTGTCCCGCAAGCCTGGTGCGGCCTGCGGCAAGGCGGATGTACCGCAGGCGCAGGGGGATTGGCGGTTCCCGCTCAGGGTGGCGGATTTTGCGTCAGGTAGGGCAGGCCGCCGTTGATGCCGGGACCGCGACTCCACACGGTGGTGTTGTAGCCAAGCGCCGCCAGTGACTGCGTTTTCAGCTGATGGTCTGTCTTGCCGCTCACCCCCGGCGCGCTTGCGACGTTCCCGACCCCGTCGGCCAGATTGGAAATGCCGCTCGTGGTCGTATCCCAGTGATCGTGCGTATAGACACCACTGACATCCTCACCCACCAGCCCACCAACCTCGCCGGCGCCCGGACCCACCACAAGACCGGTCGAATAGGACGTCGAAATGTTCGTGTCATTCCAGCCGGCCAGCCCGCCGACGCGGCAATCGGCCGTACCGCCGCAGCTTACATCGCCCAGCGCGTACGTGTTATTAACGGGGCTGCCGTTGACGCCGATCAGTCCGCCAATGTTGGCGTGCTCCGCAACGACTACGTTTCCCGTAGCAAACGACTTGCTGACCCCGCCGGCGTTGTATCCGATCAGTCCGCCGATATCGGTGAAATAGGCCGTCGCAGAATTCATGTCGGTGACCGATCCCGTCGCATAGCTCAAGCTCACGGTACCATGACTTTCCCCGCCGAGTCCGCCTACGGTGGTGTACCAATTCGCATCGCCGCCCGATGTCACCACATCGCCCGTGGCAAAATCGTTCTTGAAGACAGTGCTGTTATCGCCGAAACCGAACAGGCCTCCGGCATAAACATCGATTCCAGCGGACACAGATCGACTTGCATTACTTCTCGTGATCGTGGTGCTTCCGGTCACATAACCTGCAAGGCCGCCGGCATAAAGAAAATGACTGTCGAGAGCATCGCTCGACCCGGCATGAATCGCAGATGCGGCGAAGGAGTCCTTGATCAATCCTCCCGATTCGTAACCGACAAGCCCTCCGACATAGGTATCGGCGGTTGATGTGGCATTCCCCGCGAAGATCTTCCCGCCGGCGTGAGATTTGCTGATGTTGCCGGCTGCCTGGCCAGCCAGCCCGCCGGCGTAGCTGCCGTCCCCGCCGTGAATATCGCCCGATGCATAGGACTGCGAGATGTTGCCGGTGATTGCGCCGGCCAAGCCACCCAGGTAGGTCCCGTTACCGCCGGTGATGTCGCCGGTTGCGTGCGACTTGGAAATATTGCCGCTCAACGCGCCCACAAGGCCGCCGGCATATGCCGGCGCGGCACCCCCGCTGATCAGAATGCTGCCTTTGGCTGAAGAATTCGCGATGTCGCCCGACATGGCGCCAGCAAGGCCCCCAACATAGCCGGTGTTTCCGCCGGCCAAGTTTCCGGTTGCAAAGGAATCGGAAATGTCTCCGGTGATGGAACCCACGAGGCCGCCGACAAAGGCCGTATTGCCGCCGGTTACATCGCCAAGCGCATGGGACGATGAAATGTTGCCGGTCAGTGCGCCGACAAGTCCGCCCGCAAAACCGGATGTGCCAGGGTCAAGCACATCGCCGGTTGCGTAGTCGCCGGTCAAATCGCCCGTGACCGAGCCGCCAAGACCTCCGGCAAAGCCGTTTATCGCATCAACATGTCCGGTGGCGTGCGAGTTCTTGACGTTGCTGCCGCTCGTGCCAAAAAGGCCGCCCGTAAATCCGCCCACGCCGCCGCTTACATCGCCGGTCGCATATGAATTCAGGATATATCCGCCGATAGTGCCAACAAGGCCGCCCGCAAATGAGCCGTCCGTGGCGATTACGCGTCCGGTGGCATAAGATCCGGAGATATGCCCGCTGACCGAGCCGGCCAGTCCCCCAACAAAAGAGCCGTCGCTCCCGGTGACGGAGCCTGATGCGTGGGATGCCGAAATGTCACCAGTGACAACGCCGGCCAGACTCCCGACAAAACCTGCCAGGCTCGAAGAGACATTTGTCGAGGACGAGGAACGCGCGATATTGCCGGCACCTCCCGCAAGGCCGCCGCAATCGGAAGCACCACAAGTGATATTTCCTGACGAGAAGGCCGCCGATATCAAATCATCGCTTGCCGCAAATCCGACCAGCGTGCCGACAAGAGCGCCAGCCTTCGTGGATTGTATGTTGGCCTTCGTCAGCCGGATATCGCGAAGGATTCCGCCAGAGTCAACGTAACCAAACAAGCCGGCGAATGAATCGCTGCTGTCAATGATTGTTAGATTGGAAATCGTGTGCCCCAGGCCTTCGAACGTGCCGTGGAACGCGCCCGCGGCCGTCGGGGAGATCGGGGTGCTCGTGAAGGTGTTCGTCATATTGAGATTCTTCGCGAGCGCAAACTCCCGCGCCGGGTGGGCGGCGATGTCCGTGGCCAGGCCGCTGATCTTGTTTTCCAGGGTGTAGTGTGAGCCGTTGATGGCCAGCGATGCGGCGAGATTGTCGAAGGTTATTTGCCCCTTCGTCCCGAACAGGAGATCGCCGCCCGTGCCGCCGTCATTGGTCAGGATGACGAGCGCGCCCTTGCCTTTGACATGGATGAGCTGGTCCACGATATCGCTGTGGTATGCGTCCAGCGTCAGCCGTGCCGTGCCGCTCCAGGCGATGGGTGCGGCGATCGTGATGTCTCCCGCGCCGCTGCTGCATGCGCCCGGACCGCTGCAGGAGGTTGCGTTCGTTTCCAGCCTGACGTTCGTGCCGCCATTGAGGCTGGATGAAATGGTGCTTGCCGCGCCAGCGGTGACTTTCAGGTTTCTAGGATCAATCAGCCAGCTTTGGGCCGAGACATCCGCGCCGGAAAGGCCAATCCGGGCGCCGGAGGTTTCGACGTGATGCCTGGCGCTGATCTGTCCACCCACCGCCAGCCGGCCGCCGGCGATCAGCGAGACGTTGCGCGCGGCGATCGCGCCACGGTCAACCACGTTGCCTTTGCCATGCCCGGCAAACAGAAGCCGCCGGTCATTGCCGAACGCGCCCTGATCCACGCCGCGGCTGGAGGCGCCAAATGCCCCCTGGGTGTCAACGCGGCCGCTGCCGCCGATCACAACGCCGGCGCGATTGACGAGATACACCGAACCATTCGACTGCAGCGATCCCGAAATCCGCGAAAGACTGTTTCCCCTCACGATGTTCAGCGTGGCGCCGCCGTTGTTGTCGAAGACGATGCTGTTCGCCTTGCCCAGCGAAAAGGTCTTCCAGTTGACGATCCCGGTCTGGGTGGATTGATCCACGGTCATTGCGCCCCGGGATTTCGCGATGGTTCCGGCGCCGCGCACGAAATGGCCGTGTCCGGGCAATGCGCCCGCCGAGGCTGCCCCGCCCCCAAATGCAAGAGCCATCAGGGCGAGCGCGCTCACGCCATTTTTGAGATCGGGCAAGATCTGATGTCGTCTCATGAGAAATCCCCTCCTCAGTCGGTGCCAATGCCACGGATTGGGCAGTGGTCGATTACCCAGCGCTATGGCGGCCCGCCCATCATGAACGGACCCTGTTTTGACGGCGGTATGGTGCCGTTCCGTTGCCGTCCCGTCTCGGCGCGGAGTGAAATGACGAGGCGGAAAGCGAAGATGTTTGGGAAAGCCGCCGGGCTTCGCTGGGCGTGATGCCGAAACGGGCGCGGAAATTGCGGTTGAATTGGGAGAGATCGTTGAAGCCCACCCCATAGGCAATGTCGGCAACCGTGCGCTCGCTGGCGGAGCCCTGTAGCAGCATTCGCAGGGCCGCATTCAGGCGCATGCGCAGAAGCTCTTCGCGGAAAGAGCGGCCAGTATCTTCCATCAGCATGTGGAGATACCGGACCGATATGCGAAATTTCTCCGCCACCTGCGCGGGCGTGAGCGTCGGATCGGCATAGTTTGCGACCAGGTGGTCGCGGATGGCGGAAAGCCGGGAGGCCCGCCTGCTTTCGCTGTCCAGACGCTCCCCGCGCATGCCATCGAAGGCGAGCGCGATCAGACTGCCGACCGCATCTGCGACGGTGGCGTGGCGCGCGTGACCGAGTTCGCCCCGCGCCAGGCCGGTGACGAGATCAAACAGGAGCCGCGCGGCAAAATTCGTGCGTTCCAGCGGGCGATCGAACGCCCGCGCGGTGGCGAACCACGGCACGATGGCCGCGTAGGGCATGGCGAGGCTGACCACGCGGACAGGAACCTCGCAGACAAATCCGCCGACCATGCCGGACTCAACAATGGACAGATCGCCGGGAACGGTTTCGCCGGAACGGTCCTTGCCGTCTTCGAAATAGGCCGCTTTCCCTTCGGTCAGTGCCTGGATGACAATCCGCTTGCGCCGCGCGGGCTCGACGTGGGCGCGCGTGTGATGAACTAGCAGAGGAGTGGAACGGCAATCGGCGCAGATGGCCGCGCCGACCCTGATGGCCGAGACGCTGGCCTCGAAGGGCTGCCCTCCCAGACACTCGACATGAGCGTCCAGAATGTTGTCGGCAAGAAGCCGCTTCATCGCCGGCAGCCGTTCGGCTTCCGGGAGGTCTGCGGATGAGAGGTCGAAGCGCGGCGGCGCGAAACCGCGCGGCGATGCATCGGGAGAAACTGTGGTCTGGCGCATCGGCAAGCCCTAAGGCTTCGCCTCCATCTCAGTGCGCCCCAACGGCCCAAACCTTACAGTAATCGCCAGGCCTCGCAAAGGACTGGTGTGGGCCACAGCCGATCTTTGCTTTACCGTCCTTGAAATTTCGCCGGGCGTTTTTCCAGAAAAGCGCGCACGCCTTCAGCAAAATCCGCCGTCCGCCCGGCTTTTTCCTGCGCATGGCGCTCGCAATCAAGCTGTTCTTCGAAGCTGTTGTGCAGGCTTTTCCAATAAAGTTCCCGTACCAGCGCATAGGTCTGCGTGGGGCCTTCGGCCAGCCTTTGCGCGATCTGCAACGCGTCTTTCATCAGGCTGTCGTCGTCCGATACCCGGCTGATGAGGCCCCATGCGAGCGCCTTTTCGGCCGGCAGCTTTTCCGCCAGCAGCGAAAGCTCGCGCGCCCGCGCCGACCCCACAAGCCGCGGCAGGAGCCATGTTGACCCGCCGTCGGGAACCAGCCCGATGCGCGCGAAAGCCTGAAGGAAATAGGCCGAGCGCGCGGCGATGACGACGTCGGCCATCAGCGCAAGGCTCATACCCACGCCGGCCGCCGCGCCATTGACGGCAGCAACGATGGGCATCCTGAAATCGCGCAGGCGGCGCAGCAGGGGATGATAGCCAAGCTCAAGCGTGTCGCCGATGCCGTAGCGCCGGCCATCCATTTCGGGCGCTTCCGAAAGATTGGCGCCGGAACAGAAACCCTTGCCTTCGCCCGTCAACACCAGCGCGCGGAAGCCGGATTCCGCGTTTTCGACGTGATCGAGCGCCGCATTGATGCCCCTGAGCATCTTCAGCGAGGCCGCATTCATTACTTCGGGATGGTTGAGGGCAAGCACCGCGACGGCGCCATGTTTTGTCACGTGAACACGCTCGAATTCCGTGCGCATGCGATTCTCCGAATGGTGGTCGGCAAAAGCTTAGCAGGCGGGCCAGATGAAATCCTACGGTCACGCCATTGTCGGGATTGCTTCATGAAAGATTCTTTCGGCCGCGCAACCATGACGGGGCGAAGGTGTGGGCATGCATGGGGATGGCGATGCTGCACAATCTGTTCGCGTCCCGCCGATGGGGCCGGCTGCCGGACGTGCTGATCATTGGCGCCCCCAAATGCGCGACCACCTCGCTTTATGCCTATCTGTCGCGCCACGAGCGCTTTGCGCCGGCGCGGCGGAAGGAAATCCATTATTTCGACGAGAATTTCGAACGCGGACCGTCGTGGTACAGCCGGCAATTCCCTGCCGTGGAGGCGCCGCGGATCACGGGCGAGGCTTCGACGGCCTATCTCTTCGCCAGGCCCGCGCCCGCGCGCGCGGCCGCGCTGATTCCGGCGGTGAAAATCATCGCCGTCCTGCGCGACCCGGTGCGCCGTGTCCTTTCCCATTACTGGCACAACGTGCGGCGCGGGCGCGTGAAGGGCGATTTCGACGGATATTTCCGCGAAGCCCTGTCGGCCAATCACGAACGCGAAACGAGCCAGGCGCGGCTCTTTTCATACTATCCGGTGCAGTGGGGATTCTACCGCGAACACATCGAGCGGTGGTTCCATCATTTTCCACGCGAACAGTTTCTGTTCCTCCGGTTCGAGAGCTTTGTGGCGGACACCGGCGCAGGAATGCGCAGGGTCTTCGAATTCCTCGAGCTTCCACCGATCGCAATTCCGGCCGGGGAGGCGTTCAACGCCAGCCCGCCGTACCCGGTCGCGGACAACGAAATCACGCGCAGGCTGGCCGAAATCTATCGCAGGGAAAACGCGGGCCTGGATGGCCTGATTGGACCGGAATTCGTCTGGTAGGTAGGTGCGGTTTCAGGCAGCTTGCGCGCGAAGCTCGCGTTCGCTGACCACGCGGTTGCGCCCCGCTTCCTTCGCGGCATAAAGGCAGGCGTCGGCGCGCTGCAGGAGCGCCACCGGCTTTTCGCCCGGCGCGAGCATGGCGACGCCCACGGAGATCGTGATTGTCCCCAGGATGTCGCCGGTCGATTTTTTCACGAGCTTCTTGCCCTCGACCGCCGCGCGGATCTGGTTGCCCAGGGTGACGGCGACGTCGAGCGTGGTTTCCGGCAGGATCACGCCGAATTCCTCGCCGCCATACCGCGCGGCCGTGTCGCGGCCCTTGACGTTTTCCGACAGACAGTTTGCGACAAGGCGCAGCACCTGATCGCCTGTCTGATGACCCCAGGTGTCGTTGAATGTCTTGAACCTGTCGATGTCGCACATCAGCACGCAGAGCGGCTGGCCGTGCTGGGCGGCGCGTTCCGCCGCTTTCTGCAATTCCGCGTCGAATGCCTTGCGGTTCGGGATGCCGGTCAGGCCGTCGGTGAGGCTTTCCTGGCGCACGGCCTCGAGCTTCTGGCGCAGCTCTTCGACTTCGTGTGAGGAGTGCTGCAGCTCAACTTCCAGCGCGCTGGCGCGCGTTTCCATGGTCTTCGTCGCCGAGATCAGGCCGTCAACGAGCTTGCGCAGGGCCGCCGGCGAATGATCACTGCCGAGCTCGCCGCTGGCGGCGCTCAGCGTGCGCCCGTAGGCTTCGGTGTCCTTGCCGGCCGATTGCAGCTTGCCCATGACGGAGTCCAGGGTAATGGATACCTTGGCGCCGATTTCGGCCGCTTCGCGATCAAACTGGTGCTCGGTAAAAAAGCGCTGGCGCAAATCCACAAGCACCGCAGGCGTAAACGGCCTCCGGCCGGCGATCATGTCGCCGATGAAGGCCGACACGCCGGGGTTTTCGCCCGCAAAATAGGCATAGAAAAGTTTGAAGTTTTCCGGCGTCGGCGCGATATGGCGTTCGGCCATGAGTGCGATGGCGGATTTGGCCAGCTGTTCGGCGCGTTCGTGGCGATTCACGTCATCCCCTCAGTCACTTATCGCTAAATCGTCCGCCCAATATGCCCAAGGGGCGGTAACAAAGGCTTAAGCCAATGGGATTGCGGCCATCTTCACAGGCTGCTTTATTTTGACAATTCGTCATCCGCCGCCTGAAAGGGCCAAAAATGAGCCTTGCCGAAGCCAGAGTTCCCCAGCCGGGCTACGCCCCTTCCCAATCCCCTGTCGAAACGGAGATGCGCCGGGTGCTGGAGGCCCAACGCCGCGCCCATCTGAAGGCCGGCCCGCCCAGCGCGGAAAAACGGATCGAGTGGCTGGACCGCGCCATCGGCCTTCTGGCCGGCCACAAGGACGCGATCTGTGACGCGCTGCGGGAGGACTTCGGCAACCGCTCGGTGCATGCGACCCTGCTCACCGATGTCTCCGGCTCCATCGGGCCGCTGAAGCACGCCAAGGCGCATGTGAAGCAGTGGATGAAGCGCGAGAGGCGCAAGGTGGAACCGTTTCCGCTGGGCCTGCTCGGCGCCAAGGCCTATGTCGAATATCAGCCCAAGGGCGTGGTGGGCGTGATCAGCCCGTGGAATTTTCCGGTCAACCTGACGTTTGCGCCGCTTGCCGGAATTTTCGCGGCGGGCAATCGCGCCATGATCAAGCCGTCCGAATTCACGCCGCGCACGAGCGAGCTGATGCAACGGATGTTCCGCTCGGCCTTCGATGAAACGGAAGTGGCGGTGTTCACCGGCGGACCGGATGTGGGCGCGGCTTTCTCCAGGCTGCCGTTCGATCATCTGCTGTTCACGGGCGCAACATCGATTGCCTATCACGTGTTGCGCGCGGCGGCGGAAAATCTCGTTCCCACGACGCTCGAACTGGGCGGCAAGTCCCCCGTTATCGTGGGCCGCTCCGCCGACATGCAGCTCACCGCCAAGCGCGTGATGATGGGAAAAACGCTGAATGCGGGACAGATTTGCCTCGCGCCCGATTATGTGTTCGTGCCGAAGGAGAAGGTGCAGGATTTCGTGACTGCCGTGGACGGCAGCGTGCGCGCGATGTTCCCCACGATAAAGGACAATCCGGATTACACCTCCGTCGTCAACCAGCGCCATTACGACCGTCTGATGGGATATCTGGACGACGCCAAGGCGAAGGGTGCCAGGATCGTGGAGATCAACCCCGCGCGCGAGGATTTCCGGCAGCAGCCGTTCCACAAAATCCCGCCGACGCTGATCCTTGACCCCACTGACGACATGAAGGTGATGAAGGACGAGATTTTCGGGCCGCTGTTGCCGGTCAAGACCTATGACCGCCTGGAAGAGACGATCGAATATGTGAACGATCATCCGCGGCCGCTGGGGCTTTACTATTTCGGCGACGACGGCGCGGAGCGGGAGCGCGTGCTTTCGCACACCACTTCGGGCGGCGTTTGCGTCAACGACGTGATCATGCATGTTTCGATGGAAGACCTGCCGTTTGGCGGCATCGGGCCGTCGGGCATGGGCGCCTATCACGGCGTGGACGGATTCAGGACTTTCAGTCATGCCAAGGCCGTGCTGCAGCAGACGAAGCTGGACGTGACGGCGCCGTTTCGCCCGCCCTATGGCGAAAAGGTGCAGAAACTGCTCGACGGCCAGATCAAGCGCTAGTTTCGCCGCAAAACAACCCAATTTGCCGGCAAGCGTTGCGGCATGCATGCGCCCGCCCGGCAGACAGGATTTGTTGAAGACGAGTTGGCCCGCCTTTCGTGGCTGGCGGACCTTCTGGATTCGCGCTTTCGCATTCCGGGCACCGATACCCGCTTCGGGCTCGACCCGCTGATCGGGCTTGTGCCGGTGGCCGGCGATGCGATCGGCGCAATCGCAAGCCTCTACATCGTGGCGCGGCTTTCGAAGCTGGGTCTTTCGCACTGGACCAAGCTCAGAATGATCATGAATATCGCCATCGATTTTTTCGCCGGCAGCGTGCCGGTGGCGGGCGATGCCTTCGACGTGGCGTACAAGACGAACAGGAAGAATGTGGCGCTGGCGCGCCATGCGCTGAGCCGGGGAAAAGCCTGCCGTCGCGCCCAGCGATGAGCGCGGACCGCGGGGGGTATCCGGCTCCGGCCGCTCGACCAGGATTAACCTTTGCTCATGAATCTGCCCGCAGGCACCCGTTCCCTGTGCAGGGCCGGCCGAATTGGGTTTACCGCGCCCATCAAGGCGAAATAGGCTTCCGTCCAATGGGCGAGGGGGCAATGCGGGTTGGTATTTGGGCAGCGGCCCTGGCGGCGGGCCTTGGCCTTTGCGGTGCTACACAGGCGCAACCCGCGTCCGGCACAGGCGACAGGCTTGCCCTGTTTCAGGAAAAGACGATTTTCCACTCCGGCCTGCGCGGCACGCACACGGTCGCGCTGACCTTCGACGACGGGCCCAACCTCTATACGCCCGGCGTTCTTGACGCGCTCAGGGCCAACAATGTGAAGGCGACGTTCTTCATTGTCGGCCGGATGGCGAAACTGTACCCGCAAATTCTCGCCCAGATCGCGGCCGATGGCCATCTGCTGGCCAATCACAGTGCGTCCCATCCGGTTCTGGGCAAGCGCTACGATGCGCATCCGGAGCTTCTGATCGCGCAAATCCGCGACGTGAATGATGACATCGCGCCGCTGATGCCCGCAGGGACGAAGCTGTTTTTCCGCGCGCCCTATGGCTCATGGCACGCCGCGCATGCGGCCATTCTGAATGCCGACCCTGTGCTGCGAAATTACATCGGCCCCATCTATTGGGACATCGGCGGGCAGACGGTTATCGACAAGGACGGCTATGTCATGAGCTCGGCCGACTGGAATTGCTGGCGCCGCCGCTGGCCGGCCGATGTTTGCGCCAAGGGCTACATGCGCGAAATCCGCCGCGACAACGGGGGCGTGGTGCTGATGCATTGCATCCATTCGCAATCCGCTGCGCTGGTCGCAGCGGTCGTTCCGGCGCTCGTGCAGGAAGGCTACAGCTTCGTCCGGCTCGACCAGGATCCGGCCTACGACCAATACCAGACGCCGCAGCCGCAGACCGCGCCGGTGATCGCCAGCGCCGGCGGAGAGAAGACGGCGGAGGCCCAGAAACTTCCGCCTCTGGGGCTCGATTCTGTCCGCTAAACAAATACTTGGGGCAAACTTGCCCCGGCTATTCGATCACTTTGCCAGCCTTCAGGGTTATTTAAGCCCCATCGCATAAGTTGAACCGGCAAATCGCTACCCGCTGCGAAGGGGCGAGTAAATGGCCAGTCAACAGGCGAATCTGACGAACGCAACCGCGTTGCTGGTCGATAGCGATCATTTTACGCGCGGGATCATTGCGCAAATGCTGCGCGGCTTCGGGCTGGAAGCGCCGGTGCTTCTTGGCACGGGCAAAGAGGCCCAGGATTTTCTCCTGCACAACTATGTGGACATCTGCATCATCGAGGCGATGCTGCCCGACATGATGGGCACCGATCTGGTGACTTGGATCCGCCGGCGCGAAGCCTCGCAGATCAGGTTTGTTCCCATCATCGTCTTGACCGGATACACCCAGTTCAATCTCGTATCCGAAGCGCGGGACGCCGGGGCAAGCCTTGTCGTTAAGAAACCGGTATCCGCCCAGATGCTATGGGATCGCATTGTCTGGGCGGGGCGGTCGAACCGCGCGTTCATCGAAACGGCCGACTATGTGGGTCCCGACCGGCGTTTCCGCTCGCTGGGACCGCCGAACGGAATAGGCCGGCGCGAAACCGACCGCTCGCCTGCGCAGCCTGTCGAGCAGGCAGGCGAAGACCACGAAGAGCCGAACAGGAAGAAAGCCGCCGTATGAAGAAGAGTGACGCCAAGAAAATCGTGTATCCGAAGACTCGCCTGTCGGAATTGCTGGAGCAGCCCGGCGGCGTTGATCGCGATGCCGCCATAGCCGAAGCCACGCGCGCCATCGAGACTCTGCGCGAAGATTGTTCCGAAGCGATCGGCCAGAGCATTCGCGCGATTGAAGACGTCCTGGCCCGGAAAAAACAGGGCAGGCTTCCGGCCGGCGCCACGCGCGAAATCCTGTCGCACGCGGACCGGATTGTCACGCTCGCGGGGACCTATGGCCTGACAAACCTCGATGCGGTGGCCCGCGCCCTGTGCGACCTGATCGCCTTTCTGGAAAGCGCGGGCCTGAACACGGCAGCGCCGGTGGCTGTCCATGTCCAGGCGCTGCGGCTTGTGGCTCCGGGTGCTGCGCCGCTGCCGCCCGAGGAGATCGGACACATGCTGGCCGAACTGGCCAAGGTGTTGGCGCATTTCAGGGCGACGAATTTCCACTCGGCGAACGCCTGAGCTCAATCCACCGCTTCTTCGAACATCAGGGCGCGTACATACCGCACGGGCGGCGAGCCGAAAGACGTGACCGTGTCATGATAGCGTTTCAGGCTGAAGTCCTTCCCCCAGCGGTTTTCCGCTTCGAGCCGCAGGTTTCCATGTTCCGTCATGCCGACGAAGTAGGTGGGAAGCTGCGTGGAGCTTAGCTGCGCGCGCGTCCATTTGCCGGCTGCTTCGCGCTCCTGCTGGAAGGCCTTTTCCGTCATCAGCTTCATGGCTTCCTCGCGGCTCATGCCGTCCACGTGGATCGCCTGGTCCAGGATGGCGTTCAGAATCGAGCGCAGGTTGAGCTTGAGGTGCACGAGAATATAGAGCGGATCGCCGTCCAGATAATTCTGCTCGGCCATCAGGTTTTCGGCATAGCAGGCCCACCCTTCCACGAATGAGCCGGACGCCAGGATCGCGCGCAGAACCGAGGGATACTGATTGGCGTGCCAGAGCTGCACATAATGGCCGGGCATCGCCTCATGAACGATGAGCTCATGGATGTTGCGCGAATTGTATTCGCGCAGATAGGAATCGACCTGCGCCTCCGTCCAGTCGGCGGGAATGGGATCGACCGCCACGAAAGTTTCCTGCCCCTTGTCCAAAGGCCCCGGAGAATCGCAATAGGCGCCGGCAACGCCTTGCTTGAATTTGGGCGTTTCGATCACCTTCACCGGCGCATCCGGCAGCGTGATCAGGTCTTTCTCGCGCACAAAGGCGGTGGTCTTGACGACCGCATCTTTGCAGGCCTGCACAAACTGGTCCCGCGCGGGTTTCTCCGCATAGGCAAGCTCAAGCGCCGCCGCAATTACCGCCTGCTGCTGGGCATCGGTGGGATTGGCCGGCGCGGGCGGCGCGTCCGGCTTGTCCTTCAGCACATTGCGCGCGATGTCGTACATCTTCGCGCGCGTGGCATCGAACGCATCCTGCGCGGCCTTGCGGATTTCCTGCCGCGACATGGGCGAGTTGAGCGCGAACGCCAGCTTCTGGTCGTAGAATTTGGCGCCGATCCGAAAATCGCCCCTGGCATTGGGCACCAGCGTCTTGTCGAGCCAGGCCTGATGCTCGATGACGGCGTCCTTCAGCCTTGCCGCCGCGCGGTGCAGCGCTTTCCGCTCCGCGGCGGGCAACGCATTTGCCTGCGCAAGGATCACGCCATCCACCAGCTGGACGATGCCGCCATTCTGCTTCGACACCGTTTGCGCATGAATGAGCGGCACGCGCGCGGGATCGAGCGCCGCGCGCGACTGCGCAAGCAGCATCGGCAGCTTTTCCATGCGCGCGGTGGCCGAGCGCAGCCGGTCGGGCAGGGGGGCGAATTCGCGCGCGACAAGCAGGTAAATGGAATCGCCCGCAAGCTCGGTATAGCCCTGAGGGTCCCACGCCCAGCTCTGGAAGACCTCATCGTCCCATTTGTCGAAGCGAAGCTGATTGTCCAGCATCGCGGCATCGACCTGGTTGGCGCGCGACAGCCTGGCCCGGTCGATGGCTGCAAGACCCGAGAGAGTCTGATCGCGAAATTGCGCCCTGGCCCTGCGCCCGGCCTGGCTGACATCATCGAGTTCGTGATCGTAGCGGTGTTCTCCGATCGCCGTTGCGAAGACCGGGCTCAGCCGCAAGGTTCCATCGAGCCACTGCCTGGCGAGATCGCGGAATTTCGAATCTTCGGGCGACTCCGGCGATGCCGCGGCAAACGACAGCGATGGAAGGGCGGCAGCGCCGAACATGGCCAGGACTGTGCGACGGGAGAGCGAATAGATCACGGTGACACCTCGGGCGGAAAACAAGCGGGCGGGAAATGATCGGTCCGCGCGGCCGGCCGATCAAGCGCCAGGCCGCGCCTGAACGATGCAGTTTTACCACATACGCACGCGGGCCTGCGGCGCGAGATAGAGCTTGTCGCCCGGTTTCACGCCGAATGCCGGATACCAACCGTCGATATTGCGCACCGTATCGGCGCGATATTGCGCCGGTGCGTGGCCGTCGGTCAGCAGCTGCTGGCGCAGCGCGGCTTCGCGCTCCTTCTCCCGCCAGCTTTGCGCAAAGGCGAGGAAAAACTGCTGATCGCCCGCGAGCCCCTGTTCCACAGGCGCCGGTTTTCCGCCAAGCGAGATTTTCCACGCATCGTACGACGCGGACAGCCCGGCGACATCGGCGATGTTTTCGCTCAGTGTCTGGTGCCCGTTCACGCACGCGCCCGCAAAGGGACAATATCCGTCGTATTGCTTCGCCAGCTGCTCGGCCGCGCCCCTGAAATGGGCGAAATCCTGCGACGTCCACCAGTTGTCGAGGCGGCCCAGCGAGTCGAACTGGCTGCCCTGATCGTCGAAGCTGTGGCTGATTTCGTGACCGATGGTCGCCCCGATCGATCCGAAATTGACCGCAGCGCTCGCCTTCGGATCGAAGAACGGCGGCTGCAGGATCGCCGCCGGAAAATTGAGCGCGTTCTGCAGCGGCAGGTTGACGGCGTTCACCAGCTGCGGGTTCATCCACCACTCGCTGCGGTCAACCGGCTGATGCAGCTTGGCGAGATTGCGCCTGTACTCAAACAGTTCCGCCCGCTCGAAGTTGCCGAGCGCATCGCCGCGCACGACGGTGAGCGCGGAATAATCGCGCCACTTGTCGGGGTAGCCCACGCCCACTATCAGCGTCTGCAATTTGGCCTTGGCCTTTGCCTTCGTCTCGGGCGCCATCCAGGCCAGCGCATCGATGCGCTTGGCAAAGGCGGCCTTCAGTTGATCCACCATCGCCTGGATCTGCGCCTTCGAGGAGGGCGGAAAATATTTCGCGACATAAAGCTTTCCGACCGCGAACCCCAGCGCATTGTTTGTCGCCGCCACGGCGCGCTTCCACCGGTCCTGCAGTTGCGGCGTTCCCGAGAGCGTCTTGCCGTAGAAATCAAACCGCTCGGCCACGAATGCCTTCGGCAGCACGTTGGCGTTGTGGTCGATCAGATGGAACGTCAGCCAGGCCTTCCACACGTCGAGCGGCTCGCTGGCGACCAGCGCGGCTTCGCCAACGATCCCGTGCGGCTGCCACACGATCACCACCGGCTGATCGCCAAGGCCGGCGGCGGCAAAGAAGGCGTTCCAGTCAAGGCCCGGCGCCTTCTTCGCAAAATCCTCGCGCCGCCAGGGATTGTTCGCCTTGTGCACGTCTTCGGAATCGACGCGGCTGGCATGCGCGGCGGCGATCTTCTTTTCCAGGTCGAAGATGGCCTGCGCCCTGGCGGCGGCGTCGGCAACGCCAGCAAGCTTCAACACATTGGAAATGTGCCTGATGTAGGCCGCGCGGTCCGCCGCCATGTGCGGGTCGCTTGAGAGATAATATTCGCGGTCGGGCATGCCGAGCCCGCCTTGCAGCAGATAGGGCTCGTTGCGCGTGGCATCGTTAAGCCCGATCGTGATCCACACGCCGAAAATGTGATCGGTGTAGAAATCGGTGTTGTTGAGCGCATCGACATCGGCGCGAATTGTTCCGCCGAGATAGGCCGCGAGCGCCTTCTTGTCGGCAATGGCGGCGATGGCGGCGATTTCGGCTTTCAGCGGCGCAATGCCCCTGGCTTCGATCCCGGCCTCGTCCATGTAGCTGGCGTAATAATCGCCGATCTTCCGTTCCTCGGACCCGGCGGGCGCGTTTCCGGCCGCGGCCTGTTCCATGATCTCCCGATTTTCGCGGTTGGTCTTTTCGGTCAGGATGGCTCCCAGGCCATAGGCGGCGCGATCGGGCGGAATGGGCGTGTTCCTGACCCAGGTTCCGTTCGCATAGGAGAAGAAGTCGTCGCCGGGCCTGATCGAATGGTCCATTCCCGCAAGGTCGATTCCCCGGCCGATATCCGATGGCAGCGCTGCGCCGGCAAACGCCATCGTGCCGGCCAATGCGTAGGCAAAAATCCTGGACGACATGGTCTCCCCCCTGGACGGCGGCGATATTAGCCGACCCGAAACCCGCTTCAATTCACCACCGCGTCATCGCGGGACGCTGTTTTTCGTGGCGGCCGCACGTTAGCTTTGCGTGCGATATGCCGGACCGGAATATACCGTGCAGAAGATGCCAACGACCCATCGCGAGGCTGCGGAGCTTGTTCCGTTTCTGCGGGCGGCGGAGCGGGCGGTCATCTTTACCGGCGCAGGCATTTCGACCGAATCCGGCATTCCCGATTTCCGTTCGCCCGGCGGATTGTGGACCAGGATGGCGCCCATAGACTTTCAGGATTTCGTGGCGTCTCCCGAGATGCGGCGCGAAGCCTGGCGCCGGCGTTTTGCGATGGAAGAGATGTTCGCAAGCGTCAGGCCGAACGCGGGGCACCTGGCCGTGGCGGAGCTAGTGCGGCGCGGAATTGCAACGCACGTCATTACCCAAAACATCGACAATCTGCATCAGGAATCCGGCATCGCGGCGGACAGGGTGATCGAAATCCACGGCAACACGCGCTATGCCAGATGCCTTCGCTGCGGCGCGCGCGCAGAACTTCCGCCCATCCGCGCGCATTTCGAACGTCATGGCGAGCCGCCCGATTGCGATTTCTGCGGAGGCCTTCTCAAGACTGCAACGATCTCGTTTGGCCAGGCCATGCCGGAGGCCGAGATGGCGCGGGCGGAGGAAGCGACGCAGGCCTGCGACCTTTTTGTCGTGCTGGGCTCATCGCTGGTGGTCTATCCGGCGGCGGGATTTCCCCGCGCCGCCAAGCGCAAAGGGGCCAGGCTTGTCATCGTCAACCGCGAACCCACCGATCAGGACAGTATCGCCGATCTGGTGCTGCACGCCCCCATTGGCCCCACGCTTTCTGCGGCTGTTAACGCGTTGTAAGAACCGTAGACGCAAGGCTTTGGTTGGCTAGTATGCGATTCGCTTATCACAGGAGTTTTCCCCCGTGCGCAGGCTCGATGACGACGACGATGACAAGGACGACAAGTCGGAAAGCGCCGAACCGGAGTTGAAGCAGTCGCCGGTGGCGCAGGCGCTGTTCAAGTCGCGCACGGTGCTGATTTTCGGCGAGGTGGATATGAAGCTCGCCGAGCGGGTGACCGCCCAGCTGCTGGCGCATGCCGCCGAAGGCGACGGCGACATCCGCGTGATCATCAACTCGCCCGGAGGCCATGTGGAATCCGGCGACACGATTCACGACGTGATCCGCTTTGTCGGACCGCGGGTGAAGATGATCGGCACCGGCTGGGTGGCGAGCGCCGGCGCGCATATTTATCTGGGCGCGGACCGGGAAAACCGCTTCTGCCTGCCAAACACGCGCTTCCTGCTGCACCAGCCGCTGGGGGGCGTGCGCGGACAGGCCTCCGACATCTCGATCGAGGCGGAAGAGATCCTGAAGATGCGCGAACGAATCAACCGGCTGATCGCGCGCGAGACGGGCCAGCCTTATGAAAAAATCGTGCGCGATACCGAGCGCAATTTCTGGATGAGCGCGGAAGAGGCCAGAGCCTATGGCATCGTCGCGCGCATCATCAACAAGGCCGACGAGGTGTGAGCGGCGGGACGCCCTGGTGGAAGGGCGCGACGATCTATCAGGTCTATATCCGCAGTTTCTGCGATGCCGACGGCGATGGCTACGGCGATTTCAAGGGCCTGACCGGAAAGCTCGACTACATCGCCTCGCTGGGCGTGGACGGCGTGTGGCTCTCGCCCATCCATCCGTCGCCCAATCGCGATTGGGGCTATGACGTTTCCGACTACGACGGCGTGCATCCCGATTACGGCACGCAGGCCGATTTTGACGCGCTTTTGGGGGAAGCCCATGCGCGCGGCCTGAAGGTCATGACAGACGAGGTGCTCGCGCACACCTCTGATGAGCATCCGTGGTTCCGCGACAGCCTGGATCGCGGCCCGAAATCCGACTGGTATGTGTGGGCCGCGCCCAAGCCGGATGGAACCGCGCCCAACAACTGGCTTTCGGCGTTTGGCGGCCCGGCATGGTCATACCAGCCGGCGCGCCGGCAGCATTACCACCACAAGTTCCTGCGGCAGCAGCCGAAACTGAGCTGGCGCAATCCGGATGCGAAGGCGGCGGCGCTCGCGGTTCTCGACACCTGGCTCAGGCGCGGCGTGGACGGATTCCGGCTCGATGTGGCCAACGCCTATCTCCACGATCCGACGCTGAAGGACAACCCGCCGGTGCCCGAAAACCAGCGCAATGCGCAGAGCTGGGTGCGCGCGGAAAACCTTCAGTTTCATTTTCACGACTCGAACCTGCCGGAGAACCTCGAGGTCCTGAACGAAATCCGCTCCCTGGTGGAGCGATATCCGGACCGCTTCGTGATGGGCGAGTTTTCGGAAGAAGCCGAACGCTGCGGCTCATATTCGTCGCCAAACGAGGGCCTGCATTCCGGTTACAGCTTTCCCCTCCTGAATGCGCACGAGCTCGAGCCCGGCTTCATTCGCGAGCATTTCGCGATGCTGGCCAGGTTCCCGCTTCATTGGCCGTCCATCGCCTTCTCCAATCACGATGTGCCGCGCACGGTTACGCGCTTTGGCGGCAGGAACGCCCCGCCCGGGATTGCAAAGCTGATGCTCGCGCTTCTGCTTTCGCTCAGAGGCACCGCGCTGCTCTATCAGGGCGAGGAGCTTGGCCTGCCGCAGGCGGAGCTTCGGCGCGACCAGCTGCGCGATCCGGTCGGCGATCTCTATTATCCCTGGTACAAGGGCCGCGACGGCTGCCGCACGCCCATGCCATGGGATGCCGGGGCGCCCAATCTCGGCTTCACGACCGGCACGCCCTGGCTGCCGCTCTGGCCTGCGCACAAGCCGCTTGCCGTATCCGCGCAGGTGAAGGATGCAAATTCGACGCTGAATTTTGCGCGAAGGATCCTGACGGTCCGGAAGCAGAGCGCGGCGCTCCGGCTGGGGGACATCGAATTTGTGGATGCGCCGGCGCCGATCCTGGCCTTTACGCGCGCCTGTGAAAACGAGCGTGTTCTGTGCGTCTTCAACATGAGCAAGGATGCCGCCGGCTTCGCGAGCGGCGCATTGACGGCGGCAAACGCGCTGATCGCCAACGGAAACGCCACGCTTCGGAATGGCCGGCTGGACCTTGGCCCTTATGGCGCCTGGCTAGCCCGCATCTGACTCCTCGAAGGCCGAAAGCACCGCGTCCAGCGGCAGCAGCACGCAGCGGTGGCGGTTGCGGTGCTCGACGGCGCCTGCAAACGCGGCGAAGGCAGAAAAGGGCGCTGCCGGCGGCGGCGTTTTCGCCACCAGCATTTGTGCAATCTCGTTGGCGAGCCGCTCCACATCGTCCCGGCTTGCGCCCTTCAACGCATTCCCAAGAATGGAGGCGGACGCCTGCGTGAGCACGCAGGCTTTCGTTTCATGGGCCATGGCGCTCACACGGCCGGCTTCGTCCAGCGCCAGGTCAACCGTCACCCTGTCGCCGCAGGCCGGATTGAACGCGGTGCCCGTAACGTGAGGGCCATCCAGACGGCCCGCGCCATGTGCATCGGCGGCGAGCCGCAAAATCTCCTTGCGGTAGAGGGGGTCGCTCATCGCGCGGACCATCGGGCCAGATCGGCGGGCGTGTCGATATCGGTCAGCGGGCCATCGTGATCGGCTTCCACGTCGCAGACATATTCGCCATAGAGTCCCATCAGCGATTTGGCGCCCACATCGCCCTCCAGCGTCATTATCTCGGGGAAGAACCGCCGCGCCCAGAGGACCGGATTGCCCCGGCGGCCGTGACGTGTGGCCACGCAGATCGCGCGGCCCTCGGCGGGATTGAAGGCGGCCGCCAGCTTCTCGATCAGGCAGGCGCCGATGTCCGGCATGTCGGCCAGCAATACCACGGCGCCATCGCAATCAGGCGGAACCGCCTTCAGGCCGCACTTCAGCGACTCGCTCAAGCCTTTTGAATAGTCGCGGTTTTCAACGATCTCGATCTCCAGCCCCCGAAGCGCCTGTTCAACCGCAGCCGCCCCCGCGCCCGTGACGACAATCACCGGACGAGCGCTGCTGGCCAGGGCCGCCTCGACGGCATGGCGCACCAGCGGCTTGCCCTGCACATCCGCCAGAAGCTTGGGACTGCCCATGCGCGAAGCGCGGCCAGCGGCGAGAATCACAGCTGCGATTTTCGGCGCATGGGGCAGGGACTCGTTTTCCGCGCGCGGCTGCGGGCGGCCGCTGATTTCCGTAAGAAGCCCGCCAACGCCCATGCTTGGGATTTCGTGACGGCCGACAGGCAGGCCGGCCATCAGCCGCCAGAGGACGAAATCAAATCCGTTGAGCTTGGGCGAGCGCGCGCAGCCGGGGAGGCCCACAACGGCCGACCGGCCCAGCTTGCCGATCAACAGCAGATTGCCGGGGTCCACCGGCATCCCGAAATGCTCGACCGAGCCTCCAGCCTGAACGAGGGCGGCGGGGATGGCATCGCGGCGGTCGGAAATTGCGCTGGCGCCAAACACCAGAATGGGATCGCATCCCGATTCTTTGGCTCGGCTCATCGCGCCCGCAATGGCCTGCGTCTCATGCGCGACACATTCTTCGAAAACGAGAGAGGAGCCGAGGTCTTTCAGCCGTGCTGCGATGGCGTCGCGGGCCTTGTCGAGCAGCGATGGCTTCATGCCGGTGAGGGTCGTGAGGATCAGAGCTGCGTCATGCGGCCTGAATGGCGCAACCGCGATGGCGCCACCCGAAAGGGCCGCCTCCGCACGCTGCACCGATGTCTCGGGCGCGGCATAAGGAATGATTTTTACGGTCGCCAGCATCTGACCGGCGGCCACGCGCGCAAAAGGCGAAAGCGTGGCCAGCGTGATCGATTCGTCGATGGCATTCAGCGCATCGATCCGCCCGGCATCAATCAGCGCGACACCGCCGGCTTCGGCGAAGAGATTGGCGCGGCCGGTGAACGCCGCGGCGACGCGGACGCCGGCGCCCGCGGCGGCCCTGGCAATCCGCGAAGCCGCCTCGTCTTCGCGCACGTCGCCCCGTTCCAGCCGCGCGACCGTAACGTCCTTCCATCCGGCCTTGCGGAGGGCGGCGATGTCGTCCGGCGAAAGCAGCCGGCCCTTTTTGAGAAAGAGGCCGTCCACCCGGATCGAGTGCGCAAGAATTGCGCCCTCGGCGTTCTCGACGGGACACGGACCAAACTGCATGGAACGAGATTACGCGGCGGCCACAGTTCTCGGCAAACGGAGCCGGGCGCGCAAACCGCCCTCGGGCCTGTTCTCCAGCACCACGCTTCCGCCGTGGCCCTCGGCGATGGCCTTGACCAGCGTCAGACCGAGGCCCGATCCGCCTGTTTCCGTGCTGCGCGAGGATTCCAGCCGCACAAACGGCTCGAACACCCGGGCCTTGTCCGAATCCGAAATCCCCGGTCCTTCATCCTCCACGACGACGTCATACTGATCGGCGCCATTTTCCAGGAAGACATCGGCGCGCTTGCCATAGGCCACCGCATTCTCGATCAGGTTTCGCACGGCGCGGCGGATTTCATTGGGCCGGCACGATGCGGGCGCCGGCGAATGGGCGCGCCAGGTCACGGGCTCGCCCAGATCGTCAAGGTCGCTGCAAACGCTTTCCACGAGCGCCGACAGGTCCACCGTGCGCATCTGTTCGCCGCCGGTGCCTTTTGCCGCCGAAAGGACCGCCTCGGTCAGCGCCTGCAATTCGTCGAGATTTTTCTGAAGCCGGTCGCGGAGTTCCCCGTCTTCGATGAACTCGGTGTTGATGCGAAGCGCCGTGATCGGCGTGCGCAAGTCATGACCGACCGCAGACAGCAGCTGGCGATGGCTTTGCAACGTGCGCGCCACCTGATCGGTCATGGCATTGAACGCCGCCGCCGCGCGCTTGACATCTTCCGGGCCCTCCTCGGGGACATGCCGGGCCGATCCGCCGCGGGCGGCCTCCCACGCCGCCGCGGCAAGCTCCGACAGCGGCCGCGCCACGCGGCGGGCAATCAGGGCGCCGGCCGCCGACGCCGTGAGGATGGCGACAATCGCCGCGATCGTGATCTGCATCGGCCATGGCGGTTCGGGCGGTTCGAAGAATGTGGCCACAAGTTGCGTGCGCCGCACGACCGGAACCATGATCTCGATCACCGGCCGCGTGCCATTGGAGGGTTTGGGTATGACCTCTCCTGGCCGCGGCGCGCGCAACCGGACGAACACCGCCTCGCGATCGCGCTTGGGCGGCAGCACCGAGCGAATGCGCGTTGCGATCTGGTTTTCCTGGCTGTCCATCGTGCCTGTCAGGGGCCGGCCGTGATGCATGCTGAAGTGCAGCAGCGGGGTGCTCATGGCGCGCGCGGCGGCATCGCGTTCCTTTGCGGGGATGGCGCTCAACACCGCCGCGGCGGAGTTGACGCGATCAAGCAGGCGATCCGTCACGGACGTTCGCGCCGCCTGCCGGTCGGCGATGGTGAACCACACCGCCACGCCGACATTGGAGATGAGCACGGCAGCGGCCGTTACGACGACAAGCTGCGCGCCAAGCGTGCGCGGCAAAAGCCCGCGCGTGAACAATTTCATTCGACCGTCGGCTCCATAGCGAACATGTAACCGCCGCCCCACACGGTCTTAATATAGCGCGGATTTTTCGGGTCCGGCTCGATCTTCTTGCGCAACCGGCTGACATGATTGTCGATCGAGCGGTCAAAAAGCTCGGCTTCCCGGCCTTTGGTCAGGTCGAGGAGCTGATTGCGGGTCAGCGCGATCTTGGGCCGCTCGAGCATGGCCTGGAGGAGGCGGAATTCGCCGCTGGACAGCGGCATCGCAAGGCCGTCCTTGCCGATCAGCTCGCGCTGGCCGACATCCAGCGTCCAGTCGCCGAAATGGATGCGCTCGGCCTCCGGCGGGCGCTGGCGCGGCGGCAACGCCTGCGTGCGGCGAAGCACGGCGGCGACCCGCGCGATCAGTTCCCGCGGGCTGAAGGGCTTTGGAATGTAGTCGTCGGCGCCCATTTCAAGACCGATGATGCGATCCACTTCTTCGCCGCGTGCGGTGAGCAGGATGACCGGAATCTGGGTCGTTTCGCGGATATACCGGCAAAGGCTCAGCCCGTCTTCGCCCGGCATCATGATGTCGAGCACGACAAGATCGATGGCGGCTGCCTTCATGACCTTTCGGGCAACAAGCGCGTCCGCCGCCGTGGTCGCCCGATAGCCGTGCTCGCGCAGATATCGCGCCAGCGGTTCGCGGATGTCGCGCGCGTCTTCGACCACCAGAATGTGCGGCTTGGCTTCTTCCATGGCTCCACCTTCGGCGCAAGAATGGCGGAAAGCCCGGCGCCCTGCCAAAAGAATTTGTCGCAAAGTTTGCCGCCGCAGCGGCGACCGCCTGATTTGCGACCAGAAACCGGGTTTCCGGCAAAATTTCGGGACAGAGCCGGCCTTAACTGGCGCCGTGGAAAGGCCCTTGATGGAGACCCGGCAATGACACGCACCAAATTCGCTTTGCTTCTTGGTACGGCCCTGATTGCAGGCCTTGGGGTTGCGTTCGCGCAGATGGAGGATTCGCGCGCCAGCCTCGGCATGGGACAGGAGCGGATGGGCAGCCGCTTCTTCGCCGAATATGACCTCAATCATGACGGCAGGATCACCCGCGACGAGATGAACAAGGCTCTGGCGCAGCGTTTTGCTTCGACCGCAAAGGGCGGCGCCATGACGCTCGATCAGTTCGAATCCGGCAGGCTTGCGAATTTCCGGCAGGCAGTGGGCCGCGCCTTCCGGCGGGCGGACTGGAACGGCGATGGAAAGATGAGCCTCGACGAATACATGGCGTCGGAGCGCAGCTATTTTGAATCGCTTGACCGGCAGGGCGCCGGCACGATCGCCTGCGGCGGTTCGGGACGGTCTGGACGGCGCGGCAGCCGCACGCAGTTTTGCGCCGACAACGATCTCAACCGGGATGGGCAGGTGGCGCGCGCGGAATTCGACAAGGCCGCGGCGCAGCGTTTCGCGGCCGCGGCAAAGGGATCGAAGATGCTTGGCGGCGAGCAGTTTTTCCAGATCGCGCTGGGGCGGTTCAAGGCGTCCAATGCGCGCTATTTCCAGCGGCTCGACGCAAACCATGACGGCAAGCTTTCGCTGGCCGAATATTCCGCGGCGCCCCTGCGCACATTTGCGCGCGCAGACCGTAACAGCGATGGCGCCATCACGCAGGATGAAATTGGCCGCCGCAGCAACTGGCGACATGCGCAGGCCGGCCGCAAGCCCGGCCAGCCGGGCTAGTCTGTGGCGCGGGCGGCGGTTTGCTCCCGTCCGCCGTCCGTGCGCAGCACCTGTGTCATTTGCGCCAGTATGGAAATCGCGATTTCGGCCGGCGAACGCGCGCCGATGGCCAGACCGACAGGCCCGTGAAGGCGCAACAGATCCTCGTCCGAAAATCCATGGCGCCTGAGCCGCGCAAGCCGGTTCGCATGCGTCTTCTTCGAACCGAGCGCGCCGATATAGAAGCAGGGCGAGCGCAGCGCCGACGTCAGCGCCGGGTCGTCAATCTTCGGATCGTGGGTGAGCGCCACCAGCGCGCTGCGCGGGCCGAGCGGTGCCTTCGCCAGCGCCTGGTCCGGCCAGTCATGCGACAGGGACACGCCGGGAAAGCGCTCGGCCGTGGCGAACGCCGCGCGCGGATCGATGATGCGCACGCGATAGCCGCCAAGCGCCGCCATCTGCGAAAGCGGCTGGGCGATATGCACCGCGCCGACAATCGCAAGATCGAGCGGCGGGTTGAACACGGCGAGAAACCATGTGTGCCCGCCGATTTCGACCGGTGCGCTCCGGTCGCTGCGCGCGGCCTGGGCGGCGGCCAATCCGAGTTCCGATCGATCTGTGGCGGGATCGATCAGCCGGTCTTCGCCGGTTTCAAGATCCGTTGCGCGCACAATGGGGCGCCCCGCATTGCGGGCGGCAAGCAGGGCTGCGAGTGTTTCTTTTTTCAAGGCAAGTCCTCATCCTCCGACCAGCCCCGGTGAGGCTGCCAAAAAGGCTCCGGCCGGACTTGTCGAAGCGCGAGAAAGCCTACACCAGCGGCTCGACGAAGATCTCGATGTGCCCGCCGCAGGCAAGCCCCACGCTCCAGGCCTGTTCATCGCTGACGCCGAATTCGAGCCTGCGCGTCTTGCCGTCATGCATGGCGTTCTGTGCTTCCTCGATGACCGCGCCTTCCACGCAGCCGCCGGAAACCGAACCTACGAACGCACCATCGTCGCGCACAGCAAGCTGGCTTCCAGCAGGCCGCGGGGCAGAGCCCCACGTCCGGACAACCGTTGCGACGGCCACCTTGTGCCCGCCCGACGACCAGTCCGCCGCGGCCTGCAGGACATCCTGTTCGGCCGGGCTCATCTTGCGTTCGCCGCCTGGACGGCGCGCCTGGCCATCACGTTCAGCAGATGCGCGCGATATTCCGCGGACGCATGAATGTCGGAATTGAGCGCTTCCGGCGAAACCGCGATATCCGCGATCGCTTCTGGCGCGAAATTGCGGGCCAGCGCGGATTCCATCTCCCTGATCCGGAAGACGCAGGACGCCGCCCCGGTCGCCGCCACGCGCACACTGTCGGCCGCCTTTGCGACGAACACCCCGGGCATGGCATAGCGGGATGCCGGATTGCGGAATTTCGCATAGGCCGCGAGCTGCGGAATCGGGAATGAAACCTCTGTCACGATTTCGCCGTCCTCGAGCGCGGTGCTGAACATGCCGGTGAAGAAATCATCCGCCGCTATGCTGCGTTTCATCGTCCTGACTGTGGCGTTCAACGCCAGAACGGCCGCCGGATAATCTGCCGCCGGGTCATTGTTCGCGATCGAGCCGCCGAGTGTGCCCATCGAGCGCACGGCGGGATCGCCGATCATTGCCGCAAGCTCCGACAGCGCGGGAATTGCCCGCGCAACATCCGCGGACGTCGCCACGTCGTGATGGCGCGTGCCGGCGCCGATCACGACCGCATCGCCGGCCACACGGATGAACGCCAGCTCCTTCAGCGCGCCAATGTCGACAAGGGCGGAGGGTTGGGCAAGCCGCTGCTTCATCGCCGGAATGATCGTCTGCCCGCCGGCCAGGAATTTCGCATCCGGCATTTTCGCGATCAGCGCCGCCGCTTCGGCCAGCGTCTTCGGACGATGGTAATTGAAAGAATAGGGGATCATGCCGCGCCACCCATCCGTTTGGCGGCATCTTCAATGGCGCTGACTATGTTGTGGTAACCCGTGCAACGGCAGATGTTGCCTTCGAGCTCCTCGCGGATTTGCGCGCGGCTGTTCGCGCGGCCGCGGCGGATGATGTCCACGGCCGTCATGATCATTCCCGGCGTGCAAAATCCGCACTGCAGGCCGTGATTGTCGCGGAAGGCTTCCTGGACCGGGTGCAGCTTTCCGTCCCGGGCCAGCCCTTCGATCGTGGTAACGTTTGCGCCATCGGCCTGCGCTGCGAACATGGTGCAGCTTTTCACCGCGCGGCCGTTCACATGCACGACGCAGGCGCCGCACTGGCTTGTGTCGCAGCCGATGTGCGTGCCCGTCAGGCGCAGGTGTTCGCGCAGGAAATAGACAAGCAGCGTGCGGTCCTCGACATCGGCCGAGACGGGCTTGCCGTTCACCGTCATCGAAATGGCGGCCATGAAAACTCCCGGAATAGCGGTCTGTCAAAGTTTCGGCGCGCGCGCCTTGCGCGTCAAGGCAGGCTCAAAGCACCAGCCCGAACAGCACAAGCAGGATCACGATCACTGCGATCAGGCCGATCACCCAGATTTCCGGCGCAAGACCGGGCCGCGACTCCTGCGCGGTCGCGACAGGCGAGGGGACGGCCGCGGGCGGAGCGGATTCGGCCGGCGTGGCCGCGGGCAGGCCCGCATGGGCGACAGCTGTGACAAAGCGCGCAAAGAAATCGTCGGCGATCTGTTTGGCGGCGCCGTCGAGCAACCGCTGGCCGATCTGCGCGAGCTTTCCGCCCACGGTTGCGCCGGCGTCATAGCTCAACAGCGTGCCGGTATCATGGGGTTCGAGCCGCACTTCGGCCTGTCCCTTTGCAAAGCCTGCAACGCCGCCTTGCCCTTCGCCTTTGAGAATGCACCGGCGCGGCGGATCGAGATCGGTCAGCGTCACCCGGCCTTTGAACGTGGCGTTCACGGGACCGACCTTCAATTTCGCGGCCGCCTGAAATTCGGTGTCGCCGGTTTTGATCAGACTCTGACAGCCGGGGATGCAACCCTTGAGGATTTCAGGATCGTTCAAGGCTGCCCAAACCACATCGGGGGGCGCAGGTATGGCATAGCGTCCGTTGAACTCCATCGGGCTCTATTCCTTTTGCTTGCGCTTAAATCGAAAATTCCGGCAATGACTTAGCCTATCTTCCGCGAAAAGCGTCAAACCCTTCGCGTTTTTATGACGGAATTGCTTCACCGCTCCCTGCGACTGTGGTAAACATCCTGTTAACCTTATTTTTACCAATTGCTGGGGCAGAGGGGATGGATATGAGCGTCGCGGCTTCCGCCAGCCTGGGCGAAGCTATGTTCGAAGTTGCAGGCTCCGTAAAGTGGTTCGATCTCGCAAAGGGATACGGTTTCATCAAGCCGTCGAACAGCCAGTATGGCGATGTCCTGCTGCACCAGACATGCGTTCGCCAGTCGGGCTACAAGGCCGCTTATGAGGGCGCGCAGGTCGTTTGCGAAGCCGTGCAGGGCCCCAAGGGACTCCAGGCCCGCCGCATCCTGTCGCTGGACAATTCGACCGCCTCGCCACAGGCCATGATGCACCGGACATCGCGCTACACGGCCGAGCCGCGCGGCCCCGCCTTCGACGCCACGGTGAAGTGGTTCAACCGGGGCAAAGGCTATGGCTTTGTATCGCGCGGACCCAATACGCCGGACATCTTCGTGCACATGGAAACGCTGCGCCGGTCGGGCATTCGCGAGCTAAAGCAGGGCCAGCATGTGCGCGTGCGGGCGGGCGATGGCCCCAAAGGCACGCTTGCGGCGGAGATCACAGTCGTCGATCCTTGAGCGCGTAGCTCAGGCGGCCTGATTTTGATGACCGGCGTTTCGGCGCGGTTTCGCGCGTTCCTCACGGAAGCCCCACACTGGGTCGAGCTTCTGGCGCAAGTTCCGGCAGAACATGTGCGCCGGCACGACACCATCCATCCCGCTTTCCACGGGTGCATAGACTGGCATTCGGCCTGTCATGCGACCTGGGCGCTGCTCGCCTGCCAGCGGCTGACAGGCCAGCGCGCCCACGCGCCGATCGTGGACTCAGTGCTGGTGCCCGACAAGCTGGCGCTTGAAGAAGCCGACCTGAAAGCGCGGCCGGATTTCGAAATGCCTTATGGCCGCGCCTGGTTTCTGCGGCTTGCACTGGAAGACCGCATCGTCACCGGTTCGACACGGCTGACGTTCTTCGCACGCACGGTTGCGGATTCGCTTGTCGCGCATTATCGCGCCGCGCCACCCAACCCGTTCGCGCGCGAATACGCCAATCCCGCTTGGGCGCTTGTCAACCTTCTCGATTACGCGCGGACCGAGAACAAACCGGAATACGCAACTTTCGCACGCGAAATGGCGGCCGCGCATTTTGTGCCGGCGCTCGACAGGCTGCCCACGCTGACGGAAGAGGACAGCTGGACCGATTTCATGGCGGTCACGCCCATGGCATGCGAAATCGCCGTGCGCACCGGCGCCATGGATGCCGCGGACGCCTTGCGAAAGGCGGGCGATCGCATTTTTGCCCTGACGCCGGTCACGGAGCCGAAACGGCCGCATCACTATGCGCTCAATTTCTCCCGCGCCTGGGCGCTGTTCGCCCTTTACGAGTCAAGCGGCGACGAGCGTCTGCTGTCGCTTTATCTGGATCACATGCTGACGGGTCTTTCACGCCCCAGCTGGTGGAGGGGCGATTACCGTGCGGTCGCCCATTGGGTGCCGCAGTTCGGAATTTTCGCGCTTCAACGCGCCCTCCTGCATGACAAAGGCGTTAGTTCCTGAACGGGTTGCGAAAGGATAGGCTTGCGTCATGAGCAGGGGGATATTTGCCATCGCCGCCATCGTGGCATTTGTGGCGTGCTGCCTGACGGACTCGTTTGCCGCCGGAAGCGCGCAGAGCCTTCCTGCGCAGATGATCACGATCGACAGCGACCGCGGACCCGTGCATTTTCGTGTGGAAATCGCCGGCGATCATGACAGCCAGGAGCGCGGACTGATGTACCGCAAATCCATGCCGCCGGATGCCGGCATGCTGTTCGACTTCCACGGCCTGGTGGAAACGTCCTTCTGGATGAAGAACACCTATATTCCGCTGGACATTGTGTTCATCCGCGCCGACGGCACGATTTCCTCCATAGCCCCCATGGCCACGCCGCTGTCGGAAACGCCTATCCCGTCGGGCGAGCCGGTGCGCGCGGTGCTGGAGATCAATGGAGGCCGGGCGGCGCAGCTCGGTATCGAGCCGGGCGCGAAAGTGCATGCCGCCATTTTCGGAAACGGCCGCTGAAGCCCCGTTGAAGACGGCCATTCGACCGTGTAAGCCAGCGCGTCCGGCGGACCCGGGGCGTGGCGCAGCCTGGTAGCGCATCTGCTTTGGGAGCAGAGGGTCGCGTGTTCGAATCACGCCGCCCCGACCATCCGCCACCGCCGAAGTCGGAGAACCAACATGCGCGCGCGCATCTACAAGCCCGCCAAGACGGCCATGCAATCGGGCAGGGCCCGGACGAAAATGTGGGTTCTGGAATACGAGCCCGAAACGCCGCGCGCGCCCGATCCCCTTATGGGCTGGACCAGCTCCACCGACATGCGCCAGCAGATCGAGCTTGAGTTCGACACCAAGGAAGAGGCCATCGCCTATGCCGAAAAGAACGGCATTCCCTATTCGGTGTTCGAGGCCCAGCCGGCGGTGGCCAGACCGAAGGCCTATTCCGACAATTTCCGCTTCGACCGGAAAATTCCCTGGACCCATTAGACCTGCCGGGCTTCGGGGCCTCCGAAATCGGAAACGGGAAATCGGCGGTATAGTCTTCGCCAGGCCGGATTCTGATTTTCGGATTCCGGCCCGAAGGGCCCCGTAGCTCAATGGATAGAGCAACAGCCTTCTAAGCTGCGGGTTGCAGGTTCGATTCCTGCCGGGGCCGCCAGCATCTTCCGGAGAGGCCATGAAGCGCCTGATGACCATCGGTTACGAGAAGGCTGACGCCCCCCGGTTTATTGCCGCGCTGAAGAAGGCGGGCGTGGACAGGCTGGTGGACGTGCGCGCTGTGGCCTTTTCACACAAGAAGGGATTCTCGAAATCCGCCCTGGCGGCGACTCTGAAGAAAAACGGCATCGGTTACGTGCATCTGCGCGGCCTTGGCGCACCGAAAGCCGCGCGCAAGGCGCATGAGACCGACATGGCCGAATTCCGCCGGCTTTACCGCGCACATCTGAAGACGCCCGACGCGCAGGCGCAGATGGAGGAATTGAAGAGGCTCGTGCGCGACGCGAAATGCTGCCTGATGTGTTTCGAGCGCGATCCGGAAATCTGTCACCGCAGACTTGCAGCCGCGGCGCTGGCCAGGAAGATGCCGGTGAAAATCATCGATCTGTTCGTCGCAGCATGAAGAAGCCGCCGCGATGGAATTCGCGGCGGCTCCAGAGTGGTTCGCAAACCTGTTATTCGCCAGGCGGTGGCGGCGGCGGATTGCCCGGCGGCGGGGGCGGCGGCGGGCCATAACCTGCCGGCGGCGGCGGATAGCGATACATCCGCGGCCGCTCGACCCTGTGGCCTCTGGCCGTCATGCATTGCGCATAGGCGATATTGTATTGGCGCTGGATGCCGCGCTGGCCCCAGGAGGATTCGTTGGCGCCGATGCTGGAGCCCACGACTGCGCCGGATGCGGCGCCGATGGCCGCGCCACGGCCATTGCCCACGGCCGCGCCGAGACCGGCCCCAAGCGCTGTTCCGATCACGGCCGTGCCGATCGCGCGATTGTTCACGTCATTGACTCGGCCGGCCACGCGGTCGCTCGCATATTGCTGGCAGCTGGCGTCATCGGCCTGGAATTGCTCCATGGATTTCCCGGGGCCCGGCATGACCGGAATCGTGGGCCCATATGGCTCGGTCGCGCAGCCGCCAAGAACCAACAGTGCCGCGCCGGCGGCAAGTTTTGCGTGCAGATATCTCATACTCACATCCTCGCTTTAGGGGGCGTAACGGGCGGATCATTTCCGCAGCCGCCAAAACAACGGCCGGGAAGATGTCCCAGATTTCCTGAACCGGCGATGAATGAAATTTCGTCGAATTCGCGCAAGACGGCGGAAACTTTGGCGCCCAACGCCGTTAACAATCGGCAATGGGCGCACGATCATGCGGTTTGGCCTTCTCATATTTCCGGCGATGCTGACGGCGTTGGCAGCCCCGGCAATGGGCGCACAGCAGGATGCAAGGCAGGGGACCAGCGTGACCGTCGCAAGTGCTGAGCCGGCACAACAGCACACCGATGCCGATCATCAGGATGGAAGCGCCCGCGCGGCCACCGGCGCGCCAAGGCGGATCAGTCCGCTTGGCGGGAATGACGAAGAGGCCTGGTCGCATGTCGGAGAGCCGCTGAAATTTACCCACAGGCATGACTGACGATCGGGTTCGGCGGGCCGATTGACGGCCCCGCCTTGTCCGTTACAAGTCGGTCACCATGAAGGTCAGCGGCGGAAAGTGGTCGAACTGGTCGGGCGGGGTTGTCTGCAAACCCAGATCCGTCATCGCGCCCCGCGATGAGCTCGAGTTGGCTGCGGCCGTCCGCAAGGCAGAGGGCGCCATACGTGCGCCCGGGACCGGTCATTCCTTCACGCCCGTCTGCGCAACCGACGGCTTGATGATCGATCTGTCCGCGTTCGACGGACTCAAGGGTTTTGACCCCGGCAGGCATGTGGCCACGCTGGGGGCGGGCATTCCCATTTGGGCCATCGGCCCCCTGCTGCATCCGCTGGGCTATGCGCTCAAGAACCAGGGCGATATTGACCGCCAGTCGCTGGGTGGCGTGGTCGGCACCGGCACGCACGGGACGGGCCGCACACTTTGCAGCATGTCGGCGGAAGTCGCGGGTTTCCGCCTTGTTACCGCGTCGGGCGAAGTCATCGACTGCTCGGCGGAGGAAAACGCCGATGTCTGTGCCGCCGGCCGAGTTTCGCTCGGCATGCTCGGCATCATGACCGAAATCTCGATAAATGTGCGGCCGGCGTACAAACTGGAGCAGAAGGAATTTCTGCTGCCGGTGAGCGAGCTTTTCCAGAAGCTCGATTCGCTCATTGCGGACAACCGGCATTTCGAATTTTTCTGGTTTCCCTATGCGGATGCCGCCGTCTGCAAGACGCTGAACGAGACCGACAAACCCGCGCCGGAGCCGCGCACGCTGGAAGAGATGCGCGCGCGCGGCGAAAAGGCAAACGCGGCGGAAACCGCATTCCAGCTCTTCAACGAAGTGTTGCGCGCCGCTCCCGCCATGTTGCGCCCGTTTCACCGGCTGTTTACGAGACTGATGCCGGGGCCTTCACGCGTGCGCTGGAGCCACGAAATCTATCCAAGCCCCCGCACCGTGCGGTTCAACGAAATGGAATATGCGGTGCCGGTGGAAAAGGGCGCCGATTGCGTGCGCGAGGTCGCCGAAACCATCCGCAGGCAGAAAATCAACACCGGCTTCCCGATCGAGTACCGGACGGTCGCCGCCGACGATGTGTGGCTATCGCCGTTCTACCGGCGCGACAGCGCCACGATTGCGGTCCATCAATACGCAAGAGTGGATTACGGCCCGATGTTCAACGCGATCGAGGCGATCTTCCGGCGCTATGACGGCCGCCCGCATTGGGGCAAGCGCCACACGCGCAGCCACAGGGAGCTGGAATCGCTCTATCCGCAATATGGCGCTTTTCGGGCACTCCGCCGCAAATTGGACCCAAATGAGAAGTTCTTGAACCCGTATCTGCGCGCTATATTTGAATAGCGGAACGGTGGATGGAGGCGTTCATGCGGCGGCATCTCTGGATTCTGGGACTGGCGGCGCTGGCCGGGGTCGTTGCGAGCTTCCTGATTGTGGACGACAACTATCCGCTGGGCGCGATCATGGGCGCGATTTCGGGTATCTTTGTGGTGATCTTCATTCGCGCTTGGCCGCACGATCTCGACCCGCGAGAGCGCAACGGCAAGGTCATCGTCAACGTGCATGTCAACGGGCGCAAGCTGGAAGAAAGCCGGTTTTCACGATCCCGCGCCCGGGCGCGATCCTAGGAAAGAGCCAATCGCGGGCGGCGCCGGGCGCCATGCCCGCCCGGGTCATTGCGCGGCTCCCATCGCCGCAAATGCCTGTTCCAGGTCGGCGATGAGGTCGTTTGGATCTTCCAATCCCGCGTGGATGCGAACGACCGGTCCGTCGGCGTCAAATTTGCGTACGCTGCGCGTGATATGCGCGGGCACGATCAGGCTTTCGTAGCCGCCCCAGGAATAGCCGAGGCCGAACAGCTTCACGCCGTTCATGAACGCGGCGAAGGCGGAATGCGAACATGGCTTCAACGCCACGCCGAACAGGCCGCTGGATCCCCTGAAATCGCGTTTCCAGATTGCGTGACCGGGATCGCCTTCGAGCGCGGGGTGCAGCACGCGCGAAACTTCCGGCCGTTGTGAGAGCCAGCGCGCCAGTGTCAGCGCCGTTTCCCGATGGCGGGCGAGCCTGACCGGCATGGTGCGAAGCCCCCGCAGGGCCAGAAAACAATCGTCACCGCTCGCGTAAAGGCCAAGGTCGTGCTGCGCATCGGCGAAGCGCTTGACATTGGCCTGGTTCACGCACACGTAGCCGATCATCACATCGGCATGGCCGCCGACATATTTTGTGGCGGCCTGAATGGAGATGTCCACGCCATGTTCAAACGCGTTGAAGAACAGCGGCGTGGCCCAGGTATTGTCCATCAGCACGGCTGCGCCTCCGGCATGGGCGGCGGCGGCGATGGCCGGAATGTCCTGAACCTCGAATGTGAGTGAGCCGGGACTTTCGCAAAACACCGCGCGGGTATTCGGCCGCATCAGCCGGGCAATGTCGCCGCCGATCAGCGGATCGTAGTATGTGGTTTCGATCCCGAAACGCCTGAGCACGCGGTCGCAGAGCGGGCGCACCGGCCCATAACAGCTGTCCGTCATCAAAAGATGATCGCCGGCGCCCAGAGTCGCAAGCAGGGCGAACGAGATTGCGCCAAGTCCCGATGGACAGACGAAGGCGCGCGCGCCGCCTTCGAGCTCCGTTACGGCTTCTTCGAACGACTGCGAGGTGGGCGTGCCGAGCCGCCCGTATTTGTAGGGCACGTTGCCGGCTTCGAGCGTGGCCAGATCGGGATAGAGAACGGTGGACGCGCGATAAACCGGCGTGTTCACCACGCCGAAATGCTGCGCCGACATGCGTCCGGCGTGAACCGCCGCAGTGTCCTTCGCCATGCCTTTTCTGGTGCTCACGGTCCCTTACGCAGGCCCCCGTTCGGTCGCAATGTCCTCGCCGGGCGCGAGCGGGCTGTCCGGATTCCGGTTTTCCAGAATTGGTCGCAGTGGCCGGTCAAACAGCCAGATGATGACCGCCGCCACAGCGGGTATGGCCGCAACCATGAGAAAGAAGGTGGATTTCGGCATCTGGTCCCAGAAGCTTCCGACGAACCCGGCGAAGCTGTTGCCGATGAAGACCGCTGTGAACCAGAAGCCCATCATGAGGGAAAGAACCTGCTTGGGCGCCACGCGCGCCACAAGCGCCAGCCCGATGGGCGAAACATACAGTTCTCCGAACGTGTAGATCGTGAAGAACGGGATGAGCCACAGCCAGAAGGCGTGGCCATTCGGACCTGTCATCGCCGCGACACCGGCCATCAGGACGAAAGAAATGGCCTGGAACGCGCAGCCCATGGCCATCTTGAGGACCGTGGAGGGTTCCCGCTTGCGTTTGGCCTGTCTTCCCCAGAGCCACACCACGATCGGCGTGAAGGCAAAAATCATCACCGGATTGATCGACTGGGCCCAGGTTGCGGGCAGTGTCATGTTGAAAAGGCCCGGCACGAATGTCCGGTTGGTATAGTCGCGGGCCCACAGCGCAATGGTGATCGGCTGCTGCTGATAGGACATCCAGAACAACGCGATGGGGATGATGAGCACGATCAGCGCGAAAATCGCCTTCCAGTCCTGCCGAGTCAGCTTCTCCCGTTTGACAGGCTGGTTCTCGCTGCGCGCCTTGGTCACGCGGTCGGGCGGGAGCGTCCGCAGCGCAAACAGATAAACCAGGACACCGAGCGCAAGTCCCACGCCTGCGGCGAAGAATCCCCAATGCCATCCCACTTCTTCGCCAAGCGTCCCGCAGACGAGCGGGGCCAGAGTCGCACCTATGTTGATGCCGACGTAGAAAATCGAGTAGGCGCGATCGATGCGGCTGTCGCCCGGCTTGTAGAGATTGCCCACTTGCGTGGAGATGTTGGGCTTGAAAAAGCCGTTGCCGACAATGAGCAGCAGGAGGCCCAGAAAGAACAGCGAGTTCTGCGTGAGCACAAATTCACCTGCCGCCATCATGATCCCGCCCAGGATGACCGTGTAGCGTTGTCCCCAGAAACGGTCCGCGATGTACCCGCCGATGACCGGCGTGAGGTACACAAGTCCCGTGTAAATGCCGTAGAGGTCGGAGGCGAACCTGTCGGTCGTCAGCGGGCCGACAACAGCCTCGAATGCGCCTTTCACCGCGCCGTAGCCGAAAACGCCCTCAACCACGCCCGGCTTCAGCACCTGCTCCGTCATGTAGTAGAGAAGGATCGCGGCCATTCCGTAATAGGAAAACCGCTCCGCCATTTCGGTGCTGAAAAGGTAAGTGAGGCCGCGAGGGTGGCCGAAATAGGTCTTTTCTTTTGCATTTGCTGTTGTCATCGCCCGTTCCCGGTCACCGCCTGATGTCGCGCGGAGTTTGCTTGGGCGTGGGCCGAAAGGAAAGAGCCTTCCCGCAATCGTGTTCAGGGCATTTCGATGTAGCGGGCTTCCCGCGCATAGGGCTTGAAGCCCATCCGCTGATAGAGCGGCAGCGCGCGCGGATGATCGAGCGTGCAGGTGTTGACGAGGAACTTGCCGATCGGGCGCGACCAGGCGTTCATCACGGCGTGATAGAGGAAAAAGAAGCCGAGCCTGCGGCCGATGAATTCCGGCATCAGGCCGAAATAGGCAAGCTGGGCCGCTTCGGCATCGCGGAAATCCAGTTCGGCCATGCCGCCGGGACAGCCTTCGCAATAGAGCACGTAAAGCTCAACGCCGGGATCGTGGATGATCGTACTGATGGCCTCGTCGCTCAGCTTCTTTCGGTCCACCCATTTGTAATCGCGGCCGATTGCATCATAGAGATAGCGGTAGAAGTGGATCGGCGGGCTTTCGGCTTTCAGGATTGCCACCTTGCCCTTCGGCTGCGGCGGCGGGATCACCGCGGGCTTCGCGGTCATCTCCAGAAACGTGACCGTGGTCGGAACCCGCTTGCCGCTTTTGGTCATGTTCAACCGGTTTCCACGGGGGCTTCGGCGCGGGCACCCCATTCCGCCCACGAACCGTCGTAGATCGCCACATCTTTGGCGCCAACCACGTCCAGTGCAAGCGCCACAATGGCCGCGGTAACGCCCGAGCCGCAGCTCGTGACGGACGGCCTTTGCGGGTCGATACCGATCTTGTGAAACACGCCCAGCAATTCCTCGCGCGATTTCATCGTGCCCTCGGCGGTGGTGAATTCGCTGTAGGGCGCATTCAGGCTTTTGGGCATGTGTCCCCGGCGCACGCCCGGCCTGGGCTCTTCTTCCTCGCCGCGGAAACGGGCGGCGCTGCGCGCATCGATCACCTGGGCTGCCTGCGTTTGCAGATTCTGCATCATCTGGCCGAAATCGCGCACCAGGGCGCGATTCGGCCGGGCCGTGAAATGGCGTGGATAGGGATTGGGGATCAGGTCTTCCACCGGGCGGCCTTCGCGCCGCCATTTCGGAAATCCGCCGTCCAGGACGGCAACGTCGTCATGTCCCATGGCGCGCAACATCCACCAGGCGCGCGCCGCCGAATAGATGCCGGCACTATCGTAGACCACGATCGTGTTCCCGTCGCCAAGTCCAAGCTTGCGCATGCGGCTGGCGAATTTCGCCGCCGGCGGAAGCATGTGAGGCAGGGAGGTGCTTTCGTCGGACAGCTCGTCGATGTCGAAAAACACCGCGCGCGGGATATGCGCGGTACGGTATTCCGCCTTCGCATCGCGGCCGGCCTGCGGCAGATACCAGGATGCGTCGGCAATCCGGATGTCCGGCGCGGAGAGCCGGTCGGCCAGCCATTTCGTGGAAACAAGGGGAGATTGGGGCTTCATTTCAGGGCGGAACGAGCACGTCCGCCGCAATGTTTCAATCGTTCGGAAAACAGAATGGCTCCGCGGGTAGGATTCGAACCTACGACCAGCCGGTTAACAGCCGGCTGCTCTACCGCTGAGCTACCGCGGAACGGTGAGGGCGCGTGTCTAACGCAAGGCCGAAGGCTTCGCCAATCGAAA
>JAJPIX010000067.1 GCA_021324545.1 Alphaproteobacteria bacterium
CCCGTAATGGCAAGGCGCGCCGTGTCTGCGCCCTCGCTACCGGCGAAGCCGACCGCCGCATCGAGATCGTTCAGCACTTCGCCATCGGGGACCTTTGCAACGACGTCCCGCATCATGTCCATCACGTGCGCCATGTCGTATTTGCCGGGATCGCCCTGGCGCGCATAAAGCGACGGCGCGATCGCATAATGGCCCGCCTTCGCAAAGCGGCGGCAGATGTCCTTGATGTGCTCGTGCACGCCGAAAACTTCCTGCACCACCAGAACGGCGGGCGAACCGCCTTTGCCGGAGGGCTTGGCGCGATAGCCGGGGACTTTTCCATCCGCCACCGGAATTTCCACTTCGCCCGCATCGAGGCCAGCCGAGTCGGTGTGGATGGCGTCCGCGCGCACGGGGCCCGCAGCGAGCGCAAAGCCGGTGACAAGCCCGGTGGCCGCGAAGGTGCGGCGGCTGATCGGCGCCTGCGCCAGCAGCGAAAGCTTCTGGATGTGAAGATCGGTTTGCCTGTCCATCTGTGCCTCCCTGTGTTTCCCCTCCCCGAAATTTGCTTCCCTGCGTTTTCGCAAATTCCGACTCCCCGCAAGGGGAGCGTGGATTCAGAGCCCAATGCGCTTCATCTCCGCGGCTGCGCGGCTCCGTGTGCAAACATGTCGCGATAGCTTTTCATGGCGCCCAGAGTTTCCGCCTCATAGACGCCGCGGGCAATGGCGCGCGAAAGACAGTCGGCCGCGATCGAACCGAGCCGCAGGACCGAAAGCGCCCGCGGTTCGGCGATCGCGCGCCGTTCCGTCGAAACCGCAAACACGATGTCGCCGTCGAACGGGGTGTGAACGGGCCTCAGCGCGCGCGCAAAGCCGTCGGCCGCCATGATGGCGAGGCGCTTCAACTCCACCCGCGAAAGGGAGGCATCGGTGGCAATGACCGCGATGGTGGTGTTGGCGCCGGGTTGGGGGGAGCCCTTCAGATCGGCCGGCAGATCAAGATCGACCGGCGAAAAACCGGGCGGCAGGCGGCGGCCCCCATATTCGCGGCCGCGTTCGAACGGAAAGGCCCAGAACACATCGGTGCCGGGAATGACGGGCGAGCCCACCGAATTGACGGCGGCCAGCGCGCCGATCGTGACGCCATCGGGCGTGACCGCCGACACGCTACCAAGGCCGCCCTTGTAGATGCCTGCGCGCGCCCCCAAGCCCGCGCCCGCATTGCCGAGCGCAAAATCAGGGCCCGCGTTTTCGGCCGCTGCAAGGCCGAGATCGCGATAGGGCGGATGATCGCCCCAGTTCTTGTCGCCGCCGTTGTTGAGATCAAACAGGATGACGCCCGAGGCGATGGGGACAAGCGGCGTGCCGGGCGCAATTTCGAATCCGCGGCCCTGCCGCCTGAGCCAGGCCTGCACGCCGGAAACGGCATCAAGTCCGAAGGCCGAGCCGCCCGACAGCACGATGGCATCGCCGCGCTCCACCAGCGAGACGGGATCGAGCGCCTCCACGTCGCGGGTGCCCGGCGCGCCGCCCCGCACATCCACGGCTGCGACCAGCGGCGCATCGCCGATCAGCGCCGTGACGCCGGTGCGGATTCTTTCGTCCTGCGCGTTGCCGACGCGAAGCCCCGCCACGTCGGTTATGAGATTGCGCGGTCCCGGCTTTATCATGGGACGAACGCTAACCTGCCAGGTTCGGGGCGAAAAGAGAGTTGACGATGAAACGGTTTTTGACGGGTCTGATTGCGACCGCTTTTCTTGCCGCAAGCGCGCCGGCGGAGGCCACGGCACCGCTGGTGCGCGCCCCGCACGAGATGGTGGCCGCCGCCAATCCGCTGGCCGCGCAGGCCGGCCTCGATGTGCTGCACAAGGGCGGGAGCGCGGTGGATGCGGCCGTTGCGGTGGAAATGATGCTGACGCTGACGGAGCCGGAATCCTCGGGCCTTGGCGGCGGCGGCTTCATGATGGTGTGGGACCCGAAGACGAAAACGCTGACCAGCTTCGACGGCCGCGAGACGGCGCCCGCTTCCGCCACCCCCACCATGTTCCTGGGCGCGGACGGACAGCCGCTGTCCTATGTTCAGGCGATTCCGGGCGGGCGTTCCACCGGCGTGCCGGGCGAGCTTGCCATGCTGGCGATGGCGCAGAAGAAGTTCGGCCGCCTTGCCTGGAGCAGCTTGTTCGACACTGCCATCCGGCTGGCCGGCCAGGGCGTGCCGGTGACGCCCAAGCTCGCTTATGAACTGCGCGCCTATCCCTGGGTGCCGCAGATGCCCGCCATGCGGGCGATGTTCTTCAAGCCGGACGGCACGCCGCTCGCCGAAGGCGACATCCGCAAGGATGCCGCGCTGGCGCAAACCTTCCGCGCCATCGCCGCCGGCGGCCCGGATGCCTTCTATCGCGGGCCGATTGCGCAGGAGATTGCGGATGCGGTGACGAACGCCCCCGTCAATGCGGTGCCGATGACGGCAGGCGACATTGCCGCCTACAGGGCGTTCGAACGCAAGCCGCTTTGCGGACATTACCGCGGCTTTCGCATCTGCGCGCCGCCGCCGCCGAGTTCGGGCGGAGTGACCCTGCTCGAAATTCTGGGCATGCTCGATCACTACAGGCCCGCCCAGCTGAAGCCGCTGACGGTCGGCGGCATTCATCTGGTTTCGCAGGCGAGCAAGCTCGCTTACGCGGACCGCGACCATTATCTTGCCGATCCGGCCTTTGTGGAGGCGCCCATCGCGGGCCTTCTGGATGCGACCTATCTGACGCAACGCGCCAGGCTGATCGATCTTCATCGCGACATGGGCAAGGCTGCAGCGGGCGTGCCGCCGACCAGGCATGCGGCGATCCAGTATGCGCCCGACCGCTTCCCGGGACTTCCGGGCACGAGCCATTTCTGCGTGGTGGACAAGAATGGCGAAGTGGTTTCCAACACCGCTTCGATCGAATTTGCGTTGGGATCGGACATCACGGCCGGCGGATTTCTGCTGAACAACGAGCTGACGGATTTTTCCTTCGAACCCTTGCGCGACGGCAAACCCGTGGCCAACGCGCCCGCACCCGGCAAAAGGCCGCTCAGCTCCATGACGCCGGTGATCGCCTTCGGGCCCGACGGCAAATTCGCCTTTGCCGTCGGCTCGGCCGGCGGGCGGCGCATCATCGCCGATGTGACGCAGGTGATCGTGGCGCTGATTGACGGGCACGAAAACATCGCGCAGGCCCTGAGCGATCCGCGCCATGCCGAAACCGGCGGGCCGCTGAGCCTGGAAGAAGGCACGCCGCTTGTTGCGCTGACGCCCGCCATTGCGGCCATGGGCTACAGCGTCAGGACGCAGACCATGCAGAGCGGCCTGCACGGCATTGTGCGCGTGAAGGGCGGCTATGAAGGCGCAGCCGATCCGCGGCGCGACGGCGCGGCGGTGGGCGACTAGCGGCGGGCCACCGCGAACAGGCGGCGGAAGGGAAAGAGCGTCTTGCCGTCCGCGCGTTTGGGATATGCGTCGCGGAGCCTTTGGCGATATTGGGCGAGATAGGCTTCGCGTTCCTCGCCATCGAGCGCCTGCGCGAAGGGACGAAGGCCCGTGGCGCTGACCCAGCGATAGACGGGATCATCGCCTTCCATCACCTGCAGATAAACCGTCTCCCAGATGTCGAGCGAGGAGCAGACCGGCGAGAGGATATCGTAGTATCGCTCCGGCGAAAGAACGCTTGCGGGGCGCACAGGGGCGAGCTTCGCCTTCCACGGCCCGCTTTCCGCAACCGCATGCATCAGCGCATGCGAAGGATCGGAAAAGTTGCGCGGCACCTGAAACGCAAAGGTGCCGCCTTTTTTCACAAAGCCCATCAGGCGCGGCAAAAGCCGTTCGTGATCTTCGACCCACTGGTAGGTGGCGTTGGAATAGATCAAGTCATAAGGCGCCTGCGGCGCCCAGCTTTGCACGTCGGCGTTTATCCACTGCGCGGGAACGCCCGAGGCCCGGGCTTCCTTCAGCATGTCGGGCGAGGAATCGATGCCCTCCACATGCGCGCCCGGCCAGCGCGCGGCAAGCAGGGCGGTGGAATTGCCCGGCCCGCAGCCCAGATCGGCCACGCGCTGCGGATGTTCATCGGCGATGCGCGCAAGCAGCTCGGCGGCGGGGCGCGTGCGTTCCGAAGCATAGGCGAGATAGATTTTGGGATCCCAGCTCACTTGTCCTCCCGGTCGGGAATTTCGATGCGGAATTGCGTGCCGCTTGCATCGCTTCTGACGAGCGTCACATCGCCGCCATGGGCGCGCGCAAGTTCGCGCGCGATGGCAAGCCCCAGGCCCGAGCCATCCGCGCGCGCGGCCGTGACGAAAGGCTGAAACAGCCGCTGCCGCAACTGATCGGGGATGCCCGGGCCGTTGTCGGTGACCTCGATCTGCACGCGGCCGCCATGGCGCGCGGCGGATACGGACACCGATCCGCCCCGGGCCGCCACCGCTTCCACCCCGTTGCCGATGAGATTGAGCAGGATGCGGAAAAGCTGTTCGGGATCGGCATCGGCTTGGAGCGCTTCATCCACGCGGTTTTCGAACCGGACGGAGCGGCCGGAGGATTTCGTGGCGATGGCCGTTTGCCCCGCTTCCTCCGCGAGCGGCTTCACCGCGATGTAACGGCGCTGCGGCGGATGCTCGTCGGCGCGGCCATAGCGCAGCGTGTTGGTGGCAAGCGCCACCGCATGATCGATCGCGCCGATCAGGCGCGGCGCGAGCTTCTGCACCGCCGGATCTTCGCTTGCCGCCAGACGGTCGGATGCAAGCTGCGCGCTGGCCAGGATGTTGCGAAGGTCGTGCTGGATTTTCGCCACGGCCGCGCCAAGTGCCGCAAGCCGCGCGCGCTGCTGAAGAAAGCCGTAGATGTCGCGCTGCATGGCGGAAAGCTCCCGCTCGGCCACGCCGATTTCGTCGGGCCGCGCCGACACCGCCATGATGCGCCCCGGGTCTTCCGGATTTTCGCGGAACGAGAGCATCGCCTGCGTGATCCGCCCCATCGGCCGCACGAAAATGAGATAGAGGCTGACGAAGACCAGAATGGCCGCCGCAATGGAAATGCCCAGCGCCACCAGAAGCGCCCGTTCGGAATAATCGAGAAGCGCGGCCCTTATCGTTCCTTCGCTTACGATCACCTCGACCGTCTGGGCGCCGGAAATCTGCGTGCGCGAAATCACGTGCAGGATCCGGTTGCCGCCCATGAAGATGCAGTCGAGCGCATGCGCCATGTCGCCCAGCGGGGTCGAACTGCGCAGGTCTATGGTCACGTCGATGTGCCCGGGCATGGCGTGCATGAGGAACAGCTCGCTCTGCTCGGGCCGCTTGAGCATCACCGCCGTTGCGCCCGCGCGCATCAGAAGCTGGGTGCGCAGGCGCATCGAAAGCTTTTCCCCGCCCGCCTCGGTGAAGGGCAGGATCGCGAGCTCGGCCGATTCGATGTGGTTATCGAGCAGGCTCCGGTGGTAGCGCCCGACGGTCGGCACGAAGATCACCACTTCGCTCACCAGCACATAAAGCAGCGTCAAAAGCAGAAGCCGCCCGGACAGGCTGTGCGCCGCGAAATTCCAGGCCCGTTCGAGACGCAGATGTCTGCCACCCGCCATGGGCCGCAATGCTTAAAGGATTCCCGCGATGCGAAACAGGGAGCCACCCTCAGCCCCGGGGCTTGCGGCGCATGCTGTAGGCGCGCCAGCCGAAGGGGATCAGAACAAAAAGCGCAAGCGCAAGCAGCGGCAGAAAAATGGACGGTTGCGCCAGCAGATGAAAGCTCGGCCTTGCGCCATGGTCGAACAGCCGCCCAAGCCCGCTGCCCAGGCTTGCGTAGGTGAAGGTGACCGGCATTTCCCCAAAGAAGGTGGTGAGGACAAACGTGCCCAGCGGCACATCCAGCATGCCCGCCGCAACATTCACAAGGACAAACGGAAAGATCGGGACGATGCGGGAAATCAGAAGATAGAAGAGCGCATTCCTGCGGATCGCGTCTTCCACCCGGATGAGCGGCTTGCCGCCGAGCGCCCGCAAGGGGCCGGCAAGGGCCGTGTCGGTTGCAAGATAGATGACGGTGGCACCCAGCGTGGCCGCCGTGATGGCGAGCAGGCCGCCTTCCAGCCAGCCGAACAGGAAGCCGCCCGCCACATTGAGCGGCGTGTTGATGGGGATGGAGCAGGACAGCGCGCCCGCATAGATGCCGAAGAAAACCGCCGCCGACAGGAAGGGATGGTCGCGCACATGGCCCAGAAGCAGGTCGCGGTGCTCCTTGAGCGTGGCGAGCGTGAAGTAATGGTGCCAGCCCATCGCGAAGAAGAGCACAAGCCCGCAGAGCAGGATGGCAAGTGGAACCGCCCGCGCCGGCCGGAAGCGGCCGGGCTGATCGTCTGCGGCGGGGCGTTGCGGGGCGTCCACAGGGTCATAGGGCCAATCGGGGCCGCAACGTCAACCCTTGGCGCTGCGGCCGCCGCCCGGCTCGCGAAAGGTTGACAGCGGAAGGGGCGCTGCCTAGAAGCACGGCTCTTTTCGGAGCCCCTGAAGCCCATGAAGCGCCCCTATCAGCCGAGCCGGATCGTGCGCAAGAGGCGTCACGGATTCCGTGCGCGCATGTCCACCAAGGGCGGCCGCAAGGTGCTGTCGCGCCGGCGCGCGCATGGCCGCAAGAAGCTTTCGGCCTGACCGGCCGGGTGCCGCAAGAGTCTTCCATCCGGCTCCAGATGGATCGCCTGAAAGTCCGTGCCGATTTCCTTCGCGCCCAGGCGGGCGTGCGCAAGCGCATGGCCGGGCTGACGCTGGAAGCCTGCGTCACGCCGGAGAAATTCGCGCAACCCGGCCGCCTGAGGCTGGGCTTTACGGCGAGCCGGAAAGTGGGGGGCGCGGTGGAACGCAACCGCTCCAAGCGGCGCCTGCGCGCCGCCGCCGCAGCCCTTCTTCCCCTTTATGGCAGGGGTGGCAATGACTATGTTCTCGTCGCGCGGCGCGAAACGCTCACGCGGCCTTTTTCGGGCCTCCTTGAGGATCTGACCGCGGCGCTCGCCGCGGTTCATGCAAGACTCGGCGGGCCGCCAGCAGGAAAAGACAAGGCATGAACCGCTTCACCGGCCCCTTGCGTGCGATGGCCATCGCCGCCCTTGTTCTGCCGATCCGGTTCTACCGCCTCTTCGTCTCGCCGGTTTTGCCCGCATCCTGCCGCTATCAGCCCAGCTGCTCGGCCTATGCGATGGAAGCAATCAGGCTGCACGGCCCGGTCAAGGGGCCCGCGCTTGCCGTCAAAAGGCTGTTGCGTTGCCATCCCATCAAATGGCTTGGCGGCTCGTCCGGCTTCGATCCCGTTCCGCCTGCAAGATAAAAGAAACGCATGTCCGAAAACCGCAACCTTCTGCTTGCCATCATTCTTTCCGCAGCCGTGATTTTCGGCTGGGAATATTTCGTCGCCATGCCGCAGATGAAGACGCAGAAGCCTGCGCCTTCAACGCGCGTGGAACAGGTGGAAAGGCATCCGTCCGCGCCGTCCACGCAGGCGCCGGCGGCAGGCGAAGGACCCGCGCATCTGACGCGCGCGCAGGCGTTGAAGGCGGGCGGCCCGCGAATTGCGATCGAAACTCCGACCGTGGACGGTTCGTTGCGGCTGAAAGGCGCGCGGATCGACGATCTCAGGCTCAGGCACTACCACGAAACCATCGATCCCAGGAGCCCGGAGATCGTTCTTCTGTCGCCCACCGGCACGAACTATCCGTATTACGCGCAATTCGGCTGGGTGGCGCCGGAGGGCTCGCACATTCCCGTGCCCGGCGATTCCACGCCGTGGCGGCAGACGGGCGGCGGGGTGCTTTCGCCCGGCCATCCGGTGACGCTTGTCTGGGACAACGGCAAGGGTCTTGTCTTCACCCGGACCATCAGCGTGGACGACCAATATCTGTTCACCGTGACCGATTCGGTGAAGAACGAGGGCGCGCAGGCGCAGACGCTTTATCCTTACGCTTATGTCGCGCGCGACGGGATTCCCAACACGCAGCACTACTGGGTCGTGCATGAGGGCTTTATCGGCGTAGCGGGCGACACGCTGAAAGACGCAAGCTACGGCGATTTCAAGCCGGACACGCCGCCGACGAATTTCAGCGCCACCGGCGGCTGGGTGGGCATCACGGACAAATACTGGATGGCGGCGGTCATTCCGCCGCAAGACCGGCCCTTCGATGCCACCTATCACACCACGATGCTGCATGGCGTGCAGGCCTTCCAGGCGGACTATCGCCTTTCGGGACAGATAATTCCGGCCGGCGGAAGCGCTTCGCTGACCAACCGGCTTTTCGCCGGGGCCAAGGTGGTTTCCATCCTCAACAGCTATCGCGACAATGCGCATATTTCGCGCTTCGATCTGGCGATCGACTGGGGCTGGTTCTTCTTCTTCACCAAGCCGATCTTCTATCTGCTCGACTTTTTCTACCGCTATGTCGGCAATTTCGGCATCGCCATCCTGCTGCTCACGCTGGCGGTGAAAATCCTGTTCTTCCCCATTGCCGACCGCCAGTACAAATCCATGACGCGGATGAAGAAGCTGCAGCCGGAAATGCAGCGCATCCGCGAGCGCTTTGCCGACGACAAGGTGCGCCAGCAGCAGGAAATGATGGAGCTTTACAAGCGCGAGAAGGTGAACCCGGTTTCCGGCTGCCTTCCCATCCTTCTGCAGATTCCGGTGTTCTTCTCGCTCTACAAGGTCCTGTTTGTGACCATCGAGATGCGGCACGCGCCGTTCTTCGGATGGATCCAGGACCTGTCGGCCGCCGATCCGACCTCGTTCCTCAATCTCTACGGGCTTCTGCCCTATTCGATTCCCGATTTCATTCCCTGGTTCCTGCATATCGGCGTGTGGCCCACGCTGATGGGCATATCGCAATGGGTGCAGACGAAGATGAATCCCGCCCCGGCCGATCCGGTGCAGGCCAAGATGTTCACCTATCTGCCCGTGTTCTACACGGCGCTGATGTCGTCGTTCCCGGCGGGGCTTGTGATCTACTGGACGTGGAACAACGTGCTCACCATCCTGCAGCAATATGTGATGATGCGCAGGCAGGGCGTTCCGGTGCATTTGATCGAGAATCTGAAAATGCCGCGCTGGCTTGCAAACCTCAGGCAGCGGATTTCCGGCGCCAAGCCCGCCGAATGACGGCGGCCGATTCTCCGGCCGCGGCCGCAAGGCTTTTTGCGCAGACGGCCGTATTCATTGCCGGCGCCGCAGACCCCGGGGCCTTTCCGCCGACGGATTTGCCGGAAGTGGCGCTGGCCGGACGATCCAATTGCGGCAAGTCTTCGCTCGTCAACGCGCTGTGCGGCCGAAAGGCGCTGGCGCGCGTTTCCAGGACGCCGGGGCGCACGCGGCAGATCAATTTCTTCCGCATTGGCGACAGCCTGATCCTCGCGGACCTGCCCGGTTATGGTTACGCAAAAGCCGCAAAGAGCATCGCGGGCGAGTGGCAGCGGCTGATCGGCAGCTATCTGGCGACGCGGCGCACGCTCAGGCGCGTCCTGCTTCTCATCGATGCCCGGCGCGGAATCATGGATAACGACCGCGAGGCGATGGCGCTGCTCGACAGGGCGGCGATTTCCTTCTGCGCGGTCATGACCAAGATCGACAAGGTGAAAGCAGCCGAGCGCGGCGAAAGCCTCAGGCGGATTCAGGCCGAGCTTGCCCGACATCCGGCGGCGCATCCCGAAGCGATCGTCGTTTCATCCCTGACCGGCGAAGGCCTTGAGGGGCTCAAATCGCATGTTGCCGCGCTGGCCCGCCGGCAAAGTTTCGGGGTATAAGCCATCCGGTGAAATCCGGGGCAGGCATGGCGCTGCAGGACGATATCGGCCAGGACCGGAATTTGCGCACGCTGGCGCGCTGGCGTTCCACCGCGCGCGTGCTGGTGGAGGCCCTGCCCTACATCCTGAAATACGACGGCAAGACCGTCGTGGTGAAATACGGCGGGCATGCCATGGAAGGCGGCGTGTCCGAACATTTCGCGCAGGACATCGTGCTGATGAAGCAGACGGGCATCGGCCCCGTCGTGGTGCACGGCGGCGGCCCGCAGATCGGCGCGCTGCTGTCGAAGCTTGCGATCCCTTCGCGTTTCGTGGACGGGCTGCGGGTGACCGATGAGGCGGCCATCGAAGTGGTCGAGATGGTGCTGGCAGGTTCGATCAACAAGCAGATCGTCAAGGGCATCAACGCCGCCGGCGGCCGGGCCGTGGGCATTTCGGGCAAGGACGGCAACCTGATTGTGGCCCGAAAGCTCGAGCCGGTGAAGATGGATCCCATGACGCTTGAGCGCCGGCCGATGGATCTGGGCTTTGTGGGCGAGCCCGAACGCATCAATCCCGAAGTGTTGCGCACGATCATCAATTCGGCGCTGATACCGGTGATCGCGCCGATCGGCGTGGGCGCAGGCGGGGAGACATACAACATCAATGCCGACACCGTGGCCGGATCGATCGCGGGCGCGATGGCCGCCACCCGGCTTCTTCTGCTGACCGATGTGGAAGGCGTACTGGACCGGCAGGGCAAGCTGATCCAGCGCCTGACGGTGAGCGAAGCCGAGGCCCTCATCGCCGACGGTACGATTTCCGGCGGCATGATTCCGAAAATCGAAACCGCCATTGCGGCCGTCAGAAGCGGCGTGGAAGCCGCAGTCATCCTCGACGGCCGGATTCCGCACGTGATCCTGCTCGAGCTTTTCACTGAGCACGGCGCGGGCACGATGATCACCGCAGAATGAGCCGTTTTCGGGCTGCGTATGGGGCGTGGGCAATTGCGCTGGCCGCGGCGGCGCTGTTCCTGCCGCAGCCGGCGAAGGCGGGCCTGCAGCTCTGCAACCGCACAAGCTATGTGCTCTATGCGGCGACAGGCGAACAATCGGGCCCGCAAATCCAGACCCAGGGCTGGACGCGCCTTGCGCCGGGATCTTGCGAAATCGCCATTGCGCAGGGACTTTCGACGGGCCCCTATTATGTGTTCGCGCGGACATCGCAGGCCCATTCCGGCCCGTCGCGCCTGTGGGCCGGCAAGACGGAGCTCTGCGCGAAGAACACCGATTTCTCGCTCAAGGCGCAGCTTGGGGCGCCGAACTGCCCGTCGGAAGACGCCTTTCCGACGCCGTTTGCGCTTCTGGATACGCGCGCGATGCGCAACTGGACCATGACGTTCACCGAAGCGCCCGACATCGGCGGCATGGATGCCGCGCGCGCGGCCGGGCTGAAGCGCCTGTTGCGCGACAACGGCTACAAGATCGCGCAGATTGACGGCAGGCCCGACAAGGCGACCGACGCGGCGCTGGCGCAGTTTCGCAAGCGCATGAAGATCGCCGACAACGCCGGCAGCGACGATCTGTTCGATGCGCTTGAAACCGAGGCGATGAAGGTTGCCGCACCGGCGGGCTATTCAATCTGCAACGACACCGACGAAACGGTCTGGTCGGCGATCGGGCTCAAAAGCGGAAGCGACTTCGTGTCTCGCGGCTGGTGGATGGTGCCGCCGGGCAGCTGCGCCAAGGCCATCGCAACGCCCCTGAAAAACGACTCCGTCTGGCTTCTGGCGGAGCGCAAGGGCGGGCAGGCGCTTGTTTCGGGCAGCGCAAAGTTCTGCGTGACGAACATCCAGTTCGAGATTTACGGCCACGGCAAGTGCAAGGCGCGCGGGCTGACCGAGGAAGGCTTCGCCGAAACGAAAACCAGGGGCCTTTCGGGCTTTTCCGCCCACATCAGCGACGAGGGGCTTGTGGCCCCGCTGTCGGCTCAGGCGCTGATCCCGAAATAGTCGAGGTGCCAGCGCATCTCGTCTTCGGTCATCGGAAAATCGACTCCGCCGCGCGCCGGCAGGATTTCGCGCGCCGGAAGCTTCAGGATGAACGTCTGGATCTTGAACGCCGCACGCATGGCAAGGCCCGCGCGCCAGCACAGCGCGATGACCGGCTTGGCCGAATGGGACGAAACGATGCGCCGCGCGAGCGCCAGCGGAATGCCCGCAAGGGCCGCCAGCGCCGCAATCACGGTTTCGCGCCGCCCGTCTTCGGCCGCCTCTTCGACAAACGCCTCATCAAGCGTTCCGGCCGCCTGCGCGCGCGCGACTTCATGCACCGCATCCTCGCCGCCATCGTGGACGGATTCCTTTTTTGCCTTGATGCGCTTTTGCATCTCGCGGCCAAGTTTTTCGCGCGTTTTTGCGTCCAGCCCGTGGCGGGCGCCCAGCCTTTCGAGCAGCGCGGCGCCGACAAAGCCCGCGATGCGGCGGATGACGCGCCGGGAGAGATCAACCCGCAGGACCAGCGGCAAATGCCAGGCTTCGATCTCCCGGGCGTTGGCAACGATCTTTTCCATCGCTTCCTTGCGCAGGCGCGCCTTCGGATTGGCGAGAAGCGCCGCCACGGCCGACACGTCGAGCGAGGTGACGATCGCATCGGACACTTCGGCGCTGACCGAATTGCGGCGGGCAATCGCGGCGAGCGCTTCGCCGGCGCGCGCGGCCGCGATGATCTCTATCAGGTCGGCGTCCGACAGAAGCGGGGAATATTCCAGGATGGGCGCGGCCACCATGATCTCCGCATCGCGCGCCAGCCCGTCCACCACATGCTTCGGCACGCAATCGAGCGACTTGATTTCTTCGGCGAGAATGCGCCGCACGCGCGGCTGCTGGTCGGCGGCAAGCTTTTCCAGCGTCTCGATGGTCAGCTGGACGATCCGCCTGTTTTCATGCGCCGAAAGATCGGGGAGAAGCCGCCCGATCTTGCGCGCAAGTTCGGCGCGCACCTCGTCGTCGCTGTCATCCGCCAGCAGCCGGTTGGCATGGGCCGGCGCCGCGGGATTTGCAGCAACCAGCCGGCGGGTCTGTGCGTCGTTTTCCGTTGCGAGATAATAGAGTACCTCCGGCGCGGTTTCGTGCATGGACGCCAGCCGGGCCTCCGCATCGTTGCGGTGCTCTTCGAGGATTTTCAGGACCTCTTCGCGCTTTGGCGCAGCCGGGGCCGCAAGAAGCTGGCTCACTCCACCCCACCTCTTGCGCCCATTCTGCGGACGACGCGATTAATGCCCGTTAAACGCTCTTGGTTAGCGGGTTTTGACCTTCGGATTGCCTGAAAACCCCGCTTCGGCCATGTTGCGCCCATGATGGACGATCAGGACCTTGCACGCATTATCGATGCGGCCTGGGAGACGCGCGAAACCCTTTCCGGCGCGACGCGGGGACCCGCGCGCGAGGCGGTGGAGGCCGCCCTGGGCGCGCTCGATTCCGGAAGGCTGCGCGTGGCCGAAAAGCGCGGGGGCGAATGGCATGTGCACCAGTGGCTGAAGAAGGCGGTGCTGCTGTCGTTCCGGCTGAACGACATGGAAGAAATTGCGGGCGGCCCCGGCGGCGGCAACTGGTGGGACAAGGTGCCTTCAAAATTTTCAGGCTGGGATTCCGCGCGCTTTCGCCAGGCCGGATTCCGCGCCGTGCCGGGCGCGATCGTGCGCCGCTCCGCCTTCATCGGCAAAGGCGCGGTGCTGATGCCCTGTTTCGTGAATGTGGGCGCCCATGTGGGCGACAACACGATGGTGGACACCTGGGCGACGGTGGGTTCCTGCGCGCAGGTGGGGCGCGATTGCCACATCTCGGGCGGCGCGGGCATTGGCGGGGTACTCGAGCCGCTGCAGGCCATGCCCACCATCATCGAAGACAACTGCTTCATCGGCGCGCGCAGCGAAGTGGCCGAAGGCGTGATCGTGGGCGAAGGCAGCGTGCTTTCGATGGGCGTCTATCTTGGCGCATCCACCAGGATCGTGGACCGGACGACCGGCGAAGCGATGCGTGGCCGTGTGCCGCCCTATTCCGTGGTGGTGGCGGGATCGCTGCCCGCAGAGGCGGGCAAGCCCTCGCTTTATTGCGCCGTGATCGTCAAGCGCGTGGATGAAAAGACGCGCGCCAAGACATCCATCAACGACCTGCTCAGGGACTGAATGGACAGGATGGATCCCGTCGCGCTGGCGCAAGACCTGATCCGCTGCCGGTCGGTGACGCCGGCCGATGGCGGCGCGCTCGCCGTTCTCGAGGCCGTGCTGAAACCGCTGGGATTCGAATGCCGGCGGCTTGCCTTTGGCGAAGGCGGGGAGCGGGTGGAAAACCTCTATGCGCGCTGGGGCGGCACGGGACCGAACTTGTGCTTTGCCGGGCATACCGACGTGGTGCCGCCGGGCGAGGGCTGGAAGCACGATCCGTTCGGCGGCGCAATCGAAAACGGCGTGCTGTACGGCCGTGGCGCCGCCGACATGAAGGGCGGCATCGCCGCATTTGTGGCCGCGGCCGGCCGCTATCTCGCCCGGACAAAGCCGAACGGTTCGATCAGCCTTCTCATCACCGGCGATGAGGAAGGGCTTTCGGTGAACGGAACGGCAAAGGTGCTGGACTGGATGCGCGCAGAGGAAGAGCGCATCGATCACTGCATCGTGGGCGAGCCGACGGCAGCGCAGACGGCCGGCGACACCATCAAGATCGGCCGGCGCGGCAGCATGAAAATCGCGATCACGGTCAAGGGCGTGCAGGGCCACACCGCCTATCCGCAAAAAGCGCTCAACCCCATTCCGGTCCTGGCCGAAATCGTGACACGGCTTGCCGGCGCGCCGCTGGACGAGGGCAGCGAACATTTCGAGCCGTCCACGCTGGTTTTCACAACCTTCGATGTGGGCAATCCGGCGGCCAATGTTTCTCCGGGCGAAGCGCGCGCGGCGTGCAACATCCGCTTCAACGATCTGCATACGGCCGATGCGCTGAAAGCGCGCGTCGAAAGCGTGGCGAAAAATGTTACCGCCCGCATGGGCGGGGAGTTTTCGCTGGATGTGCTGGTTGGCGCGGTTTCGTTTCTGACCAGGCCCGGACCGTTCACGGACCTGCTGCAGCGGACAATTGCGCGCGCCACAAATGCGACGCCGGAATTTTCCACCGGCGGCGGCTCGTCCGACGCGCGCTTCATCAAGGATCATTGCCCCGTCGCCGAGATCGGCCTTCCCGGCGGCAGCATGCACAAGGTGGACGAAGGCGCCGCCGTTTCGGAAATCGCGCGGCTGACGGCGATTTATGAAGCGATCCTTGCCGCCTATTTCGAAAATCCGCCGCGATGAACAACAGGCCCATCGGCGTGTTCGATTCCGGCATGGGCGGGCTGACCGTCATGCGCGCGCTGATGCGCCGGCTGCCGTACGAAAGCTTCGTCTATCTGGGCGATACCGCAAGGCTCCCCTATGGCACCAAAAGCCGCGAAACGGTGGAGCGCTATGCCGTGCAGGCTTCGCGCGCGCTTGTGGCGCGCGATGTGAAGATGGTGGTGGTGGCCTGCAACACCGCTTCGGTTTCGCTGCCGGCCGTCGAGGCCGCACTTGCGCCCCTGCCGGTGATCGGGGTGATCGGCCCGGGGGCGGAAGCCGCGGCGAAGGCCGCGCCATCCGGCCGCATCGCGGTGATCGCCACCGAAGGGACGGTGAACTGCGGCGCCTATGTCCACGCCATTCACGCGCGCGCACCGAAGGCTGCGGTGTTCCAGGCGGCCTGCCCGCTGTTCGTGCCGATCGCCGAAGAGGGGCTGACGCAGGGACCCATCGCGCTGGCCATTGCCGAGCGCTATCTCGGGCCGCTTGTCGCGCGCGCAAAGCCGAACGCGCTGCTGCTGGGCTGCACGCATTATCCGGTGCTGCGCGACGTCATCCGACAGGCGGCCGGCGATGTCGCGCTGGTGGACAGCGCCGAGACGACCGCACAAGCGGTGGCCGCCCTTCTGGAAGAAAAAGACCTGTCCGGGCGCGGGACAAGAGCGCAGACATGCGCGTTTCTTGTCACCGACGCGCCGGACCGTTTTGCGCGCGTGGGCGAAATCTTTCTGGGACAACCGATCGCGGCCGGCAAAGTGGAGCTGGTGGACCTTCAGTAATCCACGCCCAGAAGATAAAGCCCCTCAGGCGGCGCCACGGGCCCGCAGGCCGCGCGGTCTTTGGCATCGAGCGCCTCTTTCAGGTCGCGCGCGAGCCACTTGCCTTCGCCGACCAGCTTGAGCGAGCCCACCATCGAGCGCACCTGGTTGTGCAGGAAACTGCGCGCGGCGGTTTCGACATGGATTTCATCGCCCGCGCGGCGCACCGCGATTTCATCCAGCGTCTTGAGCGGCGTTTTTGCCTGACATTCCGAGGAGCGGAACGTCGTGAAATCGTGCCGGCCGACAAGGGCCTGCGCGGCATGGTGCATGACATCGGCATCCAGATCGTGCACGACATGCCACACCCGGTTGCGATCCAGCGCAGGCGGCGCGCGGCGGGTCAGGATGCGGTAGAAATAGCGGCGCTTCACCGCCGAAAAACGCGCATGAAAATCGCCCGGCACGACCGCCGCGTGGATCACGGCCACGGCGCTGGGGCGCAGGAAGTGGTTCAGGGCATCGCGCACTTTTTCCCCCGGGAATTCCTTCGCCAGATCGAAATGCGCCGCCTGCGCCATGGCGTGCACGCCGGCATCGGTGCGGCCTGCGCCCGTGACGGTGGAGATTTCCGAAGAAAACCGGAATATCGCTTCTTCGACGGCCGCCTGCACTGACGGGCCGTTCTCCTGCCGCTGCCAGCCGACGAAACCGGTGCCGTCATATTCGAGGATGAGCTTGTAGCGCGGCATCAGGAAAGTTTCGTGCCTTTGGGGAGCGGAAAGCCGCGGAGCAATTCGGCGGCAGGCATGGCGCGGCCGCCCGCGCGCTGCAGCCGCAGAAGCTTCAGCGCGCCTTCGCCACAGGCGACGACGAGGTCGTCGGAGATGATCTCGCCGGCCACGCCTTCGCCGGGCACGGGCTCGGCATAGAGGATTTTCAGCCGCTCCTCGTTGGCTTCGCACCAGGCGCCGGGCAAAGGCGACAGCGCGCGGATCAGGCAATCGATCGCCACATCGGATTTCGACCACAGAATGCGAGTTTCTTCGTTGGCGATCTTCTTCGCATAGGTCGCCCCTTCCGCGGCCTGCGGCTTTTCTTCGATGCTTCCGCGTTCGAGCGCCGCCAACGCGCGCGCCATCAGGCTTGCGCCCAGAAGCGAGAGTTCATCGTGCAATTCGCCGAAGGTCTTGCGGCCGATTTCCGTGCGTTCGGCCATCAGGATGGGCCCGGTGTCGAGCCCTTCCTCCATGCGCATGACCATAACGCCGGTTTCGGAATCGCCGGCTTCGATGGCGCGCTGGATGGGCGCCGCCCCCCGCCAGCGCGGCAGAAGCGAGGCATGCAGATTGAAGCAGCCGAGCCTGGGCGCATGGAGGATGGGCGATGGCAACAGAAGCCCGTAGGCCACAACCACCGCGGCATCGAGATGGAGCGCGGCGAATTGCGCCTGCGCCTCCGCGCTTTTGAGGCTTTCGGGCGTGCGCAGCTCAAGGCCCTCGGCCATGGCCAGTTTCGCCACCGGCGAGGGTTCGCTGCCAAGCCCGCGGCCTTTTGGCCGCGCGGGTTGGGTGTAAACGGCGGCGATGTCGTGACCCTGCCCGATCAGTTCGGACAGCGTGGGCGCCGCGAAATCCGGCGTGCCCATGAATGCGATGCGCAGCGTCATTTGTCCTCACCCTTCGGCAAGCTCAGGGTGAGGGCGATCCCGAAGTCCTCATGCTGAGCCTGTCGGAGCATGAGGTCACGCGGGTTCTTTCAGACGCTTGGCCTTGGCGAGCTTGCGCAGCGCAATCGAGCGCTTGAGCCGGGAAAGATGATCGAGGAAGAGAATGCCTTCCAGATGATCCATCTCATGCTGCAGGCAGGTGGCGAGCAGCCCTTCGGCTTCCTCTTCCACGCGTTTGCCGTTGCGATCCAGCCATTCGGCGCGGATTTTCGAAGGCCGCTCCACATCTTCCCAGATGTCCGGCACCGACAGGCAGCCTTCCTGGCAGATCGTGGTTTCATCCGACGCCCAGAGGATTTTCGGATTGATGAAGACGCGCGGCCTCCTTTTGCCGTCCTTCTGGTCGAGATCCATCACAATGACGCGGCTGGGCACGCCGATCTGGATGGCCGCAAGCCCGATGCCTTCGGCCGCATACATGCTTTCCAGCATGTCGTCGGCAAGCTTGCGGATGTCATCGTCCACTATTTCGACAGGCTTCGACACCGCTTTGAGGCGCGGGTCGGGTGCTGTGATAATGGGGCGGATCGTCATGAGTCGGAGATAGGCTTTGGGCCTTTTCCGGTCAAGAGAAGCAGCGGTTAACCCATGGATTTTGCGCTTGTTCTGCTTGCCGTCGCCATTGTCGCCGCGGCCCTGATCGTGGCCTATGCCGTGACGCGCAAGCCCGCCGATCCGCGGATCAACCAGCTGATCACCGAGCAGGGCAGGATCGCCGGACAATTCAGCCAGACTGTGCAGAACCAGGAAGCGCTGCGCAAGACGCTGGCCGAAACGCTGACCGAGCTGAACAACCGGCTGAACGATACGCTGGCGCAAAACGCCAACAAGGCGGCCGAAACCTTCGCCGGCATCCAGGAGCGGTTGAGAACGATTGACGAAGCGCAGAAGAATATCGCTTCGCTGGGCACCCAGGTCGTTTCGCTGCAGGAAATCCTGTCGGACAAGCAATCGCGCGGCGCCTTCGGCCAGGAGCGGATGGAAGCCATCGTCGCCGACCAGCTGCCGCCAACGCATTACGATTTCCAGTACACGCTGTCCAACGGCAAGCGGCCGGACTGCATCATCCGCATTCCCAATGTGCAGGGCGTCATCGTGGTGGATTCGAAATTCCCGCTGGAGGCCTTCGAGGCCTTGCGCGGGGTGACGAACGAAGACGAGCGCAAGCAGGCCATGGCGCGGCTGAAGGCGGACGTGCAGAAGCACGTGAAGGACATCGCCGAAAAATACCTCATTCCGGGGGAAGTACAGACACCGGCCATCATGTTCGTGCCATCCGAGTCCATCTACGCGGAATTGCACACCTCCTTCAGCGATGTGGTGCAGCAGGCCCGGCGCGCGCAGGTGGTGATTGTCAGCCCGCATGTTTTCATGCTGGCGATCAACACGATCCAGACGCTGATGCGCGATGCGCGCATGCGCGAGCAGGCGCACAAGATTCAGGCGGCGGTGGGCGAAATGATGCAGGACGTGCGGCGGATGGGCGAGCGCGTTGCGAACCTGCGCGCGCATTTCGAGCGCACCAGCAAGGACATCGGCGAAATCGAGACATCGATGAAGCGCATCGAGACCCGCGCCGGCCGCATTGAGCAGGCGGAGCTTTCGCTTCCGGCGCCGGAGACCAAGTCGCTGGCGGCCAAATAGGGATTCCGATGCGCGACGATATGCGGATGGCCGCCAGCCTTGCGGCGATCGCGATGTGCGTGGCGACTGCGGCGCATGAAGCCGCCGGCCATGGCTCGGCCTGCCTGCTGGCCGGCGGACGCATCACAGAGCTCACCAGCGTCTATTTCCGGTGCACGGCAGGCAGCGCCTCCGTATCGCTTGCCGGTCCCCTGGGAAACCTGACCGCCGGCATTCTGGCCCTGATTGCGCTCAAGGCCGTTCCGCCGCGGGCAGTGCGCGCGCGATTGCTCGCGGTTGGCGTCATGGCGCTCAGCCTGTTCTGGGCTGCCGGTTATCTCGTCGATTCGATGATCGAGAATCGCGGCGACTATGCCATCGCCGGACAGGTTTTCCTGGGCGAGCCTTCGGGCCTCTGGCGCGCGCCGGGCATCCTTCTGGGCATCGGGCTTTATCTTACGGCGGCCCGGCTTGTGGCGGGCGCGATGAGGGGATTTTCGCCCGCGCGCACGCGTAACCTGTTGCGCGCAACGTGGCTGGCGGCCACGGCCTTTGCCATGCTGGCGGCAGTTTTCTACACACCCGACCGGTCCGGCGCGATCGGGCAAGGCTTTCTGGAGATCGGCGCCAATTCCTTCCCGCTGCTCATCATCGGATGGCGAAAAAAGGAGCCGGAAAACGATGCGCCCGCCATCACATTCGATACCGGCTGGTTCGCGGCTGCCGTTGCGATTTTTGCGGTATTCGCAGCCACGCTCGGGCGCGGGATTTTCTAGATCGCCCTTCGCGCCTTGAAGGCGGCCGAGAGTGTGCCTTCGTCGAGATAATCGAGCTCGCCCCCCACCGGCACGCCATGCGCCAGGCGCGTGACCTTCACATGGACCTGGCCCAGCATGTCCATGAGAAAATGCGCCGTGGTCTGGCCTTCGACGGTTGCATTCATGGCCAGGATCACTTCGTCCACGCCACCCTTTGTGCGCGCCAGCAGCGACGTGACGTTCAGCTTCTCGGGCGTGATGCCATCCAGCGCGGACAGCGCACCGCCCAGCACGTGATATTTGCCCCGGAACACGCCCGCGCGCTCCAGCGCCCAAAGATCGGCCACATCTTCCACCACGCACAGCACATGGCTGTCGCGCGACGGATCGCGGCAGATGGCGCAGGGGCTTTGCGTATCGAGATTGCCGCAAATCTCGCAGGTCTTGATCGCGGCGGCCGCCTCGCGCATGGCCGAGCCCAAAGGCTCAAGCAGCCCTTCGCGCCTTTTCAGAAGCGCAAGCGCGGCGCGGCGGGCCGAGCGCGGGCCGAGGCCCGGAAGCCTTGCGAGCAGCTGGATCAGGCGCTCGATTTCAGGACCGGCCGGGTGAGACGCCATCAGCCGATGCCGAAACCCGGCGGCAGGCCAAGACCTTGCGCAAGCTTGCCCATTTCCTCATTCACGCGCCGGTCGAGGCGGGATTTGGCGTCGGCATGCGCGGCAACGATCAGGTCTTCCACCATTTCGCGGTCTTCCGGCTTGAGCAGCGAGGGATCCACCATAACGCGCTTCAGTTCCGACTTGCCGTTCAATATGACCCGCACAAGACCGCCGCCGGATACGCCTTCGATTTCCATCTGGGCGATCTGGGCCTGAAGCGCCTGGGCCTTGGCCTGGGCTTCCTGCGCGCGTTTGACGAGCTCGCCGATATCCACCTCAGGCCTCCGGTTCC
>JAJPIX010000064.1 GCA_021324545.1 Alphaproteobacteria bacterium
AATGCAGAGGAGTCGTTACTCATGCCAATGACTGGTAGGAAAAGAAAGAGCAAGAGGCGCGCCGTCCGCAAGACGGCCGCGAAGGGCGCGGCCCGCAAGACGAAGCGTCGCCGTCGCCGGAAGGCGAAGAAATAACCGCGACGCTGTAAGCAACGCGGATCATTTGCCGTTTTGCGTATCACGATGTAGAAACGGCAGATGGCAAAGGCAAAAGCCGCGGCGTCCGGAGGCAAGCGCCATCGCGCTACCAGGACAGCCGCGGCCAAGCCCAAGAAGAAAAAGAAGGTGGCCGCGACCAGGGCCCGCTCCGGAACTCCCAGACAACGTCCCATAGAGCTCTACTACTGGCCCACGCCGAACGGCTGGAAAATCAGCATCTATCTGGAAGAAGCCGGGCTGCCTTATGTGATGAAGCCCGTGAACATCGGCAAGGGCGACCAGTTCGCGCCGGAGTTTCTGAAGATCTCGCCCAACAACCGGATGCCTGCAATTGTCGATCCCGACGGGCCGGGGGGCAAGCCGATCTCGGTCTTCGAATCCGGTGCGATCTTGCAATATCTCGGCCGGAAGACCGGCAAGTTCTATCCGCGCGACGAACGCAAGCGCGTGGAAGTTGACGAATGGCTGTTCTGGCAGATGGCGGGCCTGGGGCCGATGGGCGGGCAGGCCAACCATTTCATCAACTACGCGCCCGAAAAGATTCCGTATGCCATCAAGCGCTACACCGACGAGGTGCATCGCCTGTTCGGCGTGATGAACAAGCGGCTGGCCGATCGGCAATATCTGGCGGGGGACTATTCCATCGCCGACATGGCCTGCTGGGGCTGGGTCCTGTCGAGCCGCCGCCATGTGAATCTAGACGAATTCCCCCATCTCAAGGCCTGGGAAGAGCGAATTCGGGCCCGGCCTGCCGTGCAAAGGGGGGTCGCGCTCGGCCGCGAACTGCGGGAAGCACAGGCCAACGATCCGAAAGCGCAGGAAGAAGCGCGCAAGGTCCTGTTCGGACAGCGCGCCCGCGCCTGATCCCCGCGGATTTTGTCTCAATCCTTAAGGATTTCTGAATTGCGCCGTTAACCGCGCCTTAGCTTCGGCTTGCGCAGCATTGTCCCGCGCGCGGGAGAATGCCCGCGCCATCAGAGGTGGAAGAAGAAACCGGCGGGATGCCCGGTTTCATGTCCCAAGGGGGTTTTCGATGGCTTGCGTCGATATGGATTTGCTGGCGCAATTCGAACAGGCCGCCAAGCAGGGCCGCGCCGATGCGCTTTACAATCTGGGTCTTGCCTATTCGACAGGGCAGGGCGTGGCTGTGGATTTCGTGACGGCCCACAAATGGTTCAACCTCGCGGCCATGCGGGGCGTGGACGAAGCCAAGAGCTGGCGCGCGCAGCTTTCCAGCGAAATGAGTCCTTCCCAGATCGCCGAAGCGCAGAAGTTGGCGCGCGAGTGGCTTTCCGTTTCCCGCTGATCCGGATTTAGCGGCTCGTTTCCGCCGCGGGGCTCGCGCCCTGTCCGGCGGGCCGCGGCGATGGCGTCGGCACGGTGCCAGGCATCGCCGCCGTTCCCTCGCCGGGCCTGGGTACATAAGCGAGCGGTTTCAGGCTCGCCACCGGCACTTTCGACAGGTCCTGGACGATGCGCAGCGGCATGTCGCGGCCGGCAAGCCGGTTGCGATAGACCTCCATGTTCTCGATCACGCGCTGCACGTAGTTGCGCGTCTCGTTGTAGGGAATCTTCTCGATCCAGTCGATCGGATCGGTGCCGCCCCGCGGGTCGCCATAGTCGGCAAGCCACTTGTTCACATTGCCGGGGCCGGCGTTGTACTCCGCGGCGGCCAGAATGTAGGAGTTGTTCCAGTCGCTGAAATCATTGCCCAGTTCGGCCATCCCGACCTTCACGTTGTAATCCTGGTTGCTCACCAGATCGCTGGGGCGATAGGTCAGGCCGGCGCTTGCCGCCGACTGGCGCGCGGTGGATGGCAAAAGCTGCATGATGCCGACGGCGCCGGCGCCGCTCACCGCATACTGATCGAATTCCGTTTCCTGCCGGATGATGCCAAGCACGAACGCGGGCTCAAGGGCTGCGCCCGGTCCGGTCGTCGCCGGCAACGCGATGACCGGATGGGTGAAGGCAATCTGCGGCGTATCGGAAAACGCCGCTGTCTTGGCCACGCGCAGCGCGATGTCGCGAAAGCCCATGTCGGTCAGGAGTTGCGCCAGAAGCTTCACATGCCCGGGCGCGGGGTGAAGCTCCAGATCGCGCAGGGCGAAGGTGCGCAGCAGGCTCACTTCGCCCAGATCGCCCAGAACCTTGATGGCGGGCACAAGGCCGTCACTGTCGAATTCCGCCTTTGACCCGGCAACATCCACCACCGCATTGCGGAGGTGCAGTGTCGGCGTGGAATCGATCTTGGCCAGCCCAAGCTGGCCGTAGAACGTCTCGGGATATTGGGACGCAGCGCGGTATTCGCGCCAGGCGCTCGCCAGTTCGCCCAGGTCCTCATAGGCTCGGCCCTGCCAGTAATGGCCGCGGGCGAGACTGATGGGCCGGCCGACAGCAGCTGTTTCCTTCTGGAAATGCGAAAGCGCCGTGCGCGGTTCCTTCAGGAAGCGCAAGGCAAGCCAGCCTGCCAGGAACTCCGCGTCCGCATAGTTGGGTCCGCCCGACATGCCGTTATCCGAAACAAGGTTGTAGGCCCTGCGATAGTCGCCGCTCTTGATCGCCTCGCGCGTGTCAATGTTGAGCTCCTGCCACCACGCATTTTCGTTTGCCGCCGCCGCCGCCGTGGCATTGACCTGTTTCAGCAGGGTTTCTGCAAGGTCATACTGGCCCGCGCGGCGTGCCGCCCGCGCGCGATCGAACAGGAAACCGTTGTCGCTCGATTCACCGCGCACGGAGCGCAGGCTGGATGTGGTCTGCAAGGCGATGCGGGCAGACGCGATCGCCTGCGTGGCGCTATCCACCCGCGAAAGCTCCCGGCGCGCCGATGAAACATCGCCGTTCCACAAAAGCTGGCTGATCCGCTGGGCGTCGGTATCCGGTGTCAGGATGTCGCCGTGGCTCTGGATGATCTGTAGCTCGGTGGAGGGATCGAAGCTTCCGTTGATCCAGCCGTCGCGAATTAGCGCGCGGCCTCTTGTGGCGGAGCCCGTCGCAACCAGCGCTTCGCCGAGCCTGATCTTCCCGATGGCGGTGACTGGATCGCGCCCGCCGAACCACGCAATCACCGCATGCGGATCCATTCCAGGATCGATCGCTTCTTCAGCGCGGGCGAGAAGGGTGTCGCGCGCCGGCCAATCGGAATTGTTCCGGATGAATTGATCGATCTCGGCGAAGGACGCGCCGCTGTTCTTGTCCAGCACATAACGCCACTGGACAACCCGCCTTGCGGCGGCATCGTGACCCTGGCTGGCCAGGCCCTTTGCACCGGTCCAGTCGCCGCTGTTGGCGGCATCGAACGCACGTTCATAAATATCATGATCGGATGCGCTCAGGACGTGCAGAATCCCCTCATGGTGCTCGCCGTTGATATACGGGCCGGAATCGGAACCGGAATCCACCGGCTGCATCATGATGACGCCGCCCTTCTGGACAAGCCCGGCTGGCAAGGGACGCGAGCTGGGAACCGCCGGCGGCTGCGCAAATACCAATGTGGCCGTCGAGACTAGCAAGACGGCGGCAAGGCAAAACTGTCTGGCGCTCATGAACAACGCTTTCGGACGGGCCAGCGGCGGCCAACAATAACGGCAGACGTGCCGCCAAACCAGAACCGCCTGAAATTTTTCAGATCATTTCAGCCTTGCCGTTTGATGCGGCGCGGACGGCGTACCAGCTCGCCGCCGCAATTCGGACAAATGCCGCCCATTTCTTCGGTGCATGGCCCGCAGAAGGTGCATTCGTAGCTGCATATGTGCGCGGCATCGCTTTCGGGCGGCAGGGGAGCTTCGCAGCGCTCGCAATGGCTGCGCATTTCCAGCGGCATGACAGGTCTCCTTTGGAAATCCCAGTAGATCAGAGCGGTGCCTTGCGGCGAAAGCCCCGTGGGCGGTAACTTCATTGCGATATTCGTTATCGGTGTTTCCCATGGCCGCGCTTCGCGACCGCATCAAGGGCTCCATCCCCGCGCTCATCACCCCGTTCCGGAACGGAGCGGTGGATGAGGCGGCGTTCCGCAGGCTGGTCAGCTGGCAGATCGCAGAGGGAAGCCATGGGCTGGTGCCCTGCGGCACCACCGGCGAATCTCCCACGCTCACCGATCATGAGCACCGCCGCGTCATCGAGTTATGCGTCGAAGAAGCCGGCGGCCGGGTGCCCGTGATCGCCGGCGCCGGGTCCAACTCCACCGCCCATGCCATCGATCTGGCACGCAACGCCAGGCAGGCGGGGGCCGACGCCATTCTTTCGGTCACGGGGTATTACAACAAGCCGTCGCAGGAAGGCATCTACCGCCATTTTGCCGCGATTGCCGAAGCCGTGGACCTCCCGATCATCGTCTACAACATCCCCGGCCGGACCATCGTGGAAATCTCGCTGGAAACGATGGTGCGCCTTTCAAAGATCGCAAATATCGTCGGCGTTAAGGATGCCACGGCTAACCTGGCGCGCGCCTCGCGCGAACGCCTGGCCTGCGGTCAGGATTGGCGGCTGCTTTCGGGCGACGATTCCACCGCCCTGGGTTACATGGCCCATGGCGGCCACGGCTGCATTTCCGTGACGGCAAATGTGGCGCCGAAGTTGTGCGCACAGTTCCAGGAAGCCTGCGCACAGGCCGCTTTCGGAAAGGCGCTGCAGATCCAGGACAGATTGATGCCGCTTCATGACGCCCTGTTTTGCGAGCCCAGCCCCGCGCCGGTGAAATATGCCGCATCGCTCCTCGGCCTGTGTTCGGACGAGGTACGCCCGCCCATGATGCCGGTCACCGAGGGCGCGCGCGCCAGGGTCCGCGAAGCAATGGCGCTGGCCGGCATAAAGACCTGACATGGCCAGGAAGAAGGACGACGAGCGCAAGATCGTCGCAGACAACCGCAAAGCCCGTCATGCCTATGCCATCGAGTCTACACTCGAGGCGGGCATCGTGCTCACGGGCTCAGAGGTCAAATCGCTCCGGCAGGGCAAGGCGACAATCGGGGAATCCTACGCCCAGGCGAAGGACGGCGAAATCGTGCTCGTCAACGCCTACATTCCGGAATATCTGATGGCGAACCGCTTCAATCACGAGCCGCGGCGGCCGCGCAAGCTGCTCGTGCACAAGCGCGAGGCGCGCAAGCTCGCGTCTGCGGTGCAGCGCGAGGGCATGACACTGGTGCCGTTGCGGATGTATTTCAACCCCAGGGGCGTTGCCAAGATCGAGCTGGGGATCGCGCGCGGCAAGAAGCTGCACGACAAGCGCGAAAGCGAGAAGGCGCGTGACTGGCAGCGCCAGAAGGCCCGGCTGCTGCGGGCGAAAGGGTAATCGGGCGCCGTCGGTATTTAGCCGCGCGAGTCGTAGATCATTTCAAAATGATCCACCGTGGGCGCAAAAGACTTCAGGTAATTTGCGTCTTCCGGGTAATAGCGTGCCTTCCGGTAGTCCTCTCCGGCATAGCGCTTGATGGCTTCGATATTGTCCCACCAGGTCATGGTCGTGAATTCCACCGCGTCGCCGACATCGCGGCAGAGCAGGGACACACCCCGGTTGCCCGGCGTGTTGCGATAGTCGCTGAGCCCCGTCTTATGCAGATATTCGATGTAGGCCGCCTTCTTTTCCTTCGGTACTTCACCGCGCCACATTCTGACAATCATGCCGGCACCTTTTGGATGACGTCCTCATATTTATGGCGAATGCGGTTTTCCGCAGCGGTCACGACTGTCAGTTTTCACGCGGCAATTCGCGGCGCGCAATTTCATGATAACAGTTGCCTGTCGTGGATGTGGGCCGTGGAGACCGGGAGGCATTCGCACGGCGGTCAGGGCCGGCAGCGCGCCCGAAGATGCGTGGTCTCGCCAGCCGTCAGATCGCCTTCGGCCAGGATCAACGCGGCTTCCTCGAATTCGGCATCCAGTGAATCGGCTTCCAGCACGAGCGTGTAGGCGGCAAGAACGCAACCGTTGTCGCCCATTACTTCGACCCGCCGCTTTGCGTTGCGGCCGGCGGCCTTCGCCTGCTTGGGCCGCAAGGCGGCTTGCACAAGGCGTTGAAGCTTGCGGGCGCCGCCGTCTGCTGACGGCGCCGCATCGGCGGGCGCCACCACGACAAGCTCAGGACGCTTCTTTGCCTTCGCAGGGCGCGCCGGACCCGGGTCCGCCACCCAGTGAACTTTTGCTGCTTTCAGTGCCTTGGCCATTGTCATCTCCATACACTGATTCGCACTCGGTCAGCTGCACCCGCTGGTTGACCCGCAAGTGTTGCATTTCATGCAGGTGCCGTTGCGGACGAGCGTGAAGTTTCCGCAAGTGCCGCAGGCGTCGCCTTCGAAACCCTTCAGGCGGGCTTCGGCTGCGCGCTTGGCATAGGTCTCGCGCACCCGTCCCGCCGCTTCCGCGGCCTCACCCGCGGCGGCGGACAGCCTTTCGCCAAGAGCATTCATGACGTCCGCGATGGGGTTGCCGGCGGCGACGCCGGCCACTTCCAGTGTCTCCTCAACGGTGATGTCGGCATCCAGGGTCGCATCCAGCACCCCGTCATGATCCTGCACATGGAGGTGTTCGTGCTCGTGGGCGATTTCGAGCTTGGGGGCGGCGCCGCCCCGCACGACCACGAGCGGATTGCCCCGGTAATAACCGGTGGACGCCACCCGGCTGATGACCCGTGCGATTTCGCGGTCGTCGCCCTTGCCCGCGCCGTCACCATGGCCAAGATCGTCGTCCCGCGCCGGCGGTACATGCGCCAGATCGTTGCGTCCTAGATAACTCACCGCGAGTTCGCGGAAGATGTAGTCCAGAACGCTGGTTGCGTTCTTGATCGAGTCGTTGCCGATCACCAGTCCGGCCGGCTCGAACCGCGTGAAGGTGAAGGCTTCCACGAATTCCTCGAGCGGCACGCCATATTGCAGGCCGATCGAGATGGCGATCGCGAAATTGTTCATCAGGCTGCGGAACGCCGCGCCTTCCTTGTGCATATCGATGAAGATTTCGCCGGGCCGGCCGTCTTCATATTCGCCGGTGCGCAGATAGACCTTGTGCCCGCCAACGATGGCCTTCTGCGTGTAGCCTTTGCGCCGCTGGGGCAGGCGTTCGCGTTCCCGCGCGCGGATCACGCGCTCGACCACTTTTTCCACCACACGCTCGCTGACCACCGTGGCGCGCGCGGCCGCCGGCTGGGCAATCAGATCGTCCATCTCGTCTTCATCGTCGTCGAAACCGAAGGCCTGAGCCGACAGGGGCTGGCTGAGCTTTGAACCGTCGCGATAGAGTGCATTGGCCTTCAGCGCCAGCTTCCAGGACAGCATGTAGCTTTCGCCGCATTCCTTCACGGTGGCAGCATTCGGCATGTTGATGGTTTTGGAAATCGCGCCGGAAATGAACGGCTGAACCGCAGCCATCATACGGATATGACTTTCGACCGAGAGCGACCGCTTGCCGATGCGCCCGCAAGGTGATGCACAATCGAAGACGGGCAGGTGTTCCAGCTTCAGGTGCGGCGCCCCTTCGAGTGTCATGGCGCCACAGACGTGAAGATTGGCGGCATCGATTTCGGCCTTGGAAAAGCCGAGCGCCTTCAGCATGTCAAAATCGGGTGCGTCCAGTTCGGCCGGATCGAGCTTCAGCGTTTGCGTGCAAAAATCTTCGCCAAGCGTCCACTTGTTGAAAACGAAGCGGATGTCGAAGGCCTGTTCCAGCGCGGCCTCGATTTTCTCGATTTCGGCGTCCCCGAAACCCTTGGCCCGCAGCGCCGCATGGGACAGCGCATTTGCGCCTTCGAGCGTTCCGTGACCGACGGCATAGGCCACGATATCGTCGATCTGCGCCTGGGTGTAGCCCAGCGCTTCCAGCGCTTCTGGAACGCAGCGGTTGATGATCTTGAAATATCCGCCGCCGGCCAGCGTCTTGAATTTGACCAGCGCAAAGTCGGGTTCAACGCCCGTCGTATCGCAATCCATCACAAGACCGATGGTCCCGGTCGGCGCGATGACCGTCGCCTGGGCATTGCGGTATCCGAACGTTTCGCCGAGCGACAATGCATCGTCCCATGCGCGCTTGGCTGCGGCTGCCAGATCCTTCTGGGAAATCGCGTCGTGGTCGAGCGGGACCGGAAGCGTGTGCAGCGATTCATAGCCGCCGGCGTCGCCATGCGCCGCGCGGCGATGGTTTCTGATCACGCGCAGCATCGCATCGCGGTTGGCCGCAAACTCCGGGAAGGGCCCAAGCTCGCCGGCCATTTCCGCCGACGTGGCGTAGGACACACCTGTCATGACCGCCGCAATGGCGCCGGCAATAGCCCGACCTTCTCGGCTATCATAGGGAATGCCGGCGGACATGAGCAGGCCGCCGATATTGGCGTAGCCCAGGCCGAGCGTCCGGTAGTCGTAGGAAAGTTGCGCAATTTCCCGGCTCGGGAATTGGGCCATCAGGACGGAGATTTCAAGCACGATCGTCCACAGCCGGACGGCGTGTTCGAAGGAAGCCACGTCAAATATCTTGCGGCCGCTTTCGTCCTCCGCCCGGAATGCCATCAGGTTGAGCGACGCCAGGTTGCATGCCGTGTCGTCCAGGAACATATACTCCGAGCACGGATTGGACGCGCGGATCGGCCCGCCGGCCGGGCAGGTGTGCCAGTCGTTGACAGTCGTGTGGAACTGGATGCCGGGGTCGGCGCAGGCCCAGGCGGCGTAGGATATCTTCTCCCACAACTCGCGCGCCTTCACCGTCTTGGCGACTTTGCCCGACCCACGATAGGTGAGACTCCACTCACGATCTTCCAGCACGGCGCGCAGGAACTCGTCGGTAACGCGCACCGAGTTGTTGGAATTCTGGCCGGATACCGACATATAGGCTTCGGAATCCCAGTCGGTGTCATAGGTTCGGAAGTCGATGTCCTTGTAGCCCTGTCTGGCGAACGCAATGACGCGCTGGATGTAGTTGTCCGGAATCATGCTCTTGCGTGCTGCGCGGATTTCGCGGCGTAGTGCCGGATTCTTGGTCGGATCGAAACAGTCGTCGCCGGAACCATCGCAGTTGATGCAGGCTCTCATCACCGCTTTCAGATGCTTTTCGGCGAGCTTGGAGCCGGCGACCATGCTGGCAACCTTCTGCTCCTCGATCACCTTCCAGTCGATGAATTGTTCGATATCCGGATGATCGATATCCACGATCACCATCTTGGCGGCCCGGCGTGTTGTGCCGCCGGACTTGATCGCGCCAGCTGCGCGGTCGCCTATCTTGAGAAAGCTCATCAGCCCGGAGGATTTGCCGCCGCCCGACAGCCGCTCATTTTCCGCGCGGAGCGACGAGAAATTCGTACCCGTGCCCGACCCGTATTTGAACAGCCGCGCTTCGCGCGTCCAGAGGTCCATGATCCCGCCTTCGTTGACGAGATCGTCCTTCACGCTCTGGATGAAACAGGCGTGCGGCTGCGGGTGCTCATAGGCCGAGTTGGATTTCACGAGCCGCCCGGTCACATGGTCCACGTAGTAATGGCCCTGGCTCGGCCCGTCGATGCCATAGGCCCAGTGCAGTCCGGTGTTGAACCACTGCGGGCTGTTGGGCGCGGCCTTCTGGGTCGCCAGCATGAAGCAGAGCTCGTCGTGGAAGGCGCGCGCATCGGCTTCGGTGTCGAAATAGCCGCCCTTCCAGCCCCAATAGGTCCACGTCCCGGCCAGACGGTCGAAGACCTGCCGCGCGGAGGTTTCGCCCACAGTCGCCGGGCCGTCGGCGGCTCTGCGCCACAGCCACTCTGGCACGTCCTTTTCCGGCACGGGCTTCAGCCGGGCGGGCACGCCTGCCTTGCGGAAATATTTCTGCGCAAGAACATCGGAAGCGACCTGGCTCCACGTTTCCGGCACCTCGATCTCGTCCTGGCTGAAGACGATGGATCCGTCGGGATTTCTGATTTCGCTCGACGTCTTGCGGAACGGCACACCCGCATAGGGCGACTGACCTTCAACCGTGAACTGACGCCGGATACGCATGTTCTTTGTTCCCCCAGCAGATTTGAGCCGTTCCTGCCGCCGCATCGATTCAGGGACAGTTCTCCGTTGCCGGGGTGCGCGTCTGCGCAAGAGAGCCCCGGACACCGGCCAGTGGTCCGTCCCAGATTTTGTGTCGCGATGCGCGACAGGGGCTAAGTATGGACACCGTTTTCGGGGCCGCGCAAGCGGGAAGTGGTAAACGGAATCTTACCCACCAGATATTGTGGAGGACCAACTCCGCGAATTTTCGCGGAAAACTGCGTGTCAAGAAGCAGGATCAGAATCACGTAAAAATTTTTTTCACCCGCGTGACGGTTGCCTCCGGGTCGCTACGCCCGTCTCGCGGCGGGCCTGCCGGCTTTGCGACCTCGGAACCGTGGCGCACACGTATCACTGGCCCTATATTCCGCAGCGATTCCGGCAGAGATATTCGGAAAATGCCCTTCCTTCGCATGATTTTTATCTGGTGGCGCCGCGCCACACTGGGAACCCTGGTCACCACCTGGCTGAGCGGCCGGCTTGTGGGCAAGGACCAGTTCGGGAACCGCTATTACCAGAACAGGAAGGGGACCCGGCGCTGGGTCATTTACAACGGCACGGTGGAAGCCTCCCGCGTGCCGTCGGACTGGCATGGCTGGCTGCATCACACATTTGAGCAACCTCCAACCGTGACGCCCTTTCCAAAGCGCTCTTGGGAGAGGGAGCCCGTGCCGAATTTGACTGGAACACCTTCGGCCTACCGTCCTTCGGGCTCGCTTGCAGCGACCGGTCTGCGGCCGCCGGCAACGGGAGACTATCAGGCCTGGCAACCGGAATAAGAGCGGAAACTCATGCAGAACAACACGGTTGAGACCCTGATCGGCGCAGTCGTGATTGCCATCGCGGTGTTCTTTCTAGTTTTTGCCTACACCACGACAAGCGTGGGCGGCATCTCCGGCTATGACCTGACCGCACAATTCAATCGCGTGGACGGCGTGAATGTCGGGACCGACGTGGAATTGTCAGGTGTGAAGATCGGCACAGTTTCCGCAATTGTCCTCGACCCCAAGACGTACCAGCCGACCCTTCACCTTTCGATCAAGCGGGACGTCCAGATTCCTGACGATTCCTCGGTAAAAATTACGTCGGCGGGGCTACTGGGCAGCAATTATCTGTCCATATCGCCGGGGGGCTCCGACACCATGCTTAAACCAGGCGGCAAGATTACGAACACGCAGGGCTCGGTGGATTTGATCGGGCTGGTGGCGCGCGCCATGATGGGCGGGAGCGAAAGCAGCGGAAACGCCAAGGCTCCGCCACAGAATCTTAACCCGCAGTCGAATACCAATCCGCAAGGCGGACCGTGATGGATGTTTCCAGGACTCTTTTGGCGGCCATGCTGGCAGGCTTGTGGCTTGCACCAGCCGTCGCCGCGACAAACGCGGCGGCATTGCAGACGGCGCTGAATGAAGCAGCGCCCGACAAGCATGGTGTCAGAAAAGTCCTGATTGTGCGCGGCCTGGACAAGATGACCGGTCGTGCAACCACCTTTCTTGCGCCGATCGGCAAGCCCGTGCAGTTTGCCACGCTCACAATCGTGGCGCGCTACTGCCATTCCACGCCGCCGCTGGAAACACCGGAAACGACTGCGTTTCTGCAAATCACCGACACACGGCCGGGCGAACAGCCCAAGCAGGTTTTTTCCGGCTGGATGTTTGCCTCCGCTCCGGAAATCAATGCGCTGGAGCATCCGCTCTATGACGTCTGGGTTATTGCCTGCAGAACAAACCAACCGGGCCAGGAGCAAGCACCGGTCGCCTCCAATGCGCCTGTAAAGGCGCGTTCGCCGGATGCCGGCTCCAACGAGCGGTTGCCGGAGCTTCCGGCCGGCGCAGAGCAGTAGAAATTTCCCTCCTTCATCAGCGCGCGCTCCAGGCGCCGCAGATATTCGTCTCGTGAAATCGCAACGGCGCCGAACTGCGCAAGATGCGGCGTCTGGAACTGCGCATCGAGCAGCAGAAAACCGCCCAGCTTAAGGCGCGCCACAAGATGCACCAAAGCGACCTTGCTGGCGTCGCGCACGAAGCTGAACATGCTTTCGCCGAAGAACGCTGCTCCCAGCTTGACGCCATAAAGGCCTCCAACCAGCTCACCGTCCTGCCAGCATTCGACAGAGTGGGCCGCGCCGCGCCGGTGAAGGGCCGTGTAGAGAGAGATGATTTCGGCATTGATCCAGCTTTCCTCGCGGCCGGGTGCAGGGGCCGCGCACGCTGCGATCACGCTCGAGAAGGCGCGGTCGATCGTGACCGCAAAACGGTCGCTGCGCACGGTGCGACCCAGCCGCGTCGGCACATGAAAGGCATCCAGCGGCAGAATTCCCCGTATTTCAGGCGAAACCCAGAAAAGATCCGGATCCGCGCGCCGTTCCGCCATCGGGAAGACGCCAGCTGCATACGCTTTGAGAAGCAACTCGGGGGTTGGCGCCGTGCCGTGCATGATCGCAATTTATCGCAAAAGCGGTCCCGGATACATGAGGCAGGCGGTGCCTCTTCTTCTCAATGCTGTCGGGCCACGTCAGGTCAGGATGTTTAGCAGGGCGCCCATCGTGTTGCTTGCGGCGTTCACCACCGCAACGTTGGCCCGATAGTCTTCGCGAGCTATTGTCATATTCACCAGATCGGCGGCGACATCACCGGTTGCGCGTGCGTCGGCAATGCGCACGGCGCTTCTGTCGAGCAATGCCGTTGCACGTTGCAAGGCGGCAGTGGCGGTCGAAAATGCGATCATTTCGACATTCTGGGGTCGAGAGTCTTATGCCGGGCGAAGAAACCGGGCCATTTTCGATTCGAATTTTACAGATCGGGCCGGCCGGCCAGATATCGTTCCAGCCAATGAATATTGTATTCGCCGTTCAGGATGTCGGGTTCGTGCATCAGTTTCTGGAACAGCGGGATCGTCGTATCGATGCCGCCGACGACCAGTTCGTCCAGCGCGCGCCTGAGCCGCATGAGGCATTCATTGCGGTTCTTGCCGTGGACCACAAGCTTCCCAATAAGGCTGTCGTAATAGGGCGGGATGCGGTAGCCGGCATAAATCGCCGAGTCGAAGCGCACGCCAAGCCCGCCAGGCGTGTGAAATTGCGTTACGGTTCCCGGCGAAGGCTGGAATGTGAACGGGTTTTCCGCGTTTATCCGGCATTCGATGGCGTGGCCGGAAAAGCTGACATCCTTCTGGTCAATCTCCAGCGATCCGCCGGCGGCGATGCGGATCTGTTCGCGCACGATGTCAAGTCCTGTGATCGCCTCGGTGACCGGATGCTCCACCTGAAGCCGCGTGTTCATCTCGATGAAGTAGAAACGTCCCTCCTCAAACAGAAATTCGATTGTTCCGGCGCCGAGATAGCCAAGCTTGGTGAGCGCGCGGGTAACCACGCCGCCGATATCCTCGCGCTGTTCGGCGTTGAGAGCCGGGGAGCCGGCCTCTTCCCACACTTTCTGGTGCCGGCGTTGCAATGAGCAATCGCGTTCGCCGAGATGGATCACCTTGCCCTGGCTGTCCGCCAGCACCTGCAATTCGATATGGCGGGGCCGCTGGAGATATTTCTCCATGTAAACCTGATCATTGCCGAAAGCGGCCTTGGCTTCGGCCCGCGCCGTAGACAGGGCAAGCGGCAAATCCGCCGCGCTTAAGGCCACCTTCATGCCGCGGCCGCCGCCGCCCGCCGTTGCCTTGATCAGCACCGGATAGCCGATCTCGCCGGCCACGCGTTCTGCATCGGCGTCGGTCACCGCACCGCCGGAGCCCGGAACGGTGGGGATGCCGACGTCCTTCACGGCCTGAATGGCCGTGATCTTGTCGCCCATCATGCGGATATGTTCGGGCTTGGGACCGATGAATGTAATGCCGTGTTCCTGCACGATTTCGGCAAAGCGCGCATTCTCCGACAGAAAACCATAGCCGGGGTGTATGGCTTCGGCGCCCGTAATCTCGCAGGCCGCCACAATCTGCGGAATGTTGAGATAGCTCTGGGACGCCGGCGGCGGCCCCACGCATACGCTTTCGTCGGCAAGGCGTACATGCATGGCATCGGCGTCGGCCGTTGAATGGATGGCGACCGTCGCAATTCCCATCTCCTTGCAGGCGCGGTTGATGCGAAGTGCAATTTCGCCGCGGTTGGCGATCAGGATCTTCTCGAACATCACGAAAGGATCAGAAGCGCCTGGCCGAATTCGACCGGCTCGGCATCGCGCACGCAGATTTCCGACACGGTCCCACTTCTGGGCGCGAGAATGGGATTCATCGTCTTCATGGCTTCGACAATCAGAAGCGTGTCGCCTTCCTTCACCGCATCGCCCACTTTGACGAACGGCGGGGCGCCGGGTTGGGGCGCCACGTAAACCGTCCCGACCATCGGCGAAGTGATCGTACCCGGGGCATGGCCCTCGCGCCGGTTGGGCGCGGGCTCAGGGGCGGATGTTGCCGGCTCGGCCTGCGCCCCGGCCGCAGGGCCCGGCACGGTGTGAACCAAAGGCGATGCCTGCCGCGATACGCGCAGGCGCTGGCCGCCCTGTTCGATTTCGATCTCGGTAAGGCCCGTCTCAGTCAACAGTTCGGCGAGCTCGCGGATCGCGGCCACGTCCACGGACATGGGCTCATGCGTTTTGGACTTGGGTCCATTGGCGAGTTTGGTCAGCTGCCGCACCCCTTTCATGTTCATGGAGCGGCATCCTTCAGCATGGCTATCAGGGCGTCCATGGCTGCGGAATATCCGCGTGCGCCCAGGCCGCAAATCACGCCGTCTGCCGCTTCACTGACAAAGGAATGGCGACGATATCTTTCCCTTGAGTAGGGGTTGGACAAATGCACCTCGATCAGCGGCTGCGCGAGCGCGCGCGCAGCATCCAGAATGGCCACTGAGGTGTGGCTGTAGCCGCCCGCATTGAGGATGACCCCGGCCGCCTTTTCCCGGGCCTCCTGCAGCCAGTCCACCAGCTCGCCCTCGTGATTGGTCTGGCGAAACGTCACGGCATAACCTCCGGCCTTGGCGCGTTCTGTGACAAGGGCCCTGATTTCGGCCAGGGTCGTGCGGCCGTAAACCTCGGGCTCGCGCATGCCCAAGAGGTTGAGGTTCGGACCGTTGAGGACATATATCGGCCGGGACTTGCTGGATTTGGCCTTGGTTTTTCTGGCCACGGACCACCATTAACGCTGTGAAGCGGCCTTTATAATGGGTGGGGGCGTAGAGGCAAACCCCAATGCAGGACGAGGTTTATGGCCCTTAGCATCATCTTGAATGGCGAACCCCGGCGTCTGGACGGGCCCGTCAGCGTCCGCGAGCTCCTGGCACAGCTTGGGCTTGACCCGGCCAAGATCGCCGTGGAGCGCAACCTTGAGATCGTGCCGCGATCTGCGTATGCCGACGTGATGGTGGACAACGGCGACAGGCTGGAAGTCGTGCATTTCATTGGCGGCGGCAACGCGCCGGCGGAAAGTCCGCCCGCGGACAAACCCCTCGTCATTGCTGGCAGGACCTACAGCTCGCGCCTCATTATCGGCACCGGCAAGTACAAGACATATGAGGAAAATGCCCGCGCCCTGGAGGCCAGCGGTGCCGAGATGGTCACCGTAGCCGTGCGGCGCGTGAACTTGACGGATCCCCATCAGCCGCGGCTGGTCGATTTCATCGATCCGAAAAAATATACCTATCTGCCGAACACGGCCGGATGCTTCACCGGCGAAGATGCGGTGCGCACATTGCGCTTGGCGCGCGAGGCGGGTGGCTGGACACTTGTGAAGCTGGAGGTGCTCGGCGACAGGAAGACGCTTTACCCGGACATGATCGAAACGCTGCGCGCCACGGAACTCCTCATCAAGGAAGGCTTCCAGGTGATGGTATATTGCAGCGATGACCCGCTGATGGCCAAACGGCTCGAGGAGGCCGGCGCTGCGGCGATCATGCCGCTGGCAGCCCCGATCGGTTCCGGCCTTGGTCTGCAGAACCCGGTGAACATCCGCATCATTGTGGAAGAGGCGCGCGTGCCGGTAATTGTGGACGCCGGCGTTGGCACGGCCTCGGACGCAGCTGAAGCCATGGAGCTGGGCTGCGATGCTGTATTGATGAACACCGCGATTGCAGAAGCCCGGAATCCGGTCTTGATGGCCGGCGCCATGAAGCATGCTGTCGAGGCTGGCAGGCTGGCCTATCTCGCCGGCAGGATGCCCAAGAAGCGCTACGCTGATCCTTCAAGCCCGCTGGCAGGGTTGATCTGATCAGCTCTTGGTCAGCTGGTTGAGGATGTCGTCATCAATTGCGCCTTCGCGCATCTTTCCGTTGATAATGAAGGCGGGCGTGCCGTCAATCTTGGCCCGCATCGCCAGATTGTGCGAAGCGTCGATTGCCCTGTCGACGGAGGGATCCTTCATGTCGGCCTCAAGCCGTGGGATGTCCAACCCCACCTTCTTTGCGACGCCGAGCACGAGCGGCTCGGTCGCCATTTCCTGCTCGTCCATCAGGGCGAAAAAGAAATCGATGTATTTGTCCGGCTGGCGGCGGGCCGCGATCGCCGCACGTGCGGCAAAGGTGGAATCCGGGCCCTTGATCGGAAATTCGATGAATGCAAAGCGCGCTTCATTCTTGTGCTGCTGGTAGAATTTTTTCACTGCAGGAAGCGAGGCCCGGCAATAAGGGCAGTTGTAGTCGAAAAACTCCACGAAAGTGATCTTCGCTTTCTCGGGACCGGTAACATACGCCACGTTCGGGTCGAAAAAGGCCTTTAGCCCCAGTCTGTCGACGGCTGCCTGGCGCGCGGCATCGTCGCTGTCATCCTGCTGCGCCTGCAGCTTTTCCATCATCACCGCGAGTATTTCGGGGTGCGCCACCAGATAGCCCCGAACGGCGGACTCATTTTGCGGCAGGTATCCGAATGCAGCCGCAGCAAAAACGACGGCAACCGCAAGCGCGGCGCCGCCGAGGGCCCCCAGCATGGCAAATCTCCACGGATGGTTCATGGCAAGGCGCTCTACACCTTCATTGCTTGTTGGAAGAATCGGTGCTGGCGGCGGCGGCTATGTCGCTTGCCCGCTGCCAATCGGACGACCCCTTGGTCAGACCGTGCGCGGCGCGCATGGCGAACATTCCGGCCGGCTTCATCTGGCCATCCGCGAAATACCGCTCCGCCGTCGAAAGGTCCGCCATCGGCTCGTTGCCCATGCGGCTGTAAGCTTCCGCCGCTTCATACCAGCCGAAATCGTTGTCGTCTTCCTGCTGCAGGGCAATCTTCAGATTGTCCAGCGCAAGTTTGTAGTTTTTGGGGTCTTCCGTGGCAATTTCCGCTTGGGCAAGGCTGATGCGCAGAAGCGGAGCATCGGGAAGAAGATCGACGGCTTTCTGGTATGGGGCAACGCCCTTCTGGGGTTGGGCCATTTCCACATAAATCTGTCCAAGCAGTTCGTGAAAATAGGGATTGTTTGGCTCCTCGGCGATCAGGCTGTTGGTCTCGACGAGAGCCTTTTGCAGGTCTGGCTGCCGGAAGTAAGCCATGGCCCGCGCGTAACGGGCCGGTTCGCTGGTGTCTGACGGCGGCCAGCGCCGGAGCACAGCGGCCGGCTTCGACAGGTAACCCGCAAGTTTTGCCTGGATCATCTGGAATTCATGAATTTCGGCAGGCGTATCTTGAACGTCCCTGTAGGGCGAAGCTTCGACCAGCGACTGAAGCAGCGCGACACGCTCTCGGTCGAGCGGGTGGTCGCTTGCGTAGGGGTTCGAACGCTGCGGATCGGCGGTCATGGCTGCCTCGTCGGCCATGCGCTCGAACACGGCCAGCATCCCGCGGCCGGATTCGTGCGCGGCGGTGAGATATTTCATGCCCATCTGGTCGGCCGTTGCTTCCTGCGCGCGGCTGAATTCCAGGAACTGGGCTTCGCCAACCTGTTCGCCGGCCATCATGACGCCCATTCCGGCTTCTCCCGCGCCTGCGGCCATGGCGGCGGCACCCGCGACCAAACCGATGAGCATGGGGATCATGGACTTGTTCATCGCGCTGACATCGCGGATCAAGTGACCGCCGGCGATATGGCCTGTTTCGTGCGCCATCACGCCTTTCAGCTCGTCGGGTGATTTGACATAGAGTATCATTCCGGTCTGGATGAAGATGTTCTGACCTTCCGCGGCGAATGAGTTCACGCTTGAATCGTTGACGAGATAGATTTTCACGGCATGCGGATCCAGGCCCGCGGCCTTCAGGAACGGATCCTCGTACGAATGAAGCACGCGTTCGATTTCCGTATCGCGAATGATGTCGATCCCCTGCGCATATGAAGGTGTGGCAGCCCACACCAGGTAGATCAGGCTCGCGCCAATGGCCGTCGCCCGCCGCCGGATGCCGCTGCGAGCACGCTTGCCAAGGCCAAGGGGATTGCAAAACGCCAAGGCTTGAATTCTCCTCTCACCCTGCGCCATATCACGGGCGCAGGAACCTAGGTTCGCACGTCCGGGGCCGTCAACGGAATGAAATTGGCGCGGCCAACTTTGCGTTAATGGCTGCACTTCTGTCGAGAGATTAAGGCACTTTCATGTTTCGCATTCGTTTCCTGGCGGCATCGGCCAGCTTTTTTTTGCTTGCGGGATGCTCTTTGGGCGGTGACAGCGCGCCACCTGTTTCGGGCTATGCGGTTGGCGATGAACCGTTGGCCGTGAAAGCGGGCGTTGACGTCCTGGCTGACGGCGGAAGCGCCGCGGATGCTGCAAGCGCCATGTATTTCATGCTCTCGGTCACCTATCCGGTGGCCGCGGGGCTCGGCGGCGGCGGCCTGTGCATTGTGCACGATCAGCAAAGTGGCCGTAACGAAGAATTTGATTTTCTCGCGCGCAATGCGATGGGCGGTGGCGCGTATGCGGTACCGGGCAATGTGCGCGGCTTCGCGACGCTGCAGGCGATCTATGGCCGTCTGCCGTGGGCGCGGGATGTCGCGCCGGCCGAAGCCTATGCGGCGACCGGATTTCCGGTCTCCCAGGCGCTGGCCGCACGGCTTGCCTCTGCACAGGATGCGATCCGGCTCGATGCCAATCTTGCATCCGAATTTCTGGATGAGTCCGGCCAGGTGAAAAAGGCGGGCGCGATCGTGTTCAATCACGACCTTTCCGCCACGCTGAGTCAGATCAGACAGTATGGTGCTCCCGGCTTTTATCGCGGCACCGTGGCGCAGGAGGTTCTCGCGTATTCCGCCTCGCAGAACGGTGCGATGTCGGCTGACGAATTTTCCGGTTACGCCGCAGAACGCACCGCGCCACAAATGGCGCAGGTGGGTGACGAGATGGCCTATTTTCCATCGGCCGACGTGGGAGCGGGCGCTTTCGCCGGCGCTCTCATCAACGATCTTTCGGGTTCGGATGAAGAAAACTCCGCGACCATGGTGGGAGAGGCGGTCCGGATGGCGCTGGATCGATTCGGCGTGAAGAGCCTGCCGCAGGACCTTGGAGCCACCGGATTTGCCGCTCTCGATTCGTCGGGCCAGGCCGTGGCTTGTGCCGTGACGATGAACGGACCATTCGGTTCCGGGCATACGGCCCAGGGAACCGGTGTCGTGCTGGCCCGTGCGCCGGCGGCGGACAATACGGGTCTTGCGGCCGTCTTCCTGACGCCTGTGATTGCAACGGATGGCAGCGATGGCCCCGTCGCATTGGCTGGAGCCGGGGCAGGGGGCCCAAACGGCACCGCGTCCATTGCCTATGCGTTGGTAAAGCTTGCCCGCGGCGAAGATATGACGCAGCCGGGCAGTCTGCGCTCAACCGGTATGGCGCCATACGACACGGTGAATGCCATCACTTGCCAGAGCGGTACCTGCGCGGCATTGCCCGATCCTGCAGCGCATGGATTAGGGGCAGCTGCCGGCGGCTGAACTCAGCTTCGAAACGTCCGTTGCCACCAGCCTTTGCGCGCGGGCTCCGCTGGCTCGTCCCGCTTATGATCTTCCTTCGAAGCATGTCCGGGCTCGGTGCGATCAGGTTCGCGCTTTTCCTGCGACAATGACCAGACCGGCGTAGAGGACGGGTTTGGTGCGGTCGAAAAGTCGGCCGGCGCTTCCTGCGACGCGCGCGGTGTTTCAGGCCGCGGCGTGGTGTCGATCTCAAATTCGTCCCGGCCAAAGCGGGTCTCGGGCGAAAAATTGCCCTGCGATTGTTGGCCGAAATTGGTCTCGCCCTCCCGACGATGCCGGCGGCCGCGCCGGCGCCTTCGCCTGCGGCGACGTCCGCCGTCGCCATTGCCGGCCTCGGCGCGCGGCTCACCCCCGATTGGCTCGGCAGAGGCGATAGGCATAGTCTCGCCGCCAGGTGGCGATGCAAATTCGATCGGCACATCAGCGCCAGGGCCGCTGGCGGCAAACGCGGGCGCATGGGGCTGATCTTCCCGCGAACCATGGTCCCGTCCCCGGCCGCGCCGGCGACGGCGACGGCGTCGGCGTCCTTCGCCTTGCCGCTGTTGAGGTTCCTGGGCTTGCGGCTGATCGATCGACTCTTCGGCTTCAGTCTCTTCCTCGGCCTCTTCGGTCTCTGCCTCGTCCGCCTGATCGGATTCCGGCTGTGCAACACCTGCAAACCCGGCCTCCGGCGAGATGGCTGCCTGCCGCGCGGCGATTTCTTCCGGCGTGCGCGTCGCAGTGCGAACGATTTCGAATGTGCCGGCGATGATTCCCTCCTTGGGATCGATGCTGATCTTGATGTCGTATTCGGCTTCAATACGCGCGATCTCGCGGCGCTTCTGGTTCAGCGCGTAGATTGCGACTTCGCTGGGCACATAGGCTGTGAGAGCGGCCGCGCGCTGGCGTTGGCCTTCCTCTTCCAGTGCGCGGAGCACGCGCAAAGTTGTGGATTCGACGGAACGCACAATGCCTTGGCCCCCACAATGGGGACAGGGCACGGTTGATCCGGCTATCACGCCGGCACGCAGCCGCTGGCGCGACATTTCGAGCAGCCCGAACTGGCTGATGCGGCCGATCTGGATGCGCGCGCGGTCATTCTTTACGGCGTTGTAGAGACGCTTTTCGACATCGCGATCGTTGCGGCTGTCTTCCATGTCGATGAAATCGATGACGATAAGGCCGGCGAGATCGCGCAGGCGCAGCTGGCGGGCAATTTCGTCTGCCGCTTCCAGATTCGTCTTGTGCGCCGTTTCTTCGATGGAGTGCTCCCGCGTCGCGCGACCAGAATTCACGTCGATGGAAACCAGCGCCTCGGTCTGATTGATGACGATGTAGCCGCCGGATTTCAGATGCACGATCGGGGAGAACATGGCATCCAGTTGCGCTTCGATGTGGTGGCGCTGGAAAAGCGGCAACGGTTCCTTGTACGGCTTCACATTCTTGGCATGACTGGGCATGATCATGCGCATGAATTCCTTGGCGTTCCGGTAGCCCTCGTCCCCTTCGACCACGACCTCGATAATGTCTTTGTTGTAAAGATCGCGGATGGAGCGCTTTATGAGATCGCCCTCCTCGTAAACGCAGGCCGGCGCGTTGGATTTCAGCGTCAGCTCGCGGATAGAGTCCCAGAGCCGCAATAGATATTCATAGTCGCGCTTGATTTCGGTCTTTGTGCGGCTTTCGCCGGCCGTGCGGATGATCAGGCCCATGCCCTCGGGCAGTTCGAGCGATTGCACCGCGCTCTTCAGCCGCTTGCGGTCGTTCTGATTGGTGATTTTGCGGGAAATGCCGCCGCCACGCGGGGTGTTGGGCATGAGAACGCAATAACGGCCGGGCAAGGAAAGAAAGGTCGTAAGTGCGGCCCCTTTGTTGCCGCGCTCTTCCTTCACCACCTGAACCAGCAAAATCTGGCGGCGCTTGATGACTTCCTGGATTTTGTAGTGGCGCCGTCGCGTCCATCGCTGGCTGGGCCGGTGTTGCAGGGGCCTGACCTCAACGCTTTGCGGGGCGCCGTCGCCGGCTTGTCCCTCCGCGTGCAAGGATCCGACACCTGCTTCGTCAGTTTCCTGCGGCTCTGTCTGCGGCTCGTCCGCCCTTTCGCCCGCGGGCGAAGCTGGCTCGACCTGCGTCTCGTTGCCTGGCCCGGACAATTCCTCGCTCTCCTGCTCGGGCGGTCCGTCCGGCAACGTGATTTCCGCTCCGTTGTCATCCGGCGGTTCGGCGGACGAGGTTTCGGCTTCTGCGTTGTGGACGAAAATTCCTTCATCGGAAACAGAGGGCTCCTGTTCTTCCCCTGCTTCGGACGATCCGCTTTCGGCGTCCTCCTCGTCGTTCTCGTGAAGCTCGTCCTGGTCGGTCTCGGTCTCGTCGGCGTCCGCCTGCGGTTCGGGCATCAAACCTTCGGGCGAAACCGGCGCCGTTTCCACGAATTCGCTGTCCTCGGCCGCGCGGCGCTTCGCTTCCGCTTCCTGTTCGGCAAGAAGCGCCATCCGGTCCGCAATAGGAATTTGATAGTAGTCCGGATGTATTTCCGAGAAGGCGAGAAAGCCCTGCCGGTTTCCGCCATACTCGACGAAGGCCGCCTGGAGGGAAGGCTCCACGCGCGTCACTTTGGCGAGATAGATATTGCCCTTCAGCGGGCGTTTGCTGGCAGACTCAAAATCAAATTCTTCGACCTTCTGGCCGTCGAGAACGACAACCCGGGTTTCTTCCGGGTGGCTGGCGTCGATAAGCATGCGCTTGGGCATCAGAATCTCCGTGCGGCCGCACGCGCGGAGCCAAAGCGCGCATGCGCGCACAGCTGAAGCTCAGAGGGGCTAGGGGCCGCTGGTTGGGGGACAGGCGCAGCGCCGCATCTTCAGACGGCGGCGGAACCGCGGTCTGATCTGGAAGGGCAAAGGCTCTGTCGGTCATTTCAAAATCACTTTTGGCCGGGTGATCCGGCGAGAGCTGCTTTCAGGTCGCTTTGGCCTTCCGGGCTTGGCGCTATGCCAATGGCACCGGCAGGAATCGCCTCGCAGAGCGTCCTATACTTGTGGCGAGGCTTAGCAACGCAGCACAACTTCTTTTAGGTGGCCTTCGGCCTGGGGGCAAGGGTTTTGGCGGCGTCGGCGGGGTGATAACCGGACGTAAATGGTTTAAGGGCAGGTTCGGCCGGGAATGGCGGCAAAGTGGGGCGGCAGAGGTTAATGATTCGCCGGGCTGGCATGGTCTTGGTTGTGGCGGCGGCCACTTGTGTCGCAAATGCCGGCCCCTTGCCCGTTGTGCGACCATCCCAAGCCCAACTCAACAGAGCCGAAAGTACGCTTCCGGCACCGCAACCCCCTCGCGGACCGTCAGCACGCCAGACGGCGACGGATCAAGCTACCAACGACATCATCAACGAACTATCGCAGGCCGCGGCGCCCGCTCCGGCGCAGCCGCCGGCTTCATCATCCCCAGCGCGGCCCCAGGCGGCGCCGGTCGTCATGGATGCCAGAATTGGCGAGCATCCCGATCGTACGCGCTTCGTGATCGAAGTGTCCGATCCGGTACAGCTTCGCGTCTTTACGCTTGCCAATCCCGATCGCGTTGTCATTGACCTGCCCGACGTCTTGTGGCGGCTGCAGAATGCTGACCGGCCGACCGGAACAGGCGCGGTGAGAAGCTACCGCTACGGGCCCTTCCGTCCCGGTGACTCCCGTTTCGTCATCGATCTCAACAGGCCCGTATCGGTCGCGCAGCCGATGGTGTTGCCCCCGGCGGACGGTTACGGCTATCGCATCGTGCTTGATCTCTTCGAGACGACGCAGGCGAAGTTTGATGCGAGCGCCGGTTGGCCGGCGGATTTGCGGGCGCGCGAAGCAGCAGCGGAGAAGGTGGCCTCGGCCCCGCCGGCCCTACCGGCGCGGGGCCCGTCTGCGCGAAAGATTGTCGTGATCGACCCGGGGCACGGCGGTATCGACACCGGCACGACAGGTATCAACGGAATGCAGGAAAAGGACCTCGTGCTCGACGAAGGGCTGATTCTTGGCCGGTTGCTCGCACGACGCGGTTATGACGTGCATTACACGCGCGATAGCGACATTTTCATCCCGCTGACGGAACGTGTGGCGATCAGCCGGGCCGACCACGCGGACCTCTTCATATCGCTCCACGCAGACTCAAATCCGGATTCGCAGGTCAACGGCCTTTCCATTTACACGCTGTCGGAACGCGGCTCGGATGCGGAGGCGGCCGCGCTTGCCCGCAAGGAAAACCAGTCCGACATCATCGCCGGTGTCGACCTCTCGCAGCAGGACAGCCCGGTGGCCTCGATCCTGATTGACCTGGCGCAGCGGGATACCATCAATCGTTCCACGCGATTCGCCATGACCGCGCTCGGGCAGCTCTCTCGTGCGACCGATATTCTGCCCCGCGAACCGCACAGGTCTGCAGCATTTGTTGTGTTGAAGGCACCCGATGTACCGGCGGTACTGATCGAGTTGGGCTATCTGTCGAATCCGGGGGATGCGGCACAAATGCGCACTGACCGCTGGCGAAATGCCGTGGCGCAGGCGATTGCCGCCGCCGTTGACCGTCATTTTGCGCCCGAGCCGCCTGTTGCCGCCGGGGCGGGCGAACAGGCGGCCAAGTGACTGGGCGCCAAAGGCGCGCCATAATTGCGTGCCAGATGGTGGCCTTGTGGAGGGGCCCCAAAGTATGACTCGGATTTTCAAGTATTTGGGGCTGGGCCTTTTGGGCGTGGTTGTGCTCGGCCTGGTTGCGGTCGGCATCTATGTTTACGAGCTTACCTCGGACTTGCCGAGTGTCGATGCTCTGAACAACTACAGCCCGCCGGTCACTACACGCGTTTACGCGGGCGACGGCACACTGATCGGGGAATTTGCGCGTGAGCGGCGCATATTCGTGCCGATTGGCTTTGTGCCGCCGCTTGTGATCAAGGCATTCGTCTCCGCCGAAGACAAGAATTTCTTCACCCATCCCGGCATCGATCCAAGCGGCATTGTTCGCGCCGCGATCAACGACGTTTTCAACGTGCTCGAGCATCGCAGGCTTGAGGGCGCGTCCACTATCACCCAGCAGGTTGCCAAGAATTTTCTGCTGAACAGCGACGTGAAATTTTCCCGCAAAATCCGCGAGGCCGTGCTCGCCGTGCGGATTGATGCGACCTATTCCAAGCCGAAGATACTTGAACTCTATCTTAACGAGATTTTTCTCGGGCAGAATTCATATGGCGTGGCCGCCGCGGCGCTGAATTATTTCGGCAAATCGCTGGATCAGCTCGACGTCGCCCAGGCGGCATTCCTTGCGGCGCTTCCGAAGGCGCCCAGCAACTACGATCCGCGCACGAACTATCAGGCTGCGCTGGATCGCCGGAACTGGGTCATTGGGCAAATGGCGGATAACGGATACATCACGCGCGAACAGGCGCGTGAGGCGATGGCCGAGCCGCTGAAAACGCAGATTCGGCCGCTCGGGAGCCAGGTGCAAGATGCCGACTATTTTGTCGAGGAAGTGCGCCGGCAGCTCTACGCCAAATATGGCGAGCACGAGCTCTACGACGGCGGGCTGCAGGTTCGTTCGACGCTAGATACGCGGCTGCAGAACATCGCGGTGAATGCACTGCGCGCAGGCCTGGTGCGTTATGACCGGCGGCACGGTTGGCGTGGCGCCGTCAGCAATATAGACGTATCCGGCGACTGGAAGGATGCGGTTGCAAGCGCCGGCAACCAGTCCGGAATTGACAGTTGGCGTGTGGCTGTCGTGCTCGGCTATGGCGGCGACAAGTCCGTCAGGATCGGATTTGCGAACGGAAGCACCGGCGAAATTCCCTTTGGCGAGTTGGCGTGGGCCCGGCCGGAGATAAAAAAATCCGCTACAGTCGGTCCTGCGCCAACGCAGCCGCAGCAGGTCGTAAAGGTCGGCGATCTGATCTACGTTGAGCCACTCGACAAAAGCGGCACCTACGGATTGCGGCAGGTGCCCGAAGTCAACGGCGCGATTGTCGTCATGGATCCGCACACCGGCCGCGTATTGGCGCTTTCCGGCGGGTTCAGCTTTGCCTCGAGCCAGTTTGATCGCGCCATGCAGGCCATGCGCCAGCCTGGATCGGCCTTCAAGCCGTTCGTGTATGCCGCCGCGCTCGACAACGGCTACACGCCAACCAGCAAGATTCTTGATGCACCGTTTGTGATTTCCCAGGGCGCCGGGCTTCCGGTCTGGGCGCCCGAGAATTTCGAGAAAAAATATATCGGACTGGCCACGCTCAGGCGCGGCATCGAATTGTCGCGCAACCTGATGACGGTCCGGCTTGCCCACGATGTCGGAATGGACAAGGTCATTCAGTATCCTGTCCGCTTTGGCGTCTACGATCATCTGGAGCCGTTCCTTGCCAACGCGCTGGGCGCAAGCGAAACCACGGTTCTGAGGCTTACGACCGGATATGCCGAATTCGTGAACGGCGGAAAAAAGATCAATCCCACGCTGATCGACCGCATTCAGGATCGCAACGGCAAGACAATCTACAAGCACGACACGCGCATTTGCGAGGACTGCAACTCGCCGACCTGGCATGGTCAGGACGAACCGCTGTTGGCCGACAACCACGAACAGATCATCGATGCGACGACCGCCTACCAGATCGTTTCGCTGCTTGAGGGTGTCGTGCAGTACGGGACGGGCGTTTCAGTAAAGGCTGTTGGAAAGCCGCTCGCCGGCAAGACCGGAACATCGAACGATTCCAAGGACACCTGGTTTGTCGGCTTTTCGCCGGATCTCGCGGCGGGCGTCTTTGTCGGTTTCGATGATCCGCGCACGCTCGGCAAACTTGAGCAGGGAGCCACCTGTGCGGCCCCGATATTCCGCGACTTCATGGAAGGGGCGCTGGCCGACGAGCCGGCCACGCCGTTCCGCATCCCGGGCGGGATCGATCTGATTGCGGTGAACCGCGTCACAGGCGAACCATCCTCGCCCGGTGCGCCAGGCGCCATCATGGAGGCCTATAAGGCGGGTACCGGCCCAGAGACACCGACCCCCGGGGGCGATATGGCCAGCAGCACCACGCCGAGCACGGATATGGGCAATAAAATCGGGCCTGGGACCGGCGGAATCTATTGAGATAATCCCTTGGCCTGGGCCTCAAATCGCGGCGACGTGATGGGTCGAGGCTTGGCAACCGCCCGCATACCGATATCATTTGTGCGCAATCAAATTCGCGGGACGCTCAGCATGATCACGAGAAACCTGTTCCTGGGAACTGCCTTCGCCGCAAGTTTTGCTTTTGCTGTGCCGGCGTCTGCGCTTGCCGCCGACGATTCGACAACCCCGCCACAAATCGATACCAGCCGGCCGCACGATCAGATTTATCCTGTTACCGCGCAGCGGAGCGGCGAGCAGGGGGATGTCTATCTGAAAGTCTATGTGCACGAAAACGGCAAGACCGATCGCGTGCAGATCGCCAAGTCGAGCGGCTACCCCGATCTCGATAATGCCGCAATCGAGAGCGTGTTGAACTGGCGCTACATTCCCGCCAGGCGAAACGGCGATACGGTGGATGAATGGACGACGCTCCATCTGGTCTACCAGCTTCCGCAGCAGGCGCAGAGCGGCACCCAGAAGTAACAGGCTCTTTACAACGGGCAGCCGCCCGCCCATATGGGGCGCGGAGGATTCATGCCATGCGCCCGGAAATCGCCCGTACGGCCGAAGAGATCAGGCAGGCGGTTGCCCTGCTGAGGAGGCATCTTTGACTGGGATAACGCCATCCGCCGCCTCGATGAACTGAACGCGAAGGCTGAAGACCCATCCATCTGGAACCATCCGCAGAACGCGCAGAGCCTCATGCGCGAACGGCAGCGGCTGGAGCAATCGCTCTCGGCTGTTCGGGCACTCGAGCGCGACCTCAGTGACAGCCTTGGCCTTCTGGAAATGGCCGAAGGCGAAAACGATGCCGCGGTGGTAGCCGATGCGGAAAGGTCCATTGAGAACCTCGCCGCGCGGGCCGAGCATCTGAAGCTGGAATCGATGCTTTCCGGCGAAGCCGATGGAAATGACAGCTATCTGGAGATCCATGCCGGCGCCGGCGGCACCGAAAGCCAGGACTGGGCGGAAATGCTCTTCCGCATGTACACCCGATGGGCGGAAAAGCATGGCTACAAGCTGCAGCTCATCGAGGAGAGCGCGGGCGAGGGGGCGGGCCTGAAGTCGGCAACACTCCTCGTGAAGGGGCCGAACGCCTATGGCTGGCTCAAGACGGAGGCCGGCGTGCACCGGCTCGTGCGAATTTCACCCTTCGATGCCAACGCGCGCCGGCATACCAGTTTTTCCAGCGTCACGGTCTATCCGGTCATCGACCAGAGCATAAACATCGACATTCCGGAGAAGGATGTCCGGATCGATGTTTATCGCGCTTCGGGTGCAGGCGGACAACACGTCAACAAGACGGAGAGCGCTGTGCGGATCACGCACATTCCGACAGGCATAGTGGTCGCCTCGCAGTCCGAGAAGTCACAACACCAGAACAGGGCCATCTGCTGGGAAATGCTGCGATCGAGGTTGTACGAGCTGGAATTGGAAAAGAAGAAGGCGGAGACAGGTGCGTTTATCGGCGAAAAGAGCGACATCGGCTGGGGCCACCAGATCCGTTCCTATGTGTTGCAGCCCTATCAGCTGGTGAAGGATCTGCGCACGGGGGTCGAAAGCCGCGATCCCAAGGCCGTACTCGACGGCGAACTGGATCCTTTCATGTCGGCCGCGCTTGCCCAGGCGATCGGCGGCAAGCCGAAAGAAGTCGTCAAGGACCTCGAGTAGGGGCGCAGCCGTTCAGGAGCGAAAAACGAAAGCCCCGCTCCTCGCCGGAGCGGGGCCTTCGGTATTGGGCGTCTCTGAAGTTCAGGCGCCAGTCTTGAGCGGCGCGAAGGTCGCAGTGCTTGCGGCCGCCGGGCGGTTCATCGCCATGTCGGCGGGCGAACCGGTCGGTTTCAGGATCGTCTGTTGGGAAGCTGTCGCGGGTTTGCGGTCGTAACTGTGCATGGCGTCTTCTGCGAGCGGATTGTCCGAATGGCGGCAATTCCCCTCGAAGAAGGCTCCTGTCTCCACCGCAAAAGCTTCGTGCAGGATGTTGCCTTCCACATGGCTGGAGGAACAGAGAAGCACTTTCTTGGCGCGGATGCTGCCCTGCACGCGGCCGCGGACCGTCACATCCTCGGCCAATACCTCGCCGTGAATGAACGCCTTGTCGCCAATAACGAGCCCGGCGCTGTGGACATCGCCTTCAACGCGCCCGTCGATCTGAATATCGCCGGTCGACGTCAGCGTGCCGTTCACGACAAGATCGGCGCTGATTATCGACGGTGCGGCGGAACGGGCACCACGCTTGGCTTGCGGAAGGGGCGCAGCCGGCGCGGGGGCGGCGGGTGCTGTGTCTTTACTCTTACTGGAGAACATGACGGCCTGCCTCGATAAATCTGCTCGGATCCCTTACGACGTCGGCGAACCACACCTCATAGTGGACGTGCGGTCCTGTGCTTCGCCCCGTCGATCCGAGTCTGCCGATGGGCGAGCCCTTACTCACTCTAGCGCCGACCTTCACCAATATCGATGACAAATGACCGTATCGCGTCTTGATTCCGAAACCATGGTCAATTTCCACCATATTTCCGTATCCGCCGCGGGGACCCGCGAAATCGACGACACCGGGCGCCGTCGCTTCGACCGTCGAACCCCAGGGTCCGGCGAAATCAATGCCGGAATGGAAGGCAAGGTGGCGCGTGAAGGGGTCGACGCGGGCGCCGAAGCCGCTGGTGATTTCGTAGGATGAACCATGCACCGGCGTGGTCAGCGGCACATGCCGAATGCCCGCGAAAAGCTCGACAAGCTGTTGCATCTGGCCCAGCGCATTGGTGTAGGCGGCTGCAAACGCCTGGTCGGCAATCCCGTCGATATGAACGGACTGGATCAGAATGAGCGGGCCGCCGACGCCCGACTGGCCGGCAACTTCCCGCTCAAAATTGTCCGGATCGATTCCGGCGGTGCGCATCACCGACTGCAGGCTGTAAATCCGCTGTTCCAGCTGGGCTTCCGTTTTTGCAAGCAACGAGTTTTCTGCGGCACTCAGCCGGCGGACACGGGCTTCTTGATAAGCAAGCTGACGCAGCACCGGTTGGTTCATCGCTTTCGTCGAGACGGGGCGCTGCGTGGAATGGAAGAGCGCGCCGAGCTTTTCCATCGCATCGCCAAGGTCGAGGAAGCTCGCCCGCATGGGCTTTGCGGTCCTTGGCTGGGGTGCGGCCAGCTGCGGCGAAACATTAAGCTCGGAACTGCCGCCCGACTTGAAATCCGGCGATTGCCCGGCGTTGGACGGCGGAGCTGGCGCCGCGGCGTTTTGGGAGATGTCGCCGGTCCCGACGGCTGGGTTCGCCGGCGCAGAATCGCTGTCTGAAACATCCGCATCGCGAGAGACCGGTATACCGCCGGCTGCGGGCAGGCTCGCCAGGGTTGCATCGATTGCCGTCTTGCGGTTGAGCAGTTTGGCGATGCTCGATTGCTTGGCCTGAAATTCGTCCGCCGTCGCCTTGAAACGGTCTTCCGCCGAAACCAGCGCGCCGTTGAGTTCATCGTATGACATCTGCAGGTCGGCTACGCGGTTTTCATAGGCCGACGTCATCTCCTGATAGCGATGGTCCTTGGCGGCAATGATCCGGTCCTTGAAAATCACATTCACGGAAGCGAATGCGACCCAGCCGAGGAAGATCAGGGAAAGGCCCGCCAAAGTTGCCTGCAACGGCGGCGCAAAGGTGAAGAACTGCACCCGGCCTTCGCTGCGGATATAGATCTGACGCTCTGGAAACGTCGCATGAATCCAGGCCCATGCGCGCTCGATGAGCGGTTCGGCCATCTCGGAATGTCCCCTTGCGGCGTCTGAGGCGCCAGTCCCAACCGGACCCATTTCACCCAATTCGGGGCGTTTGATCAACCTCTTAGCCCAGAAAAAAGAGCTCGCGGTTAATCGTGGCCCGAAGCGGTTTTTGCGCCCCGTCAAAGGTTTTTCGCCGCGGCGAGCACGGCCTCCACATGCCCCGGCACTTTCACCTTGCGCCAGATTTCCCGAATTGTGCCCTTTCCGTCCACGAGGAAGGTGGACCGGTCCATGCCCATGTACCTGCGGCCGTACATGCTTTTCTCAACCCAGGCCCCATACGCCTTCGCGACGGCGGTTTCAGGGTCGGACGCCAAGGTAATCTTCAGTTTATATTTCGTCTTGAATTTGTCATGACTTGCCGTGCTGTCCTTTGAAACACCGATCACTTGCACGCCAAGCTTGTCGAACTGTCTTTTTGCTTCGGTGAAACCGGTCGCTTCTTTGGTGCAACCCGAGGTGTCGTCCTTGGGATAGAAATAAAGGACAAAGGGCGTGCCCTTGAGCGATGAAAGGGAGACTTGACCGCCGCCGTCCGTGGGCAGCCTGAAGGCAGGCGCCCGGTCTCCGGGCACGAGCTCTTTCGCCATGAGTCCTCCAGAATTCGAACGGATGCCGAACTTCGCTGTTTACCCAAAAGACCCTATAGGCGATAAGCTGATGCGCGGTCCGGCGCAAGGGGCGGACCGGTTGGGGGCGGTTGAATCGGCTACCCACAAACAGGTTTGGGGGCGGGCAGGGCGAGTGAGGCGCGTGCTCCTTGAAATTTCCTAAGATCAGACGGCGCCACCTCCATCACGGCGGCCTGGTTCTTGCCGGACTCGTGGCGGCCATCGTTTTTTTTGTCATCGGTGCGGTTCTTCGCCTGTTGATTGGCCCCGTATCGCTGGCGCCCTTCAGCACGCAATTGAGCGAATCAATCGCGCGGTCGCTGCCGGGAATTCAGGTGAAGTTCAATCAGGCGGCCCTGGAGTGGTCACGCAGCGAAAAGCGGGTCAACGTCGTGATTCTCGGCGCGCGCGTCTACGACTCCAGAAATCGGGTCGTTGCACAGGCCCCGAAAGCCGCCATCGACCTGGCCGCCGGGCCGTTCTTCCGCGGCGAAATCGCCGTGCAACGGATCACGCTCATCGGCGTGCAGCTGACGATGGTGCGCACGAAGGACGGCATGCTGCGCCTCGGTGTCGAGGGCGGCCATGGAACGAGCGATGTTCTGCAGCGCCTCACGGAGGACATCGCGCGGCAGAGCAACGCATCGTCATTGCGGAGTTTCGCCGTGCGCAACGCCAGCGTCGCATTTCTGGGGCAGGCGAGCGGGCTTTTTGTGGTTGCTCCGCAGGCAAGCCTCTCGGTCACCAACACGGGATCGAAGAACAACCCGATGCTCGAGGCCAATGTTGACGCTGCCGTGGAGGTCTCCGGCCGCCGGTCCCATGTCGTGGCGGCCATGAGGCTTCCCGGCGGGAGCGAACCGGCTACCGGCAACTTTTCCGTTCGCGGATTCAACCTCAAGGGCCTCGGGTTAAACGCGCCCGCTTTTGCCGCACTGAAAAACACCGATCTCTCGCTCGACATGTCGGGGAATTTCTCGCTCGAACATGGCACGCGGCTGAGATCCGCCGACCTTTCGGTTACGGGTGCCGGAACGATCAACGATCCGCGCCTGCCGGGCGGTCCTGCGCATGTGTCTTCCCTCACGGCCCTCGTGCACTATGACGGATCCACCGGCCGCGTTCTGATTAGCGATGCTTCGCTGGTCTCCAATCACGCAAGGGCGCACTTGCGCGGACAGGGCCAGGTTGAGGTCGACGCCAACGGCTTGTTGACGCGGGTCGAAGCCGACCTCGACGCAGACGACATGATGCTGAACATTCCAGGCTTTCTGCCGAGGCCGGTCACATTCAAGCGCGTCGCCCTGCGCGCCGGCTATGTCCCCTCGACGGGCGAAATGGATTTTGAACATGTCGGCATTGCCGGCGGTCCGTTGAGCGTTGATGTATCTGGCAAGATCGTATTCGCGCAGACCCAGACTCCGGAAATCGACGTGCAAGGGAAGATTGGCGCGATCGATGTGCGCGATCTTTTGCTTTATTGGCCGATGGACATGGCCGCAGGTGCGCGCGCATGGATTGACGAGAACATGTCCGCCGGCCGGGTGGGGCCGGTGACACTGGTCACGCATATCCCCATGGGCGCGTTGAGCGGCGCTGCGCTGCCCGAGAACGATGTGAATCTTTCGTTTGCGATCTCCGGAGCGTCTGCGACCTATGTAAAGGGGCTTACGCCGATCACCGGCGGGCAGGGCACGGCCCTGCTCACGGGCGACACGTTCAAACTCGATCTGGGTTCGGCGCGAGTCGGGCCGCTTTCGATAACCAACGGCCATGTGGTGATTGCCGATCTGCATTCCCCTGATGCGGTCGGCGCAATCACGGCGCATGTGGAAGGCGCCGTGCCGGACGCCCTTGCCCTGATCGACATGAAACCGCTGCAATATCCCACGCGCTTCGGGATCAAGCCGGCAGAAACCAAGGGCACAGCCTCCATTGACCTCGACTTCCGCGTGCCAATGATCAAGGACGAAAGTGTCGATTCGCTTGGCATTTCCGTAAAAGCGGCGATTGGCGGGCTTGCGCTGGCATTGGGACCGCATACGCAGATAGCTGATGGAAACGCCACGCTGACCGTCAGCAGCACGGCATTGCATGCGGTGGGGACGGCCTCGGTTGGCGGCGCGAGGATGGCTCTGGACTGGACGGAGGATTTCAAGCCATCCGGCCCGTTCAGTACCTCGCTCTCCGTGAATGCCCAGCTGGACGAAGCCGCGCGCAAGGCGCTGGGGCTCGATATGTCGGATTACCTCGAGGGTCCGGTTGGACTGAGCGCCAAGCTGCAGGGCCGCCACGGCAAGATCGTTCAGGGAAATGTCTCGCTTGATCTCACGCCCACGGCGCTCGACGTTCGCCTGATCGACTACAAGAAGCCGTCAGGTGCGCCAGCCAATGCGCAGTTCCGCGTGCATGTCGCCCCCGATGGCGCCATGTCGGCCGACAGTCTGCGGCTCTCCGGCAGCGGGCTCCAGGTCACAGGCTCGGCAGCGCTGGATGCAAACGGCAAAATCGTGGCGCTTGATCTTCCGGCTGTGCGTGCGGGACCGCTGAACGACTTTTCGGTCAAGCTCACGCGCAACGCGTCGACGGGCCTCAGCCTTTCCGCTTCTGGACGTTCATTCGATGCCGCGACGATCCTGGACGAAACCAGCAAGGGCGGCAATCCGTCTGCTTCGGAGTCGCAGGAACATTTCCGCATATCGGCACAGTTCAACACGCTTTACTTGAAAAACAGGGTCGCGCTTGCACCCTTCGTATTGACCGTAAGTGGCGTGGGCGACCGGCCGGACACGCTGTCGCTGGTCGCTACAATGCCAAAGAACCAGAAAGTATCGGCTGGAATTACGGCAGATGCGTCCGGGCGAAAGTTGACGATTCAGACCCCCGATGCGGGAACCCTGATAAGAGGGCTACTCGATTTCAAGAGCATGAAGGGCGGGCAGCTGGACGCCTCCATCACATTTCCATCGCAAGCCGGAGCCGATCCGCCGGGCGATGCGAAGCCGGTGGATTTCGAAGGAACGGTTACGATCGACAACTTCAAGATCACCAATCAGCCATTTCTCGTCAGGCTGTTTTCGGCCGGTTCGCTGGAAGGCATTGCCAATCTCCTGCAGGAACAGGGAATCGGTTTCGACAAGATGGTCGTGCCGTTCAGCGCCAACAATGGGATGATCTCGATTTCGGAAGCGCGTGCGGCGGGGCCGTCGCTCGGCGTCACGGCACAAGGATACATAGACCGCACGCGAGACCAGGTTTCGGTCGGCGGCACGCTCGCACCCATATATGGCATCAACGGTCTTCTCGGCTCGATCCCGGTTCTCGGCAACATTCTGGTCTCCAAGCAGGGCGAGGGAGTGATCGGAATGACCTACAGCGTCAGCGGCAACGCGGAGGAACCGGATGTCAGCGTGAACCCCCTGTCGGTTCTGACGCCGGGCATCTTCCGCCGCATTTTCGAGGGCACGCGCGTCCCGCCCCCGCCGCTCCAGAGCAGCAATACCGGCTCCCAACCCGTTCCGGCGCCTAAACCGGGCGGATGAGCATGTGCTTCTTGCGTCCGACGGAAAGCTTGATGACGCCGTTGGGCGTCAGATTGGACAGCGTCGCGACCGCTTTGACATCCCCAACGGGCTTGTCGTTCAGCCGAAGCCCACCGCCCTCGATGTGACGGCGCGCTTCGCCCACCGAAGATGTCAGGCCGGACATCTGTGCGAGATTGGCGACCGGAATTCCCTGGGCCAGCTGGCCGCGCGGAATTTCAAAAGTTGGCAAACCCTCCGATATTGCGCCTTCTTC
>JAJPIX010000037.1 GCA_021324545.1 Alphaproteobacteria bacterium
CCGCCCGCGGCCGCGAGCGGCGGCAACCAGTCGAAGCGATGCAGGGCCTCAGCCCAGGACTGTGACGGCGGCCTGGCATCGAACACCGAGCCGCCGCCGCGCAAATCCGCCAGTTCGCCGCCGAGCCGGAAGCGACCGCGGAGAAAGGCGTCGGCGTCTTCCAGGCGCCGCGGTTCGGCATCGAATGGGTAAAAAAGGATGTGGTCGGACAGCCTGCCCTTCAGCAGCCGGCGGTAAAACCAGGTTCGCCGCCAGAAGCTGCGCAACGGCGCGATCAGCTGCCGGAAATAGGCTCCAAGAATTTCCGGGTAGAGGCCGGGGGGCGGGCCATGCCGCTTTTGCGGGGCGTCTGCCACGAGGGGCTAGCCCCGCAGCGCACGGATGTTGGCGGCGTAGCGCCCGGGCCCGCCCTTGAACACGGATGTTCCCGCCACGAGCACATCGGCGCCGGCGGCGATCGCGCGCCGGGCGGTTGCCGGGGTGACGCCGCCATCCACCTCCAGCGCGATCTTGCGTCCCGCTTTCGCGATGCGCCTTGCGGCCGCCTCGATCTTGGCGAGCTGGCTTTCGATGAATTTCTGCCCGCCGAATCCCGGGTTCACCGTCATGATCAGCACCAGGTCCACCAGATCCAGCACGTTGTCGATGGCGTCAATTGGCGTTCCGGGGTTGAGCGCGACCCCCGGCTTTTTTCCCAGCGAGCGAATCAGTTGCAATGTGCGGTGAACATGCGGCCCGGCCTCGGGATGTACCGTGATGCCGTCGGCGCCGGCCTCCGCGAACTCCGCGATAAAGGGGTCCACCGGGGAGATCATCAGGTGCACATCGAAAGACTTTTTCGTATGGGGCCTGAGCGCCCGCACGACCATCGGCCCAATCGTCAGATTGGGCACGAAATGGCCGTCCATCACGTCAATGTGGATAAGGTCGGCGCCGGCCTTTTCCACCGCCTCCACCTCTTCGGCAAGACGCGAAAAATCGGCCGAAAGGATCGAAGGCGCGATGCGGACGGCGGCTGGCATAAGGGAAGACTAAGTGCCGGATTCGAGTGCATGCCGCAAGGCACGTAGTCCCGATATTTGCGAAGAGATCACATGCCTTTCGCCGCATTTTTCATTGGTTGACTGACGCGCCGGCAACCCTACACTCGCGCCCGGCTTGAATTTTCGTCCCGAGGAATACATGGCTGAAAGGCCCGTCGAAGCCCACCCTCGCCCGCTTTCCCCGCATCTTCAGGTCTATCGCTGGCCTGTGACCATGGCGACCTCCATCGCGCATCGGATGACCGGCTTGGCGCTGGCGGCGGGAACGGCGCTCATAGCCTGGTGGCTCGTGGCCGCGGCCAGCGGGCCGGACGTCTATCAGCCCTTTCAGGGCGTGATCCGCAACCCGCTGGCACAGCTGGTGCTGTTCGGCTTCGTCTGGGCGCTGGTCTATCATCTGCTCAACGGCATTCGCCATTTGGCGTGGGACCTGGGCTATGGCTTCAGCGTTCCGACCGCCAACAAGACGGGTGTGCTGGTCATTTCGCTTTCCGTCCTGGTTGCCATCGGAATCTTTCTGGTGGCGCTGACCGGACGCGCGGGGTTCTTCCTGTGAGCGCCCAAACGCCCCTCTCGCGCGTGGAAGGCCTGGGGGCCGCCCATTCAGGAACAACGCATTTCTGGCGCCAGCGCGTTTCCGCGGCCGCGCTGGTCCCGCTCGCCATCTGGTTCGTGGTGGCGGTGCTGGGGCTTGTCGGCGGCACCGAGGCCGAGACCGTTGGCTTCTTCCAGCGGCCGGTCAACGCCGCACTGATGGCGGCCTTCATGGTGATCGCGCTCTATCACATGATGCTGGGTCTTCAGGTTGTCATTGACGACTATGTGCATAGCGACGGCCCAAAGATCTTCCTGATGCTTCTCAACCGCGCATTCGCCATCGCCGTGGGCGCGGCCACCCTGCTTGCGCTGTTGCGCATCGTGATTTGAACCTGGAACAGAGATGAACGCATATCCCATCACTGATCATACCTTCGACGTTGTCGTCGTGGGCGCCGGCGGCTCGGGCCTGCGCGCGACGCTGGAATGCGCCGCGCAGGGGCTGAAAACCGCCTGCGTCACGAAGGTGTTTCCCACGCGCAGCCATACGGTCGCCGCGCAAGGCGGCATTGCCGCGAGCCTGGGCAACATGGGCGAGGATGACTGGCGCTGGCACATGTACGACACGGTGAAGGGATCGGACTGGCTGGGCGACCAGGACGCCATCGAATACATGTGCAAGAACGCGCCCGAAGCGGTGTATGAGCTCGAGCATTTCGGCCTTCCCTTCTCGCGTACGGAAGACGGCAGGATCTATCAGCGCGCCTTCGGCGGCATGACGAGCCATTTCGGCCAGGGCATCGCGCAACGCACCTGCGCCGCCGCCGACCGCACGGGCCATGCCATGCTGCATACGCTCTACGGCCAGTGCGTGAAGCATGAGGTGCAGTTCTTCATCGAATACTTTGCGCTGGATCTGATCGAACATGACGGCGCGATCTATGGGGTGATGGCCTGGTGCCTCGACGATGGCACGATCCACCGTTTCCGGGCGCACAAGGTGATCATCGCGACCGGGGGCTATGGCCGCTGCTATTTTTCCTGCACCGGCGCCCACACCCAGACAGGCGACGGCAATGCGATGGTGTTGCGCGCCGGCCTTCCCCTGCAGGACATGGAATTCGTGCAGTTTCATCCCACCGGCGTGTACGGCGCGGGCGTTCTGATCACCGAAGGGGTGCGCGGCGAAGGCGGATATCTGACCAATTCCGAAGGCGAGCGCTTCATGGAGCGTTATGCGCCGCACGCCAAGGACCTGGCCTCGCGCGATGTGGTGAGCCGCGCCATGACCATCGAGATCCGCGAAGGCCGCGGCGTGGGGCCCAAGAAGGACCACATCCATCTGCATCTTTCGCATCTGGACCCGAAGATCATTCATGAGCGGCTGCCGGGCATCACCGAAAGCGCGCGCATCTTTGCCGGCGTGGACGTGACGAAGGAACCGATCCCCGTCATTCCGACCGTGCACTACAACATGGGCGGGATCCCCACGAACTACATGGCCGAAGCGCTCACGAAGAAAGACGGCAATCCCGACACGCCGGTGCCGGGGCTGATGGCCGTGGGCGAAGCGGCCTGCGTTTCGGTGCACGGCGCCAACCGCCTGGGCTCAAACTCGCTGATCGACCTTGTCGTATTCGGCAAGGCGGCCGGGCGGCGCTGCGGACAGACGATCAAGCCCGGCGAGAGCCATCCCGAATTGCCCAAGGACGCAGGCGAGAAAGCGATCGCGCGGCTGGACCGTCTGCGTTACGCGAAAGGCTCCATCCCCACCGCCCAGCTCAGGCTCGCCATGCAGATGGCCATGCAGGAAGACGCGGCGGTTTTCCGCACGGGGGAAACCCTGAAAAAAGGTCAGCATCGGATCGACGAAATTTACAAGCAGGCCGCCGACATCGGCGTGACCGACCGCTCGCTGATCTGGAATACCGATCTGGTCGAAACGCTGGAGTTCGAAAACCTCATCCAGCAGGCCATTGTCACGATCGAAGGCGCCGTTGCCCGCACCGAAAGCCGCGGTGCGCACGCTCGCGAAGATTACCCCGAGCGCGACCACAAGAACTTCATGAAACACACGCTTTGCTGGATCGATGACAAGGGCTGGGCCACGCTCGACTACCGGCCGGTGCACAGCTACACGCTGACCAACGAGGTCGAATACATCGCGCCGAAAGCCCGGGTGTACTAGCCGATCGTCCTGTCTGTCCACGCGGCCAGCGCATCCAGCAGCGCGTTCATCACCTCCGCATCCGTGCGTCCCGATTTGGCGGGCACGTGGAACGAGTGGTTGGCGTCATCGAACAGCTTGAGCGTGGCGCGCGTGCCAAGCCGCTTGATCAGCGGCTTGAGATATTTGAGCGATGCAAATTCATCGCGCGTGCCCTGAAGGAACAGCATCGGGATTCGGACCTTCGCAAGATGCGCGGCGCGTTCATCGCCCGGCTGGCCCGGCGGATGCAGCGGAAACCCCAGAAAGGCAAGGCCGCGCACCCCCGGCAACGGCGCTTCGGCCTGCGCCTGCGATGTCATCCGCCCGCCAAAGGATTTGCCGCCGGCAATCAACGGAAGCTTCGGCAGCCGGCTTGCGGCTTCCGCCACGGCGGCGCGAACCGCGGCCTGCGCCACTCTTGGGGAATCCGGCCGTTTGCTGCCGCGTTCCATGTAGGGAAACTGATAGCGCAAGGTGGCAATGCCGCGCCCTGCCAGGCCATCCGCCACCGCCGCCATGAATGGATGGCGCATGCCCGCGCCCGCCCCATGCGCCACGACATAACAGGCCCGCGCATTTTGCGGCGTGCGCAGCAGAGCCGATACCGGGCCGCCGTCAAAGGCGATGCGGATATCGCGATCGCTTTGCGCTTTCGTCACTTTGCTCCGTTCAGCGCCGCTTCGATTTCCGCGCCCTTGGCGTTGCGGAAGGCTGTGCAGCGATCGATGCGTTCGACGGTCTGGCGCAGGATGCGCGGGGTGCCCTGAAGTTCCGCCGTCTTCGGGCCGAAGAACGCCTGCACTTCCGCCTTCGCCGCATCGTCGCAAGCGTTGGCCTGAAGCGCCGGCGCGTAGCTCATGCCCTGCGCGGAAATGCGCTTCAGCAGCGCGGCGTAATTCGTCTTGAACCAGCTCCACAGAAGCGGGCGCGACGCGGGTTCGTTGGCGAAGTAACGCAGAACGTAAAGCAGATCGCCCGTGCGCACCTGCGGCGTAAGTGAAAACGCCAGGAACTTGTTGAGTGCGGCCTCATCCTCCGAACCGGCCGCAGCATAGATGGCGATGTTATAGAAGAACTCGCTGTCGGATTTCCCGTAGGCGGCAATCAGCCTATCCATGAACGCCGGCCCTTCGGACATCACTGCGGCGCGCAAAGCCTCGCGCAACAGCTCCGGCGGCAGGCCGTCGAAATCCTTTCCGCCGGACGAAAGATAGTCCTGCGCGGCTTTCGCAAGCGTGGCGGTTGTTGCGGGATCGTGCGCCTCTTCGACCAGAAGACTGGCCAGCGCCTCGCGGGCCAGCGCCGCAGCCGGCATCTCGCCCGGCCTGGCCTTGAGCCCGATTGCGGTAAGCCGGGGGGCGAAATTTTCGCGCACGAAAGCTTCGTAAGCCGGAAGATCCTTCTGCCCGATGACGCTCAGCCGAAGACCGTGCAGCGACGAGCGGATGCGCGAGAGCAGATCCCATTGCGCGTTCGGCGCCACCGCGCGCATCAGCGCGAACAAATCGGACGCATTGGCCTGCCCCGCCCGCAGCGCAGCATCCACGTTGAAGAACAGCGTGAGCTGGTCGGCGGCGTTCAGATGCTTGGCCGAGGCCAGCAGCTTCCGCCATTGCGGTTCGGCCATGCTGAAGCGGTAATAGCCTGCGCCATCGGCATTCGGGATCAGCACGGCGGGGCATTTCGCGCCAAGCGCAACGCTCACAGGCTCGGGCGGCGCGATCCGGCACACCTTCTTGCCGTCAGCCGACAGGCACATGGGCACATGCCAGGCACCCTGAGGTATCGACAGGCCAAGCGGCACATAAGTGGATTGCGAGACTTCGGCCAGCGCGGATTTGGCCGCGCACCGCAAATCCGTCGTCAGCAGCGGAACATGCGGCTGATCGATGAAGTCGTCGAATGCCTGCACGATTTCCGGATGGCCCGTCGCCTGCGCGATTGTGCCTATAAAATCCTGCGCCGTGGCGTTGCCATAGGCGAATTTCTGCAAATAGGCGTGAATGCCCTTCTGCCATTGCGCGGGGCCGACATAGCTTTCGAACATCGCGAGCACGGCCGCGCCCTTGGAATACGTAATGTCGTCGAAGGCATTGTCGATGTCGTCGGGGCCGTTCACCGGCTGATGGATTTGCCGCGCCGAGGGAAGCTCGTCGCCGTTCATCACGGCAAGGCCGCTGTTGAGCGTTTCGCGGCTGAATTCCTCGTCAGGCCTCACCATGCCGGAGATCTTGCTCTCCATCCACGTGGCGAAGGATTCATTCAGCCAGATGTTGTCCCACCACGACGGCGTCACATAGTCCCCGAACCACTGATGGGCGAGCTCATGTGCCTGCACGTCGAGGCTAGACCGCTTCTGGTCGAGCGAGGCATTGTCGCCCATCAGCAGAAGCTGCTCGCGGAAGGTGACAGCGCCGGCATTTTCCATTGCGCCAGCGGCGAAATCCGGCACCGCCAGGATGTCCACCTTCTGGAACGGATAGCCCACGCCGTAATAATTTTCGAGCGCCCGGATGATCGCCGGCGTCAGCGACAGCGCATATTTCATCCGCGGCCCCATGCCCCTGGCGGCGATGCCGCGCAACGGAAGCGGTTTGCCGCGATATTTGTCCGGCGGTATCTCGCCCGCATTCACGATGTCGAGCGGGCCAACCGCAAATGCCACCAGATAGGTGGGCAGCGGCCTGGTGGTTTCGAACGTCCATTTCATCATGCCGTCCCCGGCGCCGGTGTCGCCGGTCACAGGCGTATTGGCGACCACCTTGTCGGAAACAGGCGCGGTAATGGTGACGTCGAATGGCGTCTTGAACCCGGGCTCATCGAACGACGGGAAAGCGCGGCGCGCATCGATGGCTTCGAATTGCGTGAAGGCGTAGGCATCGCCGCGTTCGGTGACCTTGTAGAGTCCGGCCAGCGACTGGTTGAAGGGCGCGTCGTAGTCGAAGACGAGCGTGGCCGCGCCGGCCGGGATCGCGCTGGCAAACGTCAGCTGCGCCACGCCTGACTTGTCCACCTGCGCGTAGGTGACGGGAACAGTCTTGCCGTCCTGAAGCCGCGCTTCGGCGTGCGAGACATGAATGTCGAGGCCGTGGATATAGATCGCGCTTTCGGACTGCTTGAATGTTACGGCGATTTCGTCATGGCCGCTGAAGCGGCCTTTCGCGGGGTCGATCGTGAAATCCAGCCGGTAGTGCACGGGCACCACGACCCGCGGCAAAGGCCCAAGCGGCACGGGGGACTGGGCTTCGACGGCGGAAGAGGCAAGCGGAAAGGCGAGCGCCAAAACCAGCGCCGCGGCAGAATGGCGAAACATTGTCGTTTTCCGAAAAATCCCGGGCAAACCATACGCAAAATGTGCGGTCCGCCAATGTGGCAATCCAGTAACGCTGTGGCCCATTACCGGCGGACACAATTGGGCGTAATCTGGGAGTAAGACGGCCCGGAAGGGGCTCGGCGGAACCTGTCATCGGGAGATTTTTAAATGATCGCGAAATTGGGCGTGGCGGCTGCGGCGGGACTTTCGTTACTCATGGCCTGTGGGTCGGCATCGGCGCAGCCGCGCTACTACTATGGCGAGGACTGTCACGAGCAGAATGCCGCGGCCGGCACGATCGTCGGCGCCATCGCAGGCGGAATCATCGGCAACCAGTTCGGCCGCGGCGGCGGCCGCGTGGCCGCCACAGCAGGCGGCGTGATCCTGGGCGGCATGGTGGGCAACGCGATTGCCAGCGACATTGACTGCGACGACCGACCCTACGCCTTCCGCGTCTATGACCAGGGCTTCGCGGGCCCGATCGGCCAGCGCTACGAATGGCGGCATGGCAACGCCTATGGCTACTTCACACCGACCCGCCAGTATGTTGACGCCGGCTACACCTGCCGCGATTTCGAGGAAGGCGTGTGGCGCGGCGGCGAATGGCACGTGCACACCGGCAGCGCCTGCCTTTACGAAGACGGCTGGCACTTCCGCTGAGGTCTAGCGGCCCTTCCATCGGGGCGGGCGTTTTTCGGAAAACGCCCGCGGCCCCTCCTTGAAGTCTTCGCTGGCGAACATGGCCGCCACGGCGGGGTAGGTGCGCTGCATCTGCAACGCCACGGCAAGCGAGGACTCACCAAGGCCGCGATAGACCGCCTGCTTCGATGCGCGCACCGACATGGGTGAGCATTCCATGATCTGCGCCGCCCACCGGCGCGCGGCCGCCATCACCTCCCCTTGCGGCACGACCTCGTTGACGAAGCCCAGCGTCTTTCCTTCGGCGGCGCTCACCGGACGGCCGGTCAGGATCATGCCCAAAGCCTGCTTCAGCCCGATTTCGCGCGGCAGCCGGTGCAGCCCGGCCGCGAGCGCCGCAAGGCCGACGCGCGGCTCTGGCAAGGCAAAAACCGCCTTTTCCGACGCCACGATGATGTCGCAGGCCAACGCGATCTCGAAGCCCCCGCCCATGGCCACGCCGTTGACCGCCGCAATCAACGGCTTGTCGAGATCGAAGCGGCTGCAAAGGCCGCCAAATCCGGTGGGCGGAATTGTCAGTTTTCCCCCAGCCGCCTGGTACTTCAGGTCATTGCCGGCACTGAAAGCGCGCTCGCCGGCACCCGTAATGATTGCAATCCATTGTTCGGGATCTGCGGCAAATGCATCGAAGACATCCGACAATTCAAAGTGCGCCGGGGAATGAATTGCATTCATGACCTCCGGCCGGTTGATGGTGACGATGGTGAGCGGCCCGTCCCGCTCCACCCTGCAAAATTGATATCCCGACATGCCCGCCAAGCTCCGGTTTCTCCGGCCGAATTTGCGGCCGCCCGCCGCCCGCGGCAAGACTTGAGTAAGGATTTAATTCTAATTTACCGATTCCGGGTGTTGAACAGGCGCGCAATGGCGAATAGCTGGACCATCAGCGCAGCGGGAAAGGTCTACGGGCCATTCTCGCGCGAACAGATGCAGGCGTTCGTGAAAGAAGGACGTCTTGCGTCGCATTCCCTTGTTGCCCGCAACGGAAGCAAGGAATTTGCCGAGGCTTGCGCGGACGGCGAACTTGCGCCCCTGTTTTCCGCTGAAATGCCTTCTGCGCCTGTGCCCGCTGCCACTGTCCAGCCATCCCGGCGCGAGGAACCGGCACCGGCGCGCCATGCGGCGCGCGACGCCAAACAGCAGCCCGAGCGCGCGCGCTTTCTCATTGTTGCCGACATGAAGTCCGGGTCAATCAGCGCCCTGGAGGAAGAAATCTTCAACCTGGGTCCGGCCTATTCTGTTGCGCCTCAGGCGTGGATTGCCAGCACCACGCTCTCCATCAACGCCGTGCGCAATCTTCTGGTGCAGAAGCTGGGCAAGCTCGATGTCCTGTTTGTGGCGGACACCACCCACGACAAGGCGGCCTGGTTCAATTTCGGGCCCGAAGCGGAGGCCCGCATTCGCCGCATATGGGCGCCTCTGACGGAAGCCGTTGCGCGCTGACCGGACTCAGATCGCCTTCAGGTCTTTCCTGAACCGTTGCCAGTTGTGCACGTAAACCTGTGCCGACGCCTTCAGCAGCATCAGCTCGGCCTCGCCGACCTGCCGGATAATCCTGCCCGGCGCGCCAAGAACGACGGAATTGTCGGGGATGATTTTGCCTTCAGGAATGAGTGTGTTGGCCCCGATCAGGCAGTTGTTCCCGATCCTTGATCCGGTCAGCAGGACAGAGCCCATGCCGATCAGCGAATTGTCGCCAACCGTGCAGGAATGAAGGATCACCATGTGGCCGATCGTGACGCCCTTGCCCAGAACCGTTCCGGTTCCCGGATCGGTGTGAATGACGGTGTTGTCCTGCACATTGGAATCTTCCCCGATGACAATGGGGTCGTTGTCGCCGCGCGCAACCACGCCAAACCAGACGCTGGCATTGCGCATCAGTTTCACGCGGCCGATCAGCGTCGCGTTTGGCGCGACCCAATAGGCGCCGTCTGCCGGAAATTCGGGCCGTGCATCGCCCAGCGCGTAAAGCATCATCCGATCCTGCTGTCAGCCCGTCAAAATGCAAAAGTCCGCCGCGCCCGGCCTCTCCGCCGCAACGCCGGTTACGAAATCCATGTGTGATCCGGTCAATGGGTTCTCCATGCTGGCGGGAAAGTTTATCGCAAACCGCACCGCACCGCGACGGACCATTCATGACAGAACAAAGGCAAGACGGCACGGGCGAAAAAGGCTAGTCTTTATAGGAGAGACGATTCGCCTGCGGGGGCAAATTCGGTGCAAGACTGCACTGGGCCATTGTCGCAAGCCGGAAGCGGTTTCACCGCAGCGTCCGCGCAACGTCATCGAAACAGCATAGCACCCACGCGTAACAGCCCCTTTCCGTTGACCAGGGAGCATCCATGGCCAAGCGTTCCGCGCGTTACAAGAGCCGTGACATCCATTATGAAGCCGACAATGTTCGTGCGCTGTTTCCGGCAGGCGGCGGTTGGAGCCCGCTCGACGCCGGCGCGCGGGACCGGAAATACGTAAAAAACATCCGGGCGATGAGCCCGACACAGCAGAGCCTGCTCGATGCCATCGAAGAGCGCGCTGTCGTCGTGGCCCTGGGGCCTGCGGGAACAGGCAAAACCTATCTGGCGATTGCCAAGGCCGTCGAGGCGCTGGAGAAGGGGCGCGCCAGCCGCATCGTGCTTTCTCGCCCCGCGGTGGAAGCCGGAGAAACCCTCGGCTTTCTTCCGGGCGATCTTCAGGAAAAACTCGCGCCCTATCTGCGCCCGCTTTATGACGCGCTGACCGAGCGGCTCGGCGGCAAACGCCTGAAATCCATGCTGGCAGACGGCGCTATCGAGATTGCGCCCGTGGCCTATATGCGCGGGCGCACCCTCAACGACTGTTTTGTCGTGATCGACGAGGCGCAGAATTGCACCTACGGTCAGCTGAAGATGCTGCTGACGCGGCTTGGCTGGCGCTCGACCATGGTTTTGACGGGTGATCCCGACCAGACCGATCTGCTGAGCGGCCTGTCCGGGCTGGGCGAGATTGCCCGCCGCCTCGAACAGGTGGAGGAAATCGCGGTTGTGCGGCTCGGCGAAGCCGACATCGTGCGGCATCCGCTGGTCGGCAGCATGTTGACCGTGCTCTAGCGGCCTACATGCGCGAAAGCGTGACCCCGAACTGGAGAACGAAGAGCCCGATCGCGAAACTCCAGTAGCCGCACAGGGCCGTCGCCGCCCAGAAGCCATAACGCGAAAGTGATTGCGTGCGCTTCGCCTTGGCGGCTTTTTCGATCAGCACGATCGGCCCGGCCACCGCAATCAGGGCCCAGAACAGCCGTTGCGACAGCTTGCCTGGACGCGCGCCGGCAAGAAGCCTGTAGAGATTCGTCACAATGCCCGACGCCGTGAAGCCGGCCGCAACGGCAAATAGCGCAACGAATGTGTCGTGAAACATGAAACCGTCCCCACCGTCGCATCGGGAAAATGCAGCCCCCGTGCCTGCCATGGCGCGAATTTAAGCATAGGCTTGTGCCAAATCGAGCCATTGGCAGGCATACTTGGCTCTGTGGTATCCGATTCCGCCCGGAATACGGGATACGTCCGGGACAGGGCGCCTGTTTCAGGCAGATACAGGCGGGTTCTCCGTTAACATTCGAGTGCGAGTAAAATTGAAGGCTACGAATCGGCACGAATGGTCTCCATGAGCACGGACGGCTATGAGGAAGAGCCGCGGCGGCGATCGGGCTGGCTTATTCCGCTGGCGATTTTTGTTGTGACGGCAGGGCTGTCGGCCCTTATCCTGATCTATTATCTCGCGCCGCGCCCGTCGTTCACGGGCGAGCGCCAGTCGCCGACGGCGCGCAATGATCTCGTCGCGCTGTCGGTCGGAAGCCTGTCACTTCGCGTGCCGGCCAACTATCTGCTTTACCCAAGCGAGCGGCAGGGCGGCGAAATGAAAGAAGCCGCCATGATGGCCGTGCTTCCCGATTTCCGCGGCTACATCGATTCAGACGCCGCCGACTTCTCCGGAAATGCCCAGGACTCGCCCATCGTCTTCATGCTCGTGCATGAAGACACGGTGAACCTTCCCGAAGCCGAGCGGTTCAAGCGCATCTATCTGAATTATGTCGTGGACACGCGCGGCAAGCCGGGGCCGTTCGGCTTGACGCAATACACCTTCCGCGAGGAATCCGGCTACCGCGGCGAGGATCTGTTCGTTGGCGCCGATTCCAGGGGCATGGTCGTCATGCATTGCGCGCGCCTTTCGCAGAACGTGCCGAGCCCCAACTGCCTGCGCGATGTGCCAATCTCGCGCACCGTTGCGCTGAGCTACCGGTTCAAGCGCGCCCATCTGGCCCAGTGGCATGACATCGACCAGGGCCTGCTTCGTCTCATGCACAAATTCCACACGCACAAATCGGCTCAGGTGGCGCGGTAGAGCTCTTCAACGGAGCGGCGGCGCGGCAGCAGACTGACGAAGATCGCCGCAAAGGCGGGCTGCACGATCAACGCCGCCGCGACGCCGGCGCAGACGGCAACCGCGTCCAGGGCCCCGTGCCCGCGAAAAATGCCGTTCACGGCAAGGGCCGCCGCGGCTGCGAGGCCGGCAAGAACGACGGCGCCCGCAACCTCGCCATACGCCGCGGCTATGGCGGCTTCCAACGGCTCGGTCTCCTGGATGCGAGTCAGCTTGCCCGCAAATGTCAGGGTGCAAAACAATGGAACGATGGAAAGGCAGATCCACGCGGCCCCGGAGGATCCCGTCACCTGTGCGGTGAGCGGAACGGCGAAAAGCGCAATCGCAGCCGCAACGGCGCCGCGCCATGACCGCAGCACCACAAGCGCCGACCCAAGCACAACGGCCCCATAGGCGGCCCATGGAGCGACCGGAACATTCCCACGCGCGGCAAAAAAGGCGATCGCCGCAAGCACAAGCGAAATGCCGCCGGCGCTCCATCCCCAGCGCGGCCCGGCCACAGCCGCAACCAATGAGAATAACCGCCCGCGGAATTCGTCTGCGCGATTCCAGCGCGCGATGAAATCTTCCGAGACCGGAACGATGGGCATCGTCAAAACCAGCAGCAGCGCCGCAAGGCACGAGCCGGCGACCGCCGCGATCATGAACCACGCGGCATCCCATGCTTGCGCGAGACCGGCCGCTGCAGAGCCGGCAAGAAGAATGGCAAGGCCGGCCAGACTTGCTGCCCAGGCCGGCAAAAGTTGACGGACGGCGGCTGCGGCTTCAGAGCCCGGGGCGCGCCCCATGACAAAGTTTCTGGCCGCCATGCCGGCAAGCATGACCGCGACGGCAAAACCGAACGCAAGGCCAGCGGAATCCGGAACGGCGGGCTGCGGCCAGAGCATCGCCAGCATGTCCAGCCATGGCACCGCGACAAGCGGCGCAAGCGCGGCGAGCGCCGCAAACGCAATGCTTCGCAAATGGAAAAGGGCCAGCACAAACGCGATGCAGAACATCGCGGCGAACGGCAAAACTTGCGTTAGCGGCGCCGGCCCGAATGCGGCCGTCCGTCCGGCCAGCAGAAGGGTTGCAAGGCCCAACGCCGCCAGGAGGCCGATACGCGCAAGCCGCGACACCGGCGTCAGCCGGCGCGCGAGGCGGGCGCTTCCGGCAAATCCATTTCCAGGATGGCCATGTTGAAGGCGTACGAGACTTCGCCGTCTTCTTCATCCTTGAAGAGCACGCCGATGAATTCGCCGTTGACGTGAACTTCCACCGAATCCGGCTGCTTTGGCCGTTCGACCACGGTGATCGTGTCCAGCCGGAACAGGTTTCGCAGGTATTTTTCGAGGCGCCAGATTTCGCTGCGGGTCAAGTGTGTCTCCCGTCGTCCGTGACTTCCACTCGCATGGGGCCCCCGACGGGGTCAAGATGGGCTTGACGCACCGGCCTTGATCGCGCGCAATGCGCTGTTTTCCGGCCCAGTTTCATGTCCGCCGATCCTCCGACCTATTACCTTGCATCTGCCGCGCCCGTGCCATCGCGGCCGCGCCTTTCCGGTGATCTGACGGCCGACGTTTGCATCATTGGCGGCGGATTCACCGGCCTATCGGCGGCGCTGCATCTGGCGCAGGCGGGGGCAAAAACCGTGCTGCTGGAAGCCGAGCGTGTCAGTTTTGCGGCATCGGGGCGCAACGGCGGGCAAATCCATACGGGTTATCGCAAGACCCAGGCCGAACTGGAGAAATGGCTGGGTCCCATTCATGCCCGCGATCTCTGGAGTCTCGCGGAGGAAGCGAAAACCCTCCTCCACGGGCTGATTGCGCAACATGAGATCGAATGTGCGCTCAGGCCGGGCCTTATCATTGCGGCCCACAAGCCGCGCGCCGTGAAGCCGCTTGCGGATGACACCGAATATCTCGTCCGCAAATATGACTACGGCGCCGCGCGCATGATGGGTGCCGCGGAAACCGAAGCGGCAACCGGATCGAAGGCCTATCCCGCCGCCCGTTTCGATGCGGGCGGTGGCCATCTGCATCCGCTCGATTTCGCGCGCGGCCTGGCGCGCGCGGCCGCGGCAGCCGGCACGCTCATTTTCGAGAATTCGCGCGCGCTTGCTGTCGAGAACGAAACCGTCATCTGCGAAAGCGGCAAGGTGCGGGCGGGCATGGTGCTGCTGGCCTGCGACGCATTCACCGGCGCGGTTGCGCCGCAGCTTGCGAAATACATCGCCCATGTCGAAAGCTACATCACCGCCACCGAACCCCTGCCGGACAATTTGTACCGCTCCGTGCTCGCAAGCGACGCGGCAGTCGCAGACACGCGTCATGTGCTCGACTACTACCGCAAGAGCGCCGACCGGCGGGTGCTCTATGCCGGCCGCGAAACATATTGGAATCCGCCCGCCGATATTGCCGCGCTCGTGCGTCCGCGCATGCTGGCCGTTTATCCGCAGCTGCGCGATGTGAAGATCGAATATGCCTGGCGCGGCACCGTGGGCATCACCGTCACGCGCATGCCGCATCTGGGGCGGCTGTCGGAGCGCGTGCTGTTTGCGCATGGTTATTCAGGCCAAGGCGTGGCGCTCGCGCCGATGGGCGGCAAGCTGATGGCCGAAGCCGCCCTTGGCAAACGTGAGAGGTTCGATGTGATGGCGCGCGTGCCGCCCAAAGCCTTTCCCGGCGGCGCGCTGTTGCGCAAGCCGATGGTCAGCGCAGCGCTTTATGCCTTCAAGATCATGGATGCGCTCTAGATCTGGAAATCGATGTCGTAGAGCTGATTCATCTCCTGCGCGGGCTTGTCGCAGCCGGGGCAGCCGATGATCTTGGCCGGCACGCCCGCCACCGTGCAATGCGGCGGCACGGGCTTCAGCACAACGCTGCCGGCGCCCACCCGCGAATATTCGCCGATCTCGATATTGCCCAGAATTTTTGCGCCAGCGGACAGAAGCACGCCGCGGCGCACCTTCGGATGGCGGTCGCCCTCCTCCTTGCCCGTGCCGCCCAGCGTCACGCCATGCAGCATGGAAACATCGTCTTCCACGACGGCGGTTTCGCCGATCACGATGCCGGTACCGTGATCCATCATGATGCCGCGGCCGATTCTGGCGGCGGGATGAATGTCGATCGCGAAAATCTCGGACATGCGGCTTTGCAGGAACAGTGCAAGCGGCGCGCGGCCGTGCGTCCACAGCCAATGCGCCAGACGATAGGTCTCGATCGCGTGGAATCCCTTGAAGAACAGAAACGCCTGCGCGTACGAGTGGCAGGCGGGATCGCGCTCGAACACGGCCGAAAGATCGGCGCGCACGGCCTCGCCAATGGTTGGTTCGGCCTTCAGGATGTCTTCGAAAATTTCGCGCGCCATCATCGGGCTGACGTCGTTGCCGCCGATCTTGTGCGCCACATGATAGGCCAGCGCTTCCTCAAGCCGCTCGTGGTTGAGGATTGCCGCATGAACGAAACTCGCCAGCGTCGGTTCGCGCTCGGCCATCTCGCGGGCCTGCGCGCGCATCGACGACCACACGGGATCCACATGCCCGATTTTTTCGGCGGCGACGGCCATGGTTTTTCTCCACGAAGCGGTATGAATGTTACCAGACTCGGGATTCCAACTGTCTAACTCCAGATAGGCGCTCCCCCGGCCTTTTTCAAAACGCATTATGAATCAACAGGATACGCCCATGACCGAAGGCCCCGTCCTCAACCGCCCCGCCCCGGACGCGATCAATCTCCTGCTGTCCCGCCGGTCCGCTTCGGCAAAGCGCATGACTGCGCCCGGCCCCGGCCCTGAGGAGCTGCGCAAAATCCTGGCGGCTGGCGCGCGCGTGCCCGATCACGGCAAGCTTGCGCCCTGGCGCTTCATCCTGTTCGAAGGCGAAGGCCGCGTGCGGATGGGGGATGTGCTGGCCGGCGCGGCGAAGGAAACCGAGACGTTTCTGAGCCCTGAACGCGAAGCGCAGGAACGAACCCGCTTCCTGCGTGCGCCGGTCGTGGTTGGGGTGGTCAGCCGCGTGCGCGAAGGCATCGCGATTCCCGAATGGGAGCAAATCCTGTCTGCCGGCGCCTGCTGCCAGACCATGCTGATCGCCGCCCATTCGCTGGGCTATGCCGGCAACTGGATCACCGAATGGTGCGCCTATCACCCGCGCGTGCGCGAAGCGCTGGGCCTGAAGAGCGGCGAACGCATTGCGGGCTTTCTCTATATCGGAACGCCGGCCGAACCGCTGGAGGAACGCGCGCGACCCGATCTCGATTCCCTGATCACCCGGTTCTAGCCCGGCCTTGGCTACCGAAGTCCGATCAGCTTGTGCGTCTGCAGGCTTAAGCGCCATTGCGGATGCTTCAGGCAATAGTCCGCCGCGGCCTGTGTGTTGGCCTCGTGGGCCGGCGAGTCCATCGGCTGTAGGAAGAAGTGATCGAACAGGAGGCCTGCGTAGCGTTCGGGCTCTGCGCCGGCTTGCGGATAGATGAGCTTCAACTCATTCCCGCGCGTAAGTTTCAATTCGGCGTTCGCCTTGGGGCTCACGCAAATCCAGTCAATGCCCGGCGGCGGCAGCAAAGTGCCATTGGTCTCGATGCCGATTTCGAAGTTTCTGGCGTGCAGCGCATGAATCAGCGGTTCGTCGAGCTGCAGCAACGGCTCGCCGCCGGTGCAAACGACATAAGGCTGCGCCTGCGAGTGCGCCGGCCACAGCTTCGCAATGGTTTCAGCCACAGCCTCGGCGGTCGCAAACTTCCCACCCCCCGGACCGTCTGTGCCGACAAACTCGGTATCGCAGAATTGACAGACGGCGGTTGTGCGATCGCGCTCAAGCCCGCTCCACAGATTGCAGCCGGCAAAGCGCAGGAAAACCGCCGCGCGGCCCGTGCGCGCGCCTTCGCCTTGCAGCGTGTAGTAGATTTCCTTGACCGAATACGTCACGACACGGTTGCGCGATAGCGCGCCCAGCCTTTGGCGCGCAATTCGCACGCCGGACAATGCCCGCAGCCATATCCCCACTCGTGGCGGTGCGCGCGGTCCCCTTCGTAGCAGGTAACCGTTTCTTCGACGATCAGCTTCGTCAACGCCGCGCCCCCGAGCTGTTCGGCCAGTGACCAGGTCTGCGCCTTGTCCAGTTTCATCAGCGGCGTGTGGATCGCGACATGGCGGTCCATGCCGAGCGAGATGGCATGCTCCAGCGCCCTGATCGTTTCCTCGCGGCAATCGGGATAACCGGAATAATCCGTCTCGCACATGCCGCCCACGATGTGGCGGATGCCGCGCCGGTAGCCAAGCGCGGCCGCGGCCGTCAGAAACATCAGGTTGCGCCCCGGCACGAAAGTCGTCGGCAATCCGTTGTCACCCATTTCGATCTTCACGGCATCGGTCAGCGCGCTGCCGCCAATGGCCTTCAGTACATCGAGATCGAGCACATGATCGTCGGCCAGCCGTGTGGCCCAGCCGGGCTTCATATCGCGCAGCGCAGCGCGCAATCTGGGGCGGGCCGCCATCTCGGCCCCATGGCGTTGACCATAGGTAAAGCCCACTGTTTCCACTGCGGCAAAACGGTCAAGCGCCCAGGCCAGACAGGTTGTCGAATCCTGTCCGCCGGAAAACAGAACCAGGGCCTTATCCTTTGCGAACATTGGGGCTCATGGCCGCTCCCGGCCAATCCTTAACGGAACTCCTTGATCGTGCGTGCCTTTCGCGCC
>JAJPIX010000015.1 GCA_021324545.1 Alphaproteobacteria bacterium
AGGCCAACCGGAATGACGAACGGAAGGCTTCGGATGAGGGTGCGCTCGCTGCGCTCGAAGCCGCCTTCGGGGCCGGTGAGAACGGCCCAGCTGCTGGCCAGCTGCCCACGCAACGCCGCCGCAATGGATGGCGCCTCGCCCGCCTCGTCGCAGAACAGAAGCTTGCGGTCGCGCGGCCATTTGCCGAGCAAGTTTTCCAGATCCATCGGCTCGCGCACCTCCGGCACGCTCATGCGCCCCGATTGCTCGGCCGCTTCGACGGCATTGGCGCGCATGCGCGCCGTGTTCACGCGAGAGACGATGGTGCGGCGCGTGAATACCGGCTGCAGCGCGCGCACGCCAAGCTCGGTGGCCTTCTGCACGACATAATCGGCGGGCGTTTTCTTGATCGGCGCGAAGCAGAGCCAGATGTCCGGCACCTCGCGCTGCCTGCCGGTCTGCGCTTCGCACACAAGCGCGCAGTTCTTTTTCGTGACGTCGGCCACGCGCGCGCGCCACTCGCCATCGCGGCCGTTGAACAGAAGCACCGCGTCGCCGATCTTCGCGCGCATCACGCGCAAAAGATAATGCGCCTGCGCCTCGTCCGGCTTGACGCGCGCGCCTTCCGCAAGCGCGGCCCCGACATGAAGGCGCATCCGTCCGTGGGGTTCGGCGAGATGATCGGTCACGATGCCACAGATCCGCGCTTCCCTGCGGGACGGCGCGTTCCGCACCTCCCCCTTGCGGGGAGATAGAATTGTGCAAAATGTCTATTCTGGCCAGTGCATGAACCGAACCGAACAGGACGCCGCCCGGCCCGCCGACGCGATCGCGCGCAGCTGGGTGGATTTCGCACCGGATGCCATCCAGCCCTATCTGCGCCTGATGCGGCTGGACCGGCCGATCGGCACATGGCTTCTCTTCTGGCCCTGCGTGTTCGGGCTGGCCGTGGGGACGGCAAATCAGCCCAGACCCTTCGGCGAAGCCGGCGACCTGTGGCTGCTCATCCTGTTCGCCATTGGCTCGGTCGTGATGCGCGGGGCCGGCTGCACCTACAACGACATTGTGGACCGCGACATCGACGCGCGCGTCGAGCGCACGCGCGGCCGCCCCATTCCATCGGGTGCGGTCAGCATGGGCCGCGCGTGGCTCTTCCTTGCTGCGCAATGCGCGATCGGCCTTGTCGTTCTGCTGCAGCTCAACCGCTTTTCGATTCTGCTGGGCGCGGCCTCGCTGATCCTGGTTGCGATCTATCCCTTCATGAAGCGCCTCACCTGGTGGCCGCAGGCCTGGCTTGGGCTGACCTTCAACTGGGGCGCGCTTCTGGGCTTTGCGGCGGAAACCGGGCATCTGGGGCCGAGAGCCTGGCTGCTTTACGCAGGCTGTTTTTTCTGGACGCTCGGCTACGACACGATCTACGCGCTGCAGGACGTGGAAGACGACGCGCTGATCGGCGTGAAATCCACCGCGCGGCTGTTCGGCATCTGGTCGCCGCTCTGGGTGGCAAGTTTTTACGCCGCGGCATTCGTGCTGATCGCGGCGAGCGCCTTTGTTTCCCGCCATTGGCTGGCGGTGCTGGTGCTGCTTCCGGCGGGCGTTCACCTGTTCTGGCAGGCCTGGAAACTGGACGTGGACGACACGGCCCTGTGCCTCAGGCTCTTTCGCGCCAATCGGGAAAGCGGCCTTCTGATGGCCCTGGCCCTCGTTTTTCTGACCTGGCGATTCTGAACCGGAAGGCCGGCCGGTTCGTTAAGAAAATTGCGCGGGTTTCGGATATAATGCGGCCATGAACGTGCAGCGTTTCGATCCGACAAAGGCGTTCACGCCGGCCGAAATGGCGGATGTGCGCGAGCGGTCCAATCTCACCGGCGCCCTGTGCGTCGCGCATGCCTGGATCGTGATCGGATGCGCCATGGCCGTTTATGCGCTGTGGCCAAATCCGCTGACATTCGTTTTGGCCGTGCTCGCGATCGGCAGCCGCCAGCTTGGGCTTGCCGTCCTGATGCACGATGCGGCGCACGGCGTTCTGATGAAGAACCGGTGGTGGAACGACCACATCGGCCAATGGCTGCTGGCCTGGCCGGTGTTCAGCGACACCTTCCGCTATCGCGACTATCACCTGATGCATCACCGCACCACCCAGCAGCCGGACGATCCGGATCTTGTGCTGTCGGCGCCCTTCCCCATCACGCGCGCAAGTTTCCGCCGCAAGATGATCCGCGACATCACGGGGCAGACCGGATTCAAGCAGCGCAAGGCGCAGGTGGCCGCGGCGCTGGGGATCGGCAAGCCCATGGCCTTTGGCGCGCGGCTGAACAATTTCCGGGAGAAGATGGGCGGCATGCTGACCGTCAATCTTGTCCTGCTCGGCCTGCTCGCCGCCTTCGGCAAGCCGCATTACTACCTGATGTTCTGGCTTCTGCCGCTGCTCACCTGGCAGCAGGTGATTACGCGCATCCGCAACATTGCCGAACATGCCGTGGTGCCCGACAACGACGATGTGATGAAAAATGCGCGCACGACCTATGCCGGGGTTCTCGCACGCGCGTTCATCGCCCCCTATTGGGTGAACTACCACGTGGATCATCACCTGCTGATGTATGTGCCCTGCTACAATCTGGAAAAGCTGCACGCGCTTCTGCTGAAGAAGGGCTTCGGACCCGGCATGGAAATCCGGAAGAATTATGCGGAAGTGCTGAGGCTTGCGACGTCGAAGGACGACGCGGCTCCCGCCAAAGAAGAAAAGCTCGCAGCCTGAGCCGCAAAGCCCTTGACGCCTGCCCGCCCTTTATGGCTGAATGGAACAAAAGAGGAACATTTTTCATGCCTCGCGACGGCGATGTGGATTATCTGGAGCTTCCGGCCCCCGACATGATCGCGACCAAGCAGTTTTATGGGGCGGCTTTCGGCTGGACGTTCACCGATTACGGGCCCGATTACACGGAATTCGACAACGCGGGCCGAAAGGGCGGGTTCAATGCCGAACGCCGGGTGGTGCCGGGCGGCGGCCCGCTGGTTGTGCTCTACGCTGACGATCTGGATGCGATGGAGAACAGGCTGCGCGCGGCCGGCGCGGAGATCACGGAGCGCCACGAATTTCCCGGCGGCCGGCGCTTCCATTTCCGCGACCCCAACGGGAATGAGCTTGCTGTCTGGACGAAAATTCACCTGCCCCCGCGATAACGCGATCGTGCGTTCGAGCCGAATTTCGGCCAACTTCAAATGGTTGGCGGAATACCGCTAACCATGCCATTGTGCCCCGGTCGAATCCGCAGGCGCGCCATAAGCGCCGCAATCTCAAAAGGGGGCAAAGGAAAATGGCCGGGCAAACGACCAAGATCGAAGCTGGACCCAACGAACTCAAGCGGGCGCTGGGACCTGTCCACCTGATCGCCCTTGGCATCGGCGCCATCATCGGCGCGGGCATTTTCGTGATCACCGGCCATGCCGCGGCAAGTTATGCGGGGCCCGGCGTCGTTCTCTCCTTCGCGATTGCCGGCACCGGCTGCCTGTTCGCGGGCCTTTGCTATGCCGAATACGCCACCATGATCCCGGTGGCGGGAAGCGCCTACACCTACACCTATGCCACGCTGGGCAGCTTCATGGGCTGGTTCATCGGCTGGAACCTGGTGCTCGAATATCTGGCGGCATCGTCCACCGTGGCCGTGGGCTGGGGCGGATACTTCAACGATTTCATGAACTATCTCGGCCATCCCGTCGCGGCGCAATTCGCGTCGGCTCCGTTGTGCGTGGCCACCGACGTGCATTGCTCCACCTACACGCCCAATGCCAGCGCGCTCGATGCCATCGCGCATATCGGATTCACCGGCACCTATTTCAACCTGCCCGCGGTTGCCTTGATCGCGCTTGTCACGATTGTGCTGGTCGTGGGCGTGCATCTTTCGGCCAACTTCAACAACCTGATGGTGGCGATAAAACTGTCCATCGTGGTGCTGGTGATCGCGGCCGGCATTCCCTTCGTGGTGCACGCCAACCAGACGCCGTTCATTCCGCCCAACACGGGCACCTGGGGCCATTTCGGATGGAGCGGCGTGTTGCGCGCCACAGGCGTGATCTTCTTCGCCTATATCGGCTTCGACGCCGTGAGCGTGGCCGCGCAGGAAGCGCGCAATCCCCAGCGCGACATGCCCATCGGCATCCTGGGATCGCTGCTGATCTGCACGGTCCTCTACATGCTGATGTCGTATGTGCTCACGGGGCTTGCCTCCTACACCACCCTCAACGTGGCCCATCCGGTCTCCATGGCGGTCGAACAGCTGCCGGCCACCAAATGGCTTGCGCCGATTGTCAATGTCGGCGCCATCGTGGGGCTGGCGTCGGTCGTGCTGGTGCTGATCCTGGGCCAGTCGCGCATCTTCTATGCCATGGGCAGCGACGGAATGATCCCGAAGCTGTTCTGCGACGTGCATCCGCGCTTCCGCACGCCATGGAAGGGAACGCTGATCACGGGGCTTTTCGCCATTCTGCTGGCGGGCGCGCTGCCGCTCGATATTCTGGGCGAGCTTGTCTCCATCGGAACGCTGCTCGCCTTCGTCATCGTCTGCTTCGGGGTGATGGTGTTGCGCATCATGCGGCCCAAGGTGGCGCGCCCCTTCCGGACGCCCTTTGTGTGGATCGTGGCGCCGCTCGGCATCATCATGTGCGGTGCGATGATGGCCTGGCTGCCGCTGGACACCTGGCTGCGCCTTGGCGCCTGGACGGTGATCGGCGTGATCATCTACTTCGTTTACAGCCTGAGGCACGTCAAGCCGACGCGCTGGAAGCTGGAGGACCAGAAACCTGCAGCGCAGGCGGCGGAATGAAGCAACCGCCTTCGGAGCTTCACAATGGCTGATACGGTCGAGCCCGCGACGCTCACCCAGCCCGATCGCATGATCGCCGAAGCCCACGAACTGCGCCGGGCGCTCGGCCCCGTCAACCTGATCCTGATCGGGATCGGCTCGATCATCGGCGCCGGCATCTTCGTCTATACCGGCACGGCGGCGGCCCAGCATGCGGGACCGGCCGTCGTCCTTTCCTTCGTGATCGCGGGCTTCGGCTGCCTGTTCGCAGGCCTGTGCTACGCGGAATTCGCCTCCATGATTCCGGAGTCGGGAAGCGCCTACACCTACGCCTATGCCACGATGGGCCGGTTCATGGCGTGGTTCATCGGCTGGAACATGGTGCTGGAATACCTGGTGTCGGCGGCCGGCGTGAGCGCGGGCTGGTCGGGCTATTTCGGAAGTCTGCTGGCCGATTTCCACATTTATCTGCCAAAGGCGCTGATGATGGCGCCCGTCGCCGGCACGGGATTCCGCGACATTCACCTGACCGGCGCGATCATCAACGTGCCGGCTGTGGCGCTGATCGCCATCCTGACGACATTTCTTGTGATCGGCGTCCGGGAATCCGCGCGCTTCAACGGGCTGATGGTTCTGCTCAAGGTCGCAATCGTGATTGCGGTGATCGCGTTCGGCCTGTCTTTCGTCCACATCTCGAACCTGACGCCGTTCATCCCGCCCAATCCCGCCACCGCGGGCAAAACGGGCCTTGATGCGCTGAGCGCCGACTTCGGCAATTTCGGCAAATACGGCATCACGGGAATTCTGGCGGCCGCGCCCATCGCCTTCTTCGCCTATATCGGGTTTGAGGCCGTTTCCGTGGCGGCGCAGGAAGCGCGCAATCCCCGCCGCGATCTGCCCATCGGCATCCTCGGGTCGCTGGGCATCTGCACCCTGCTCTATATCCTGATGGCGATCGTGCTGACCGGCATTACCGACTGGCGCACGCTGGATGTGACAAGCCCCGTCTCCTTCGCCGTTTCGAAGATCGAGGGCCTGAAATGGCTTGTCATCCCGATAGACATCGGGGCGGTTGTGGGCCTTGCGTCGGTCGTGTTCGTGTCGCTCTACGGCCAGTCGCGCGTGTTCTATTCCATGGCGCGCGACGGTTTTCTGTGGCCCGCCTTTGCCGAAGTGCACAAGCGGTTCAAGACGCCGCATCGCGGCACGATCATCATCGGCGTGCTCGCCGCAGTTCTTGCCGCGCTGTTTCCCTTCGACGTGCTGGCGGATCTCGTGTCCATCGGAACGCTGGCGGCCTTCATTTCCGTCTGCATCGGCATCATGATCCTGCGGGTCACCACGCCGAAGGCGCGCCGCCAGTTCCGCACGCCCTACGTCTGGTTCACGGCGCCGGCGGGCGTCTTCGTCTGCGGGGTCATGATGGCGAGCCTCAGCGACGCCACATGGGTGAGGCTTGTGATCTGGACCATGATCGGGCTTGCCATCTATTTCGGCTACGGGATCAGGCACGCCGCGCCGTCCAAGTGGAAAGTGGCCAACGAGGGGTGATGCCAGAACAGGCGCCACCATGGGACGTTTACCGCCGATCAATCGCAGACCCTTCACCTCCCCCCACGCGGGGAGGTCGCCGGCTCTGAGCAGCGACAGCTGCGAAGAGACGGCGGGTGGGGGGGCGATCGCACGCGCGCGCAGGCTGAGGCGGAATGCAACCGAAGCGGAGCGCGAGTTGTGGATTTCTCTCCGGCAGCTGAAACATGCGGGCCTCCATTTTCGGCGGCAGCCGCCAATCGGCGCCTATTTTCCGGATTTTGCGTGCCATCGGTCAAAGCTCGTGGTCGAACTCGACGGTTCGCAACACGCAGAGGCGCAAGCCGCACAATACGACTCCGAGCGTACCGCTTTTCTCGTTTCGCGCGGTTATCGCGTCCTGCGGTTCTGGAATTCGGACGTGCTCAGAAACTGCGAAGGCGTTGTCGAAGCGATAGTGACCGCTGCAAGGGAACCTCCCCCCACCCGCCCGGCTTCGCCGGGCGACCTCCCCGCGTAGGGGGAGGTGGATTGTGACTTACCGCTCGCTCAGGGATTTCATCGCAGCGCTCGAAGCGCGCGGCGAGCTTGTGCGCGTGAAGGAGCCGGTCTCGACCGTTCTGGAAATGACGGAAATCCAGCGGCGGCTGATCGCGCAAGGCGGGCCCGCGGTATTGTTCGAACGGCCGCTGAAGGCGGACGGAACGCCCGGCGACATTCCCGTGCTCACGAACCTCTTCGGCACGGTCAAACGCGTGGCCATGGGCGTGACCATGGGCGGCGTGGAACGCACCGACGCAAAATCGCTGCGCGAGGTGGGCGAGCTGCTGGCCACGCTGCGCCAGCCCGAGCCGCCGCGTTCGCTCTCCGAAGCCATGCAATTCCTGCCGCTGGCCAAGACCGTGATGAGCATGCGGCCGAAGGCGGCCGGCAGCGCCGCCTGCCAGGAAATCGTCTGGCGCGGCGAACAGATCGATCTGGGCAAATTGCCGATCCAGACCTGCTGGCCGGGCGAGCCGGCGCCGCTCATCACCTGGCCTTTGGTGGTGACGCGCGGGCCGGGCGAGGCGCGCGAGGACAATTACAATCTCGGCATCTACCGCATGCAGCCGGTGGCGAAAAACCAGACGATCATGCGCTGGCTCAGGCATCGCGGCGGCGCGCAGCATCACGCGCGCTGGGCAAAGGAGAAATCGGCGCCTCTTCCCGCCGCGGCCGTCATCGGCGCCGATCCCGGAACGATCCTGGCGGCGGTGACGCCGGTGCCCGATACGCTGTCGGAATATCAGTTCGCAGGCCTCCTGCGCGGCAGCCGCGTGGAGCTTGCCGATTGCGTGAGCCAGCCGCTGAAGGTTCCGGCGGAAGCCGAGATCGTGCTGGAGGGCGAAGTCTCGCTCACCGATTACCGCGATGAAGGGCCTTATGGCGATCACACCGGTTACTACAATTCCGTCGAGAGATTTCCGGTGTTCACGGTCACCGCGATCACGATGCGGCGGGATCCGATCTATCTTTCCACCTATACGGGCCGGCCGCCGGACGAGCCGTCCATTCTCGGCGAGGCGCTGAACGAAGTTTTCATTCCGCTGTTCCGGCAGCAGTTTCCCGAGATCGTGGATTTCTGGCTGCCACCGGAAGGATGCAGCTATCGCATCGCCGTGGTGAGCATGAAGAAGGCCTATCCCGGCCACGCCAAGCGGGTGATGATGGCTGTGTGGTCGTATCTTCGCCAGTTCATGTACACCAAATGGGTGATCGTGGTGGACGACGACATCAACGCGCGCGACTGGAAGGACGTGATGTGGGCGGTCTCCACGCGCATGGATCCGGCGCGCGACATCACCATCGTCGAAAACACGCCGATCGACTATCTGGACTTCGCCTCGCCCGAAACCGGGCTCGGCTCCAAGATCGGGCTGGACGCCACCAACAAGCTTCCGCCGGAAACGCATCGCGAATGGGGCCGCCTCATCCGCATGGATGACGCGGTTGTGCGCACGGTCACCGAGAAATGGCCAAAACTCGGCTTGCCGGGGACAGGCAAGCCCCTTCCCCGCTAAGTGTTGGGTTGCCAGTCAGCCGCCGCCATGACTTAATGATACGGGGTATTTACTTGGGGGGCGGCCGATGGCCAGTGTTCGCGCGCGCGTTTTTCTTTCATTCCTGCTGTTTGTCTGTGGATCGGGGCTGGCTGCGCCGGCCGCCGCCGAGGATTGCCAGCTCAAGCAGCTGGCGGATGTCACATTGACCGTCAGCAAGCAGGGCAATGTTCTCGTCCCGGTGCAGGTTGAGGGCATGCAGCTGAAATTCGCGCTCTCGATGGACAGTCTGGCCTCGTCGATCGTTCCCGGGATCGCAAATCAGCTCTCGGTGCCGCGGGCCATGACGCCGCGGAACATAAGCATCGAATTCGGCGGCATTCGCGCCGCCGAGAACATAACGCCGCAGGTGACCATCGGCTCTGCGACGGGGCCCGCCGTGCTCGTCGTCATCCCGCAGACGTTCAACATGGATCCGGAGGCCGACGGCTACCTGGCATTTGACATCCTCAAGAATTTCGACGTGGAAGTGAATCTTTCCAAGAACGAGATGAAGCTTTTCTCGCCCGCGCATTGTCCGGGCAAGGTCATCTACTGGACCCAGTCGGCTGCCGTGGCGGTCATGCCGATTGTCGTGCGCAACCGCTTCGGCTTCATTTTCCCGATGGAGCTGGATGGCCAGCTGGTGGAAGCCGCGCCGATCTTCTCCACCGACATTGCGAAATTGAGCTCGCTCGTCGCCGACCAGGTTTATGGGGTCAAGGGCCAGACATCCCATGTCTTCGACAGCCTTGCGGCGGACGGCCTGGCGATCAGCCATCCGCACCTCGACATTTACGAGGATGACACCAACGGGGAATGTCGCGGAAACATCCGCCAGAACGGCATGAAGCTCTTCAACGAGACCGACCGGAGGCTGGGCATGTGTTTCGGCCCGCCGGAACTGATGCTCGGCCGTTCCGAGATGGCGGCCCTGCGAATGTATTTTGCGTTTTCCGAACGGAAAATCTACGCGACCGCCGCGAACGCGCAATAGACACCGGCTTGACCCTGCGCCAAATCCGCCTACACATGGCCGGCGCCTAGAAGGGGTGAAGTCCCATGCAGGAAAATGCCTTTCAGATATTCGCGTTCTACGCGGCGGCCAACGCGCTCATCATGCTGGTTCTCGGCATGCTGGTCGTCCGGGCCCGCGTCAAAACGCGCACCAACATCGGCGACGGCGGCATTCCGGAAATGGCAGGCCCTTTGCGGGCGCACGCCAACAACACCGAATATGTGCCGATGGCCCTGATCCTGATGTGGCTGACCCTCACGCTCGGCGGCTCGATCTGGCTGATTCACGGCGCGGGCCTGCCCCTCACGATAGGCCGGCTGATCCACGGATTTGCGCTTTCCCGGAACACCGGACCGTCTGCCGGGCGTTTCATCGGCATGATCCTGACGTGGATCGCCTATGTGGTCGCCATTGTGGGCGTCGTTTATCTCGCCGCCACGACCATGACGGCGGCCTCCTGAGCCGTGGCGCTCAAGAACCCGCAGGAGATTCTTGACCGCCTGATCGCCGCGGCGCGCGCATGCGGCGCCGATGCCGCCGATGCGCTCATCGTGGAAAGCGTGTCGGCCGGCGTGTCGTACCGGCTCGGCAAGCTCGAGGATGTCGAGCGCGCGGAATCGCGCGACCTTGGCCTGCGGGTCTTTGTGGGACAGCGCGTGGCCTTCGTGTCATCCACCGACCTGAGGCCCGAGACACTGGCCGAGCTGCCTTCGCGCGCCGTGGCCATGGCCAAGCTGGCGCCGGAAGACCGGTTCGCCTGCCTTGCGCCGAAGGAAATGCTCGCACGGAATTTCCCCGCGCTCGATCTGGAAGATGCAAGCGAACCGCCCGCCAATCTTCTGGTTGAACGCGCGCGCGCGGTCGAAGGCGCGGCGATGGCGGTGAAGGGCGTCACCAATTCGGAAGGCGGCGGCGCCGGCTTTACGCGCAGCGCCATCGCGCTTGCCACCAGCGAAGGCTTTTTCGGAACCTATGCCGGCACAAGCCACAGCGTCGGCGTGGCCGTGCTGGCGGGCGAAGGCACCGCAATGGAACGCGACTACGATCAGGCGAGCGCGCGTCACGGAAGCGATCTCGAGAGCCCCGAAGCCGTGGGCCGGCGCGCGGGCGAACGGGCGGTGGCGCGGCTCAACCCACGCAAGGCCAGATCGCAGGCCGTTCCGGTCGTTTACGCGCCCCGGGTGGCCAACGGCCTGCTCGGCCATCTTGCGGGCGCGATTTCCGGCGCCTCCATCGCGCGCGGCGTGAGCTTCCTGAAGGACCGGCTGAACACGGAGATATTCCCGCCGAACGTGACCATCGTGGACGATCCGCACCGCGTTCGCGGGCTGCGTTCCAAGCCGTTCGACGGCGAAGGCGTGCGCAACCGGCGCATGGCCATCGTGGAAAACGGCGTTCTCAAGACCTGGCTGCTGGATTGCGCCAGCGCCCGGCAGCTGCAACTGCAAAGCACCGGCCATGCCGCGCGAGGTACCGGCGGGCCGCCCGCGCCGTCTTCCACCAATCTCTACATGGAGCCGGGTCCGCACACGCCGGAAGCGCTCATCGCCGACATCCGGGAAGGCTTCTATGTCACCGAGCTGATGGGCATGGGCGTCAACGGCGTCACCGGCGATTACAGCCGCGGCGCCACCGGATTCTGGATCGAGAACGGCGCCATCGCCTATCCTGTTTCGGAGGTGACGATCGCGGGCAACCTGAAAGACATGTTCCGCAATCTGTCAGCCGCCAACGATCTCGTTTTCCGTTACGGCACCAACGCACCGACGCTCCGGATCGAGGGCATGACCGTTGCCGGCTCCTGACGCCGCGCTCGCTTCCGACCTTGCGCTGATCGAAGAGGCTGTGCGCAAGGCGGGCGGGATCGCGCGACAGTTTTTCGGCGGAAGCTATCGCCGCTGGGACAAGGGCAAGGGCAACCCGGTCACGGAGGCCGACCTTCAGATCGACCGTTTCCTGCGCGATCGGCTGACCGGGGCACGCCCCGATTACGGCTGGCTGTCGGAAGAAACCGACGATGATCCATCCCGGCTCGGCAAGGCGCTTGTGTTCGTGGTGGATCCCATCGACGGCACCATCGGCTTCCTGAAGGGGCGGCCGCAGTTCACCGTCTGTGCGGGGCTTGTCTGCCGCGGCGAATCCGTTGCCGGCGTGGTGTTCAATCCGCTCACCGGCGAATGTTTCACGGCCATGAAAGACGGCGGCGCGAGACTGAACGGCGGGCAGATTGCCGTCAGCGCTCGGGAAACCATCGAAGGCTGCCGCATGCTCGGCTCCAGAAGCCTGTTCGAGAATCCGCTCCAGCCGCCGCCCTGGCCCGCCATGCAAATCGAGACGCGCAGCTCGCTGGCCTATCGCGTGACCCTGGTGGCGTCGGGCCAATTCGACGCCACGCTGGCGCTTTCGGCCAAGCGCGACTGGGACCTTGCCGCAGCCGATATCATCCTGCGCGAGGCAGGCGGACGAATTACCGCACGCGACGGGACGCCCTTGCGCTATAACCGGGCCGAACCGGTGCAGCCCAGCGTCGTTTGCGCCAATCCCGTGCTGCATGCACGGCTGATCGAACGCCTGCAGCGTCCGGAGCGCCTGCCCTCCTGAGGACAACATGACCGAACACACCCCAAAGCAGCTCCTTCATCTGGTCTTCGGCGGAGAAGTGGTCTCCCCGGACAAGATCGAATTTCGCGATCTGTCGAAGCTCGACATCGTGGGCATCTTCCCCAGCTACAGAAAAGCCTTCGACGCGTGGAAGGCCGCCGCCCAGGCGAGCGTGGACAATGCGCATATGCGCTATTTCGTCGTCCACATTCACCGGCTGATGGAGCCGGACGGGGCCGGTTAACCGGCTGTTTGCGGCCTGCTCGCGAAACGCGGCCCGGCCGTGCTAAACCCGCTCACCCATGACGATTGCCGCCCCAAGATCCGTGATGACGGACGCAAAAATCGCCGCGAAGGCTTCCGTGCCGCCCACGCGCGCCGGCGATTTCCGCGTGATCGGGCGCCTTCTGCGCGACTATCTGGGCCGGCAGCGCAGCGCGCTGGTTGTGGCCATCGTCTGCATGATCGTGACGGCCGCCATGAACGGCGTGCTGGCATGGCTTCTGGACCCGGCCTCCAAGCTCATCTTCCTTCAGCATCGGGCGGACATGCTGCTGTGGGTGCCGCTGGCCATCGTGGGCGTGGTGGGCATCCGCGCCGTGACCAGCTACGGCGAACAGTCCATCCTCAGCTCGGTGGCCGAACGCATCGTCGCCGCCGTGCAACGCGACATGTTCAGAAGCCAGATCAGGCTCGACATCGCCTCGCTCAACGCCGTGCATTCCGGCGAAACGGTCGCCAAGTTTCTTTACGACGCGACGCTGCTGCGCGGATCGATCACCCGCGGCGTCGCCGGGCTCGGAAAGGAATTCGTCACGCTCATCGCGCTGGCCGTGGTGATGATCTATCAGGACTGGCAGCTTGCCCTGATTTCCGTGCTCCTTCTGCCCGTGGTCGGCTGGGTGACCTCGCGGCTGAGCCGTTCGCTGCGCAAATCCTCCACGCGCGGAATGGAAGAAACCGGCGTGCTCTCGAAAGCGCTGAGCGAAGCGCTCTCCGGCCGCCGCATCGTCAAGGCCTACAATCTGGAAAATCACGTCACGGAGCTTGCCGAATTGCGCATCGGGCAGCGCCTGAAATTCCTTCTGCGGGCGGTGCGCGCGCGGGCTGCGGCGGTGCCCGCGACCGATCTGATCGGCGGAATTGCCGCCGCCATAACTATCGCCTATGCCGGATGGCAAAGCATTCACGGCACGCTGGAAGTGAACCAGTTTTTCTCCTTCGTCGCCGCCATGCTTCTGGCGCAGCAGCCGGTCCGCAACCTTTCGCAGCTGTGGACGATTTCGACCGAAGGGCTTTCCGCGGCTCGGCGCATCTTCGTCATGATCGATGCCGAACCCAGGATTTCCGATTGCCCCGGAGCAAGGCCGCTTGCCATCGCGCCGCCGCCCAAGAGCGGCGCGGTGCGCTTTGAAAACGTCTCCTTCGCCTATGGCGTGGACGCATCGGCGCCTGCGCTGGACCAGGTTTCCTTCGACATCGCGCCGGGCCGCAAGGTGGCTCTTGTGGGGCCGTCGGGCGCGGGCAAATCGACCGTGTTCAACCTGCTGCTCCGGTTCTATGAGGCCGGCGCGGGAAACATCTTCATTGACGGTCAGAACATCGCCGGCGTGACGCTGAAATCGCTGCGCGAGAGCATCGCGCTCGTTACGCAGGAGCCGATCCTGTTCGACGAGACGATCGCGGAAAACATCTCGCTCGGCCGCCAGGGCGCCACGCGCGGCGAGATCGAGGCCGCCGCCCGCGCCGCGGCCGCGCACGACTTCATCGCCGCCCTGGAGCACGGCTACGATACGAATGTCGGCGAAGGCGGCCTCAAACTCTCGGGCGGCCAGCGCCAGCGCATCGCCATTGCGCGCGCCATGCTTCGCAATGCGCCGATCCTTCTGCTCGACGAGGCGACGTCATCGCTCGACACCGAAAGCGAGCGCCAGGTGCAGGAAGCGCTCGCGCGCCTGATGAAGGGCCGCACCACCATCGTGATTGCGCACCGTCTGTCCACGGTTCTCGATGCCGACCGCATTTTCGTGATGGATCGCGGCCGGATCGTGGAATCGGGAACGCATGCCGAGCTGATGGCGCGCGGCGGGCTCTACGCGCGGCTCTATCAGCACGATCTCGCAAATGGCGGCGGCGCGCCGGCTGTCGCCGCCGGGACCGGGTGAGATGGCGTCGCGGCCGCTTGGGCTTCTGGCTTACAAATACGCGACGGCGGCCATAGCGCCGGCGGTGCCGCTGCTCCTGCGGCAGCGCGCCTCGCGCGGCAAGGAAGACGCCGCGCGCATGAAGGAGCGGCTCGGCTTCGCCGGCCGGCCGCGGCCCGAAGGCCCGCTCATCTGGATTCACGGCGCAAGCGTGGGCGAGACCATGTCGGCGCTTGCGCTCGTGGACGCGCTGACTGGAACCGGCGTGCATGTTCTGGTGACAAGCGGCACCGTGACGGCGGCGCACATTATGGCCGGACGCCTGCCGCAAGGCGCCATTCACCAGTTCGCCCCGGTGGATACCCCGCCTGCCATCGCCCGCTTCCTGGAACACTGGAAACCGCAAATCGGCCTCTTCGTGGATTCCGAGCTGTGGCCGAACATGATCCTGAGCGCGCGCGAGCGGGGCATTCGCCTGGCGCTGATCAACGCGCGGATGTCGGAACGGTCCTTTGCCGGGTGGCAACACGCTCCGAAAAGCGCAAGCGCCCTGCTCAACGCATTCGATGCCTGCCTGGCCCAGGACGATGAGATCGCCAACCGTCTGCGCGCGCTGGGCGCGCAGGATGTCCAGGTGAGCGGCAATCTGAAGGCGGATGCGCCGCCGTTGCCCGCCGATCCGACGGAGCTCCAAGCCCTCAGGTCGGCCGTCGGCGCGCGGCCGGTTCTTCTGGCCGCAAGCACCCATCCCGGCGAAGATGAAACCGTCCTGCCGGCACATGACAAACTGCGCGCGGCGTTTCCGGCGCTGTTGACCATCCTCGTGCCGCGTCATCCGCGCCGCGGACAGGAAATCGAAATGCTGTGCGGCACGCGCAAATGCGCCCGCCGCAGCACCGGCGGAACGATTGCGGCCGACACGGCCGTTTACATTGCCGACACGATCGGCGAGCTGGGGCTGTTCTATCGTCTGGCTCCGTTTGCCTTTATGGGCGGCAGCCTCATTCCCCACGGCGGCCAGAACCCGCTTGAGCCGGCGCGGCTCGACTGCGCCGTAATGGCGGGCGAGCACACCGAAAACTTCAAGACGGCCTATCAGGCCATCTTCACCGCGCAAGGCGGCGGGCGCGTGCATGGTTGCGCGGACATCGCGGCAACGGCCCAACGCCTGCTGACCGATCCCGATCTGTTGCGCCACTGGCGCGAAGGTGCATCGCGCGCGGCGGGCGAGCTGGGTGGCGCGGTTCAGAAAACGCTCGCCGTCGTGGCGCAAATGCTGGCCTCCCATGCGGCCGCCTGATTTCTGGTCGGCCAGGGGCGGCGCATCTCACGCGCTTTCGCTCGCGCTGGCGCCCATCGGCTGGCTCCATGGCGCAAGCGTGGCCTTCAAGGCCCGCAACGCCAGACCGCATCGCGCCCGGGCAAAGGTCATCTGCATCGGCAACCTGACGGCCGGCGGCACGGGCAAAACCCCCGTCGCAATCGCTTTTGCCCGCGCGCTTCAGGCCCGCGGCGCAAGACCGGTCATTCTCTCCCGCGGCTATGGCGGGCGCGCGCGCGGGCCCATCGCCGTTGATCGCGAAAAGGACACGGCCGCCGGCGTGGGTGACGAAGCGCTGATGGCGGCCGCGTCGGTTCCCGTCATCGTTTCGCGCGACCGCGCCGCGGGCGCCGCGCTGGCGGACGCGGAACATTTCGACGTCATCGTGATGGATGACGGGCATCAGAATTTCGCGCTGATGAAAGACCTGTCCGTTGTCGTGATCGATTCCGAAAATCCGTTCGGCAACGGACGCATGATCCCGGCCGGTCCCCTGCGCGAGCCGGTCGCCCAGGGTCTGGCGCGCGCCGATGCGGTTGTGCTCAGCGGCGATGGCACGCCGTCCCTGCCGTTCATCGGCCCCATCCTGCGCGCGCACATGAAGCCTGCGCCGAATGTGGACATCAGGGGGAAGAAGATTGTCGCCTTCGCCGGCATCGGGCGGCCGGAAAAATTCTTTGCAAGCCTCGCGGCGCTGGGGGCCGAAGTGACCGGCACAATGCCGTTTCCCGATCATCATGCCTATTCGGCATCGGACATCGCGCGGCTGAAAGCCAGGGCGCGCGACGCCATGCTGATGACCACCGAGAAGGACTATGTGCGGCTGACGCCCGCCGAGCGCGAAGGGATTGCCTGTCTGCCCGTCGAGGTGGTTTTCGACGACCGGGAAAGCTTCGATGAATTGCTTGACAGGATCACAAAGCCCGCGATAGCGCCTTGAGACACATGAGAGAGCGCAAACTCGGCATCTGGCAGAAACTCCGCTATGGCGCGGAAACCGCGGTGTTCTTCGCCTTCATCGGGTTCTTCCGCCTGTTCGGGCTGGACGGCGCTTCGGCCATCGGCGGATTCATCGGACGCGAAATCCTTTACCGCACGCCGCTCAGCAATCGCGCGCGCGCGAATCTGAAAGCGGCCTATCCGGAAAAAAACACCGCCGAGATCGAAAGCATCGTCCGCGAAATGTGGGACAATCTCGGCCGCGTGATGGGCGAATATGCGCATCTGGACAAACTTTCGCTGAAGGGCGCCGATCCGCGGCTCACCGTCGCCAATCTGGAAATTGCCAACCGCCTGCTCGCCAGCGGCAGGCCGATCATCTTCATCTCCGGCCACTTCGCAAACTGGGAGACGATGCCGTTCGCCGCCCATCAATATGGCGTGGAAGGCGGCGTGGTTTATCGTCCGCTCAACAATCCCTATGTGGACCGCTGGATGGTGCGCCAGCGCAGCCGCAACGGGCCCAAAGAACAGATTTCCAAAGGCGCGCAGGGAACGAAGCGGATTTTCACGCTGCTGCGGTCGGGCAAGGCGATCTTTCTTCTGGCCGACCAGAAGACCAACGAGGGCATTCCTGCGCCGTTCTTCGGCCGCGATGCGATGACCACGCCCGCGCCGGCCGCGCTCGCGCTGAAACTCAATGCGATCATTTTCCCCGTTTCCAACGAGCGGCTGAACGGCGCGCGCTTTCGCCTCACCGCACATCCGCCCATAGAATTCGCGCCGACTGGCGATCACGACCGCGACGTGCACGCGCTCACCGTGAAGATCAACCAGGCGCTGGAACAATGCGTGCGCTACCGGCCTTCGCAATGGCTCTGGATTCACCGGCGCTGGCCAAAGCCCGGCGACAGGCCGCGCAGCAAGCGCGCTCAGGCCTTGGCCGGCGTGGGCGTGGGCGTCAAGAGCGAAGGATCGAGTTTGAGCTGAAACCAGTTCAGGCCCCAATGCAGGTTCGGCCCCGTGGCGCGGCCGGTTTGGCCGATCAGCCCGATCACCTGGCCGCGCGTCACGCGGTCGCCTTCCTTCACCATCCGCTGCGACTGATGCACGTAACAGGTGGAAATGCCCTGCCCGTGATCAATGAGCGTAAACCCGCCGTCGAGATAGAAGTCGCCCGTCAGCGACACAACTCCGTCTGCCGGCGCGCGAATGGGCGTGCCTTCCGGAGCTGCAATGTCAACGCCGAGATGCGGCGCCATCGGCGTGCCGTTCAGAATGCGGCGGCTGCCGTAAAGGCTGCTGACGATTCCGCTGGCCGGCCAGTCGAGCCCCCTGGCGAAGTCGCTCCCTTCCGTGTTGCGGGTGCGCGCCTGCTCGATCAGCTGGCCCTCGCGATGGATGCGCGCCTGAATCTCGGGCGGCGGCGTGACCTGTTCCTGCGGCAGGCCGCTGATCGTTTGCGTTTCATACTGCCGGACACCGGGGACGACAGACTGGCGTTCCGACGTTCCGTCGGCGTAACGCGCGGCCACGGCGGCCGGCGCGCTGCGGTCATAGGCAAGGCCGAAGGCGAAAATCCCGTCGCGCGAAACATCCACGGCATTGCCGTCAACGGTGACAAGGGCATTGGCCGCGGTATGGCCGATGACAAGCCCGCCCTGCTCTGTGGACCCCGTGAAGGCCAGGCGCTGCGGCCTTGCCATCGCCCGCGCGAGTCCCGGCATGGCGGCCCAGGCAAGGCCGCTTGCGATCAGCCGCCGGCGCCGCATCATTTCGGCGTTTTCCCCGTCTCGCGGAACCGCTTCAGGGCGGCGGCCGGCGTGGCATAGGCTTCCTGCAGATCCACGCTCCAGTAGCGCAGGGCTTCCAGCGGAATATGCATGCCGGTGACCGCGCAGATCACATAGGAACCCGGCTTCACGACGCGATATTCGCCGTCGAGATATTCGAGCTCGGCAAGACCTTCGGGTCTCAGGTCGCGTTCCATGCGGTTCATGGCAGTAATCTAGCCGTTCGTGCGCGCAATTCCAGTGATCAGAGAAGCGTGCCCTGCCCGTCGGGCCTGCGCTTGCGGCGTGGCTCGGGCGTGGGCGCGCCGGCAACGGCCGAGCGCGTATCGTCGGCAAAGGTCAGCGCCAGCCGCTCGCCGCGCGCAATGTCGGCGGCGCGGCGCTTCAGCACGCCGTCGCTGCCTCGCACGAGCGCAAAGCCCCGTTCCAGCACGCCCCTGTAGCTCACGGTTTCCAGGACTCGGGTGACGGAAGCCAGACGCTGCGCCTGTTCGGTCAGGCGCGCACGATAGTGCTGGTCAAGCTGCCGGATGAGAACGCGCGCGTGTTCCGCGTCGCGGCGCAGATGGTCGCGCAGCGCTTTGGGTTTCAGCGAAGCGTCCGCCTTGCTGAAACGGATCCGATGCTTCTGCAGATTGCGGCGAAGCGCCTGCGGCAGCCTTTCGCCCGCATGGTCGGCCCGCTGGCGCGGCTGCGCCAGGAGCTGCTCGGGCCGCGGCAGAACGCGCGCCAGCCCCTGCAGCGCGTTGCGTCTGTGTGTCATGCCCCGCTGAAACCCGCCCGTGAGCCGGCGGTCGAAATCGAGCGTCTGCAGCACAAGATCGGCGCGCACCGGCACGGCCATTTCGGCGGCGGCCGTGGGTGTGGGCGCGCGCCGGTCGGCGGCGAAATCGATCAGCGTGGTGTCGGTTTCGTGGCCCACCGCGGAGATGAGCGGAATTTCGCTTTCCGCCGCCGCCCGCACAACAACTTCTTCGTTGAACGGCATCAGGTCTTCGATGGAGCCGCCGCCGCGCGCGACAATCAGGACGTCCGGCCGCGGAAGCCCGGTGCCGTCGAGCGCGTTGAACCCGCGGATGGCGGCGGCAATCTCGGCCGCCGCGCGTTCGCCCTGCACGGACACGGCCCAAAGCAGAACGCGGCGGGGAAACCGCTCATCCAGCCGGTGCATGATGTCGCGGATGACCGCGCCCGTAGGCGAGGTGACGACGCCGATCACGTCGGGCAGGAACGGCAGCTTCCGCTTGCGCGCCGCCGCGAACAGGCCTTCGGCCGCAAGCTTCTTCTTGCGTTCCTCCAGCATCACCATGAGCGCGCCGGCGCCCGCAAGCTCCACCTGCTCGACGATGATCTGATAGCGCGAGGAGCCGGGATAGGTCGTGATGCGGCCGGTGCAGACCACCTCGAGCCCGGCTTCCGGCTTCTGCCGGATCAGCCGCGCGGTCTGCTTCCAGATGATGGCGTTGAGCACGGCCTTGTCGTCTTTCAGGTCGAAATAGATGTGGCCGGAGCTGGCATGTTTCAGCCCGCTCACTTCGCCGCGCACCCGCACGAAGGGAAAGGCCCCTTCCACCGTCTGCTTGAGCGCGGCCGAAATTTCGCTGACGCTGAATTCGGGCAGGTTGGCGCGCGGAGGTGCGGCCGTCTCGAACAATGTTTCACTCATGACTCGCCCATGATACAGGACAGCGGCGCATGGTGGGGACGAATTTGAACGTTCTTCTGGTGGGAAGCGGCGGGCGCGAGCACGCGCTGGCCTGGGCGCTTTCGGCAAGCCCCCTTTTGGGCAAGCTCTATTGCGCGCCGGGCAATGCGGGCATCGCCGAGGCGGCCGAATGTGTGCCCATTCCCGCCACCGATCTGGACCGCCTTGTGGCATTTGCCCGGGAAAAGAAGATCGATTTTGCCGTCATCGGGCCTGAGACGCCGCTCGTGATGGGGCTGTGGGACCGTTTCGAGCGGGCCGGCATCAGGGCGCTCGGCCCCAGCATGGCCGGGGCAGTTCTGGAGGGATCAAAGGGCTTCGTGAAGGACCTGTGCGCCGAATACGACATTCCCACCGCGCGCTACGGCCGGTTCAACGAGGCTGCGGTCGCGATTGCGTTTGCAGAGACCCTCGGCCTGCCCGTGGTGATCAAGGCGGACGGCCTGGCGGCGGGCAAGGGCGTGATCATTGCAGAGACGCGCGCCGAAGCCGACCGCGCGATCGCCTCCATGTTTGAAGGACAATTCGGCGAAGCGGGCGCCGAGGTGGTGATCGAGGAATTTCTCGGCGGAGAGGAAGCAAGCTTCTTCGTCCTGACCGACGGCGAGCATGTTCTGCCGCTTGCCGGCGCGCAGGATCACAAGCGCGCCTTCGACGGCGACAGAGGGCCGAACACCGGCGGCATGGGCGCCTATTCTCCGGCGCCCGTGCTGACGCCCGGCGTGGCCGAAAAGACGATGGAAAAAATCGTCAAGCCGACCATCGCCGCCATGCGCGCGCGCGGCACGCCTTACATGGGCGTGCTTTATGCCGGCCTGATGATCAGGGACGGTGAGCCCAAACTGATCGAATACAACTGCCGCTTCGGCGATCCGGAATGTCAGGTGCTGATGCTGCGGCTGAAATCGGATCTGCTGACCGCGCTTCTTGCCGCGCGCGACGGGCAGCTCGCCAATCTTGACCTGCGCTGGCGCGATGAGGCGGCATTGACCGTCGTAATGGCGGCCAGGGGCTATCCCGGCATGTACGAAAAGGGCTCGGTGATTGGAGACCTGTCGAAGGCGCAAGGGATCGAAGGCGTGCAGGTTTTCCATGCCGGTACCGAACGCCACGGCGGCAAGCTGGTCGCCACCGGCGGCCGCGTGCTGAATGTCACAGCCCTGGGCAAGAGCGTGGCGGAAGCGCAGACGCGCGCCTATAAGGCGGTGGACCTGATCGATTGGCCCGGCGGGTTCTGCCGCCGCGACATCGGCTGGCGCGGCATCGAACGGGAAAAGCACAACCCATGAGCCAGGCCGAACCGACACGCCAGGAAAAATTCTCCGGCACCAAGGAGGTGGCGGAGCAGCACCGCTTCGATGTGCGGAAGCTTGAGGCTTACCTCGCCGATCGCATCGATGGTTTCAGGACGCCGCTGGAGGTGCGCCAGTTCAAGGGCGGGCAATCCAACCCCACCTATCAGCTGGTCACGCCAAACCGGAAATATGTCCTGCGCCGCAAGCCGCCGGGGAAGCTGCTGCCGTCGGCGCACGCCGTGGACCGCGAATTCCGCATCATCAGCGCGCTTTACCCGACGGGCTTCCCGGTGGCGAAACCCTATCTTCTGTGCACGGATGAAAGCGTCATCGGCACCATGTTCTATGTCATGGACTGCGTGGAAGGCCGCGTGATCTGGGAGCCGACGCTGCCGGGCATGACGCCGAAGGAACGCGCCGCCATCTACGATGCCGAAAATGAAACGCTCGCGCGCCTGCACCAACTCGACTACGAAAAGCTCGGCCTGTCCGATTACGGCAAGCCCGGCAACTACATCGCCCGCCAGATTTCGCGCTGGACCAAGCAGTATCAGCTCTCCGAAACCGAAACGATCGAAGAGATGAACCGGCTCATCGCATGGCTGCCTGCGCATGTGCCGGCGGGCGAGCGCGTCTCGATCGTTCACGGCGATTACCGGCTCGACAACATGATCCTGCATCCGGCGGAACCGAAGGTTCTGGCGGTGCTGGACTGGGAGCTTTCCACGATCGGCGATCCGCTGGCCGATTTCACCTATCACCTGATGCAGTGGCGCATGCCGCCCGGCGGCACCGGCGGCGGCACCGGAAGCCTGGTGGGCGCCGACCTGAAGGCGCTCGGCATTCCGACCGAAGCCGAATATGTCGCCATGTATTGCCGGCGCACGCAGCGCGACGGCATTCCCGATCTCGATTATTACGCGGCCTACAATTTCTTCCGGCTGGCGGGAATTCTGCAGGGGATCGTGGGGCGGGTGCGCGACGGCACCGCATCCAACGAAAACGCGGCAACTATGGCCGCCGCCGTCCGCCCGCTGGCGCAGATGGCCTGGGCCTTCGCGCAGCGCGCCGGCGCGCGCTGATGGTTAAGCATCCGCTAATCCTGCAATAATCGCAGCCGCTTTTCCCGTATCGCGCAAGTGTTGTTTAACGCGAAGCCCCCCATACTTCATCCGTTGCGCGGCGATCCCTTGGGGGAATTGCATGTCGGAACCCGGCGCCACGGGCAAAGACCGGTGCGAAGCGGAAGCGTTTCAGCGCAATGGCTGGAAGCATTTCGCGCTGGCCGAACGCGCCGCCAATTTCGGCTATTGGCGCATCACATTTGCCGACGGAAAGATGTTCTGGTCGCCGGGCATGTACCGCCTGCTGGGCGTGGATCCCGCAGTGCAGGCGCCCGATCAGGTCTGGCTCATGAACGAGGTCGAGCCGCAGGACGCAAAACACATTCGCAAGACGATCATGGAGGCGGTCGCTTCGAAATCGCCGTTTTACTATCGCTCTCGCTCCCGGAATCCGGCGGCCGCGGTGCGCTATGTGGATACCCATGGCGAAGTGGAACTGGGACCGGACGGCAACGTGGTCGCCATCATCGGCGTGTGCCATGACGTGACGCAGAAGGTGATGGCCGAAACGGAGCGGGAAAAAACCCAGCAGCGCTACCGGCTGATCGCCGAAGAGGCCTCCGACATCATCCTCCTCCAGGAGAACGACCAGAACGTTTTCACTTCAAACGCCATGGAACGGCTGCTTGATCGCAAGCCCGAAGAATTCCAGAACGGCGAATACCTGAAGATCGTCCATCCCGACGACGTTGACGAGGCCAAAAAAGTGCTGGGCCGCCCGCCCGCGGGCGAAACGCGCACCGCCACCTATCGCGTGCGCCACGCCGACGGCCATTACATCTGGTTCGAAATTTCGACCCGCGGCGTGCACGACGAAGCGACCGGCACGTTCTGGGAGATCAGCGTGGGCCGCGATGTCACCGGGCGAAAGGAACAGGAGCTGGCGCTCAGGGCGGCGCAGGAACGCGCCGAAGCCGCCAGCAAGGCGAAATCGCTGTTCTTCGCCAACATGAGCCACGAGCTGCGCACGCCGCTCAATGCCATCATCGGGTTTACCGACATCATGTGCTCCGAAATGTTCGGCGCGCTCGGCAACCCGCGCTACAGGGAATATGCCGCGCTTATCCGCGCCTCCGGCAAGCACCTGCTGGACCTCATCGGCGACATTCTGGATGTGGCCAAGATCGACGCGGGCAAGCTGGAGCTTTCGTTCGTGCCCTGCGATCTTGGGGACTGCATCCGCGAGGGCGCCGATCTCCTGGCGGAGCGCGCGCGCGAAGCGGGCCTCGCGCTTTCGGTCGATATCCCCGATGCCGACCTGTCGCTCGTCGCCGATGGCCGGGCGCTCAAGCAGATCGTTCTCAATCTGCTCTCGAATGCGGTGAAATTCACGCAATCGGGCGGCCGCGTCGCGATCGGCGCGCGGGGCGAACCGGGTTCAGTCACGCTTTATGTGCGCGACACGGGCCTTGGCATACCGGCCGAGGCGCTGGAAAGGCTGGGCCGCCCGTTCGAGCAGGTTTGCACCGATCCGATGCTGGCCAAGGGCGGCGCGGGCCTTGGACTTTCGCTGGTGCGCGCCTTCACCGAAAAGCACGGCGGTTCCATGCGCATCGAAAGCGAAGTGGGCGCCGGCACGGAAGTGACGGTGGAATTTCCCCGCCGCCAACCTGCGCGCGCCGCCGCCTGACTATTCCGCCGCCGCCCGCCGCGGAAGATTCATGTACTTTCCGTACTCCAGCCGCGCGATGGTGCGGTTGTGCACTTCGTCCGGCCCGTCGGCCAGCCGCAGCGTGCGCAAGCTCGCATAGGCGCGCGCAAGGCCCGGATCGGTGGTCACGCCCGCCCCGCCCCAGGCCTGGATCGCGTCGTCGATGATCTTCAGCGCCATGCGCGGCGCCGCCACCTTGATCTCGGCGATCTCCGTGCGCGCCACCTTGTTGCCCACCTTGTCCATCATGTCGGCGGCTTTCAGCGTGAGCAGGCGGCACATGTCGATGTTGATGCGGGCTTCCGCCACCCGCTGTTCCCAGATCGAATGTTCGGCGATTTTCTTGCCGAATGCCTCGCGCGAAAGAAGCCTGCGGCACATCTGTTCGAGCGCCCGCTCGGCCACGCCGATCGTGCGCATGCAGTGATGGATGCGCCCCGGCCCCAGCCAGCCCTGCGCGATTTCGAAGCCGCGGCCTTCGCCCAGCAGAATGTTCTCGGCCGGCACTTTGACATTCTCCAGCACCACTTCGGCATGGCCGTGCGGTGCATCGTCGAATCCGAACACCGGCAGCATGCGCTTGACGTGGATGCCCGGCGTGCCGGCCGGCACAAGGATCATGGATTGCTGACGGTATTTGTCGGTATCCGGATCGGTCTTGCCCATCAGGATGTAGATCTTGCAGCGCGGGTCGCCCACGCCCGACGACCACCACTTGCGGCCGTTGATGACGTAATGATCGCCTTTCCGTTCGATGCGCGTTGCGATGTTCGTGGCGTCGGACGAAGCAACCAGCGGCTCCGTCATCAGGAAGGCGGAACGGATTTCGCCTTCCAGCAGCGGCTTGAGCCATTTCTCCTGCTGTTCCGGCGTGCCGTAACGCTCCAGCACTTCCATGTTGCCGGTATCCGGCGCCGAGCAGTTGAACACTTCGGACGCAAACCCGACGTGGCCCATCATTTCCGCGAGCGGCGCGTATTCGAGGTTGGTCAGGCCCGCGCCGTGCCGGCTTTCGTTGAGAAACAGGTTCCAGAGCCCGGCGGCTTTCGCCTTCTTCTTCAGCTCCTCCACCACCGGAATGACAACCCACGGATTGCCCTTTTCGCGCGCTGCGGCCATCTGCTCGGCATAGGTTTCTTCCGCCGGCCGGATGTGGCGATCCATGAAATCGCCCACGCGTTTCATCCATTCGCGCTGACGCGGCGAATAATCGAAGTCCATTGGTTCCTCCCGATAGCGATTGGGGAAAGTCTAGCCCGGGCGTCCCGGCCCCGCCACCGGTTTGAGGATTTGACAGGCGCGCGGCGACAGGCCAAGCAGCGGCCCATGCTGCTTTGGGCCGGTGTCGGGCTGATTGTTCTGGGGCTTGTCTGCTTCGCCTTCGACCGGAAGGCGGCGCGTCACCTTTACGCCGCGTTCAACTGGCCGTTTCTCAAGTTCATGTCGCGCACCACAAATCTGGCGAAAGGCGCCTATTGGCTCACGCTCGCCTGCGCGGTGGCGCTCATCAGCGAGATTGCGGTTCTTTCCGGTTTCGCGCCGGCTTTTTTTGCACCGGTTCTGCAGTATGCGCTGGCTTATCTTGCCGGCCTTGCCGCCGGCAGCGCGGTGCTGCACGGACTGAAACTCATTCTCTGCCGCCGCCGGCCCCGCGACGACGTCGATTTCGGCCTGTACGGCTTTTTGCCGTTCCGTTTCGAGTGGCAATACGATTCCTTCCCGTCCGGCCACGCCCTGACCATCGTCTGTGTGGCAGTGATCGCGTCCTGCGCCTGGCCGCAGCTGGCCGTGCTCTGGTTCGCGCTCGCCCTTTGCCTGGCGCTGTCGCGCGCGCTTCTGACCACGCATTTCTTCAGCGATGTCTTCATCGGCGCGGGGATCGGCCTTATCGCCGCGCGCGAGGCCGCCGTGCTTCTGTTTCCTTCGCTCGCGCCCGGCTGGTTCTGATTTTCGGCGCTCTTCGCCAGGCTCCGGAGATCAGGCCGCTTTGAGCTTTTCCAGGAACCGCCGCTCCTGCGCGATGCAGGCGGCAAAGGATGGCCGCGCGTGAATGCGCGCCATGTAGCCGGCAAGCCTGGGCCAGCGGGCCGCGTCCAGCGTTTCGCCGGAATGAAGGAAATTCACCAGCATGGTGGTGACGGAAATGTCGGCAATGGTGAAGCTGTCGCCGACCATATAGGTGTTGGCGCCGATTTCCTGTTCCAGATAATCGAAAATGGGCGGAAGCTTTTCGGCGATGGTCTTCTGCGGAATGCTTTCGTCCGGCTCCCGCCCGATCAGCTTTTTCACGACGCGCTCGAAGAAAAGCCCTGCGCCGATGCACTGGGCCATCAGCGAATCCGCATATTCCTCGAACCACAGGGCTCTCGCGCGCTGGAACGCCTCAGCCGGATAAAGCGCGGGCCTGGGGTATTTGTGCTCCAGATAGTCGCAGATCACGGAAGAATCGGGCAGCGTGTTGGGCTCGGGCAGATCGGTGTCGCGCAGGACCGGAATGCGCCTGAGCGGGCTGATGGCATGGAATTCGGGCGGCGGCGCAAACGGATTGACGTTGTCGAGCGTGTACTCGACGCCCTTTTCCGCCAGCACCACGCGCACCTTGCGCACGAAAGGCGACAGCGAGCCGCCGTAAACGATCAAGGCCACGTCAATCTCCCCGATGACAGCGGCACGATTGTCGAACCGGCGCCGCGCCAAATCAAGCGGGCGCTTCGACCTTGAGTTTCGGCGTCCGCTCCGGCGGCAGATTGTCGTACAGATCGGCGATCAGGTCCGACTTGACGCTGCGGAACCCGGGATCGTCCCACAGGTTTTCCCACTGGCGGGGATCGTTTGTGAGATTGTAGAGCTCTCCTTCCGTTCCGTCATATTCGATCGTGGTGCTCGCGCCGGCAAAGGCGGGCCAGTGTTCCTCAAGCCCGTTCGGCTGTCCGCGCGTGGACGGTTCGTAGCGCGTGAGCAGAAAACCGTCGCGATAGATCGAGCGGAAGTGAAACCCGTAGCCGGGGAACTGGCTGTCCCATTCGCAAATGGCGCGCTGGCGCGAGCCGTCGTCGCGCACGGGCAGCGCCCTGCCCTGCATCCAGGGTGCCGGCGCAACGCCGGCAATCGCCGCAAAGGTGGGCGCAAGATCCACCTGCTCCACCGGCTGCTCGACGACAGCGGGGGCGATCTTTGCGTTCGGCGCCGGCCGCCAGATGAACGGCAGGCGCATGAGCGCATCCACATGCCACGGCCCCTTGTAAACGAAGCCGAAATCGCCCTGCATCTCGCCGTGATCGGTGGTGAAGATCACATCGGTGTCGCCGTCCCAGCCGCGCGCGCGCACTTCATTCATCACGCGGCCGACCGCTTCGTCGATCAGCGCATTTTCGATATGCACCTTGGCGTTGATCTCGCGGATGTTGTCGTGGCTCAGCTGTTGGGGCGTGTAATTCATCGGCCCGCCTTCGATGTTGGCGAAGCGGCCTTCGTAGCAGGAAAGCCAGTGCGCCGGTTTCTTCGCGAGAATTTTGCGGATGGCGTCCGGCGAACCGGGATGGCCGTCCGGCAGCGGCAGGTCGCGCCAGTCGCAGCGCCAGTTCTCCGATGCCGGCGGATCCCAGGGATGGTGCGGGTCGGGAAAACTCAGCCACAGGAACCAGTCGTCGTCTGCGCCAAGCCCCTTGAGCCAGTCCACCGCAAGAGCCGCAAGCCAATCGGTGTGATAGGCCTCGCGGGGGATGGGATTGCTCGCGGTTTCCGGGGCGCCGGTCTCGCCGCCGGGCGTGGCATTCAGAAGCGGCACGGCTTTCGCAAAAATGTCGGGATGGTTCTTCTGTACCCAGCGGCCGTAATGTCCCACCGGCCGCCCGTTGAAATTGTAGATATGCATGGCGTGAATGGCGTAGTCGAAGCCGCGCCAGGGGCCATAATCGCCGTCGCGCTGGCGCCGGTTCTCCGTGTATTTCGCGGCCGGATCGAATCCCGGCTCGAAATGCGCCTTGCCGATGAGCGCGGTCCGGTAGCCGGCCTTGTCCTTCAGATATTGCGCGACGCTCGGCGCGTCTTCCGGCAGCGGGACGCCGTTCGCGAAGACACCATGCGTGCGCACATATTGGCCCGTGAGCATCGTGGAGCGCGCGGGCATGCACACCGTGTTCTGGTTGTACGCGCGCCGGTAATTGATGCCGTTGGCCGCCAGCGCGTCGATATTCGGCGTCTTGCAGAATCTGTTGCCGTTGCAGCCGAGCGAATCGAAACGCTGCTGATCGGTGGTGATGAAGAGAATCTTCCGGCCCATGGTCAGGCCGCCGTGCCGGCGCCGCAGCAGATGAGCGCCGTTCGCGCAAGCCCCGCATCGCGGTGGTAATGCGCCGCCAGATAGTCCGGATCCTGGATCATCTTCAGAAAGGCCTGCCGCGACGGGTAATGGACGCAGACGATCTCGTCCCAGTCGTTCGCGTCTGCATCGCCGATGAAGACGAGTTTCTGCGGGCCGCCCCACACAATGCGCCCGCCGAGCCCCGTAACATGGCGCAACGCCACCATGCCGTAGCGCTGATAGGCCTCGCGCCCGCTCAACTGTTCCCGCGCTTCCCGCCGCTCGGGCGGATAGGCCGCCCGCGCCCGATATTTGAGCAGATTGACCATCACGATCGGGCCGTCGGGCCCGTCTTCCGCCATCGCCCGCATCTGCTCCGCCGTTGGAACCACGCCCGCCATCTTTGCCCCCGCCTGTTGACCCGGCCGCATGTCCGGCCTAGTGTGTGAATCTGAATTGCCATTCAGATTTGTCAAGCCGCCATGCCTGCCGCCGCCATCAGACCGGCCGAACGCTGGGCCCTGCCCGCCAGCCAGGCGCGCAGCCGCGCCACGCGCGCGCGGCTTCTTTCCGCCGCCGAAACGGTGTTCGCGGAAAAGGGCTATGACGGCGCGCGGCTCGCCGACATCGCTGACGAAGCGGGCTGCTCGGTCGGCGCCGTCTATTTCCGCTTCAAGGACAAGGATGCGCTGTTCTTCGCCATCGTCGAATCCTTCATCGGGGAGGCGCGGCGCGGCCTGGCCGCGCTTTTGGGCGGCGCGGGGCATCTCGATCGCGATGACGTCGTGCGGCTGTTCGTGAATGCCGCGGCGCGCAACTTCCGCCGGCACAAGGGCCTGTTTCGCGCCATCGTCGAGCGCGGCATCGAACATCCGCATGCGATGAAGACGATGATGGCGTTTCGCGACGAGCTGGCCGCCACGCTGGAGAAAGCGATCGGAAGCGGCGGAAAAGTTCCAAGCCTGCCCATCCGCGTCATGACGCAGATGATCTACGGCTTCATGCTGACGGGCGTTCTGAACAAACAGGCGCCCACGAAATTCGGCGATGCGCGCGCGATCGAAGAACTGGCCAGCGCCTGCATCGCCTATCTCGGCGCGGCCCTGTCATGACGCTTTCGATCGATCTTTTCTGGTCGTTCCGCAGCCCGTATTCGTATCTCGCCACGCCGCGCCTGTGCGAAATGGCGCGGCAGTACGATCTGGCCATCAACGTGCGGCCCGTCTATCCGCTGGCGGTGCGGTCGGGCGAGTTTTTCCGGCAGGTCCATCCGCTCTGGGTGCCCTATCTCATGCGCGATACCTGGCGCATCGCGCAGATGCTGGGCCTGCCCTACCGCTGGCCCCGGCCCGATCCGGTGAAGGTGGATCCCGCCACGCTGAAAGCCACGCCCGACCAGCCTTACATCCATCGCCTCACGCGTCTTGGCTGCGCGGCGGCGGAAGCCGGGCGCGGCCTGCCGTTCCTTTTCGAGATCAGCCGCGTCATCTGGTCGGGCGAAATCGAAGGCTGGGACAGGGGCGATCATCTGGCGAAGGCGGCCGCGCGCGCCGGTCTCGATCTGGCTGAACTCGACAGAACGGTTTCCGGCGATCCGGAAAAATACGAAGCACTCATTCAGGAGAACCAGGCGGCGCATCTGGCAGCGGGCCATTGGGGCGTGCCGACCACGGTATTTCAGGGCGAGCCGTTTTTCGGCCAGGACCGGATTGACGTTCTTCTCTGGCGGCTGAGGCAGAACGGCCTGAAGGAACGCCCATGAAGCGCATCGCCCTTTGGGTTGCGCTTGCAGGCGTCGTCATCGTTGCGGGCGGCTGGCTCGCCACGCTGTCGCCGGATGTGGATGTCTGGCTTTATCGCCAGATGGCGCAGCGCGTCCTGCATGCGCCGCCGGTGCTGGCAAATCCCGGCGAACTGTCGGTGTTGTTGTGCGGCACCGGCTCGCCGCTGCCCGACCGCTCGCGCGCCGGCCCCTGCGCGCTGATTGCAGCGGGCGGCGATTATTATCTTGTGGATGCGGGCCTCGATTCCGCGCGCAACCTGATGCTCTGGCAAATCCCGCTGGATCGCATCCGCGGCGTGTTCCTCACGCATATGCATTCCGATCACATCGCGGAGCTGGGCGAAATCCGCCTGCAGACCTGGGTCGCGGGACGAAACGCGCCGTTGAAGGTTTACGGCCCGCCGGGGATCGAAACCGTGGTTGCCGGATTCAACGAAGCCTATGCGCTGGATTCCGGTTATCGCACCGCCCATCACGGCGCGGCGTTCCTGCCGCCGGGCGCGGCGGCGCTTGCTGCCGTGCCGCTGCCGCTCGGCAATGCAGACGCGCGCGTCATGATGCTTGCCGGCGGGCTGAAGGTCACCGCGATCCGCGTCAACCACGGCCCCGTGAAGCCCGCCTATGGCTACCGCTTCGACTATAACGGCCGCAGCGTGGTCATCAGCGGCGACACCTCGCCCGATGAAAATCTCGCACGCGCGGCGCGCGGTGCAGACGTTCTGGTGCATGAAGCCCTGTCGCCGGAGCTAGTGGCCATTCTGGGTCATGCGTTGCAGGCGGCGGGGCGTGTGCGGACCGCCAAGATCATGCACGACATTCCCGGCTATCACACAAGCCCGGTCGATGCGGCGCGCATCGCCAATGAAGCCCATGTCAGGTTTCTGGTTTACACGCATCTGTTGCCGGTGCTGCCGGATGCCATCGCCGAACGCGCGTTTTTGCGCGGCGTGAGCGGCGTGCGGCCCGCGGGTGTGACGCTCGGGCAGGACGGCCTGCTCGTCCGCTTGCCACCGCACAGCGCCGAAATCGAGCAAAGCGTGGTTGAATGATTATCGCCGCGCCTGGAAGAACTGCCTGAGCAGTTGCGCCGCCGCGCCCGAATCTCCCGCGCGGGAAACCTGCGGACGGTGGTGACAGGTCGGTTGCGCGAAAAACATGGGGCCATGCAGCACCGCCCCGCCCTTGGGGTCTTCCGCGGCAAACACCAGCCGCGCCACGCGCGCCAGGCTGATGGCGCCGGCGCACATCGCGCAGGGTTCCAGCGTGACGTAAAGCGTGGTGCCCATCAGCCGCTCGTTGCCGAGCCTTGCCGCGCCCTCGCGCAACACCAGCATCTCCGCATGCGCCGTGGGATCGCGCAGCTCCACGATGCGGTTGCCGGAACGCGCGACGAGGGCGCCCGCGCCATCCACGAGCACGGCGCCCACCGGCACTTCGCCGCGTGCGGAGGCGCTTTGCGCTTCTTCCAGCGCCAGTGCTATGGCTTCTTCGTCTTTCACGGACTCCTCCCTTGGCCGACGATAGCACGCAGAGCGGCGAACGCATTTCCAAGATCATCGCGCGCGCCGGAATCTGCTCCCGGCGGGATGCCGAAAAGCTGATCGAACAGGGCCGCGTCACGCTGGATGGCAGGAAAGTCACCGAGCAGGGCACGCGCGCCGGCGAACATCAGGTGGTGGCGGTGGATGGCGCACCGCTGGCCGAACCAGAGGCCGCGCGGCTGTGGCGTTATCACAAGCCCGCGGGACTGGTGACGACGCACCGCGATCCCAAGGGCCGGCCGACCGTATTCGACAGCCTGCCCAAAATCCTTCCGCGCGTGGTTTCGGTGGGACGGCTGGACGTCAACTCCGAAGGGCTGTTGCTCCTCACCAACGATGGCGCGCTGGCGCGCCAGCTCGAGCTGCCGGCGTCAGGCTGGGTGCGCAAATACCGCGTGCGCCTGTTCGGCAAGGTCACGCAGGCCGATCTCGACAGGCTGGCGCAAGGCCGCACCATCGGCGGGGTCCGCTACGCTCCGGTCACCGCCACGCTGGAGCGCAGCAAGGGCGTCTATTCCTGGGCGAGCGTAACGCTGAAGGAAGGCAAGAACCGCGAAGTGAAGCGCCTGATGGAATCGCTGGGGCTCAAGGTGGCGCGGCTGATCCGCGTGCAGTTCGGGCCGTTCCATCTGGGCCAGCTGGCCGAGGGCGCGGTGGAGGAGATTGCGCCCAAAATCTGGCGCGAGCAGCTTGGCCTGAAGAAAAAACCGAAATAATTCGTCACCGTCTTCCGGGCCGCCATGCGCGAATGCGCGTTGCGCAAACCGGAGCACGCGCGTAACAGAGCGCGCCATGCGCGCACCGACTCAGGGCCCGGCCGCCGTGCAGGGAACGGTTTACACCGTGATCCTGGCGATCGCCTTCTGCCACACCCTCAACGACATGATGCAGTCGATGCTCGTGGCGATCTACCCGAACCTGAAGCAGACCTTCGATCTCGACTTCGCGCATATCGGGCTGGTTACGCTCACCTTCCAGCTCACCGCCTCGCTGTTGCAGCCGCTGGTCGGCCTTTATACCGACCGGCGAGCGCTGCCCTTTGCGCTGCCCACCGCGATGGTGTTCACCTTCATCGGCCTGCTGCTTCTGGCCTTTGCACCGAACTATCCGCTGCTCCTTCTGGCAGCGGGAACGGTGGGCCTGGGCTCGTCGGTATTCCACCCCGAATCCTCCCGCGTGGCGCACATGGCGGCAGGACACAGGCGCGGGCTTGCGCAGTCGCTGTTCCAGACGGGCGGAAGCGTGGGCACCGCGCTCGGCCCGCTGATCGCGGCGCTTGTCGTTACGGCCGGTCATCGCACGGGCGTGGCCTGGTTCTCGCTCGCCGCATTCCTCGCCATCGCCATTCTCACGGCGGTGGGCATCTGGTACCGCAACCACGGCCTGGCGCGCGCTGCCCACCACGCGATGCGCCGGCATGTGGAATTGCCGCGCGCGAAGGTGCGGCTGGCGCTGGTCATCCTGGTGGTGCTGATGTTTTCGAAGTTCTTCTATCTGTCCAGCATCGGCAGCTATTTCACTTTCTATGTGATCCACAAATTCGGCGTGTCGGTTTCCGCCGCCCAGCTCTATCTCTTCGCGTTTCTGTCGGCATCGGCCGTGGGCACCGTTCTGGGCGGGCCGCTGGGCGACCGCTTCGGCCGCAAGCATCTGATCTGGGCTTCGATCCTGGGCTGCCTGCCATTCACGCTGGCCATGCCTTATGCCGGGCCGTTGTGGACGGGAATTTTCAGCGTGTGCGCCGGGCTTGTTCTTTCATCCGCCTTTCCGGCGATGGTGGTGTACGGACAGGAGCTGCTCCCCGGCCGCGTGGGCATGATCAGCGGCATGTTCTTCGGGCTGTCGTTCGGGCTGGGCGGATTGGGCGCGGCCTTGCTGGGCGTGCTGGCCGACCACACCAGCATCGCATTCGTCTATCACGTCTGCGCGTTTCTGCCGGCGCTGGGATTGCTGGCCGCCTTCCTGCCCGATCTGGCGCAGGAAAAACCGTTGCCGCCTGACCGAGGCCATCTGTCTGGACCTTGACATTGCGGTCCAGGGAGATTCGTTTGACGAGGTAAGGGCGCTTCTCAAAGAGGCAATCTCCACTTACCTGGAGGATGCCCAAAAGGAAGAACCCGCGACACGCGATCGTCTCTTAAACCGTCGGGTCCCGCTGCATACGCGTTTGGGATATGCTGCTCGGCTCGCTTGGCATGCGTTGCGTAATCGTCCGCGAGATGATGGCGACAGCTTGCAAGCGAGCTTCGAGTTGCCTTGCCACGCCTGAAGTGCACATTCCGCGAATTTATCGACATAATTGCGGCGCATGGCTTCGTCGAGATTAGGCATGGCGCCTCCAGCCATCGCCGATACCGGGGCGAATGGGCGATTACATCAAGCCCGATACGCTGCGATCCATGATCCGGCAGAGCCGGTTCCCGAAAAACCTGTTCCGCAAATAGCCATTCCTGGCATTTTCACAACGACGGCGTCATTGCAGCAGCGCATACCCCATCGTGTGGCATTGGCCGATGCCGCACTGGAGCAGCACCGCCACCAGGTTCACCGCGGCCAGCGCGATCACATAAAGGCTCGCCGCGCTTCCGATGCGCTTGAGGATGGGGAAGGCGCCGGCGGGAATTTTCGGCAGGTCCATGTCGCCCCCCAGCACGCAAAGCTGCACCGCATAGGCCATCAGGAGGAACAGCGTGATGATGATGGACCACACCGGCATGTGAATCCCGAACACCGCCGAGCCGATATAGGCGTGGCCTTCGCGCGGATAGATGTCGAGCAGCGTCTGCCTGACCGACACGATCAGCAGAAAGATCGCGCACAGCAGGCTCAGGCCCACGTTGCGGTAGGAAAAGCCGTTGCGGAAATCCAGGATGATGCCGAAGCAGATGCCGAACATCGCCACGCGCTGCAGCAGGCACAGCGGACAGGGCAATTCGCCATCCCCGAACTGGAAGGCCAGCGCCGCCGTCAGGATTGCGGCAAAGGTCAGCAGAATGAGCAGCTGATAGACATAATTGCCGAACGCCAGATCGCTTTCGAGCTCCGCGGAATGATGCCGGCTCATGCTCAGCCCTCCGCCGCAAGCGGGAGAAGCGTGCGCTCCACCGTGATCCACGGCATCGCAAAGCCGTATTTCGGGCTGTAAACCTCCCACAGGAAAAGGCCCGCCGACAGAACCAGGCACAGGATCAGCGCGGCAATCGCCAGCCGCTCGCGGTCGAACCAGGCAAGCGCCAGCGCCGCGACCAGAACCGCAAAAATCAGAAGCATCATGCGAAGGCTCCCCTGCCCGGCCCGCGGCCGATTCCCCTTCGCACTCTAGCACCCTTCGCAGACCCCGATATGGCGCCCACCGCCGGCGCCATTGCGGCAATGCCGGATGATGTTATGCCGCGGCCGCCGGCTCGCGCGCCTTCTGGGCCGGCGAACCGCCAAGGATCTGTTCGGCCGCTTTCAGGCCTTCGGCGAAGCTGGGAAGCCGCAACACGGGCACATCCATGCTGCGCAGCGCCGCAGCCGGTTGCGCCCTGAGCTCCGAGAGGATCACGGTTGTGGCGTTGGCGTTTGCGGTCCGCACGAAGCGCTTGAGCGCCGCCGCCCCCGTCGCATCGATCAGCGGCACGTCCGCCATGCGCAGGATCAGCACCTTCGGATAGCCGCCGCTGCGCGACAGCAGCTCTTCGAACTCCATGGCGGCTGCAAAGAAGAAGGGCCCGCTCAGCGCGAACACCTCGACCCCTGCGGGAAAATTCGCGCGCGGCAGGGCATTGCGGTTGGGCTCGGCGAACTCGTCCACATCTTCCGCCACCACGGGCAACAGCGCCCGGGCTTCGGCGGCCTGGGCCATGTTGTGCGCGAAAGCGATCGAAGCCAGCACCACGCCGGCCGCAATCGCCACCGACAGATCCACGAACACGGTCAGGAAAAAGGTGACCAGCAGCACCGCGCGATCGCTTGCCTGACCCTGCAGGATCAGCGCGAACACGCGCGCCTCCGCCATTTTCCAGCAGACGACGGCCAGCACCGCGGCCAGCGCCGCCAGCGGAATGTATGCGCCCAGCGGCGCAAACAGCGCCATCATGGAAAGGATCGCGGCCGAATGGGCGATTCCGGCCACGGGCGAGCGCGCGCCCGCGCGGATGTTGGTGGCCGTGCGCGCGATGGCCCCGGTTGCGGGAATTCCGCCCATGACGGCGCTTGCGATGTTGGCGATGCCCTGCGCCACCAGCTCGCAGTTGGCGCGATGCCTGCGCCCGGTCATGCCGTCGGCCACAACGGCCGAAAGAAGCGATTCAATGCCGCCGAGTGCGAAAATCGTGAACGCGGCGGGAAACAGCTTGCGCATCCCCGCAAGCGACAACACCGGCACATGGGGCTCAGGCAGGCCCGATGGAATTCCGCCGAACCGCGTTCCGATGGTGGTCACGGGAATGTGGAAGAGCCAAACCAGCAGGCTGGCCGCCGCGATCGCGATGAGAAAAGCCGGAAAGCGCGGTGCAAACCGCTGGATGAGAAGAATGAGCCCGAGCGTGACGACCGCGATGGCAAGCGCCGACGAATTGAAGGTGCCGATCGCGTTCCAGTATGTCAGCAGCTTGCCGGGAATGTCGGCCGGCACATGGGCGATGGAAAGCCCAAGGATGTCGCCGATCTGGCTGGCGAAGATCACCACCGCGATCCCCGACGTGAATCCCGTCACGACGGGAAAGGGGATGTATTTGATATAGGTGCCAAGCCGCAGCAGCCCGGTCGCGATGAGAAGCACCCCCGCCATCAATGTGGCGGCGATCAGGCCCTCATATCCGAATTGCGCGACGATTCCGGCCACGACCACGACGAATGCCCCCGTCGGTCCCGCGATCTGGAAACGGCTGCCGCCGAACAGCGCCACCAGCGTGCCGGCCACGACGGCGGTAAAAAGCCCGCGGCCCGGCTCAACCCCGCTGGCAATGGCCAGCGCCAGCGAGAGCGGAAGCGCAACCACCGCCACCGTCAGGCCCGCAAAGAGATCGGCCCGCGCTTCGGCCCAGCCGTAGCCTTCGCGCCAGCAGGTCACGAGCTTGGGTACGAACATATGCCAGGCCGAGCCCGGCCGGGCTGCGAGGCGCGCCGCTAAGATACTGTTATTCATTGACTATTTTGGACGACTCGGGGCCAGACGCGAATTACTTATTGCTGTATAACTACTATTGATGTAAGAAACATTAGTAGTAAAATATGAAACATGGTTATCGGGCGTTTACCATGCAGAGCGGCTTCCTGATCGGCGTGCTGGTGGCGGCAATTGCCGCCGCGGTTTTGGTCTTCGGAATTGCAGCAGCGAAAAGAAGGCGCCACATGCTGCCGCTAAACGATGCCGCGAGCGCCGCCTATGACGCCGCAAGGCGCGAAGGCATGGTGATTGCCGGCGTGGCCGAGGATGCGGGCGGGGCGCCGGGCGCGCTGGCCTGGTTTGTGCGCAGCATTGCAGGAGTTGTTCCCGTCTATGAAAGCCGCAGCGGCAACGGACCGTTTCTCAGGCTTGACCGGACGCGCACGACGCGGGCCGACGCAGACGTTGGCACCGGCGAGCAATCGCTTTACATACAGAAGCGGGATCTCAAATCCTACATCCGCTGGGCGCGCTCCATGCAATAGAGCCGCGAGGCCCGGCCATCGCGGGAGTTCGGCAGGAATGGTGGTCTGGTTGCTGAAGGCGCGGCAAATCCGGTCCGGCCGCGCCGGCTGGTGCGCGCCATGATCACGGCGGCGCAATTGCGCGCGGCCCGCGCGCTGGCCGGCATTGACCAGCGCCGGCTGGCGGAAGCCTCGGGCCTGTCGGTCCCCACGATCCAGCGCATGGAATCCAGCGAAGGCGTGATCCGCGGCAATGTGGATTCGCTGATGAAGCTGATCGCGGCCCTCGATGCGATCGGCATCGTTCTGATCGGCGAGGACGCCACAAGCAGCGAAGGCGGCCGCGGGGTGCGGCTGAAACGGCAGCCCGCGGGCAGCTAGAAAAACCGGCCAGGCATCATTTGCCGGGCTTCTTCAGCTGATGAAGCCCGGGGTTTGCGTCGCCGCTGACCACCAGGATGGGCATCAGAATCCGCATCCGCTTCAGCTGGGCGCGCCGCGTGTCCACCAGCGCGAAAACATCCTTGGGGCAGCCCGCTCTGACCCTGATGCCAAGGCTCATGGCTTCCTTCACCGTGATCCGGTGTGAATGATCCATATGCCCGGTGTTGAGCTTTTCGGACAGCTCGCAAGATCTTTCGCCGAACAGTCCCAGAAATCCCGTCCGCCGCTTGTGGTTGGGATTGATCCTGTGGCAGGCGGCTTTGACATCGCGCTTCAGGCGGCGCGCGCGGATGGCCAGCAGGGCGGTTGCATCATCCAGCTCCCCGATCCCCTTTTCCTTCTCGAGCTGCTCGAAATCGCCGGCGGGGACATTGTAGAGCTGCACATCCGTGGGGCCGAGATTGGCGTGCTTGTCCATCACGATTTCGTTGGCGGCCAGCGCGATTTCGGTTCCGCCCGACATGGCATAGTAGGGAACGAAGGCGGTGGCCCGCCGGCTAGCCACCAGAGCATCGGCAATCCGCTCCGACGCCATCTGGAATCCGCCCAGCGTGTGCAGAACCACGTGAATGGGCTTGCCCTTGGACGTTCTGACTTTTTCGAGGATGTCGGTCGCTTCCTCGTTGTCGAGCCATTCATCGTCGTCATGCACGATGCACACGAGCGCGCATTTGTGCCTGGACTCGTAGTCCGCCTGCAGGCGCTTCCACTCGCGGTCTATCGCCTGCGGGTCGGCCACCTCGGCCTCGCCCGGCCCGTTCTGGTTGCGGATGTCAGGTCCAGCCTGTTTTTGCCTGCGCATCGAAGGGAACAGGGACATCGCAACCAGCGTCGCCCCGCCTGCGAGCACGGGAAAATCAGCCGGAAACAACCACATGTGTGCCCCTCCATGTTGTTGCTTAAGAAGAAGCTTACCAATGCAATCCGAATTGGGCGAAATTCTGCTTTCCGCGCCGCACAAACAGGCCGCCCCGTGTGACAATGATGCCACAATGGATGGGGGCCCGGTAACCATGGCCTATCCTGAAAACCGGACCGTTCGTTACCTTGGCAGCGAATGGAATGAAGAAAAATTTGGAATCGACATCTCGGCTTTGACTAGACTGGGGCCGGGAAAGGGGTGGGCCTTGCCGGACCGGCGAAATCATTACGACGGTCGAGTTTGAGCATGCGAATGGCCCGGCCGCATCGGGTTATCGTCCGGTCGCATCATTGCGCGTGCAGTCCGATGATCAGGAAGTGCACCTGCAGATGGTTGGCCTTGAATACATTGCCCCGCCACAGGAGCGCTTTGTAATGCTCAAGGCTGACCGGAGTGAATCGAACCCCAAACGCTACATCGAAAATTTCTCGCACACTGCGATGTTTGGAAAACCGGTCGGCATCTCGATTGCCTGGAACTCGCAAAATCGCGTAACCACCAGCGTGGGTGCCATGGAGCAGCACGACATGCAGATGCGATCGCCCCCAAACTATGCAGGACTGTCGATGGCCGCCGGCAGCGTGCGATTTGAAAACACCGCGTTGCTCTGCTTTCCGGATTCTGCCCGTTAAAGCCCGGCCATCGTGTCCTTCGCCACAACCGATCTTCTTTTCGCCATCGGGCATCATGTGCTGGTGTTTGCGCTGGCGGCGGTGCTGGCGTTCGAGATCGCGGTTCTGCGCCACGGGCTCACAGCCAGAGACATCGCGCGGCTGTCCCGTGTGGACGTCTGGTACGGCATCCTCGCCGCCGCCATCCTGATTGTGGGCTTTTCGCGCGCGGTGTTTGCCGCCAAAGGCTGGGCCTATTATTCCGCCAACGTCTTCTTCTGGGCCAAGATCGCGACGTTCGCGCTGGTGGGTGTCCTTTCCATCCGGCCCACGGTTGCCATCATCGGCTGGCGCCGCGCGCTCAAGTCCGATCCCGGATTTCTGCCCGGCGTGATGGCCATCGCGGGCCTCCGCCGCTATCTCTGGGCTGAAGCCCTGCTCTTCGTCCCGATCCTTGCCTGCGCCGCGCTCATGGCCCGCGGCTATGGCGCGCCCGGCTCCTGAAAAACCTTGACGTCCGCAGCTGCTTGGACTATAATCATATAATGGGTTTTGAAGGGAGAATGACGGGGCCTCCATTTCACGCCCGCCCGAGCGGGGAGAGAGATGGGGGGAGGGGGTCCCGGATTTCTGAAAACAATTGCCCAGCCGAACGCTGGGAAATTTCGATTGCGAAATGAATGGCCGCCCTGCCCGGCCCCGTTGACTTCGCAAGCGCGAACGCTAGGTTGACCGCCCTTTTCGCTCCGATTGAAGGACTTTCGCCGTGGCCAAGCCGACAACCGCCAAGATCCGCCTGAACTCCTCCGGCGACACGGGCTACTTCTATGTCACCAAAAAGAACACCCGCAGCATGACCGAAAAGTTCACCATCAGGAAATACGATCCCGTGCTGCGCAAGCACGTGGAATTCAAGGAAGGCAAGATCAAATAACGTCCTCCTTCGAGGGCGGCCTTTGCGCCGCCGCCTCAGGACGACGCCGATCGTCTTTGAAGCCCAAAATCCGCTGAAAATTGAAGGAAACTCGTCACCCTGAGGCGCGCGAAGCGCCCCGAAGGGTTGAAATCCGGTTCGGCCGCGCGTTTCATTTAAGCCCGCTATTCAAGGAGACGACCCATGGCCACCGCGATTGACTGGCACGCCGAAGCCGCAAAACTCTCGTTCCGCTCGCAAGCCTTCATCAACGGCAAATATGTGCCCGCGGCCAGCGGCAAGACCTATGACAATGTCTCGCCCGTGGACGGCAAGGTGCTGGCCAAGGTCGCATCCTGCGACAGGGAAGATGTGGACCGCGCGGTAAAGGCCGCGCGCGCGGCCTTCAACGCCGGCAAATGGGCCGAGGCCGCGCCCAAACAGCGCAAGCGCACGCTGCAGAAATTCGCCGACCTGATCGCCAAGCACGCCGACGAGCTTGCGCTTCTGGAAACGCTCGACATGGGCAAGCCCATCATGTTCGCCAAGGGCGTGGACGTGATGAGCGTGGTGGATCACGTGCGCTGGTTCGCCGAGGCAATCGACAAGGTCTATGACGAAATCGCTCCCACCGGAAAGGACGCGCTCGGCATGATCACGCGCGAGCCGCTGGGCGTGGTTGGCGCGGTCGTGCCGTGGAATTTCCCGCTGCTCATGGCGGCCTGGAAGTTTGCGCCCGCATTGGCCGCCGGAAATTCCGTGATCCTGAAACCGGCCGAGCAGTCGCCGCTTTCGGCGATCCGGGTGGCCGAGCTTGCGATGGAAGCGGGCATTCCCGAAGGCGTGTTCAACGTCGTGCCCGGCTTCGGCGAAACGGCCGGCCAGGCGCTGGGCCGTCACATGGACGTTGATGCAATCGCATTCACGGGTTCCACGGAAGTCGGAAAGTTCTTCCTGAAATATTCCGGCGAATCCAACATGAAGATCGTGAGCCTGGAATGTGGCGGCAAGACGCCCAACATCGTCTTCGCCGACGCGGCGAACATGGATGCGGCCGCGATGGGCGCAGCCTCCGGCATCTTCTTCAATTCTGGCCAGGTTTGTGTCGCCTCCTCGCGGCTTCTGGTGGAAGAGAAGATTCATGACGACTTCGTCGAGAAGGTGAAGGCGATCTCGGCCGCCTTCCATCCCGGCGATCCGCTGGATGTGAACACGCGCATGGGCTCGATGGTGGACAAAAGCCAGATGGACCGCGCGCTGTCCTATGTCGAAAAAGGCCAGAAGGAAGGCGCAAAGCTTATCGCCGGCGGCCGGCAGGTGCGCCAGAATTCCGGCGGCTTCTATGTGGAGCCCACCATCTTCGACAAGGTGGCCAACGACATGACCATCGCGCAGGAAGAAATCTTCGGGCCGGTGCTTTCCACCATCACCTTCAGGGACACCGAGGAAGCCATCCGGATCGCCAATGACACGATCTATGGGCTCCAGGCCTGCCTGTGGACGAATGATCTCACCAAGGCCCACCGCGTGGCGCGGGCGCTGCGCGCGGGCACCGTGAACATCAACAACACCGATGGCGGCGGCGTGGAAGTGCCGTTCGGCGGGTACAAGCAGTCCGGCTTCGGGCGCGACAAGTCGCTTCACGCGCTGGACAAATACACCCAGCTCAAGACGACCTATATCAAGCTGGCGTAACGGCTCGGCGCCCCGGCGGCGGCGGGAAACGGCCATGAACCTTTTGGCCTGCCACGGGTTCACGGCAAGTGGCCGCGTGACTGCCGTTTGCGACGGACGTCAGCCCGCGGCGGGCGTGATTTGGCCGGCCGTTATGCTATCGTGTTGCAAATCGCCATCTGGCAGGAATGGCAGCGGCAGGACAGGTTTGAACGATGCTACGAACGCTCTTCCTTCAGGCCCCGTCATTTGATGGCTTCGACGGCGGCGCCGGTTCCCGCTATCAGGCGCGGCGCGAGGTCAAGTCCTTCTGGTTTCCGACCTGGCTCGCCCAGCCGGCCGCGCTGGTCGAAAACTCGAAGCTGATCGATGCGCCGCCCCACGGCATCGGGCTTGCCGAGGTCGTGAAGCAGGCGAAGGACTTCGACCATGTGGTCGTGCACACATCGGTCCCTTCATTCAAATCCGATGTTGCCACGATCGAGGCGCTGAAGGCGGAAAACCCGAAGCTGCTGGCGGGCATGATCGGCGCCAAGGTCGCGGTGAACGCCGAAGGATCGCTTCGCGAGGCGCCCGTTCTGGATTATGTCGCGCGCAACGAGTTCGATTTCACCGTCAAGGATGTAGCCGACGGCCTGCCGCTGAAGGAGATCAAGGGCATCAGCTACCGGTCGTCGCGCGACGTCATTCACCACAATGAAGACCGACCGACGATCGAAAACATGGATTCGCTTCCGTTCGTGACGCCGGTTTACAAGCGCGATCTTACGATTGAAAACTATTTCATCGGGTATCTGAAGCACCCCTACATTTCGCTTTATACGGGCCGCGGCTGCAAATCGCGTTGCACCTTCTGCCTCTGGCCGCAGACGGTGGGCGGGCACAGGTACCGTACGCGCAGCGTGGGCCACGTGATCGACGAAATCCGCTATGCCAAATCGGCGTTTCCGCAGGTGAAGGAATTCTTCTTCGACGACGATACCTTCACCGATGATGCGCCCCGCGCCGAAGCCATCGCCCGCGAGCTCGGCAAGCTGGGCGTCACATGGTCGTGCAACGCCAAGGCGAACGTGCCCCGCGGAACGCTCGAAGTCCTCAAGGACAATGGCCTGCGGCTTCTGCTCGTGGGCTATGAATCCGGCAACCAGCAGATCCTGCACAACATCAAGAAGGGCATGCGCGTGGAGGTGGCCGAGCGTTTCACCCGCGACTGCCATGATCTCGGCATCACAATCCACGGCACGTTCATTCTGGGATTGCCGGGCGAAACGACAGAGACCATCCGCGAAACGGTCGAATTCGCCAAGCGCATCAATCCGCATACGATCCAGGTCTCGCTGGCCGCCCCCTACCCCGGCACTTATCTTTACAATCAGGCAGTGCAGAATGGCTGGCTGGATGCGGCCAACGCGGAACTGGTGGACGAACACGGCATCCAGATCGCGCCCCTGCACTACCCGCACCTTTCACACAAGCAGATTTTCGATTCGCTGGAAGATTTCTACAAACAGTTCTACTTCCGGCCCGGCAAGATCGCGTCCATCGTGGCCGAGATGATGCGTTCCACCGATGTCATGAAGCGGCGGTTGCGCGAAGGCGTGGAATTCTTCCACTTCCTGCGCGAACGCAGGGGCCATGCGGCCTGACCATGAGCGCATCGCTTGCCTTTCCTGACCTGTCCCTGCGAGCCCGCACGCCGGTGGCGCCCGGCCCGATCCGCCTGGGCAGCGAGGCGCACAAGAACCTCTTTTGCCAGACGCTGCTGTCCACCTTCGATCCCTACAAGCCCGCGGTCATCGACTGGCCGCAACTGGAGCCGGACGCGAAGGCGCGCCTGACCGCGCTGCCAATTTGGGACATCGCCGTGCAGACCGAGGGCCGCGCCGGCCTGCGTGTGGAAGCCTATGGCAATGAGGTTGGCGACCCGCTGCTCAAGCAGGCGATTGCGCTCAACGCGTTCGAAGAAAAACGTCACAAACATGTGCTGCACAACATGGTGCAGGCCTATGGCATCGCGCTCGAGCCCGAGCCGGCGTATGTCGCGCCAAAAGATGCCGAATGGGCTTTCATGGTGACCGGCTACAGCGAATGCATCGACAGTTTCTTCGCCTTCGGGCTTTTCGAGCTTGCCAGACGGTCGGGCTTTTTTCCGCAGGCGCTGGTGGAAACATTCGAGCCCGTCATGCGCGAAGAAGGCCGACACATCCTCTTCTTCGTGAACTGGGCGGCCTGGCATCGCCGCAACATGCCTGTCTGGCGGCGCCCCTGGTTTGCCATCAAAACGCTTGCGGTCTGGGCGTTTCTCATCTGGGAGCGCATCGGACTGGCCAGGAACGTGGGCGGCAAGCCGCAGGACAACAACTTCACGCTCAGCGGCAGCCAGGATCTTGGCGTGGATGTCTCGGTCGCGGAACTGATGGACGTCTGTCTTGCCGAGAACGATCGCAGGCTCGGCATTTACGATGCGCGCCTGCTGCGCCCGAATGTCGTGCCGCGCCTGGTGCGTTTTGTGCGCTGGTTCATGCCGAGACCGGCTGCGGGCCGGCGCTAACCAGCCGCCTCACCGGCGCAGGGCCGACAATTGCCCGCGCGGCAAATTCACGAGCGCGCCGACAAACCGGCCCACGGAATTCTTTGCCAGGCCTGCGACGTTGATGCGGCCGGATTCGGGCATATAGATCGCCGCGTCTTCCCGCAGCTTCAGGACGGCGTCCGCCGGCAGGGCCAGCGTGGAAAACATCCCCGCCTGTGTGCCGATCGCATCGAGCGCCAGTCCATGCGCATGCGCCTGCGCGGACAGGAGCGCTCTGATCTCCGCGATCCGCTTGCGCATGGATTCAAGCTCCGCGCGCCAATCCGCCTTGATGGCGGGATCGTCAAGTATGATGCGCACGACAGCGCCGCCGTGGTCCGGAGGCATGGAATAGTTCGGCCGCGCCGCATCCACCGCGATGCTCAAGGCGGTGGATGCCGCCTTCGGCGTTTCAGCCAGCACAAACAGGGCGCCCGTGCGCTCGCGGTAGAGGCCGAAATTCTTGGAGCATGAATAGGTCACCAGCGCTTCCGGAACATGCCCAAGCACATGACGGATGGGCGACATGTCCGCATCGAGCCCGTGCCCCAGTCCGTGGTAGGCCGTGTCAATAAGCGGCAGCAGGCCCTTGGCGATCACCACCTCGGCAATTTCGTGCCATTGCTGCGCGGTAAGGTCGGAGCCTGTCGGGTTATGGCAGCAGCCCTGGAGCACAACGACGTCGCCGTGTTCCGCGGCACGTAGGGCATGCAACAGCCTGTCGAACTGCACGGTCTGGGTATCCGTGTCGAAATAGTCGTAGGTGTGAATCGAAAGCCCCGCGGCATTGAAGATCGGCGCATGGTTCGTCCAGGCCGGCAGACCCAGAATGACACGCCGCGCATGGGCCTTGACCGCCACATCGGCCGCAAGCCTCAGCGCGCCTGTTCCGCCGGGCGTCTGAAGTCCGATCATCCGCTCGCCCAGCCTTGCCGACAGGTCCTTGCCGAACGCAAGCTCACGCACCAGGGCCACGAAACGCCGGTCGCCTTCGGGCCCGACATAGCTCTTGGTGGTTTGCGTCTGCTGAAGCTTCGCTTCGGCCTCTTTCACGGCCTTGAAGACGGGCGTGATTCCGGTTTCATCGCGATAGACGCCGATGCCCAGATCAATTTTTTCCGGCCGCGGGTCTGCCGCAAACAGCTTGATCAGCTCAAGCAGCGGGTCGGGCGGACGTGGCGTGAGGCTCTGGAACAATAGATGCTCTCAAGGGAAATGGTGCCGGAGGAGAGAATTGAACTCTCGACCTACCCCTTACCAAGGGGTTGCGCTACCACTACGCTACTCCGGCGGCCTTGGGCGGACGAATTCAGGCGATCGCCCCGGGGCGAGAGGCTATAGCCGATCAAGGACGGAAAGGGAAAGACCCGCATGAAGCCCGATGCGCGGAAGGAGCGTCTGGCCGCGGCATTGCGCGAAAACCTGCGTCGCCGCAAGGCGCGCGAGCGCGCGCTGGCCGGGCGCCGGGACGCGGCCGCCGAACCTCCGCCGAATCCCCGCCCGAATAAAGACAAGAAACCCGGCTTAACCTGATCCGCATGCGGCGTTGTTTGCCAGGCCACAGCCGCGCTACAAGCGAAGGCGGCGCGGGCTTTGCGCCGGGCGTGAGGGGTTATGGACCGGATCCGGATCAGCGGCGGCAGGCGCCTGAAGGGCGAGATCGCCATTAGCGGCGCGAAAAACGCGGCCCTTCCGCTCATGGCTGCCGCGCTGCTGACCGATGAGACGCTGACGCTTGTCAACGCGCCGAACCTTTCCGATGTCGCCTTCATGGGGGACCTCCTGCGCGGCCTTGGCGTAGGCGCCACCTATTCGCGCGCCAACGGCGATGGCGGGCGCTGGGACTTGCGCGCGGCGGACCTTAAGAGCACGACCGCCGATTACGATGTCGTGCGCAAGATGCGCGCGAGCTTCCTGGTCCTGGGGCCGCTTCTTGCGCGCGCGGGCCATGCCAAGGTTTCGCTTCCCGGCGGATGCGCCATCGGCGCACGCCCGGTGGATCTGCATCTGAAGGCCTTCGAAGCAATGGGGGCTTCGATCGAATTGTCCGACGGATATGCTATTGCCAGCGCAAATCGCGGCTTGAAGGGCGCGCGTATCGAATTTCCCTTCGTCTCGGTCGGCGCCACTGAAAACACGCTGATGGCTGCGTCGCTGGCAAGCGGCCAGACCGTGATTGAAAACGCGGCCCGGGAACCGGAGATCGGCGATCTTGGACGCTGCCTGATTGCCATGGGCGCCAGGATCGCGGGCCTGGGCACGTCGTACATTACCGTGGATGGCGTCGATCGGCTGCATGGCGCACGGCATGCCGTGCTTCCAGACCGCATCGAAACCGGCACCTTCGCGATAGCTGCGGCAATCGCCGGCGGCGAGATCGAACTGACGGGAACCCATTGCGATCTGATTGAATCGGTCATTCCGCTGCTCGCGCGCGCAGATACGACCGTCAAGCCAACCAACCGCGGCATGACGGTTTACCGCAACGGCAGCCGGCCCATCGCCGCCGATGTGGAAACTGCGCCATTCCCCGGGTTCCCGACCGACCTGCAGGCACAATTCATGGCCCTTATGACGACGGCGGACGGCACTTCGCGGATCCGCGAGACGATCTTCGAAAACCGGTTCATGCATGTGCCGGAACTTCTGCGCATGGGCGCCGACATTCATGTGCAGGGCGACACCGCGACGGTGAACGGCGTTGAACGCCTGAAGGGCGCGCCGGTCATGGCAACAGACCTGCGCGCGAGCGTGAGCCTTGTGCTGGCGGGGTTGGCAGCCGAAGGCGAAACCATCGTCAGCCGCGTTTATCATCTGGACCGCGGTTTCGAGCGGCTGGAGGAAAAGCTCTCCGCCGTCGGCGCGGATATCGAACGGCTGAAGGCATGACACGCGAAATTCTGGCGGCCGAGGACGCCGAAGACCTGAACGTGATATCCGCGACCCTGCAGGACGCCGTGGCGCAGGTGCGCGATCTCGTATGGCTTCCGAAAAGCAGGCGTTTTGCAGCCCTCTTCAACCGTTTCAAGTGGGAGGCGGCGAGCGGCAGCCGAAGCCGGAATCTTCGGGTACGCTCGGGGCTGCGTTTCGACTCTGTGCTTGCCGCGAAATCGCACAGGATCAATCGCGCCGCCCCGGAAGCGGTGCTTTCGCTGCTGGCGATCCGTTTCATACCTAAGGCGCCGGGCGATCCGGCCGGCACGGTGGAACTTGATTTTGCCGGCGGCGGGATCATCCGTCTGGAAGTGGAATGTATCAACGCCACACTGACGGACATGAGCGGCCCCTGGGCCGCGCGCGGCCGCCCGGCGCATGACACCGAAGAGGCGTGACGTCGCGCCGGAGAACAGGCATTGCGCGCCATGACCGACGCCGCGTCCTTTCGAATCGCAAGCATCGTCCTCGACGAAAAAAGTGTCGTCAGGCGTACGCGCGAAATCGAACAGGAACGCGAGATCGCCGTATATGACCTGATGGAAGCAAATTATTTCCGTCCGGACGGATCGGATGGCGGTCCCTATCATCTTGTCCTGGGCGTCAAGGAAAACCGCATGATATTCGATGTGCGGCTGGAGGACGGGTCGGCTCACGCCCGCGTCGTTCTTTCCCTCACGCCGTTCCGGCGCGTGGTGAAGGACTACTTCCTGGTCTGCGAGAACTACTTCAAGGCGATCCGCACGGCGCCGCCTTCGCAGATCGAAGCGCTCGATATGGGCCGGCGCGGATTGCACAACGAAGGCTCGGAACTCCTGCGCGAACGCCTGAAAAACAAGATCGAGGTCGATCTGGAAACGGCGCGCCGCCTCTTCACGCTCATTTGCGTCCTGCATCTGAAAGGCTGACAGCGCCACCGATTCGCCACATTCCCGGCTGGACGCTGCGGAACCGCCAACGCCAGCAGACCGTTTGTTTCCGTGAGAAACCGGCGGGCGCAGGCGGTGGTCGCGCGAGGGGATTTTTGCGAAGGAGACATTCAAATGGCCAAAGTATCTTTGCTGTTGTTGGGCGCCGTGATTGCCGGGGCTGCCGGGGCGGGTTTCGCCTTTCCGGCTGCAGCCCAAGACAGGCAGGAAGAGGTGATCGTTACGGCGCCGCCCCTGAACGCCGAAAGCACGAGATTGAACGGACCGCTGGAAAAAGTGTCACTGTCCACCGAAGTGCCTTATGGCGACCTCGATCTGACAAGACGGCATGACGCCCGCATCTTGCGCGCGCGCGTCCGCGATGCCGCATACCAGACTTGTGCACAGCTGGCGCAAGCCTATCCCGTGTATCAGATGACGAGCGCGCCTTCGTGCGTCCGCGCCGCCCTCAGCAGTGGAATGCCCAAGGCCGAAGAAGCGATCGACAGCGCACGCATTGGCGAACGTTACAACGCAGCTTATTACGGCTACGAGCGGTAGGCCGGCATTGCGCAGGCAAGGCTATCCGGCTTTTGCCTGCGCAATATAGCGATCGATCACCTGGTCAAGGATATCCAGCGGCACGCGCCCGCAATCGAGTCCGGCCGAATGGAAGTCTTTGATGCTGTAACGCGCACCGAGCGCCGCCTTTGCGCGTTCCCGCGCCTTGACCCACACGGTGTGACCGATCTTGTAACTGCACGCCTGACCAGGCGTGACGCAGTAGCGTTCGACCTCGCGCGCAGCAAACGTTGGCGCGTTGCCGCCATGCTCCACAAAATACCGGATGGCCTGATCGCGCGTCCATCGCAGACTGTGTATTCCCGTATCCACCACGCAGCGATTGGCGCGAAAAAGCTGGAAATTCAGATAGCCGATCCGGCCCAGCGGATCGTCTTCGTACATCCCGATTTCATCCGCCAGCTGTTCGGCATAAAGCGCCCAGCCCTCCGCATAGCCGGAAAAGCCGATCGTCTTTCGCAGAAGAGGAAGGTTCTTGTTGGACAGTGCGAGCCCGCCCTCGAGCTGATGGCCGGGCAGGCCTTCATGGAAAACCGTGGTGGAAAGCGCCCATTTCGGCCACTCCGCGCTGTTGTGCAGATTGAAATACACGATCCCGGGCCGTGACCCGTCGAGCGCGGGCCCCTGGCTGAAGGCGGACGACGCGCCGGCTTCTGTCGCGGCCGGCACGCGGCGCACTTCAAAGGAATAAGGCGGCAACCGGTTGAACACCGATGGAAGCTTCGGCCTGATCTCGGAGAGGCGCTGATTGCAGTACGCGATCTCATCCGCCTTGCCGGCATCTGTGTTGGGATAGATCGATTTCGGATCGTGGTAGAGCGCCAGGATGCGCTCGGCCACAGTGCCCTTGGTCATCCCCTGCGCCTTCAGCAGCCCGTCAATGCGCGCCGTGATTTCCGCCGCCTGATCGAGGCCAAGCTCGTGGATCTGCGCCGACGTCATGTTTGTTGTCGTCGCGGAATGGAGCGAAGCAGCGTAATACGCTTCGCCCTCCTTGAGCTTCCACAGCCCGGCATCAGAGGTGGCCGTCGCGCGCATGGCTTTGGTCTGCGCGATCTGCCGTTCCATCGCCGGTGCAATCCGGGTCGTGTAAATCCGGGCCGCCTTCTTCGCATAGTCGTCCGAAAGTCCCCTCGCCTTCGCGCGCCTGGCGATTGACGTGACCAGCAGGGATTCGTCGGCGGCGACGTGGAAGGCATTCATCTGCTCAAGCGCGCGATCCAGAATGAAGTCGGGCGGCGCCACGCCTTCGGCACTGTCGTGTTTCATGCGCTCGGTGTCGTCATCGAGCTGGCCCGCGAAGGCGTCGAGGCGCGAAAGATAGGCGTCGCAATCTTCCGCCGTTTCGATCCTGTGCTTGGTGTCCATGAAATCCGGGAACGTCTGGTAAACGCCGGTCAGCTGGCTCACCACATAGGGCGACGGCCCAAACGAGGAACCGCCAAAGTCAAACGCCGCAATCGCGGCACGGGATTCGCCCACGTACACGAGAGTGTCGTAGTTCACCTTGTCCATGCCGCTGAGCCCGGATGCATCGATCGCCTTCAGGCGGGACAACTGTGAGGCATTCAGTGCCTTGGCGGCGGCAACCCCGGCGAGCGATTCATCGCGCAACTTGTATTTGAGGGCCGCGTTGGCGCCTGTGTCGAGCCCGAGGAGCGTGGCGCTCTCGGGGCTCTGATTCAGGTTTTCGCGGAAAAAAGCGTCCATCAGCGCATTCAGGCGTGCGGCAGGGCCGGCCTCGGCGCCGCGCGCAGACTGAACCGAATAGACAAGAGCCGCCGACGCAGCCGACGACAGGAGTTCACGGCGATTGAGCATGAAATTGACCCCCTCGTTTTCCGGCAGCATAGCGACCGGTCGCCATATCGCGGCGCAAAACAATGTCGCAATTCTTGTCAGGGCGCCGGCGAAGCCTCGGGAACGCCCTGTGCTGGCGGTCTAAGGCCTTGCCTTGATTTTGGCCGCGTTCGGTGCAATCTCCGCACCCGATCAATCGCCAGGGGACGAATGGCAAAGGAAGAACTGCTGGAATTTCCGGGCACCGTGAGCGAGCTGCTCCCGAACGCGACCTTTCGCGTGAAGCTGGAAAATGGCCATGAGATCATTGCCCACACTGCCGGAAAGATGCGAAAGAACCGCATCCGCGTGCTGACCGGCGACAAGGTGCTCGTGGAGATGACGCCCTATGACCTCACAAAAGGGCGTATCACCTATCGCTTCAAATAGGACGGTTGTCGCGGCTCGGCCGCGGCTGGTGCTGGCGAGCGGCAGCCCGCGTCGCGTTGCATTGCTCAAACAGGCCGGGATCAGACCCGACAAGGTGTTGCCGTCGGACATCGACGAGTCGCCCCGGCGAAAGGAATTCCCGCGCACGCAGGCGGCGCGCCTTGCCGTCTCCAAGGCCAGGGCCATCCGGGAACCGGGCGCGCTGATTCTGGCAGCAGACACAGTTGTGGCTTGCGGGCGCCGCAGCCTGCCGAAGGCCCAAAACGATCATGACGTGCGCCGTTGCCTGGAGCTCCTCTCCGGGCGGCGCCATCAGGTGATCACAGCTGTGGCCGCAATCGATCCGACCGGGCACCCTCACGTTCGCGTTGTCGTGACGCGCGTGTCATTTGCACGACTCAGTCAGACTGACATTCAGTCATATGTGGCAAGTGGCGAAGGGCTGGGGAAAGCAGGCGGTTACGCCATCCAGGGCCGCGCGGAGACATTCGTGCGCCAGCTGAACGGTTCGTATTCAAATGTTGTGGGTCTGCCTCTTTTCGAGACGATCGCGCTGTTAAGGGGCTGCGGCTATTCCATTCCATGATAAGCTTGGACTGCTGCTATTAACTTTGCGATTCATGAAAGATGTGCTGATCAACGCAGGCGCGGCGGAAATCCGCGTGGCGATTGTGGAAGGCGGACGCCTGCAGGAGCTGTTCCTGGAACGCACGCTGGGGCTTGAAGATTCCGATGTCAAAAAAAAGAACGGACGCAGCGGTCACAGCCTGATCGGGAACATCATTCTGGGACGCGTGCAGCGCGTGCTGCCCGGAATGCAGGCGGCCTTCGTCGATATCGGCATGGATCGCGCCGGCTTCCTCGGCGCGCGGGAAGCGCGATGCCTTGCCGACCTTCCGGGCTTCGACGACGAACGCGCCCCAAAAATCGGCGATTGCGTGCACGAAGGCGAAGAGATCATCGTGCAGGTGGTGAAAGATCCGATCGGCGAAAAGGGCGCGCGTCTTTCTGCAAACGTCACCATTCCGGGGCGCCTCCTCGTCATGGTCCCAAACCAGCCCGGCATCGCGTTGTCGCGCCGCATCGAAGACGAGGCCGAACGGGCACGGCTTCTGGCGTTGGGCGAGCAAATGGTCGCGGAAACCAACGGCACGCTCGTTCCGGGCGCCGGATATATCGTGCGCAGCGCGGCCATCGGGGCAAGCCTTGCCGATATGCGCGAAGACGCGGAACGGCTGGCGGAGGCCTGGCGGCCGGTGATGGCGAAGTGGCAACGCGCGAAGGCTCCGGCCGTGCTGTATCACGACCTTGACCCGGTCGAGCGCACGATGCGGGACGAAGTGGATGCGCAGACCCGGCGGGTGCTGATCGATGACCGGCCGGCGTTCGAGGCTGCGCTGGCCTATATCCGCCGCACAATGCCGGATGCCGAACGCAAGCTCGAGCTGTTTGAAGGGCCGGGCATGCTGTTCGATCTCTACGATATCGAAGATGAAATCGAGCAGCTGACAAGGCCGCGCATCCCGCTCAAATCGGGCGGCTGGATCACGATCGAAGGCACCGAGGCGCTTTCTGCGATCGACGTGAATTCCGGCAGCTACACGGCGGCCACCGGGCTTGAGGAAACCAGCCTTGCCGTAAATCTGGAGGCGGCGGACGAGATCGGCCGTCAGATCATCCTGCGCGGGATCGGCGGATTGATCGTTGTCGACTTCATCCATCTCAACGATCCCGAAAATATCGCAAGGGTTCTCGACACCCTGAAAGCAAGCCTGGCGCGCGATCGTACGCCCGCACAAATTCTGCCGATGTCGGAATTCGGGCTGGTGGAGATCACGCGCAAGCGGCTGCGGGACCCGCTGATCAAGCTGATGACCGAGTGCTGCCGCTCCTGCGAGGCCACGGGCCGCAAGCACACGCGGGAAGCCGTGGCGCTCGATATCATTCGCCGTGTGGAGCGCGAGGCGCGCGCCGCGCCCGGGAAGGCTGTGCATGTTCGCGCGGCGCCCGATGTGGTGGAATGGATCACGGCCCGGGAGAACGAAATCCGGGCGGGTTTGGCCAGGCGCGGCGCCCCGCGTGTGAGTTTCGAGGCACGCGATGAATTTGCGCGCGAGGGGTTCGATGCCGCAATCACGGCCTGAAAAAGCGACCGCATGTCCCATTTGCGGGAAGCCACGGAAGCGGGAGTTCCGGCCGTTCTGTTCCAGCCGCTGCGCGCAGATCGACCTCGGCCGCTGGCTGAAGGGCACCTATGTCATACCCGGCGAGCCCGCGAAAGAAATCCCGTCCGCCGAAGATGGCGATGACGGAGATTTGGAGAGCTAGATTCTTACTGGCCGAACGACAGCTTGCTCGACTGCGTCTCGCAGCAATCATGCACGAGGTTGGTTTGCATGGACATCAGCTGGAAGCGCGTGACTTGCCCCCACTGCTCCTGCCGGATGTCTTTCCACTCGCGCTCGGTGTGGCATTCCCGCTCTGCGCCAAGCCGGCTTCCGGTCGGCGGCGGGCCCATCCGGCAGATCGTGCGATTGAGATCAGCGGTCTCGTCGCTGGGCGCGGCCTTGGACGTCGGAACAATGAGAACCGCCGGATAGGATTCGTCCGAAGCCGCAACCGGCGGGGTGCCGGCGTCATTCGCCCCAATGCTTGCGGGCCTGTTCGCAAGCGCCGGACCTGACAGGGCAATGCCCGCGCCCAAAACGGTCAACGCCGCAAGAAAGCTGATGCTACCGGCCTTTCGCATGGCACCTCAAATGAACGCCCGCTGCGCCCATTCCCCTCTTGCGGGCTAGGATACCAGACCCGGCGCTGGCCGCAACCGCGGTATTTGCCTGTGGCGCCACGCAAAATGCCTGCTCGGGCCGCGCTGGACATGGGTCGGGCCCTCGCTTAAAACCGCGCACTTCCGGTCGACGCAAAACGGTTTGCCCAGGTAGCTCAGTCGGTAGAGCAGCGGACTGAAAATCCGCGTGTCGGTGGTTCGATTCCGCCCCTGGGCACCACGACCCTGTTCGCCGATGTTCGCAGGCGTCCAAAAATCTATTGAATTTCAAGTGCTTATCGCATAATTTCCGTCGCGAGCGTCCGTGGCCAACCGCCCAAAGTTGACGACCTACGCCTACGACGCAAATGGCGATATGACGAGCACGATAGATCCGCGCGGCAACGCCACAGAATTCGTCTATGATGCGGATCGGCGGAAAAGCCAGACCCTGCATCATGATGGTGGCCTGTCCGCTGATCTGCTCGCGGCCGAACGCACGCGCTATGACGGCATAGGCCGGCCGGTTTACGAAGATCAGGCACGCGCGATCTCCGGCTCGAGCGTTACCGCATGGCTGGCGATGAAAAGCACCGTTTACACGCCGACCGGCAAGCCCGCCTCCGTCACCGACGCGGACGGCAACACGACCACCTATTCTTACGACGAGATGGACCGGGTCACCGATATCGTGGTGCCTGGCACTCCGGCAGAGGCGACACACTACAAGTACAATGCTCTGGGCCAGCAGACAGCCGAATATCGTGGGTGGGGCACGCCAGACCAGATCACCTACAAAACTACGACGTACACGCCGCCGGGCGGCAGAGTGGCGGAAAGCGACAGCGAGATATTCAGCGTCAAGGACGCGGACGGCCATACCACCACCTACGCCTATGACGGCTACAACCGCCTGTACCGCACCACATTTCCGGACGGGTCGGCCGAGACGCTGACCTACGACAAGAATGGCAATGTCGTAACGCGCACCACGCGCGCGGGCGATGTGATCACCTACACCTACGACGCGCTCAACCGCCTGCTCTCGAAAGTCGCGCCAGTGGCCATCGGTTCCTCCACCACGGTGGAGACGGACTGGACCTACATGCTGGACGGCGCTGCGGATGTCATCACCGATACGGCGGCCGGCGGTGGGCACTCGCTCAACTACGCCTACGACACCGCCGGACGGGCGATCAGCGTGCAGCGGCGTGCACCGGGGCTTCTGAACGCCAACGGCTACCGCATCGTACAGACGGTAAGCTACCGTTATGACGACGCCGGCAACCGCACACGCATCACCTGGCCTGACGGCTATTACGTGTCCTATGCCTACGATCCGATGAATCGCATGGTGTCGGCGAGCGAGAACGGTACGGCCTATCTGGCGACCTTTGACTACGATCTGTTCTCGCGCCTCTCGGAGCAGGACGATCTGGACAATTCCGCCGTCACATTCGGCTATTCCAATGCAGGCGACCTGTTGTCGCTGGCCTACAGCCTTGGCAATGGCGGGGCGCTCAGCTTCACCTACACCTATGACGGCGCGCACCACATGGTGAGCGAAAACGCCAACAACGCCAACTACGAATATGAGAGCGGGCTCTATGCGCACAGCTACGATCCCGTCAATGCGCTCAACCAGTATCCTGCGATCGACGGGCTGCCCTTCTATTATGACGGTAACGGCAACCTGGCGGCGGACAACGCCTTTGCCTATACCTATGATGCCGAGAACCGGCTGATCGCGGCCAACGGATCGAGCGGCTCCAACAGCTTCGCCTACGATCCTCTCGGGCGGCGGGAGAAGACGGGCTTTGCGGGCGCGGTGACCTATTATCTGGACAGCGGGGCCGATGAGATCGGCGAATACGATGCCTCCGGCAACCTGCTGCGCCGCTATGTGCCGGGGCCGGCCATCAACCGGACCATTGCCATGGTGAACCCCGACGGCAGCCATGAGTTCCTCCATGCCGACGGGCATGGCTCAACCGCGCTCACCACCGGCGACGATGGCGCGCGCGCCGAAGGCCCCTTCACCTACGATCCCTATGGCAATGTGTGCAAGGC
>JAJPIX010000068.1 GCA_021324545.1 Alphaproteobacteria bacterium
AGTGGAGCTGATCGTGCCCATCGCCATGGAAGAAAAACTTCGCTTCGCCATCCGCGAAGGCGGCAGAACCGTCGGCGCCGGCGTCGTCGCGAAGATCATCAAATAGGCATCGAAGAAGCGGTTCGAAGGAAGACGCAAATGCAAGGTCAGAACATCCGGATCAGGCTGAAGGCCTTCGATCACCGCATCCTCGACAATTCGACGCGGGAAATCGTGAACACGGCCAAACGCACGGGCGCGCAGGTGCGCGGCCCCATTCCGCTGCCAACCGGCATCGAGCGCTTCACCGTGAACCGCTCCCCGCACGTGGACAAGAAGAGCCGTGAACAGTTCGAAATCCGGACTCACAAACGGCTTCTCGACATCATCGATCCCACCCCGCAAACCGTCGATGCTTTGATGAAGCTCGACCTTGCGGCGGGCGTTGACGTCGAGATCAAGCTTTAAGGAGACGACGGTTGCGCACTGGCGTCATCACGCAGAAGGTCGGCATGACTCGCCTCTTTTTGGAGGACGGCCGGCATGTGCCCGTTACGGTCCTGAAGCTGGATGGCTGTCAGGTAGTCGCAACGCGCACGAAGGAAAAGGACGGCTACACCGCCGTTCAGCTGGGCATCGGCGAAGCCAAGGCCAAGCGCCTCACGCAGGCCGACCGCGGCCGCTTTGCCAAGGCCGAAGTCGAGCCGCGGAAAAAGCTCGTCGAATTCCGCGTGGACGAGAAGAACACGCTGGATGTCGGCGATCAGCTCAAGGCCGATCATTTCGTGCCCGGCCAGAAGGTGGACGTGACGGGCATCACCATCGGCCGCGGTTTTACCGGCGCCATGAAGCGCTGGAACTTCCGCGGGCTCGAGGCCAGTCACGGCGTCTCCATTTCGCACCGTTCGCTCGGCGGCACGGGCGGCCGTCAGGATCCGGGCAAGACCTTCAAGAACAAGAAGATGCACGGCCACTATGGCACCGATCGCGTGACCACGCAGAACCTCGAAGTGGCGAAGGTGGACGTGGAGCGCGGCCTCATCATGGTGCGCGGCGCGGTACCCGGCGCAAAAGGCGGCTGGGTGATGGTGCGCGATGCCGTGAAGCGCGCCCGCCCGAAGGAAGCGCCGATGCCTGCCTCCGTCATCAAGCGCGAGAAGGCGGTGGCGCCCGCGGCCGCGCCCGAACCGAAGAGCGAGGGCTGATCCGATGAAAGCGAAGGTCCTCAATCTCGACAACAAGTCCGCGGGCGATATCGAACTCGATGACAAGATCTTCGGGCTTGAGCCCCGCGCCGATCTGATCCAGCGCGTGGTCGTGTGGCAGCTCGCCAGGCGGCGCGCCGGCACGCACAAGGTCCTCACCCGCGGCGAGGTCGATCGCACGAAAAAGAAGGTCTACAAGCAGAAGGGCACCGGCCAGGCCCGCCATGGCGCGCGTTCCGCGCCGCTTTATGTCGGCGGCGCCAAGGCGATGGGCCCGGTCAACCACAGCCACGAATTCGACCTGCCGAAGAAGGTGCGCGCGCTCGGCCTCCGGCATGCGCTGTCGGCCAAGGCCAAAGACGGCGCCATTGTGGTGATCGAAGAAGCGGCGACAAAGGAAGTAAAGACCGCCGATCTCGCGAAGCGGTTCGGCAAGATGGGCGTCGAGAATGCGCTGGTCGTAGATGGCGAATTCGAGAAGAACTTTCATCTTTCGGCGCGCAATCTCAGCCACGTTGATTGCGTTCCGGCCAAGGGCCTGAATGTTTACGACATCATGCGCCGCGAAAAGCTCGTGCTCACCAGGAACGCGGTGAAGGCGATCGAGGAGCGTCTGAAATGACCACCCATTACGACGTCATCCTCTCGCCGGTGATCACCGAAAAGGCGACCAAGCTTTCCGAAGCCAACCAGGTCGTCTTCCGCGTGGCGCTGAACGCGACCAAGCCGCAGATCGCCAAAGCCGTGTCCGATCTCTTCAAGGTCAAGGTGGTGGGCGTCAACACCGTGCGCGTGAAGGGCAAGCCGAAGCAGTTCCGGCAGCGCCCGTTCGAGCGCAGCGACTACAAGAAAGCGATCGTCACGCTGGCGGAAGGCCAGACGATCGACATTACGACGGGGCTCTGAGATGGCGCTGAAGCAATATCGCCCGGTGACGAACGGCCAGCGCCAGCTGGTGCTGATCGACCGTTCCGGCCTCTACAAGGGCGGCCCGGTCAAGGCGCTCACGGAAGGGCAAACCAGGAATGGCGGCCGCAACAACACCGGCCGGGTAACTGTGCGCTGGCAGGGCGGCGGCCACAAGCAGCGCTATCGCATCATCGATTTCAAGCGCCGCAAGTTCGATCAGCCGGCCCGCGTGGAGCGGCTGGAATATGATCCGAACCGCACGTCCTTCATCGCGCTCATCAAATACAAGGATGGCGAGCTCGCCTATATCCTGGCGCCGCAGCGGCTTGCGGTGGGCGACACCGTCATGTCCGGCGACAAGGTGGACGTGAAGGTCGGCAACGCCATGCCGCTGTCCGCCATGCCGGTCGGCACCATCGTGCACAACATCGAAATGAAGCCCGGCAAGGGCGGGCAGATTGCGCGCTCGGCCGGCACCTACGCGCAATATCTCGGCCGCGATCAGGGCTATGCGATCCTGCGCCTCAATTCCACGGAAGTGCGCCGCGTGCCGCTGGCATGTCTTGCGACAGTCGGCGCCGTCTCCAACCCGGATCACATGAACGAGATCATTGCCAAGGCCGGGCGCAACGTGTGGAAGGGCAAGCGCCCGAGCGTGCGCGGCACGGCGATGAATCCCATCGATCACCCGCATGGCGGCGGCGAAGGCCGCACCAAGGGCGGCAGGCATCCGGTGACCCCGTGGGGCAAGCCCACCAAGGGCGCCAAGACGCGCAAGAACAAGCGCACCACCAAGTTCATCGTGCGCTCGCGCCACGGCAAGCTGACTCAGGGAACGTAATTCATGGCTCGCTCAGTCTGGAAAGGTCCGTTCGTCGACGGCGATCTGCTGGAAAAGGCAGAAGCCACGCGCTCCAGCGGCAGAAAGGAAGTGATCAAGACCTGGTCGCGCCGGTCCACGATCCTGCCCCAGTTCGTGGGGCTCACCTTCGGCGTCTATAACGGCCACAAGCATATTCCGGTGCTCGTCACCGAAGACATGGTGGGCCACAAGCTCGGCGAGTTTTCGCCCACGCGCACGTTCCACGGCCATTCCGGCGCCGGCGACAAGAAAGCGAAGAGGGCGGAATAATGGGCAAGCCCGCACGCGCGCGCGTCCTCAAGGACAACCAGGCCAGGGCCGTGGGCACGATGATCCGCGTGTCCCCGCGCAAGCTCAATCTTGTGGCGCAATCCATTCGCGGCAAGAAGGCCGAAGCTGCGCTGAACACGCTCACGTTCTCGCGCAAGCGCATCGCGCACAACGTGAAGAAGGTGCTGCAATCGGCCATCGCCAACGCCGAAAACAACCACGACCTGGATGTGGACGATCTGGTGGTCACTGAGGCCAGCGTCGGCAAAAATCTGGTGATGAAGCGCTTCCATGCGCGCGCGCGCGGCCGCGGCGCGCCCATTCACAAGCCGTTCAGCCAGATCACCATCGTGGTCGAGGAAAAGCGGGAAGAAAAGCCGGCCGGCAAGGAAGCGCCGAAGAAGGCCGAAGCAAAGTCCGAAACCAAAAGCCAGGCAAAGGCCCCGGCGAAGAGGCCCGCGGCAAGGAAACCGGCACAGAAGAAATCCGCGCCCAAGGGCGCAAAGGAGAAGGCGTAATGGGTCAGAAGGTCAATCCGACCGGTCTTCGCCTGGGCATCAACCGTACCTGGGACTCGCGCTGGTACTCGGGCAAGAAGGACTACGGGAAGCTGCTTCAGGAAGACATCAAAATCCGCAACCATCTGGCCGAACGCCTGAAGCAGGCGGGCGTCAGCCGGATCGTGGTCGAACGGCCGCACAAGAAGTGCCGCATCACGATTCATTCCGCGCGCCCCGGCGTCGTCATCGGCAAGAAGGGCGCCGACATCGAAAAGCTCAAGAACGAGGTGCAGAAGTTCACCGGCGACGAAGTGCATCTCAACATTGTCGAAATCAGGAAGCCGGAAATTGACGCCAAGCTGGTGGCCGAAAACATCGCGCAGCAGCTGGAACGCCGCGTCGCATTCCGCCGCGTGATGAAGCGCGCCGTGCAGTCCGCCATGCGGCTGGGCGCGCAGGGCATCCGCATCAACTGTGGCGGGCGCCTGGGCGGCGCCGAAATTGCGCGGGTGGAATGGTATCGCGAAGGCCGGGTGCCGCTGCACACGCTGCGCGCGGACGTGGATTACGGCACGGCAACGGCAAAAACCACCTATGGCACTTGCGGCGTGAAGGTCTGGATTTTCAAGGGCGAGATCATGGAACACGACCCCATGGCGCAGGACAAGCGGATGGCCGAAGCCTCCGATCAGAAAGCGCCGCGCAAGGCCGAAGCCGCGCCCGCGCCGGCCGGAGCCGAGTAACGGAACACGATCATGCTTCAACCCAAACGCACGAAATTCAGAAAGCAGTTCAAGGGCCGCATCCACGGCGCCGCAAAGGCCGGCACCGCGCTCAACTTCGGCGAATATGGCCTCAAGGCCATGGAGCCGGACCGGCTGACGGCGCGCGAGGTCGAAGCCGCCCGCCGCGCCATCACCCGCGAAATGAAGCGCGCGGGCCGCGTATGGATTCGCATCTTTCCCGATGTTCCGGTGTCGAAGAAGCCGGCTGAAGTGCGCATGGGCGCCGGAAAGGGCACGCCCGAATACTGGGTTGCCAAGGTAAAGCCCGGCCGCATCCTGTTCGAGATTGACGGGGTGGACATCGCGACGGCGAAGGAAGCCATGCGCCTTGGCGCGGCGAAGCTCTCGATCGCGACAAAATTCGTCGCCCGCGCGCACGGTTGAGGATCAGGACGATGGCTGAAAGGAAAAAGACCACGGCAAAGAAGGCGAAGGCCGAAAAGGCGGAAAGCGCCGAACCCAGGGCGAAGAAGGTAAAGCCCGAAAAAAAGGCGCAGCCGAAGGCCGTATCGAAGGCCGACGATTTCCGCGGCCGCTCGGCGGACGAGCTGACCGAGCAGCTGGCGAAGCTGAAGAAGGAGCAGTTCAACCTGCGCTTCCAGCGCGCCAATGGCCAGCTCGAGAAAACCCATCGCGTGCGCGATGTCCGCAAGGATATCGCCCGCATCATGACTGTGTTGTCCGAACAGCGCCGAAAAGCGCCGGCGGCCTGAACGGACGGAAGGAAAGACCATGCCAAAGCGCGTGCTGCAAGGCGTCGTGGTAAGCGACAGGAACAAGAAAACGGTGGTGGTGAATGTGGAGCGCCGCTTCACGCACCCCATGCTTGGCAAGACCGTGCGCCGCTCCAAGAAGTATCACGCGCACGACGAAAAGGGCGAATTTAAGGTGGGCGACATCGTGCGCATCCGCGAATGCCGGCCGGTTTCCAAGCTGAAAAGCTGGGAAGTGGTGGGCCGCGTGTCGGGAAAGTAAGCGCGGGAAGCGCCGGGAGTTGAAACAATGATTCAGATGACCACAGAACTCGATGTCGCCGACAATTCCGGCGCGCGCCGCGTGATGTGCATCAAGGTGATCGGCGGTTCCAAGCGCCGTTACGCCACCATCGGCGATACCATCGTGGTCAGCGTGAAGGATGCGATTCCGCGCGGCCGCGTGAAAAAGGGCGAGGTGCTGAAGGCGGTGGTGGTGCGCACCGCGCATGGCATCCGCCGCCCCGACGGCAGCCTGATCCGTTTCGACAACAACGCCGCGGTTCTCGTGAACAACCAGAACGAGCCGATCGGCACGCGCATCTTCGGGCCTGTCACGCGCGAGCTGCGCAACAAGAACCACATGAAGATCATCTCGCTCGCGCCGGAGGTGCTGTGATGAGCACGGCAAAGATCAGAAAAGGCGATCGCGTGATCGTCACCGCCGGCCGCGACAAGGGCAAGAAGGGCGAAGTTCTGCGGGTCTTTCCCAAGGAAAACCGCGCGCTCGTCTCCAATGTGAACATGGTCAAGCGCCACCAGAAGCAGTCGGCGCGGCAGCAGGGGGGCATCGTGAGCAAGGAATCCCCCATCCATCTGTCCAATCTCGCGCATGTCGATCCCAAAACGGGCGGGGCCACGCGGATCGGATTCAAGTTCTTGAACGACGGGCGGAAAGTGCGTTTCGCAAAGAAGTCCGGTGAGGTCATCGATGTCTGAGGCAGGAACGCCGGCAAAGGCCGAAGCCGCGGCCGAAAAGAAACCGGCGAAGAAGAAGGAAGCGCAGGGTCAGGGCGGGGCCGGAACGGTCGTGGCCGTCGGCGAAACCTCGCGCGATCCGAACTATGTGCCGCGCTTCAAGAAGCGCTATTTCGACGTGATCCGGCCCGAGCTGATGAAAAAGTTCGGCTACAAGAATCCGCTCCAGGTGCCGCGGGTCGAGAAGGTCGTGCTGAATATCGGCGCCGGCGAAGGCGCGTCCGATTCAAAGAAAATCCAGCAGGCCCAGAACGATCTCACGGCGATTGCCGGCCAGAAGGCGATTGTGACCAAGGCCAAGAAGTCGATCGCCACGTTCAAGATCACTACCGGCCGGCCCATCGGCGTGAAGGTCACCCTGCGCAAGGACCGGATGTACGAGTTTCTTGACCGCCTGGTTACGACGGCTTTGCCGCGCGTGCGCGATTTCCGCGGGCTGAACGGCAAGAGCTTCGACGGCCGCGGGAATTTCGCGATGGGCCTGAAGGAGCACATCGTGTTCGTGGAAATCGACTACGACAAGACCGAAACGGTCTGGGGCATGGACATCATCATCCACACCTCGGCCAGGACGGATGCGGAAGCCAAGGCCCTGCTTCAGGGCTTCCAGTTTCCGTTCATGAACTGAAGGGACAGAGAATGGCGAAGAAGAGCCAGATCAACCGGAATGCCAAGCGCGAAAAGCTGGTGGCGCAATATGCCGCCAGGCGCGCCGCGTTGAAGGCCAAGGCGGAAGACATGAACGTCCCCGCCGAAGAGCGGTTCAACGCGCGGCTGAAGCTTGCGAAGCTTCCGCGCAATTCGTCGAAGACACGCATTCACCATCGCTGCGAACTGACGGGCCGGTCGAAGGGCTACTATCGCAAGCTGAAACTGTCGCGCATCGCGCTGCGGGAACTTGCCAATTTCGGCCAGATACCGGGCATGACGAAGGCGAGCTGGTAAGGAGAAGAAAATGGCGATCACGGATCCCATCGGCGATCTGCTCGCGCGCATCAGGAACGGCCAGGTTCGCGGCATGGCCAAGGTGACGTCGCCGAATTCGCGCCAGCGGGTGCGGGTTCTCGACGTGCTGCAGGCCGAAGGCTTCATCCGCGGCTACGCGGAAGTGGAGGTCAAGGGCCATCGCGAGCTCGAAATCGAGCTCAAGTATCATGAAGGCCAGCCCGTCATCCGCGAGCTCAAGCGCATTTCCACGCCGGGCCGCCGGGTCTATGCGGGCGTGAAAGACCTGAAGCCGCATCGCCAGGGCCTGGGTGTTTCCATCGTCTCCACCCCGCAAGGCGTGATGACCGATACCGCCGCGCGTGAAAAGAACGTGGGCGGCGAAATCCTGTGTCAGGTGTTCTGATGTCGCGCATCGGCAAGAAACCCATCGCTTTGCCCAAAGGCGTCACCGCCTCGGTCGAGGGCCAAACTGTCAAGGTCAAGGGTCCCAAGGGCGAACTCAAGGTCACGCTGGCGGCCGAGGTGCAGGCGAGCGTCGGCGCGGACGGCGTGCATGTCACCCCGCGCAAAGACGCGGAGCGCGCCTCGCAGATGTGGGGTCTGTCGCGCACGCTGGTGAACAATCTCGTGGTGGGCGTGACCAAGGGCTTCGAGCAGAAGCTGGAGATCAACGGCGTTGGCTATCGCGCCGCGGTGCAGGGCAAGAACCTCAACCTGCAGCTGGGTTTCAGCCACGACGTGACCTATCCAATTCCGCAGGGCATCAACATCGTCGCGGAAAAGCCCACCGCGCTCACCATCAGCGGCATCGACAAACAGCTGGTGGGGCAGGTCGCGGCCGAAATCCGCGGATTCCGTCCGCCGGAGCCCTACAAGGGCAAGGGCGTGAAGTATGCGGAGGAACATATCCTGCGCAAAGAGGGCAAGAAGAAATGACGAGCAGTCTGTTCAGGCGCCGCCAGGCGCGCACGCGCTATCGCATCGCGCAGAATGCCGCTGGCCGCCCCCGGCTTTCGGTGTTCCGCTCGGGCAAGCACATCTATGCCCAGGTCATTGACGACGGCAAAGGCGAAACGCTTGCAGCGGCGTCATCGAACGAAAAGGAAGGCCGCGCGCCCAAGACCTACAACGTCGATGCCGCCAAGAGCGTCGGCCGGAAAATCGCCGAGCGTGCGCTGGCCAAGGGAATCAGGCAGGTGGTGTTCGATCGGGGCGGCTACATCTATCACGGGCGGGTCAAGGCGCTGGCGGATGCCGCGCGCGAAGGCGGCCTGGAATTCTAGGGAAGGAATGAATCGTGGCGCGTGAAGAAGGCAAACGCAGGGAACGCGGTGATCGCGAAGAGCGCGACAACGAATTTGTCGATCGTCTGGTTCACATCAATCGCGTGGCGAAGGTGGTGAAGGGCGGCCGGCGTTTCGGTTTTGCGGCGCTCGTGGTGGTCGGCGATCAGCGCGGCCGTGTCGGTTTCGGCCACGGCAAGGCGCGCGAGGTGCCCGAAGCCATCCGCAAGGCGACCGATGAAGCCAAAAAATCGCTCATCCGCGTTCCGCTGAAGGATGGCCGCACGCTGCATCATGAATCCCGCGGCCATCATGGCGCGGGCAAGGTGGTGGTGCGGCCGGCGCCGGCCGGCACCGGCATCATCGCGGGCGGCCCGATGCGCGCGGTGTTCGAATCCCTGGGCGTGGGCGATGTGGTTGCCAAGTCGCTGGGTACCTCCAACGCCTACAACATGGTCCGCGCCACCTTCTCCGCGCTCAGGAACCAGCAGTCGCCGCGCATGGTGGCGCAGCGCCGTGGCAAGAGCGTGAGCGAAATCATCCAGCGCCGCGAAGGCGCGCCCAAGGGCGAACAGGCCCCGGCTAGCTGATTGGAATTCGTGCGATGGCTGAAGAAGCACCCAAAAGAAAAGCGCCGGCCCGGAAGGCCGCCCATAAGGGCGGCACGGTGACCGTGCGCCAGATCAGAAGCGCCAACCGCAAGCCGGAAATCCAGGCGGCAACCCTGCGCGGCCTGGGCCTTGGCAAAATTCGCCGCACGCGCACGCTGGAAGATACGCCGGCCGTGCGCGGCATGATCCGCGCGGTCAAGCACCTCGTGGAGATCGTCGAAGAAAGCAAGTGACATGAAACTCAACGAAATCCGCAATAACCCCGGCGCGCACAAGCGCAAGACGAAGCTGGGCCGCGGCTCCTCTTCCGGTCTCGGCAAGACATCGGGGCGCGGGGTGAAGGGCGCGAAGGCGCGTACCGGCACCAAGGTCTATGGCTTTGAAGGCGGCCAGATGCCGCTTTACATGCGCACGCCAAAGCGGGGCTTCAACAACATCTTCGCCAACGACTTCGCCGAGTTGAATATCGGCCAGTTGCAGAAAGCGATCGACGCCAAGAAGATCGACGCCGGGCAGAAAATTACGGAGGAAACGCTCAGGAAGGCAGGCCTCGTCCGCCGCAGCCGCGACGGCATCCGCCTTCTGGGCGACGGAAAACTCACCGCGAAGGTGGATATCGAAGTCGCCGGGGCGTCCAAAAGCGCCGCCGAAGCCGTCCGGAAGGCGGGCGGCAGCCTGACGGCCACGTTCAAAAAGCCGGTTCACATGAACCGGAAAGGCGAGCCGGGCAAGCGGCGCACCCGCCGCGTCAAATCGGCCGAGAAAAGGGCTGCGCGGAACGCCGGCTGATCCCTATATAATGCGCTCGCATCCCGCGCCGGGCCAGGAGTAGCCAATGCCCTCAGCAGCCGAGCAATTGGCGGCCAATTTCAACTTCAGTTCGTTCGCCAAGGCGAAGGAGCTGCGCCAGCGCATTTTCTTCACGCTGGGCGCCTTGATCATTGCCCGCCTGGGCACCTACATCCCCATGCCGGGCATTGACCCGGTGGAGCTTGCGCGCCAGCTGAATCAGCAGCAGGGCGGCCTGCTCGACGTGTTCAACGTGCTGGCCGGCGGCGCGGTGGGGCGCATGGCGATCTTTGCGCTGGGCATCATGCCCTACATCTCGGCCTCGATCATCATTCAGCTGATGACGACGGTGTTTCCCGAACTCGAACGCCTCAAGAAGGAAGGCGAGGTCGGGCGCAAGCAGATCAACCAGTACACCCGTTACGGCACGGTGGCGCTGGCGGCGCTTCAGGCTTATGGCATCGCGCTCGGGCTTGAAAACTGGGGCAATGTCGTCATCGATCCGGGCTGGTTCTTCCGCGTCACCACCGTGATCACGCTCACCGGCGGCACCATCCTGCTGATGTGGATCGGCGAACAGATCACCAGTCGCGGCGTCGGCAACGGCATCTCGCTTATCATTTTTGCCGGCATTGTGGCCCGCTTTCCGCAATACATTGCCCAGGCGTTTGAAGCCGGCCGCACCGGCGCCATCGGTCCCCTGCTCATCATCGGCGCCGCCGTGTTCATCGTGGGGCTTGTCCTGGGCATCGTTTTCATGGAGCGGGCGCAGCGAAGGCTGCTTGTGCAGTATCCCAAGCGCCAGGTCGGCAACAAGATGTACGGCGGCGAGGCGTCGCATCTGCCGCTCAAGATCAACGTGTCGGGCGTGATTCCGCCGATCTTCGCCTCATCGATCCTGCTGATGCCGGCCACGATCGCGCAGTTCAATTCCAAGAACATCCCCGACTGGCTGCAGACCATGGTGGCCTATATCAGCCACGGCCAGCCGCTTTATCTGCTGCTCTATGCGCTGATGATCATCTTCTTCGCCTTCTTCTACACCTCCATCATCTTCAACCCGGAAGAAACGGCGGAGAACCTGAAGAAGTACGGCGGGTTCATTCCGGGCATCCGGCCGGGGAAGAAAACGGCGGAGTACATCGATTATGTGCTCACCCGCGTCACCGTGGTGGGCGGCATCTATCTGGCCATCGTCTGCCTCATCCCCGAATGGCTGATCTTCCACTACAACATTCCGTTCTATCTCGGCGGCACGTCCATCCTCATTGTCGTCAGCGTGACGATGGACACGGTGGCGCAGATCCAGAGCCATCTGATCGCCCAGCAGTATGAAGGCCTCATCAAGAAGGCCCGTCTGCGCGGAGCGCGCCGTTGAACATCGTCCTGTTCGGGCCGCCGGGCGCCGGCAAGGGCACCCAGGCGAAGATCATCCAGGAAAAGCGCGGCCTGCCGCAGCTTTCGACCGGCGACATGCTGCGCGCCGCCATCGCGGCCGGCACGCCGCTCGGTCAGAAATGCAAGGCCATCATGGATGCCGGCAACCTCGTGTCGGACGAGATTGTGGTCGGCATTATCGCCGAACGCTATGACCGGCCCGATTGCCGGAAAGGCGCCGTGTTCGACGGCTTTCCCCGCACCATTCCGCAGGCCGAGGCCCTGGACCGCATGCTGGCCGAGCGGAAGCGCCAGATAGATCTGGTGCTGGAGCTGAAGGTGGATGACGCCGTGCTCATCCGGCGCGCCGAGAACCGGGTGAAGGAAACCCTTGCCGCAGGCGGCACGCCCAGGGCTGACGATACCCCGGAAACGCTGAAAAACCGGCTTGCGGTCTATTACAAGAACACCGCCCCGCTGCTCGACTATTACCGCCGGCAGGGCAAGCTCGTGACCGTGGACGGGATGGCGCCGATTGCGGAGGTGACCCGGGCGATTTCTGCCGTCATCGATGGCGGGGCAAGGTCATGAAATCGCCCCCAAAATTGCCCTTCGGCGGCCATTGACTGACGGGGTTGCGTGAGTAAAATCCGCGCCCTTGCGGCGACTCCACCCTGTCCCCATATAGGCAATCCGGCCCTAAGCCGGTTCGGGAAAGGCCGTTTCCGCGTCAGAATTGTTAACGAATTCAGCAGCTTGCCTGCCAGGAGACCATCGTGGCCCGTATCGCCGGCGTCAACATTCCAACCCAGAAGCACGTCGATATCGCGCTTCGCTACATCTATGGCATCGGTCCCACCAATGCCAGGGAGATCTGCAAGAAGGTCGGCATCGCCGAAGGCCGCCGCGTCAGCGATCTGACGGAAGCGGAGATCATCCAGATCCGCGAAATCATCGACCGCGACTATGTGGTGGAAGGCGATCTGCGCCGCGAGATCGCGATGAACATCAAGCGCCTGATGGATCTTGGCTGCTACCGCGGGCTTCGCCACCGCAAGGGCCTGCCGGTTCGCGGACAGCGCACCCACACCAACGCGCGCACGCGCAAAGGGCCGGCCAAGGCGATTGCCGGCAAGAAAAAGGTTACGAAGTAACAGATCATGGCAGCTCCAGAAAAAAAGCCCGGCCCCGGCCGCGCGCGCAAGAAAGAGAAGAAGAATGTGGCGTTGGGCGTGGCCCATGTCGCGGCGACCTTCAACAACACGATCATCACGATCACCGACACGGCCGGAAACGCAATTTCCTGGTCGAGCGCCGGCATGATGGGGTTCAAGGGCTCGCGCAAGTCCACGCCTTACGCCGCGCAGGTCGCGGCGGAAGATGCGGGCAAGAAGGCCGTGGAACACGGCATGCGCACGCTGGAAGTCGAAGTCAGCGGCCCCGGCTCGGGCCGCGAGTCCGCGCTGCGCGCGTTGCAGGCGGTGGGATTGACCGTCACATCCATCCGCGACGTGACGCCAATCCCCCATAACGGATGCCGCCCGCCGAAGCGCCGGCGCGTGTAAGGCACAAGAGTTTCGAGAGTTCGGACCTGACAACCCGTCGAAAGAATTGGACGTGATCCGACACGTCCGGGAAACGATGAGGACCTTATGTTTCAGAAGAATTGGCAAGAACTGATCAAGCCGCAAAAATTGAAGATCGATGCGGGCCATGATGCCGGCCGTTCGGCCACCATCGTGGCCGAGCCGCTGGAGCGCGGCTTCGGCCTTACGCTGGGCAATGCGCTCAGGCGCGTGCTGCTGTCGTCGCTCCAGGGCGCGGCGGTGACCTCGATCCAGATCGAGGGCGTGCTGCATGAGTTTTCGTCCATCGCCGGCGTCCGCGAGGACGTGACCGACATCGTGCTGAACGTGAAGCTCATTGCGCTCAGGCTCCATTCCGAGGGTCCCAAGCGCTTGAGCCTGCGCAAGATGGGTCCCGGCGAGGTTACCGCCGGCGATATCGCGGCCGTGGCCGACGTCGAAATCCTCAATCCGGAGCTTGTGCTCTGCACGCTCGACGAGAAGGTGGATTTCCGCATGGAGCTCACGGTTGCCACCGGCAAGGGCTATGTCCCGGCCGATCGCAACCGCCCGGAAGATGCACCCATCGGCCTCATCCCGGTGGATTCGCTGTTCAGCCCGGTGAAAAAGGTCTCCTACAAGGTGGAAAACACCCGCGAAGGCCAGATTCTCGATTACGACAAGCTGAC